>DATJOL010000033.1:0-40475 GCA_035507075.1 Candidatus Aquilonibacter sp. | reverse complement strand
GTCAAAGAGCTTCTCGAAAATGCGCTCGATGCCGGCGCGCGCTCGATCCGCATCGAAGCGGAGTCCGGCGGCAAGCGGCTGATCCGCATCACGGACGATGGCTGCGGCATGAATCACGATGACGCGCTGCTCTGCTTCGAGCGGCACGCTACATCCAAGCTGCGCAATGCCGAAGACCTCATCTCCATCTCTACGCTTGGGTTTCGCGGCGAAGCGCTGCCTTCGATCGCGGCGGTTTCGCGACTCGTGCTCGAAACGCGCACCAATGAAGAAGGCGAAGGCATGCGCGTCGAGTTCGCCGGCGGCAAACTCGTCAACGTAAAGCCAGCCGGTGCGCCGAGCGGCACGTGCATCAGCGTTGGCGATCTTTTTTACTGCATGCCCGCACGCCGCAAATTCCTCAAATCTGAAACCACGGAGCTCGGCCATATCGCTTCGCTCGTGACGCATTACGCGCTCGCGCATCCCGAGTGCCATTTCGTGCTCAAGACTCCTTCGCAAGTGATCCTTGATTGCGCGCCGGTCGAAAAGCTCGCGGATCGCGTCTACCAGGTCTTCGGCCGCCAGGCGCTCGATGAACTTACGGAAATTCCCGCGAATGAAGCCCCCGTGCGTTCGGCGGTCACCGAGCCGCAGCTTGAACCGGACGAGCAGGCCGCCACGTTGAAAGTGAGCGGCTTCGTCTCGCGCCCCGAAGTGCAGCGGACGAATCGCAACGGCATCTATATCTTCGTGAATCGGCGGCTCGTCCGCGACCGCTTGCTCTTGCACGCCATCAGCGAAGCCTATCGCAACATCACGCCGTCCGGCGTCTTCCCCGTCGTGCTGCTCTTTCTCGATTTGCCGTACCAGGAAGTCGATGTGAACGTGCATCCGGCAAAGATCGAAGTTCGTTTTCGCCATCCGCAGTTCATTCATGATTTCACGCGCGATACGATTCGCCAGGCGCTCTCGATCGCGCGGCCTGTGCCCGGTTTCCCTGCAGCTCGTGCTGCAGGCGCGGCAATGGGCGCACAATCCTTTGCGCCACCTGCGCCCTCGGCAACCACGGACCGCGAGTACGGTGCGGCGCTCGCCGATTCCGCGCCGAATCCGTATACCGACGGCGGATATGCTGCACCCGGGCCGCCGCGAGCGGTGATCCCCACCGATCTGCTCGATTCGACCGCGCAGCTTACGCAGGATTTCGAACTGACCGGCGCTCCTCCGCGGCCGCTCGCGCAGCGACTCGGCTTCGACCCGGCCAACGCCGCAAACATTCCGTGGCCGATACAGCCCGTCTCCGGGCAAATTCCAACCAATGGCGAAAGCGGCCCGGCCTCCGTCGTCACGCCGAGCGGCGGCAGCATTCCCTCTGCCGATGAGATTCTCGACCTCAAACCTCTCGGCCAGGTAAGCAGCAGTTTCATCGTCGCGGTGAATGCCGAGGGCCTTTGGATCATCGATCAGCACGTGGCGCACGAACGCGTTCTCTTTGAACGGCATCTCCGCGCGCGGCGCGAAGGAGAACTCGGGGGCCAGCGCCTGCTCGTCCCGCTGATTGTGGAACTCAGTCCGCGCCAACTCGCCACCTTCGAGCAAATCAGTGACGAGCTTCGCGCCAACGGTTTCGAAGCCGAACTCATGGGCGGCCGCAGCGTGGCCATTCAAGCCGCGCCCGCGGGCATCCCCAGCAGCGACGCCGAAAAGCTCCTTTGCGAGATTCTCGACGGCATCGGCCGCGAGAACCAATCCATCTCGATCGACTCGCTGCAATCCAAAATCGCCGCCAGCACGGCTTGCCATGCGGCCATCAAGGTGAATACTCCGCTCGACACGACCAAAATGGAATGGCTTCTCGCCGAACTCGCGAAGACCGAATATCCGATGAGCTGCCCACATGGCCGCCCTGTCGTCCTGCGCTATCCCACCCGGGAAATCGAGCGGGCCTTCAAGAGAATCTGAGTCCTGAAGAGCAGTTGGCGGATCGCGCGACTCACGGCTTTGCGTCAAGCAGCTGAATCACTTCGAGTATTCCGCTGTGCGCGTTGCTGCCATCCGCAAGGTATCGGGCTTTCACGCGGCACCCCTTCAGGGCGCACGGCGTGAAGCCTTGCGGGATCGCCGCTGTTGACTCGATCCGCACCGTTCCGCCGGGCGCGTTGCGCAGCTGCACTGCGCCGTTCGCGGTCGAAAGCTGCAGCTTCAAACCGTTTGCGCATGTGACATCGGAGACGGTACCGCTGGCATCAAGCACATTGATCTCAGCGCTCGCGGCGCTGTCGTCGGCCGAGGTTTCATCGTGCCGTTGCGATCCTTCAGACGGCTGCGATCCGGACGCTGACCCGACGGCTGCGCTCGACACGAACTTCATCTCGTTCGCGTACTTTTCCATCTCATCGAGCGACGACGCGAACATTTCGACGCGCAAGCTCTGCTGCGGCGAAGACGCACAGTCGCGCGCGAACTGCAGCGCCTTTCGCGCCGCCGCGAAATTCTGCATTTGCGCGAGCACTTCCGCCTCGGCAAGCCGGTATTCCGAATTTCCCGGCTCGATCGAAATGGCGCGCTGCGAGTCGGTCCAAGCCTCGGTGAGATTTTCGTCCTGCGTAGCGAGATAGAAAGCCAGCAGGCCATAAGGAGGCGCGAATTCGGGGCTCAACTTAATGGCGGTTCGCAGATCATCTTCGATTTGCGGGCTTCTCACGCCTGGTATTTCGTTGTAAGCGAGATAGGCGCGCAGATAGCGCGTCACGGAGTTGTTCGGGTCCAGGGTGACGGCCTCCGACGCGGAATCGAGCGCCTCCGATTTTTCGCCGAGGAAAAATTCCGCAATAGCCATGTTGGATTGCGCCAGCGCGTTCTTCGGATCGATCTCAATGGCTTGCGCAAGTTCGGTCTTCGCTTCTTCGGAATGCCCGCGCGTTTCGGCGAAACCACCCTTATAGGCATCCACGTCGGACTCAGTGAGCTGCCGTGCGAGGAGATCGCTCTCGGCGATTCTTGCCGGCGCAGCCAGCCGGTAAGAACTGTACGAGCCGCGCTGAACGTAGTCCTGCAAGGCTTTTTGCAGCTTGTCCAGATTGCCGAAGGCGGCCTGTGCGTCGTCTTCCGTCGCGCCATTGCCCAGCGCGTTGAGATAGGCCGTCAGCATTGGTTTATGAGCTTGGGCATCGCCGCTCATGAAGTAATGGATCAGGGCCCACGATTCCGCGTAGAAGAGCGTCACCTTGCTGTCTTCGTTGTAATAGGGCGAGGACTGAGTCACGTGAAACAGAGTGCCAAGAGGGATGAGCCTCTGCCCTTGCAGCTGATAAAGCAGCGGACCCGACGCTTCGCCGATGATCGCCCTCTCGCCCTCGATTTGCGAATTGCCGAAGAAATCCGCAAGCCCTTCGGCAAGCCACGTCGGCAGGTTCGGCTCGTAGGGCGTTGTGAGGGCATGGTAATACTCGTGGTAGATCGTCTCGTAAGGGTTCGACCCCTGTGCGTCTATTTCGATGGCGATATAAAACTGGTTAAGCGCCTGCACAAATATTCCGGCGGGACGGGCGTGCCCCTTGGTCCAGTACTCTGGAAGCAACTCCTGCAACGTCTTTTGGTTTTTGGCAGCCAGAATCGTCACGACAGGGCCGTTGTGGTTTCTCGCGATGGGCAACGCTTCGCGGAAGAGCGAGCGAATCTGCTCGAATTGAATGGCTATTTGTTTGGCGTCATTTTCGTCCGCGTTTGAGACAACTACGAAATTCGGACTCTTCACCTCGACCCAGCGCTCCGGGCCGCCGCCAAAGGCCGGAGCCGAGGCAAGCAAGGCAGCGGCCAGCGCAAAACCGACGAATATCGCCTTCATATGTAGGCAGTCTCTTACTACACGCCACCATAACCGTCAATCAAACGCTGCGACTACCGGCCAAAAGATGCAATCGCGGTGATAAAACAAAAGGACCGAAGCCGGATTCGCCGGCCTCGGCCCTTGTTTCAGTTTACGGTCGGAAACTAGTGGCCGTAGCCACCGCCGCTGTTCCCAAAATTAAATAGCTCGAAGAGATCGCTGATCGCCGGGCTGTTGATCGGCACGTATGGGTCGAAGGGCAGGGCAATCGGGTCCGGATCGTTGTCGCGGCTGCGGCCGGTCACGGGGCCCAATCCCCAGTTGCGCTCGATGAATTTCAGGATCGATACGTGGTCCGAGTAATTGTGCGTGATTCTCCCGCCGGTGGAGTACTTCGAGACCACGATGAGCGGAATCCGCGTGCCGTCGCCGAAATAGTCGAGCGGCTGCACGTAACCGGAGTCGTAGTAGCCGCCGCCCTCGTCGAAGGTGATGAAGATCGCGGTATCGTTCCACAGCTCGGGATTCGCCTGCACCGCATTAACGATTTTCTCCGTGAATCCCTCGAAGAGGTCCAGCTTCGACGAGGCGGGGTGCCCATCCACAAATCCGCTCGGCTTCACGAACGAGACCGCCGGCAGCGTCCCATTGGCAATGTCGCTGTAGAGGTTCGTCGTGTCTTGGATATGCGCCGCACGCACCGTCGGATTGGCCATGATCGAGGTGTCATACTGGAACGGGTTGCAGATCGTGCAGTATTCATCCGCGGTGGTGATCGTTTGGCCCAGCGGATTGGTTGTGCCGACCGCACCGTAGTTAATCTGATACGGATCGTTTACGTAAGCGTTCCACTGGTCGCCGTAATATTTCCACGAAACATTCGCGGCAATCAGTTCGTCCCCGATGCTCCGCACCGAAGACGGCGGAATTGTGAAAGCGGTGTTGAACGGGCTGTTATCCGTGAATGCGTCGTTGCCGTTGCCGAAGTAGCCGGGATTGTAATTGTTCAGCAAATAGTAGTGACCGGACTGGCAGTTCGGCTTGATCGGGCGCGGCAGCGAGCTCAGGTATTTCGTGATTTGCGCCACAGCAGGCTGCGAAAGATCGGCGCAATCCGTGTACGAACCGCCGCCGTACGCCGGCGAACCGTACGATCCTCCGCCATAACCGTCTTCCGTGTACCAGTTGTTCGTTCCGCCGAGCGCGTTCGGATTCTCCACCTCGTCTAGCACCGCAGGGGTTCCGGCCGATGTCGTGCCGGTCTTCACGCCGTGCGGCGGCTGTTCCGCGTCTCCTTTGCCGTCGCTGAAGAAGATCATGTCGCCGTGGCCCAGCATGATGTGATTCGCGCCCGTTCCACCGTTCACGGACTGGTGAAAGTTGTCGCTCATCGCATAGTTGTCGGCCAGGTACTTGAAGTACGGCACATCGCCTTCCTGCATGTTGTAGAAGGCCATCGAGGTCGAGCCTTCGCCGGTCGTCACGTCTGTCGACGAATATTCCGTGCTGAAATTGGAAGCAGGAGCAACGCCGTTCGAACCGGCGCCCTCGGTGACTTCCACCCACGGAAACAGACGCGCATTGCAACCGGACGGATTGTCAAAGGTCGCATGTTGCGTGCTGCAATCGAGCTGCTGCCACATCTGGTAGAAACGGTGCACCGGGCTTGCTGCGTAGTCGTCGTAGCTGAACGTGTTGCCATTTGTGATCTGAAACGGCCCAGGGGGCAGTGAATTAACGTCCTTGATGCGCTGATCCGGGGTTGCTGAGGTTTGGCCGGTGCCGCCGGTTAGCAGCAGCGGGAGATAATTCGCAGGCAAGCCATCTTCGGTAGCCTGAGCATCGGCCAGACTGTTGTTTGGAACGTAAGCAACTTTTGGGCCGCCAACGAGCGGGGCCGGCAAAACGTCGCCCTGAAACGGGACCTTGTCCGGATTCAGCAGGAATTCGTCGGATGCGTCGTCGATCGCGGCCGTCTGTTCGGCTCTGTAGAAATTCCGCCCCGGCGTTCCGTCCGCCTTGATGATGCCTTCTGAGAGAAGATTCATCACCGTCTGGCCATGCTTGGGTACGTAAGTCGCAAACACGTGGTCAAAGCTTCGGTTCTCCCCGATGATCACGATCACATGCTTGATAGGCGTGATTGTGTCTCCGTCTCGGTCAGGCGGTGTTTGGTTGTTCGGCGCCGCGCCGGCGATCGACGCGCCTAGCGCAAACTGAGCAATCGCGATCGTCGCCAATCCGGCCCGCAGGCACTGCAACGTATTCGCAGCAATACGCTTAAAGGACATTTACCCTCCTAGATTTACCGTTGGTTCGGCCACTGCGCTTGAAGAGATACCCGACGTGCATTGCGGCGAGATGGCCGGAGGGTTACGCGACAAAAATAATCTCAAGACAAGTCTGTAACTTTCCCCTTTTGCTCTTGCGGCGGAGCCTGCGGGAAAAAGTGCGCCAACCAGGCTCGTTCAAAATTCACTCTTGTTCCAGAGTGAAAAAGAGTAGAGTAGTCCGGTTGCTCGGTCCGCTGGCGCTGCGCTTCGGCGAACTCGGGCTTTTCCCAAACTTCCTGGCCGAAACGTCAAATCTTTTCCGGCAGCCCGGCATTGCATCCTCCGGGCGCCCAAATGTCACCCGACTCGCAAAAGTTGTTACTCCGTCGCGTAATGTTCGCTTCAAGGACTCCACCGAGGAGGATCAAGCCCAATGGAAACTCAAGAGCAGCCAGTCGTTTTAATTCACGGGCTTTGGATGACGCCGCTCTGCTGGGAAAACTGGGAGAAGCGCTACGCGGCGCAGGGCTATCGCGTGATCAACAAGGGCTGGCCTGGATTGGATGGCGACATCAATGAACTGCGCCGCGACCCATCGCCCATCGCGGGTTTGGGGATCACAGAGATTGTCGATCACTACGAATCGATCATCCGCGCGCTGGAAGTTCCACCAATCATCATCGGCCATTCGTTCGGCGGCCTGATCGCTCAGGTTCTGCTTGATCGGGGCTTGGGATCTGCCGGTGTTGCCATATCCACCGCGCCTATCCGGGGCATTATCTTTCTTCCGTTTTCCACGTTGAGAGTTTCGGCTCCCGCGCTGAGTAATCCCGCGAACGACCATCGCGCGATTCCGCTCACGCCGGAACAATTTCATTACGCTTTCACGAACACCCTGAGCGAAGAGGAATCGCTCGCCGTCTATAATCGCTACGCAGTGCCCGGCCCCGATCACCTGCTGTTTCAGGCCGCTCTGGCGAATTTCAACCCCCACGCGGCTACGACGGTCAACGTTCACAACGACAATCGCGCGCCTCTCCTGCTGATTGCCGGGGATTGGGACCACATCTCGCCGCCTGCAGTCGTAAAGGCCACACATCGCCTCTATCGGCACTCGAAGGCCATCACCGAATACAAAGAATTCCCCGGCCGCTCTCACTACATTCTCGGCTTGCCCGGATGGGAAGAAGTCGCCGACTATTCGGCTGGCTGGGCCATTGGTCGCTCATCGCCGCAATCCAGCGCCGCAGCGGGCGCTTAAAGCCATTGCTTTTGTAAATTGGAAAGGAGAACTCGCGTGCCTTACATCACCGTGGGAAAAGAAAAAGCGGCAAACGTGGACATCTATTACAAGGATTGGGGGACGGGTCAGCCGATTGTCTTTCATCATGGCTGGCCACTCAGCTCCGACGACTGGGATACGCAGATGCTCTTCTTCCTCCAGCACGGATATCGCGTGGTGGCAATCGATCGTCGCGGACACGGACGCTCCACTCAAGTGTCCGAGGGCCACGACATGGACCACTATGCCTCCGATGCGGCGGCCGTCATCGAACATTTGGATCTCCGGAACACGATTCATATCGGCCACTCCACTGGCGGAGGCGAGGCCACTCGCTACGTCGCGCGGCACGGCAAAGGCCGGGTCCAGAAACTGGTCCTGATGGCCGCAGTGCCGCCGATCATGGTGAAGTCGCCGAATAACCCCGACGGCCTGCCGATCGAGGTGTTCGATGACCTTCGGAAACAATTGGCCGCCAATCGCGCCCAGTTTTATCACGACGTTGCTGCGAATCCGTTCTATGGCTTCAACCGCCCAGGCGCGAAACCACTTGATGGCGTGATCGACAACTGGTGGCGTCAGGGCATGATGGGCGGAGCCAAGGCCCACTACGAGGGCATCAAGGCGTTCTCCGAAACGGATCTCACGGAGGACCTGAAGAGCATCGATGCGCCAACGCTGGTGATGCAGGGAGACGACGATCAGATCGTGCCATACAAAGGCGCAGCTTTGCTCCAGGTCAAACTCCTGAAGAACGCCACGCTGAAGCTTTATCCTGGCTTCCCCCATGGAATGCTGACCACGTATGCCGACACAATCAACAAAGATCTGCTTGCGTTTATCCAGCGCAGCAGCCAGGCCACAGCTTGATTTGATCTACAATGCGCCGGGAGAGCCGTTGTGTTTTGGCGGCTCTCCGCGGCGGTTCTCACAGAGGTCGCGGCTAACGGTTCGCCAGGCGAGAACGTGCACTCTATTCACCATCGGCCACTCCACGCGGCCGTGGGAAGAGTTCCGCGATCTGTTGCGCGCCCATGGGATCAAACGCGTAATCGACGTTCGCACTGTTCCCCGTTCGCGGCACAATCCGCAGTTCAATCGCGAGACGCTCGCGCGCAAATTGCGCTCCGCAAAAATCGGTTACGTTCACTTGCGCAAACTTGGCGGCCTGCGTCACGCGCGCCGCGATTCGATCAATACCGGCTGGCGCAATGCCTCGTTCCGCGGCTTTGCCGATTATATGCAGACGGCTGAGTTCGAACAGGCGCTCGAGCGATTGGTCAAGTTGAGCCATGACAAATCATCCGCCATCATGTGCGCTGAAGCCGTTCCCTGGCGTTGCCACCGATCGCTGATTGCAGATGCGCTCACCATCCGCGGCATTCCCGTCGCGGACATCATCAGCGCAAGCGCTCCGCGCCCGCACTCGCTCACTCCCTTCGCCAAAGTCGAAGGCCCCCGCATCACCTATCCGCCCGCGGAAAAATAGGCCCCCATTCCCAATGCCTGCCTTTGAAGAAAAAGCGCGGCCTCTCTCGGTTTGTTTCCCTCTGTGCCTTTGCATCTCTGCTGTAAACTAATACTTCTCCCGCGCCTCAAGATCGCGTCGGTCTTTTATCTCCTCTGCCTCTTTGCCTCCACTACCTCCTCCACTTCCTACGCTACAATCTTCCCATCGCCAATTCCCATGCCGCCATCGCAAATTCGCATCGGCCCGGCCGGCTGGTCTTATGCAGACTGGTCCGGCATCCTTTATCCCAGACCGCGCCCGCGCAACTTTCACGAAGCCGCGTTTCTGGCCGAGTGGTTTGACGCGATCGAAATCAACACCTCCTTTTATTCCCCGCTCCAGCCTGAGCATTGCCGCCTCTGGATCGAGCAAGTCGCGCCCAATCCGCGCTTCCAGTTCACCGCAAAACTTTGGCAGGGATTCACTCACACAACCACAGCCGCAGTCGAAGACGAACGGCTCGTCCGCGAAGGCTTCGATGTCCTCCGCGATGCGGGAAAACTCGGCGCGGTGCTCGCACAATTCCCTTTCTCGTTCCATCATGATCAGAACAATGTCGCGTACTTGAAGAATCTTCTCGCGCGTTTTTGGGATTACCCGCTGGTTGTCGAAGTGCGCCACTCCGGTTGGAACGATCGAGGCTTCTACGAAATGCTTCACGAGCGCGGAGTCGGCTTCTGCAACATCGATCAGCCCGTCATCGGTCGCTCGCTGAAGCCCACCGAACGCACCACCGCGCCCATCGGCTACGTCCGCCTCCACGGCCGCCGCTATGACACGTGGTTCAGCGACGATCCGGAAACTCCGCGCCACGGACGCTACAACTATCTCTATTCCGAAACTGAACTCAAGCCGTGGGCCAAGCGCATCGACTACGTCGCTCAGCACAGCGAAAACGTCTTCGTCATCACCAACAATCACTATGAAGCGAAAGGCGTCGTCAACGCGCTCCAGCTCATCCATCTCCTCACCGGCGAGAAGGTAAAAGTCCCTGAACTCCTGCGCGAACACTACCCGCAACTGAACAACATCGCCGCCACGCCGCCCGAATCGCCCACGCTCTTCCCTCTCAACCCCCGGCAATCTTCCTGACCGCCCGTTTGCACATCCGCAACACAGACCCGCGTCGCCATTGACCGTTTCCGTCGATATATATAGACTTGGCCCATGAAGCTGCCCAGGCTGTCGCCCCAAACAGTCCAAGTCCTCGGCCAGTTCGCCGAACGCCCGTCCGCGTGGCATTACGGCTACGGACTCAGCCGCGCGACCGGTCTCAAATCCGGCACGCTTTACCCAATCTTGATGCGCCTCGCAAAACACGGCCTCCTCGAGACTCGCTGGATGACTACCGAACCGGGCGTCCCGCCGCGCCATACCTATCGCCTCACACCAAAAGGCGTCCGGGTGCTGCGCGAGCTGCCCGCAAAATTCAAACTGCGCGTCCGCGTTCGCCGGCCCGCACTGAGCGGAAGTGGCGCATGAACGTAAGATTGCAGCCGCGCCCGCTCGCCGCCGCGATTCTTCGCGCCGCGTCTTTGGCCCTGTGTCTCCATGGCTGACGCAATCGCCGTGCTAGAATTCGCGCATGGCGCTTGATGCGGCGACAATCGAGGCGAACATCGCGCGCGTTCGCGAAGAGATCGCCAACGCCGCGCGAAGCGCCGGCCGCAATCCCGACGAAATCACGCTGGTTGCCGTCTCGAAAACTTTTCCTGCCGAATCCGTCCGCGCCGCGCATGTTGCGGGCCTTCGCCATTTCGGCGAAAACCGCGTCCAGGAAACCGAATCGAAGCGCCGGTCACTCGCCGACCTCGCCGCCACCTGGCATCTCATCGGCCACCTGCAGAGCAACAAAGTCCGTCGCGCCGTCGAGCTTTTCGACCGCATCGATTCGGTCGACAGCACCGCCCTCGCAGAGAAAATCAACGATGCCGCCGCCGAGCACGGAAAGCAGCTCGGCATCCTGATCGAAGTCCACATGGGCGAAACCACGAAGACGGGCGTCGCCGAGACCGATCTTCCCGACCTCACACGCGCCGCCACTTCGCTCTCGCATCTCGACCTGCTCGGCTTAATGACCGTCCCGCCTTATTCAGACGATCCCGAGTTCGCCCGCCCCTATTTCCAAAAGCTCCGCGTCCTCCGCGACGAAATCGCCCGCCAGGTCGGCCACCCGCTGCCCGTCCTCTCGATGGGCATGAGCCACGATTTCCGAATCGCCATCGAAGAAGGCGCGACGGAAATTCGCGTCGGCACAGCGATTTTCGGCCAGCGGTCGTCGCCCGCACGCGTACTGTAAGTATCGCCGCCGACGCCGACAAGAAAAGCCCTCAGCTCGACCATTCAAAACGGACTGATATTACTGTTTCTCGTTCTTCTTATCATGGAAGTCCAGCCCGTAATCCGGGTGGTCTTTGCTGCCGGTGATCTTGATGGGGAGATCGGTGCCCGCGCCGTCTTTTTCGAAGAATGGGTTCACCACTTTCAGGAATAGCGACTTCACTCCCGTCGTGGTCTGCGAGAGCTTTGCATCGAGCTTCAGGTGGCCGTGAAAATCGAGAGCGCCGCTATCCATTTGGTAGGTTCCGGCCAAATCGATCGTCGCGCCTTCGACCGCGAAGCTGAAGTTCGATAGATCGATTATCGCGTTAGCCATCTTAAAACGCCCTTGCAAGAGCGAAGGCGCGTCGGCGATCTGCATGTTTTTCGGCTCGCCTTGGCCGCGCCGGCTGAGCGAATCAACTTTCGATTGCGTCGAAGGATTCGTGAACTCCATGTGCCCCACGCTGAAGCGCCCATCGAGGATCATACGGTCGATTAAGTCGGTGTCTTCTTCGGGAATGTCGATGCGCGCGTCAAGACGGGCCGGCCCCGTGAGCGCCGGAGGCGACGTATCGACCGCCAGCGTCAGCAGGTCCTCGATCCGCGCGTCATTGGAGGTAGCGTAAAGTTCGATGGTGCGGCCCTTCACATTTTTCTTGAGGTCCTCGACGATTCCGTGCACGGAAAGAGTGGTGTTAAGGAAGCGCGCGGTCACGGTCTTCAGGATGGTGTCGCCATTGGTGCCGTCGACGATGGCCGAATAGTCCGTGTGCAAGGCCATCGGATGCGCGCTGGTGCGAAGCGCGAAATCGGGAATCTCTGTTTCGCCGTCCACGCTGAGGTAGTCTAGCGGCCCCTGAAAATGCCCGGTCGATTGCATCGTTCCCTTCAGTCCTTTCAGAGTGCTCATGTCCGCGTTTTGGAACGTGTAAACGCCGCCGACGGGAGTCTGGCTCGGGTCGTCGGGATCCCACGGGCCAAAATCACCCTGCGTATGAATCAGCCCGTTCGGTTTCGGGTTCGTGAGCAGTGCTTGAAAAGAGGCGGCTCGGTCAAACGTGAAATTCTCCAGCCGCAGCTGGTGAATCTCGAACTGATTTGGGGGTTTATCCGTGTCCGCGGCCTTGCGCAACATCACCAGCGTCGCGTCCTCAGCCAGAATCATGTGGATATCGACCGGGTACTTCTTGGCCAGATCCTCATCCGTTCCTTTGAAGAGCGGCTGGCTGCCGGGCTGGCGCGGCGGTATGTGGATCTGCAATCCGTCAAGACGCACGAGGCTGATGTCGACTTTCCGTCCGAGCAATCCAGCCCAATTCGCGCCGAATGTGGCCTTACGAATCTGGATGAGGGGAGGAAGATCAGTCCGGCCCTGGTGGCGCATGCTGATGCCGTCGACTTCCACACGAATTCTGGGGAATACGGTGAGGTGAAAGTCCGCGATCTCGACGCTGCTCTTGAAACGCTGCGAAAGATATTGCTCGGTCTTCCGGCGCGCGTCTTTCGAGAGGCGTGGCGCAACGATCGTCCGGGAAACGATATAGAGGCCTGCGAACAGCACTGCCACGATTGCTGCGACAATCAGGAGCCGCTTGCGCAAGGGCTGTCCTTTCGCGCGACGCAAACGCATCGGGCCAAACGCCCTGATTTTAAGAGAGTTAAAGGGCGCAAACCATACAGCGGAATCCGTGCGGCGCATACCGGAACGCCGTGTGCGGAGGGCTTAAAGTTACCCTTTTCGCACACCAACTTTGGTACCGTCGCGCAAGGCCTCTGGCGATGTTACATTGGTGAAATCCCCCCGGAGGCTGCGGGTGACTGAATCCCTGGCATCAGACGACGCTGGCGAACAGAAACGGCGGAGCACGCGCATCACCCAGGCCGTGCCCATCACCGTGACGGGTGTGGACGCGCTCGGCCAGCCTTTCAAAGAACGCACCACCACCATCGGCGTCAACTGCCACGGGTGCAAATACCAGTCGAAGCATTACGTCCCCAAAAATTCCGTCGTTACGATCGAAATTCCGCGCACGCAGGCGGGGCGCGAGGCGCGCTCGATTCAGGGCCGAGTGATTTGGGTGCAGCGGCCGCGCACAGTGCGCGAACTCTTCCAGATCGGAATCGAGTTCGATGTAGCCGGCAACGTCTGGGGCATCGCATTCCCTCCTGAGGACTGGTTCCCGCACCCGGACGATGCCGTGGCGGAGGAGTCACACGAACAAGTTGAATCCGAGCTGGCTGCCGCGAGCGAGTCTGCGCCTGCGGCGCCTTCGTTTGAAGTTCCGCTGGGCGAACCGGAAAACCAAAGTGGCGCGGCGCCGGATGTGCCTTCGCCTGAGAGCAAGATTCACGTGGTGCCCTCGCCGGTTCCCGCCGCGCCTTCGGCGCAGGAGGCGCAGCTGGCGTCCGCACGGCAAATGGCCAAGGCTGTCGCCGAAGCGAAGGAAGCCCTCGAAAAGACCGCTCGCCGAACCGCGCAGACCGCGATCAACGACGAGATGACGGTCGTCCGCCAGCAACTCGACGCGCAGCTGCACGAGGCCGTCGAGCGCGCGATCAAAGTCTCGATGGAGCGGGTTTCCGAGTCGGCGGCCCGCAAAGTGGTGCAGCAAGCGGCGGACCGCACCAATGCTATTGTCGAAGAAGCGCGCAAGGCCACCAGCGCCAACACGGCTGCGAGCACCGCGCAGCTCGATGCCAAGGTGCGCGAAGCTGTCCAGGAAGCGGTCGGCACCGCAGCGCAGCAAGCGGCCGAGCAGGCAGCGCAACAAGCCGCCGCCGCGAACCTGAAGCACACGGTCGAACAAACCGTCGAGAGAGTGCTGGCCGAGCGTGAGGCGAATTCGCCTTCGCTGCAGATACTTTCCTCGCCGGACGCCGCTCAGGCGCAACTCGATCAATGGAAGAAGAACCTCGAAGATGCGGCGCAAGCGACGCGCGATCAAGCGCTGGAGCGGACGCAAACAGACGTCGCCTCGGCCACGCAGCGCATGCAGCAGGAGCTTGAGTCCGCGCTTTCCGGGGCTTCCGCGAATATCGGCCAAAAGCTGAGCGAAGCGGCGCAAGCCGCGTTCGCGAAAGCGGAGGAAGAATTTGCCGCCAAGAGCACCGGCTTGCGAGCCACGCTGGACCAGACGCTGGCTGGCGCGCAGGACTCCATCCAGTCCGCCGCGACCGACGCGCAGAACGTCGTAAGAGCCGTCACGGAAGATGCGCAAAAGGCGGCTCGCGCGCTCACTGCCGAGCTCGAGCAGGAACGCATTCGCGCCGAGGGGGCCAAAGCGGACCTGCGCCAAGCCGCTCACAACGCTCTCGCCCAGGCGGAAGCCGATTTCGCAGCCCGCAGCGTGGGATTGCGCGCTGCGCTCGACGAAGCATTAGCCGGGGCTCAGAGCTCCGTGCAGGCCGTTACCGCGGAGGCGCAAAAAGCCGCGCAATCGCTGACCACGGATCTCGAGCAGGAGCGCGTTCGCGCCGAAGCGGCGCAAGCTGAACTTCGCCGGGCTGCGCAGCTGGCGATCGAAGAGACGCGCGCCAATCTGGATCAATTGCTTGCTTCACAAAAGGACGAAATCGCACGCCGCGCGGACCAAGTGATCAGCGAGCGCACGCAGCTTGTGGAACCGATGCTGCGCAATTCGGCCGAGAAAGTGCTCGAGCATTTTTCCGCCGAAATGGAACGCGAGATTTCGCCCAAGATCGCCGACGCGCAACGGGCCGCGAGCGAACTCGCCAATGCGGCGCAGCGCGCCTCGCTCGTTCGCGAAGATATCAGCAAGCAGGCGCGGGAGGCTTCGCAACAAGCCATCCAGGAATCCGTCGCTCGCCTGCGTGAGGAAGCCGCGAAGGTCCCAAGCGAGGTCGAAGAAGCCTGCCGCTTGGCCCTTTCCAAAACCTCGCAGGACTTGGAGCAAAAAGCCTCCGAAACCCAGCACGAGACGTACGAAGCGTTGCTGAAGGCCTCCGATTGGTATCAAAAGAAGGCGCACACCAACATGCAGTCCGCGCTCGAAAAGGCCGTCGAGCAATCGACGTCTTCCTTGAGGGACCGCGCCGCCGAAATCTCGAGCCTCGCTGCCTCGGAGCTCGATCATCAGCGCCGCGCCTACGTCCACCACGCGCAGGCGCAGATCGAAGAGACCGCGAAGGAAGTGGTCGACCGCGAGCGCGGAAAGCTGGTGGAAAACGCCGAAATCGCCTCGACCGGATTCGCCAATCGCGTGAGCCAGCTGACGGCGGATTCATTCAAGAAATTCGAGGAGTCCTCGCGCGCGGCGCTGGAAAAGGCGCGGTCGGACATGGAATTTGTGCGTGAGACTTCGTTCGTTGAGTATGAAAAGAAGATTGAAGAGCGTATCACGCTCGGCATCGAACAAGCCCGCACGCAGCTGCAGTCGCAACTTGTGCCGCTGATGGAAGAATGGGATGCCGAACGCGAATCCGAAAAGCGCGTTTGGATGGAAGCGCTGAAGAAACAGACGGACGAATCGGTGGAGCACTATAAAACGCGGCTCGAGAACGCATCGAATTCGTGGCTCCTCGCATCAGCCGCCACGCTCGGACAAAATTCGCAGGCGATGCTCGATACGCTTGCCAAAGCCGCCGAAAAACGCATCCGCGAAACCTGCGCCGACGTGCTTGCCGGCATGGGCGATCAGCTGAAAGAACGCCTGCTTGGCATCTCGACGCGCTTTACCCCGGAAGATGAATCGGGCGACGCTCCGGCTGCAACGCCCGCTCCGCCCAAGAAAAAACCATAAGCTTCTTCGCGGGCCAACCAAGAGCAGCCGCCTTCACAAATTGCGCTTCTGCTCCGCCGTGTGCTTGCGCAACCAACCATTCAGATTTTCGAAATTGAATTTTCCCGTTTCGTAAAGCCCGAGCACAAAACGCGACGTCTCTTCGAGGCCGGCCGTAATCCAGGTACCGTTAAGGGCCAGGAATGTGTACGCGACGGCGAACGCGGTCCGCTTGTTGCCGTCGATGAAGGCGTGATTCTGGCTCAAGCTCTCCCAAAGAGCGGAGGCTTCCTCGATTATGTCGGCATAGTAACCCGTTTGCGGGCGATACAAGGCGGACTCGAGCAGTCCGCGGTCACGAACTCCGTGCAGTCCGCCGTAACGCTCGATCTGGTCGGCATGAATGGCGAGCACCTCAGTTAGGGTGAGGTATTCGCTCACTCAGCCAGCTTCTTATAGAGCGGCCCATATTTTTCAAGGCTGGCTTGATAGAGAGCCATGACGTCGGGCCGAGGCTTGCTCCCCTTGTATTTCTCGAGCAGGTCCGAGAGAGCCTCATCGACCAGCGCCTGAAGCTGACGGCCTTCGCTGGCCGCTAAATGGCGCAGGTCTGAGAGGATTTCCGGAGCAACTTGCGTGGCAAACTTTTCCCGGCTGTTCATAAACCCACTCTATCAAGATTCATCATGATCTGTCAAGACGCCCTCCGCCCGCGTTTCCACCGCCTCAAATCCCCCGCTTTTCCCTTGGCGCCGCCGCCTCGGTATAATGACCCTCATGTCCAACCAGTCGTATCTGAGCGTTTGGTGCGAGGATTTCTCCGAAGAGCGGATGATCGAGCGTTACGGCGAATTCCTGACCACGGTTCCCTTCTCCGCTGGCAAGCCTGGCTTCAGCTATCTGACGATTCGCGCCGTAGATCCCTCGGAATCGCCCATTTTCGAGCAGGATTTGCGCTCGGTGCCCCTCGATCCAGGCGGAATCATCGAGCTGGTGAAAGATCATCTCCATTCCGATTGCGCTTACGAGGCCCAGGCGCATTGGGACCTCTGGTCGTTCGAGCCCGCGGCCAGCGCGGGTTGGCGCAACGAGCCTCAACCAGTCGAGCTGATCTGCTACGGCGAGGATTACGACGGCGGCGCCCATAGCGAAAGCGGTCATTTGCAGGCGGTCTTGGGATTCGAGCACTTCTTTACGGGGCACGCGGGGCTGCTGGGAATGCGGCGTGATCCAGCCGCCGCGGCGCAAAGCCCTGAAGAGGCGCGCTTCCTGGAAGCAATGGCCTGGCCCGAAAACCTTGAAAAGTACCAAGAACGGACGCGCGAAAATATTCGCCGGCTGATGGATTGGGTTCGCAATATCGAGCGAGCGATCCCGGATGGCCGCGTGCGTCTCTGGTCGGAAGGCGAGGACAATTTTGAGGCCCGTCTCGAAGAGATTCTGGCCGCTCGCTAGCGCACTCAGGCTGCCGCTTTCCCAGCCAGTTAAACGTGAATCCGAAGCGGTCCTCGATAGATCAAACTTCGGTGGCAAAGCGCCCGTTTATAATTTCGTTCGGATTGGTCCAGAGGTGGCGCGGATGTTCTCGATTCCATGTAGTATTTCGGCTAGCAAGGTAGTCAAAATGACGCTTTTTGCGTCTAAGCCCTGAAAAATGAGCGCCGCTGCCGAGCCCGTGTCCGCCGCAGTCGCCAAGTCCCCGCGCCAACCCTCCGGCTGGGAGAATATGCGCCCCTTGCTCCCCTATGTGTGGCGCTACAAGGGGATGACCTCCGTCGGCCTGCTCGCCCTGGCCCTGATGGGAATCATCGGTTCGATTCCCCAGCTTATTCAGGGCATCATCGCGGACTCGCTCACCGGGTTGCCGCGGCCGCTGACCACCCTGAGCGGCACGGCACGCCACTTGCTGGCTCCGCTGCTTGCGCATTACGCGCCGCTTAGCACGCGCGCGCTCGGCTTTTACTGCGTCACCATCGTTGTGGTGATGGCGGTAAAGGGATTCTTCACGTTCTGGTCGCGGTGGATCCTGATCGGGATGTCTCGCGAGGTCGAGTTCGATCTGCGCGACGATATTCTCGCCAACCTGATACGCCAGGACCCTGAATTTTACGTCCGCAACCGCACCGGCGATTTGATGTCCCGCGCCACGAACGATCTGAATAATGTGCGCATGGTCCTCGGCCCGGGCATCATGTACACGGCGAACACGATAGCGACGGCGGTCATTTCGCTCTACTTCATGATGAAGCTCTCCGGGTCGCTCACGCTGTGGACGCTGATTCCCGTGCCGTTCGTGGTGCTGTCCGTCTATTACTTCGGCCGCATCATCCACAGCGTTTCGGAACGAATTCAGGCAGCGCTGGGCACGCTTTCCACGCGCGCGCAGGAGAACCTCACAGGCGTCCGCGTCGTCCGCGCTTACGCGCAGGAAAATCAGGAAATGGCCTCGTTCGAAGAGGCCAATCGCGAGTACGTGAACCGCTACGTGCGCCTGATCGGCGCCTGGAGCCTTTTCTTTCCTGCGCTTACCGGCATGATCGGCGTGAGCGTCGTAATCCTGCTCGGCAAGGGCGGCATTTCCGTGATGACCGGCGCGATTTCGCTCGGCACGCTGTGGTCGTTCTATTCATTTCTCGGCCAGCTCACATTTCCTATCATCGCGCTCGGCTGGGTGACGAATATTTTCCAGCGCGGCGCCGCATCGATGGGACGATTGAACTACATCCTTGACGCGCAGCCGGGAATCCGCGACGCGGCAGCGGCCGCCTCCGGCGGGACCAACGGCCATTCCCATGCAGAACCTGCGAGAACTGTTCCCACGGCCGCGGAGATTCGCGGGGATATTGAGTTCCGTCATCTCACCTTTGCCTATCCTACGGCGCCGGACGATCCGGTGCTGATCGACATCAACCTCCACGTCCCCGCCGGTTCGACGCTGGCGATCGTCGGCCCAACCGGCTGCGGCAAATCCACTCTCGCCGCGCTCGTGGCGCGCCTTTGGGAAGCGCCGCAAGGCACTCTCTTGCTTGATGGCCGCTCGATCCGCGACTATCCCCTTCAGCAACTGCGCCAGGCTATCGGCTATGTCCCGCAAGACACATTCCTTTTCAGCGAGACTCTGCGCGAAAATATCGCCTTCGGAGTGCAGGACGCCTCCGACTCGCGGGTCCTCGGCGCAGCCGGCATCGCCTGCATCGATACGGACATCGAGGGCTTCCCGCATCGCTACGAAACGATGGTTGGCGAACGTGGCATCACGCTCTCCGGCGGGCAAAAGCAGCGTACCTCTCTCGCCCGCGCCGTGATCCGCGATCCGCGCATCCTGATCCTCGATGACTCGCTCTCCGCCGTCGATACCGATACGGAAGAGCGCATTCTGCGCGCCTTGCGCGGCGTGATGGCCCAACGCACCACAATCCTGGTCTCGCACCGCGTCTCCACCGTGCAAGGTGCCGACCAGATCGTCGTATTGCAAAACGGCCGCATCATCGAGCGCGGCACGCACGAATCGCTGCTCGCCCAGCAGGGCGAATATGCCGAGCTCTATCAGCGGCAATTGCTCGAGGAAGAGTTGGCACGCGAATGAGCGACTTCCGCGAAGAAGAGAAACTCGGCAAGCTTTACGACACGCGCCTCACGCGCCGGCTGATGAGGTATCTGCGGCCCTATCGCTGGAAAGTGATCCTGGCCGTGAGCATGAGCTTCGCGGTGGCCGGGGCGGATATTCTCGGACCGTACCTCTTCGCTGTCGCCATCGATAAGTTCGTGGTGCCTGCCGCGCAAGGCAGGGTGCCGCACCATCAGGCGTTCGTCGGGCTGATGTGGATCGTTATCGCGTTTCTTGCCGCGCTCGCAGCCAGCTTCGGCTTGCAATACGTGCAGGTCAGCATCATGCAATGGGTCGGCCAGCAGACCATGTACGACATGCGCAAAGAGATTTTCGAGCATCTCCAGCGCCTGCCCATGAGCTTTTACGACCGCAGCCCGGTCGGCCGCCTCGTCACCCGTGCCACTACCGACGTCGACGCTCTCAACGATCTCTTCGCCTCGGGCGTCGTTGCCATGCTGAACGATTTTGTAATGCTCTTCGGCCTGGCAGCCTTTTTGACCGCGTGGCACCCGCTGCTCGGCGTCGTGACGCTCTCGCCGCTGCCGCTGATGATCCTGCTCACCTATTTCTTTCGCAATCACGTGCGCGACGCCAACCGCCGCATCCGCACCGCCATCGCGCGCATCAACGGCTTCCTCCAGGAGCACATCAGCGGCATGGCTGTGGTGCAGCTCTTCAATCGCGAAACGAAATCGCGCTCGCAATTTTCCGAGCTGAACAAGAACTACATGGAGGCCTACAAGGACGCTATCGACGCCTTCTCGTATTTTTATCCCGGCGTCGAATTCCTCAGCATGTCCGGCATCGCGCTGGTCTATTGGGTGGGTGGGCACCGCGTGATCGGCGGAACGATTGAAATTGGCGTCTTGCTCGCGTTTATGCAATACGCGCAGCGCTTCTTCCGCCCGATTCAGGACCTCAGCGAAAAATTCAATATCCTCCAGGCCGCGATGGCCGCTTCCGAGCGCATTTTCACCCTGCTCGATGAGCCCATAATGATCGAATCCGCCGCCCAGACGCGGACATTGCCCAACGTGCTTGGCGGCATCGAATTTCGCAATGTCTGGTTCGCCTACCGCGGCGGCGCCGAGCCCAAGGAAGAAGACTGGATCTTGCGCGACGTGTCCTTCAAAGCCGACCCCGGCCAGACACTCGCTATCGTCGGCCACACCGGCGCCGGCAAAACCACGATCATTCAACTGCTGCTGCGTTTTTACGAAATCCAGCGCGGGCAAATTCTGATCGACGGCGTCGACATTCGCGAGCTGGATTTGCAGGACCTCCGCCGCCTTTTCGGCATCGTCTTGCAGGACCCGTTCCTTTTTACCGGCACGCTCGAATCCAACGTCCGCCTCGGCACGGCTTCCGTCGACCGGGAAATGGCCGAGAGCGCGCTGCGCGAAGTCGGGCTCGGTCCGTATATCGATTCGCAGGCCAAAGGCATTGAGACGCCCGTCACCGAGCGCGGCGGCACGCTCTCCGTGGGACAGCGCCAGCTCGTGAGTTTCGCGCGCGCCCTCGCCCATGATCCCAAGCTGCTGATTCTCGACGAAGCCACATCGAGCGTCGATACGAACACGGAAATCCTGATTCGCGAAGCTCTTGACCGCCTGCTCCGCGGGCGCACGGCGATTGTGATCGCTCACCGCCTCAGCACGATCCAGTATGCAAACCGAATCCTCGTCTTCCACAAAGGCCGGTTGCGCGAGCAGGGCTCCCATCAGGAGCTTCTCGCGCTGCGCGGCATCTATTACCGCCTCTATCAGCTGCAATACAAAGAGCAGGAGCTGCGCACGCTTCCTGGCCCGCGCGCGGGCGGCGTCTTTCCCGAGGCGCTTCCCGCGAATGACTGAAGCGGCATGAGCGCTCCCACAATCCTTCTCTCCGCCGGCGAAGCTTCCAGCGACATGTATGCCGCGCGTCTCGCGCGCGATTTGCGCGAACGGACCGGGGCGCGCATTTTCGGCATGGGCGGGCCGCGCATGGCCGAGGCCGGCGTTGAATTGATCGCGGACTATCACGAAGTCGCCGTCGTCGGAATCGCCGAGGTGCTGCACAAGATTCCGTCGGTCGTCAGCGTGCAGAATCGCCTCGCTCGTGAAGCCGTCCGGCGCAAAGCCGACTTGGCGATCCTGGTCGATTCGCCTGGCACGCATCTTGGCGTGGCTCGCCGCCTGAAACCGAAGAAAATCCCCGTGGGCTATTTCATCGGCCCCCAAATTTGGGCCTGGCGCGCCGGGCGCGTGCGAATCGTGCGGCGGCGTGTCAAAAAAATGGTCGTGATCTTCCCGTTTGAAGAGAAAATCTATCGCGATGCGGGAGTTCCGGTCGAATTCGTTGGGCATCCGTTAGTTGATGTCGTGAAGCCAACGATGACGCGCCAACAGTTTGCCGCAAGGCTCGCGCTCGATCCCGAAAAACCCATCGTCGCCCTGCTCCCCGGCAGCCGCAAAAACGAAATCGCGCGGAACTATCCGATTGTTGCGCAGGCTTGCGCCAACCTGATCCGCAGCGGCGGCAAATTAGCGGAAGTCCAGTTTGTCCATGTAGCTGCTCACGGCCTGGGCCCGGAGCTTTTCGCGCCCTACGCCCAAGCCGGACTGAAAGTCCATCGCATCGAGGGGGGCGCCTACGACGCTCTTGCCGCAGCCGATTGCGCCATCGTCGCCAGCGGAACGGCGACAATCGAAGCCGCGATTCTCGGCACCCCGATGGTCGTCGTCTACCGCGTTTCGCCGCTGAGCGCATTCCTCGCGCGGCCGCTGATCCAGACGAAGTTCTTCGCCATGCCGAATCTCATCGCCGGCCGCCAGGTCGTTCCGGAACTGATTCAAGGCCACTTCACCCCACAAGCCGTGGAACGCGAGGCGCGCCGCCTGATCGAATCTCCTGAAGCGCGTTCCGAGATGCGCGAGGCCCTGTGCGAAGTCAGTTCCCGGCTCGGCCCCGGCGGCGCCATCGAGTGCGCCGCGGACGTGTTTGCAACGATGCTATAGGCGCTGGCGCGTGGGCAACGGAAAGCGGTACTCTGGTATCTTAGAAATGCAGCCGTAAACGCGTTCTGAGAGGCCCGCTTGTTGCCTAGAACTCGCAATTTCATCGTCCCAATATTTCTTGTTCTTTTGGCGGCCGCTCACATCTCTGCCCAGGGGATGCGCCAGTTCCCGTTCCGCGCAACCAACTACAACGTCGAAGCCATTCTTCACCCTGAAAATCAGACGATCCAAGCCGAGGTAAAAGTGGACTTCGCCGCCTCGCAAGTGGGGCGCACGGTGCTCGTCGAGCTTCACCCGGACTTGGTCATTTCCTCGGTGAAAACCGCTTCCGGCCAGTCGCTCACATTTAACCGCGACGGAAATTCGCCCCTGCTCGTCAGCATCGAGCTCCCGCAAGCCGCCACCCCGGGCAAAACAGTTTCGCTGACCTTCGATTACGCCGGCCCGATTTCCAGCATGGACGACAGCCCCACGCCCGGAATGCGCTTTGGCTCGATCGATAAGACTTCGGCATATCTGCTCCTGCCGGCCCGCTGGTTTCCGCTCACCGATTTCCCTTCGAATCGCTACACGGCGACTTTCAAGCTGATCGTCCCCGAAACTTTCCAGGTCGCCGGGACGGGCAAAGCCGACCCGCCCACAACGGTTCCATCGATGCCCGGTTCACCCAACGCGGAAAGCCAGTTGCAATACATTTTTCACTGCAACACGCCGTCGCCCGCAGGATCCTTTGTAGCCGGGCCGCTCCAACTGACGAACGCGCCGACCGAAGGCTATCAGTTCGCCGTATATACGCCGCAATCGCAGGCCGCCACGGCCAAGGCTTACGCCGAAACGGCCGCTCACATCATGGATTTCTACACCGAAACTTTTGGCGCTCTGCCCGCAGGTGACATGAATCTCACGATCGCTCAAATGCCGGACGGTTCGCTCGAAGGCTATTCCGCGCCGGGCCTGCTTCTTCTCAGCGCGCGCTCGTGGTCTACGGCAAAGCCCAACGAAGGTTTGCTGGCGCAGCTTGCAGCCGGCCAATGGTGGGGCGATCAGGTCTTGCCCGCTACGCCGACAGATGTCTGGCTAACCGATGGCCTCGCGCACTACGCTCAGGCGATGTATGCCGAGCAGTCGGACGGCGTTGCCGGTCTGCACAGCGCATTGCAGGAATTTGCCGTGGGCGCGCTGATGTATGAAAGCGTCACGCCCGTCGCGGACGTCCAGAGCCTTGGCGCTTATTCGGACCAATACCAGTCGATCGTGGAAGACAAGGGCGCAATGGTTTTCCACATGCTGCGCAGCGAGCTGGGAGACGATCAGTTCGACGCGCTCGTGCACCAGTTCTATCAGCAATACGCCGGGAAGGCGGCTTCGATCAATGATTTCGAGCAGCTCGCCGGTTCGCACGTGCCGCCGCCGCAGAACCCGGGCGATCCGCCGGTGAACCTCACGTCATTCTTCGCCCAGTGGCTGGATTCGACCGGCGTTCCCGAGTTCAGCATGGATTACGTGGTTTATCGCACGCCCAAAGGCTTCGAAGTGATCGGCAAGATCAAGCAGGATCTCGATACATTCAGCATGCCCGTGGAAATTCGCGTGGATACAGACGGCAACCCCGTCACAGAGAAAACGCTCGTCAGCGGCACCAGCTCGAATTTCATGGTCCAGACTTTCGGCCGCCCCAAACCCGGCGGCGTGATCATCGATCCCGATAACAACCTTCTCAAGTCGAGCCCGCACCTGCGCGTCCTGGCGCTCGTCGCGCGCGGCGAAGATCTCGCCGCCGTCGGCAAATATTACGAGGCCATCCAGGAATATCAGCGCGCGCTGGACGTGCAGCCGAACAATTCGCTCGGTCATTTCCGCATGGCCGAGGCGATGTTCTACCAGAAAAACTACAATTCGGCGGCCAACGAATTCCGCGCCGCGATTGGCGGCGACCTCGACCCCAAGTGGGTCGAAGTCTGGAGCCACATTTACATGGGGAAGATTTACGACATTCTCGGTCAGCGCGACCGCGCCGTAAACGAATACAGCCTCGCGGAGCATCTGCGTGACGACACCGCCGGCGCGCAGGAAGAAGCGCGGATGTATATCCAGAAGGCCTACAATCCGAATCAGCCGGGCGGCACGGCCACGGCGAGCACGAATACAACCGCCGCGGCGACTTCGAATACAAATACCCCCGCCGGAGACTCGTCCAACGGTGAGCCGACTCTGAAACGCCGGACGGAATAACGCGCTATTCCATTTCCTTGAGCGCGCTTTCAAACGCCGCGAGCGTCTGCTTATCGAAGAGAACGAAATAGATTTTCTCGAGCGACGTCGGGCTTTCCAGATGCCGCCCGGCTTCCCGCAACATGATTTCCGCGCATTCCTTCACTGGAAATCCCGCGATGCCTGTGCCGACCGCCGGGAACGCGATCGTCTTCAGATTATTCTGCGCCGCGATCCGAAGAGCGTGCGCCGTGGAACTTCGCAGCGCGTGCGCTGTCGTCTGCCCGCCGAGCTGCATGCTGGCCGCATGAATCACATGCCGCGCCTTCAGATCGCCTCCCGCAGTCATCGCCGCGCCGCCCACCGGAATCATTCCGATCGCGTCGCACTCTTCCTGAATCGCTTGCCCGCCTTTGCGCCGGATCGCACCCGCCACCCCGCCGCCAAGTTTTAGATCGTTATTAGCGGCGTTGACGATCGCATCCACGTCCATTTCGGTGAGATCGCCCTGCATCAATTCGATTCGGCGGGAATTCTTCATCGAGGGAGATCGGCGGATTCAGAGCTTGGTGATCTCTTTTTTGTCGAAGCCCAGCAGCACGCGACGGCCCGCGCGAATCACCGGTCGGCGAATCAGGTTCGGCCACTTCGCCATCAGACGGATGGCTTGCTTGCGGGTCGGCGGCTCTTCTTTCATATTTTCCTTGCGATAAACTTCGTTGCGCGGATTCAAAAACTCCTTGTAGTCATGTTCGCCGATCAGTTTCTCCAGTTCCGTCGCGCTCAACCGGTCCTTCACCAGATCGCGGTAGTAAAGCTGATATCCGCGCCTCTCCATGAACTTCTTCGCCTTGCGGCACGTGGTGCAGTTCGGATTGTGCAGAAACTGCGCTGTCTTCTTTCGCGTGGTTCCGTTGGACGCCTTGCTCTGGCTCTTCGCCGGGCTCATCTCGCTCTCCTGAACGTGCGGTTATCAACCGCCGAAGTCCGCTGCCGCCGAAAACGCATGCTCTCTCACGGCGAGTTTTTCAGCTCTCTCGCCGATCTTGCGCATGTATTCGCGCCGGTCCGCAACGCGCAGCACTTCCTCAAGAAACCAGTCCTCGAAATCCTCTGCGCGCCGCGAACGCTCATGGTACCCCGAAAACGCTTCGTCGTCGCGCCCATAATATCCCTGCACCGGCGAAGGATAAGCGCCCCAGGGTTCGTGCACCACCGCCGCAACCAGAAATCCGGGAATCAGTGTGCGGTTCGGGTCCGAAGCGATCACCGCGGGGTCCTCAATTTCTTCCGCCACAACGATCACCTTGCGCGATGCCCGTGCCCCATCCACGGCCACGCCCAGGCTGCCCCACAAATGCGCATTGCCGTATTCATCGGCGCGCTGCACGTGCAGGATCGCCACATCGGGCCGCAGCCCGCGCACCGCGATCAATTTTTCCTCGCTCACCGGCGACGCAAATTCTCGCAAATTGCCGTTCCTCTTCAGCAAGTCGCTGCCGAGCGTCGCATAGGTCGGCAAAAATGGCACTCCCATCGCTCCCGCGTGCAGTGCGAGCCCCAGCGTCAAATTCGAGTAGTCCACCGCCTCGATTCGCCGCGGCTTTCCTTCCTCCACCGCGCGCCCAAAACAATGTCCCAGGCCCGCCGATGCGTTCCCCACCCACGCCGTCATCACGCGCGAAGCGCATCCCGCGCCGATCATTTGATCGAACAGCATGTCCGAAATCGGCGCAACCAGCGTCAAGTCCTTTCGTCCTTGCCGCATGAGTTCGTGTCCCGCCGCGAACGGAACATTCTGCTCGAGCTGCGCGCACATCAGCACCATCGCGCCCGCGGGCACGTGCCGCTCGATCGCCTGCTGCATCGTCATCAGTTTCGAAGGAGCGTTCATGCAATCTGCCTCTGCCGCTTATCTCGTCCGGAATCGCTCAGGATCGAATTCGCGAATCGCCGCTAACTCCTCATCGCTCGGCGGTGGCGTCTCGAGCAGTTCATCCGCCACGCGCAGCGTCCAGCCCGTATTCGCAAGCAGGTCCTCCATCCTCACGCCCGGATGGACCGAACTGAGCTGCGCCTCGCCGTCCGACCCGAAACGCATCACGCCCAGCGTCGTGACAATCGCCCCAGGCCCGGAATTCGCCGGCAATCCTTCGCGCCGCCGCCAATCCTCGCCCTCGCCATATCCCGGCGAAGTCAAATGGCTCACGCGTTCGCGCAGTCCCTCGCGCTCGTGCGGAATCATCACCACCGTGCGCCGCGCAAGGCACGCAATATCGCAACCTCCGCCCGCCCCAGGCAAACGCCGCGCTCGCCCGTGCCGCTCTCCCCAGATCGTATTCACGTTCCCGAAGCGGTCCACTTCAGCCGCGCCTAGCAATCCCACCTGCACGCGTCCCTGCTGCAGGAATCCCATCGTGTCGAGCATCCCGCCGCAGAACGTCGCGCCCCGCACGTTCGCCGGATCGCCCATCGTGCGGAGCATCGCGGCAGGCGGCCGCTCGCGAACCACGCCATTTTCGAAAAGCGCGATTGCCGCGGGCGCATGGGTCTTCTGCGCAACCAGGAACGCCAGCAGCGGGAGCCTCATTCCGACAAACGCCATTTCTCCATCGCGAATCTCTCGCGCCGCCGCCGCAATCATCATTTCGTCCGGCGTATAGCTCCGTGCGGCAGATTCGAGGCGGCGGGTCATCGGAAAACTCAAAGGATCACCCTTTTTGCTTAACTCGCATTCAGATGCGGAAAGTCGCGTGGCGGTTGGGAGTCTTCCGAACCGGCGGCAGGCGAAGAAAACGTGGCTTTGGCGACTGAGTTTAATAGCCGCGGAAATTCGGTTTGCGTTTTTCGAAGAACGCGGCCAATCCCTCGGCGCAATCTTCGGTGGTGAAGCAGTGGGCCTGCAGTCGAATCTCTTCGCTGAGCGCGTCTTCCATCTCGCGCTTTTTGTCTCCGATCATCGTCCGCTTCACGTCGCGATAAGCTAACGGCGGTCCCGCCGCAAGATGCTCCGCCAGCTTTCGCGTCTCTTCCGCGAAACTATCCGACGGAAACACTTGATACACGATGCCGATCCGGCAAGCCTCAGACGCATCCAGCGTCTCGCCTGTATAGAAAAGTTCTGACGCTCGCGAGAGCCCGATCAGCCGCGGCAGGAAATATGTGGCCCCGAAATCCGGATACAGCCCCAGTTGCGCGAAGCCCTGCGAAAAAGTCGCCTCTGCCGACGCAATCCTCAAGTCGCACGCCAGCGCCAGGCTCATTCCCCCGCCGGCCGCCGGTCCATTCACCGCCGCCACCACCAGCTTCGGCATCGTCGCAATCGCCAGGCAAATTTCTTTCCCTGCGATCAGCAGCTCTTCGATCTCCTTCACGGCCTTGCGATTCCGCGCGTCGCGGATTTCATTCAAATCTCCGCCCGCCGAAAACGCTCTTCCCGCGCCCGTCAGCACAATCGCGCGCACGCTTTTATCGTCCGCAGCCACCAGCAGAGCATGCAGCAGCGCGCGGCACATCGGCGCCGTCAGCGCGTTCAGCTTGTCGGGACGGTTCATGCGCAGCGTCAAGACCGCGTCCGACCGTTCCTGCAGGATCGTATTTTCGGTGGGTGTTTGCTTCAGGGGTGCCGTAGCCATCCGCCGGGCCGCCTCGCTAGTTCTGGAGATTCTTGAGCAGCAGGGCGAGCTTCTTGAAATATCTCATTTTCACGCCTTTTTCCGAACCGCCATTCTGGCCGCTCGTGGAAGGCAGCACGAAAACCTGCGCGCCGTAGAGCTGCTCCTTCTGCAGCCCTAGTTTACACTCGCGCCCGGAAAATTTCTCGTAGACCATCTTGCCGTTGAACGCGATCACCTTGGGCCGCATTTCCTCCAGCTTCTGCGCCAGCAGCACGCGCCCTTCGGCAAACTCTTCCCTTTCGAGTTCCTCGATCCCGCGCGTCGGCCTCTTCACCAGATCCGTCATCCCGATGCCGAACTCGACGATCCGCCGGTCGTCCTCGTATCCGATCGGTTCCGGAATCACGCCCGACTCATACATCAGTGGCCAAAACTGGTTTCCTCGCCCCGCATAATAATGCCCCACGCGAGCGGACCTGTCGCCCGGGTTTGATCCCACCAGGATCATCTTCATATTTTTGCGCAGATAGTCTGGCAGTGTTCGCATTTGAACCTTGGTTTTTGACCCCTCGCATCCGAGGGTAATAGTACGCCGGCGAAACGCCGCCGTGAATCGATGTACCTCAATTAAAACGCAGGACGCGCTCTCGTACTAGGCCCCGCCCGCTCTCGTGGCGCGTGTCAGTAAACGCGGACAACGCCTCTCATTCCCACTTGCTCGAATCGTTAAGCCCCTGCGGGCATCCAATTTGGCGGAGGGTTCATGTCCGCGCAAGCGTGCTGTTTCGGTTGGTTTATGCAAAAATGGGGAATGAGCACGCCCAAGATGAATCCTGAGCCTCCAAGATCGATGGCCACGCCCGCGTTGCCTTCAAAGGTCGTCAAAGACGACGAAGGCGCCCTGGTTGCCGCAGCCAAGGCTGGGGACGTCTCCGCCTTTGAGACTCTGGTGAGCCGTTACGAGCGCAAGATTTTCCGCCTCACCCAGAACATCACTCAAAACCGGGAAGACGCCGAAGACGCCATGCAGGAGGCGTTCCTCAAGGCTTACGAACACCTCGGCAATTTCGAGGGCAATTCCCGCTTTTACACCTGGCTCGTTCGCATCGCCGTCAACCAGGCGCTGATGAAGCTCCGCAAGCGCCGCCCCAACCAGATCTCTCTCGACCAGGAAATTGAAACCGGCGAAGATTCCATGCCCCGCGAAGTGGAAGACTGGGGCCCTTCGCCGGAGCAGCGTTATCAGCAGACCGAGCTCTCTGAGATTCTCTCGGAGGTGATTGGCGAGCTCGACCCTTCGTTCCGCGTCGTTTTCCAGTTGCGGGACATTGAGGAATTGTCCACCGAGGAAACGGCTGAGGCTTTGGGTCTTTCCGTACCTGCGGTAAAATCCCGCTTGCTTCGGGCGCGCCTCAAGCTCCGCCAGAAGCTGAATCGCTACTTCCGGCAGGGAGAAGCGTCGTGAAGCCGAAGTGCAATAAAATTCTGAGCGAGCTTTCTGATTATCTCGATGAAGGGATTGACCCGGCGCTTCGAGCCGAAATCGAAGAGCACTTGATGAAGTGCAAGGACTGCCGGGTCGTAGTAGATACCACGCGAAAGACCATCGACATTTTCTGCAATTCCGAACCCGCCCCGATCCCCGACGACGCCCGCCACCGGCTTTACGACGCCCTCCAGAAAAAAATGCGCAACTGCCGCTGCTGATCGAGCCTCCTCCTACTCTTATCGCTCCATGATCTCCTTCAGCTTGTTCATCTCCGTGTCCATTTCGCGCATCGCCTGATCGAACTGTTCGTTTGTCATCACGGGCGGCTGGAACAGCGTCATCATCACCGTCGATCCTTCGCTATTCGGCACCACGCGCGAATAGACCTTCCACGTCGCCTGCGGGTCCTTCCACACATGATCGAATAACCCCAACTCCTTCACGCCCTCGATCTTCAGCTGCCCCTCCCCAAATTTCGTCACCGCGTTGAACCATCCATCGTTTCCGGGGCTCACGGACCGAAGGTTCACCACCGCATACTGCGGCCAGTTCATCGGGTTCGATAGAAAGCCATATACCTTCTCCGGCGCCGCCTGAATGTCTATCGATTTGATTGCAGATCGCGCTATCTTCTTCATCGCATTCTCCTCGCTGCCTTAAGTGGTATTTGTTGTTGTCTTCAGTTCGTTGCGCTTCGCGCGTCCTGACGCGCACCCGGAAAGTATTGGATGCATTCATCTCCGTCTCGGCCGAAGTAGCGCACTTTCTTGCCATAGAGATAGACGATGTAAAAGGCGCAGCCCGCAGCCGTCGCTTCGCGCACGAAATCCGCGTAACCCGCTTCCCCGGCCTGCACCCTCTTGTTGATCGCCTCGAGCTTATCCGCCGAGAATTCCGGAGCAACGCCGTCATGCCGCAGCGCCACGGTCAGGACCAGGGATTCGCCGCCTCTCGCGTAGTAACGAAACTCATTCCGCACGAAATCCACGTGATACGCTTCCAGGCCCTCTTTCATCAGCGTTCCAAGCAACTCGGCGAACGTGATCTTCCTTGCCAGCACCTTGCCAATCGCTTCCTCGATCGCTTGTTGATCCATTCTGTCCTCTATTCCACTGGCATCTGCGTCAGTCCGTGCAGCGCCGCCGTCTTCTTCAATATCTCGGTCAGCGTCTTCCGCTCCGCCTGCGTGAGCACTCCGAAGAACTCCTGGTCGTTCTCGTCGGCCAGTTTCGCCAGCCGCGGCACCATTTCCACCGCCCTGTGCGTCAACTCGATATCCTGGTAGCGCCGGTCCGTCGCCGACTCCTTGCGCGTCACCAGCCCCTTCGCCAGCAGCCGGCTGACCAATTTGGAGACTGCCCCGCGCGAAAGCCCCGTTAGCTCCGCCACCGTACTCGGCGAAGTCGTATCCTCTCCGCCGTACATCTCGCGCATCACCACCCACTCGGCCACCGTCACCCCGCTCGCCTCCAGCTTTCGCGCGAAGGCGTACGACACGTTGTTCGAAACCAGTCTCATCCAGAATCCGATGTGCTTCGTCAGCTGGCTCGCCTCCAGCCTCTTGGTCTTCTGTTTCACCCCGCTCGCTCTCTCCATGAGATGCATATTAGTTTCCTGGGAAACTATTGTCAAGGACAATGTTTGCCGCCCTCGAATCCTCTTCGCCCCGCTCCTGCCAGCCCGTCACTGGCTGTCGGACTGTTGTCCTCGTAACTCGTTGAAAACACTCACCGACGCTTCCTCCAGCCCGTCACAAAGATCGACGTTTTTCCCACTCTCCACTCGTGTCAAAATCCTCATGAAAAGGAGTGACCCCGTGCCGCTGATCTTGTCCGAATCCGACGTTCGCTCGATCCTCACCATGCCCATCGCCATGGAAGCCGTTGAAAATTGCTTCCGCCGGCTTGCTGATGGCGCCGCCACCACGCAGCCGCGCCGCCGCCTTCGCTTCGGCGAAAAAGGCTTTCTTCATTACATGGCCGCCGCGGATTCCGCCGCAGGCTGTCTCGGCATGAAGCTGTACACCACTTCCCCGCAGGGCGCGCGCTTCCTGGTCCCCCTCTTCCGCACAGACACTGGAGAAGCCGTCGCCTTCATAGAAGGCAATTACCTTGGCCAGATCCGCACCGGCGCTGCAACCGGCGTCGGCACCAAATATATGGCCCGCGACGACGCAAAGACGCTCGGCATTATCGGCACGGGCTTGCAGGCACGGACGCAACTCGAAGCCGCCCTCCTCGCGCGCAAATTCGAGCTAGTTCGGGCGTTCGGTCGCGACAAAGATCGCTGTGAGCAATTCGCCAAAGAAATGTCGGAAAAGTTCGCCATCACTGTCACACCCGTAGACTCAGCCAAGGACGCCGTTTCCGGCGCCGATGTGCTGATCACGATGACCAATTCAATGAAGCCCGTCGTCGATGGAAAATGGCTCAGTCCGGGAATTCACATCAACGCAGCTGGCTCGAACTTCGCGCAGAAAGCCGAGCTCGACGCAAAATCTGTCCTCTGGTCGGACGTAATCGCCGTCGATTCGATCGAGCAGGCAAAAATGGAGGCAGGCGACCTGATTCAGGCCTTCGAAGGAGATGATTCGCGCTGGGAATCAGTCCGCGAACTGAGCCAAATTATCGCCGGCAAAGTCGAAGGCCGCAAGGACCCCAAGGAAATCACGCTATTCAAATCGGTCGGAATCGCCGAGGAAGACGTCGCCACAGCCGCCCGCGTCTACGAAATCGCCCGCGAAAAAGGCCTCGGCCGCGATGTTCCCATGTGGCAAGAGTAAAGGTGACGAAGAGGCGGTGCGCTAGAAATTGAAGTGATACCGGAAAACGCGGGCTTGCCGCGTATCGAGGACGAGCAAATCGTTCGCCGGCGTCACCGCAATCGGCGGCGCGGAATGCTGATCGACGCCGAGTTGTGCCGAAAGATCGAAATCGCCCTGCGGTTTCCCGCTCAGCGTCCACACGTGCAGCGTCTTGCCGTCAGGATCAGCCAGGAAAACGAAATTCGAGGAAATCGCAAACTGATCGCCAATTCGAGTAAGCGCCGGCGTGCTTGGCGGGTCAACCGAAGCGCCGGTCGGCGGATCTGGCGCCAGCGAAATTTGCGAGCTGAATTTTCCCTCGTCAAAGCGCGACAGCGAGTTCTGCGCCATTCCGGCAACGTAGATCGCATCGCCCGGTCCCGACATCACAAACGTCGGCCTGCCCGGCCCGCCTGTACTCCCCGCGCCCGGCCGCCACACGTGCTCCAGGCGAAACCGCGGGCTGAAGTCGTAAAGCTTCGAAGCATCCACGTCGAGCACATTCATGTCGCCCGAATCGTCCACCGCGACGTCGATCGTATTTTCCTCATTCGACCGCGCCAGCAGGCGGATTTCGCGATACAGCGTGCCATCCGGCAAAAACACAAACACGCTCGCCCGAACCGGATCGCTCACGTAAATCGCCCCGCCCCGGTCGACCGCAATCGACTGCGGATAGTGCAGCCGCGGATACTGGAATGCCAGCAGCGGCGTGCCGCTCGGCTGAAACTTATCGATAAATTCGCTTCCCGGATCCGCAACGTAGACGTTCCCGCGTACATCCGTCGCGATGCTCGTAGGATCGTCGAGCTGTCCAGGACCCGTGCCTTTCGTGCCCCATGCGCCAACGAACTGTAGCGGAACCGGCGCCGCCGCGGCATGCGTCGCTCTGCCCGAGCAACCGCAAGCGTAAAGCATCCCCGCAAACGCGGCAGTCGCCAGCGCCAACGAGCCCCATCGCCTTCGGGCCCTGCCTCTTGTCCAAAAAATCGCTTCAGCTGGGAGAAGCGGTTTCAACGTCCTTCCTTTCGCTCCACCGCTACTTTCTTACCCTCGTCGCCGCCCATCACATGGCGGACGATGGTCTGCTGCATCCGGTACACTTGCTGGGAACCATCGCTCGGGTCCTTAAAAGTCATCGTCACGATCTGTGCCACCGGCAGCCGCACGATTTGGACCGGCAGCTTGCCGCACACATCGCCATCCACAAACGCCGTCTCGTACTGCGCTTTCTTCTTCGACCACGTAAAGACGCGCATCATGGTGAAGTCGCACGCCCCACCCTCTGGCCTGTCTGTGCCCACCAAGAGGTATTGCGGCACCTCGTGCCCATTCGCATCGGCCGCCGGATTCAACGGAAACCACGCCACAATCCGCATATTGGCCGTCGAGGCATAATCCGGCAGCGGCTCCGGCACATCCAGATCGATGAACCGCCCCAGCATCCACCCGGACACATAGCTGTCGTCGCCCACCCGCGCGCGCACCAGCCACCAATCCTCCTTCTTCGGCAGACCGCTAGCGTCCCCGGAATCCGTGTCGGAAACGGGCTCCTCGCCCGGCACAACCGTCTGCGGGATCGTTTCCGGTTCGCGCGCAAAAAGCTCTACTGGAACGTCCTTTTTCAACTGCCGCACGCGCGGCGCTTCTCGCCCGGGTTCCAGATGCAGATTGCTGATCACGGCCGTGGACCCATGCGCCTCCGGCGTCTCATCCGCAGTTTTCGCGTTAAGCTCCTTTTCTTCTTCCCAGATTTGCGACGAGATCACGTCGTCGCTGGCCGTCCAGCCCACCAGCCCCTTCGTCGTCTTCACCTGCACCTGATCGCCGAATTGCTGCTCGATCGATAGCGGCTCTCCGTAATTCACCGTGCCGACCGGCTCGCGCACCTGCGCGGAGGAGTTGTAAAGCGTAAGCCCCCGCTCGCCCGCGTATACCGTTCCCAAAGCAGGCGCCGCGTGGTGGAAGTGCAGATACACCGCGCCGCATATCACCAGGAAAATCACCAACCCCAGGGCCATTTTGCGGATCAAGCTGAAACCCTCTTCCCCGCTCGATATGTCGGAACCTCGATTTTACACCCGCGCGCTCCGCCGCGCCGTCTGAGGCGGCGGAAAAATCACGCCCCGTGCCTCATCAGTCGCGCCGCCCCGCATCTGCTAGAATCCAATGCGCACTGGCATCCTTGGGAGGTCGATCATGGAATCGCTGGAAAAACTAAGGCCGCTGGCCTTGCTGCTCTTGCGGGCGGCTCTGGGCGTGATTTACATCTACCACGGGTATCCGAAGCTCTTCGTCAACGCGCGCGGCGCCATGCAGATGTTCGGCCACATGGGCTTCCCTTCTTACTTTGCGATAATCTCGGGCGTGCTCGAATTCTTCGGCGGGTGTCTTCTGATCGCCGGCCTGTTTGCGCGGCTCGCGGGCTTGCTCTTGGCGGGAGAAATGGTCATAGCGCTCTGGCGCGTGCATGGAATGTTCACGCACCCCGCCGCTGTCCACAATTTCGAATTTCCCATGGTGCTCGCCGCCGCCGCGTTCACAATCGCCTGCCTGGGACCTGGCGCCATCTCGATCGATCGCGCCATCTTCGGCTCACGCGGCTCAAGATCCCCTCGCAAGTCGCGGGATTGAGGCGCAATCGCAAAGCGCCGTCGCGCTAAACTGCCTGCGGCGTCTGCGGCGGAGTCACCGGCTGCGCGGGCGTCGGCGAAGGCAGCGGCGCCTGCGGCATCACGATCCACGCCACCAGATACGCAATCAGCCCCAGCGGCACCGGTACGAAAATCGCCACCAGCCACACCAGCCGCACCAGCGTCGAGTCCACATCAAGATACTCCGCGAAACCGCCGCACACGCCGCCGATCTTGCGGTCCACGGCCGACCGCATCAGCCGCTTCTGCGCCCGCGGCGGACCGTCCGCGGCCCGCACCTGCCGCGCCCCGCAGAAATAGCAAAAGTTCGAATAATCCGCGATGTCCCTCTGGCAATTCGTACAGACCATCGTTACCTCCCGCGCGTTCCCCCGCGCCTATCTCTTTCTACGACTCGACCCGCCCAAAAGTTGCAATCTCGCGCCACAACGGACCATCTCAATAGCCAAATCCCGGCCCGAAATTAGCGCCCGGCCGGAGGCCGCAAAAAAAACTTGCACTTGAAATCGCTCAGCAAAATGCCCTAAAACTCCGCCAGCTCTCGAACCGCCCTCACCAAATCGTCCTTTTGCGGCAAAATCTCGAATTCCAGGCTGGGATGATACGCGCAGAACGTGTCCGTCGCCGCTACGCGCCGCACGGGTGCGTCCAGCTGGTCGAAAAGCTCGTCGCCGATCCGCGCCGCGATCTCCGCGCCGTAGCCCCACGACCGCATATCCTCGTACGCCACGATCACGCGATTCGTCTTACGCACGCTCGCCGCAATCGCGCTCCAGTCATAGGGCGAAAGCGTCCGCAAATCCAAAATCTCCACCGAAAAATTGGCGCGCGCCAGTTCTGTTGCCGCCAACTCTGCCAGATGCACCACCGCTCCATAAGTGACGATCGTCACGTCCGTGCCTTCGCGCACCAGCCGCGCCTTCCCGAACGGAACCATATAATCCGGCCCCGGATAGACCGCGCGATTGTACGGCTGCCGGTAAAGATGCTTATGCTCCAGAAACATCACCGGATCATCGCAACGTATCGCTGTCCGCAGTAGTCCGCACACATCCTGCGCGCTCGACGGCATCACCACGCGCATTCCCGGCAAGTGCGTGAACACCACCTCGCCGCACTGGCTGTGATAAATCGATCCGCCGCTCAAGTATCCGCCGATTGGCACGCGCACCACCGCCGGGCACTTGAAGTGCCCTCCCGACCGCCACCTTTGCGAAGCCATCTCCGTCCGAAACTGCATCATCGCCGGCCAGATGTAATCGAAAAACTGAATCTCCGCCACCGGCTTCATCCCGCGCGTCGCCATCCCGATCGCGCGCCCGATGATCGCGGCCTCCGCAATCGGCGTATTGAACACTCGCTCCGACCCATACCGCCGCTGCAATCCCGCCGTCGCCTTAAAAACTCCGCCCTTCCCTTTCACGCTGCTCAAATGCTCTTCGCGCGTGCAATCGGCCACATCTTCCCCGAAAACGACGATCCTCTCATCGCGCGCCATTTCATCCATCAGCGTGGCAGACACCATCTCCACCATCGTCTTCGGATGTCCTGCTCCGTGCCCATCCCCCTCATCCACCGGACGCGGCTGCGTCTCAAACTGCGGGCCCGTCGGATCCACGTCCGGCGAACAAACAAACTCGTACACCGAACTCGCCGGCGGAGGCTCCGAAGATAGCGCCCGGTCCGTCGCCTCCAGCAGCTCGCGCTCCACATCCACTTCCAACTCTTCCAACTCGTGCGACTCGAGAATTCCTTCGCGCACCAGAAATAGCCCAAACCGCGGCACCGCGTCGCGCTGCGCTTCGCCTTCGCGTTCTTCCGCTGTCTTATAGAGCTTTTCGTCGTCGGAAAGCGAATGCGAATACGGCCGCGTCACGTGCGCGTGAACCAGCGCCGGTCCTTTGCGCTCCCTGCAATAGTCCGCGGCCCGCTTCAAAGTCGCATAACTCGCCAGGGGATCGGTCCCGTCGCACTCCTCCACCTGCAACAGCGGCACATTCGCCACCAGCTTCGAAATACTCCCGCCCGGTGTCTGCGCCTCCACCGGCACTGAAATCGCCCAGCCATTGTCCTGCACCAAAAAGAGCACCGGAGCATGTCGCAAGCTCGCTGCGTTCAACGCCTCGTAAAATTCGCCTTCGCTCGTCGCGCCTTCGCCGCCTGAAACGAGCGCGAATTCATCCCGATGAACGCCCCAATGATCGCCCAGCGGCGCCTTCCGTGCCTGCTCGAGCGCCTTCGGATGCTTTTCGTAATACAGCCCGGCCTCCGCCGCGCCCACCGCCCTCAACCACTGCGTCCCCGTCGCCGAAGCCGGCGTCACAATATTCAACGACTGGTTTCCCCAGTGCGACGGCATCTGCCGCCCGCCCGAAGCCTGATCCTCTCTTGACCCCACCGCTTGCAGCAGCATGTCGACCGGTGTCACGCCCAGCGTCAGCGCCAGTGCCCGGTCGCGGTAATAAGGAAAAATCCAGTCGTATCCGGGCCTGGTTACCAGCCCCGCCGCCACCTGCACAGCCTCATGCCCCGCCCCGCTCACCTGAAAGAAAATCTTGTTCTGCCGCTTGAGCTGGATTTCCCGGTCGTCGAGCCGCCTCGACGTAAACATCAGCCGGTAGATTTGAATGAGTTTGTCGCTACTGAGGCCCTGGTATTTCGTTGAGTCAAACTGTGCGGTCTTCGTCCTAAGCTGAGAGGGCATTCGGTTCACCTCGCCGCGAGGATTCCCGGCTGAAATTTCGCTTCGGCTCATTATAGCCGCATTCGCTGCACCCGACTATATGGCTTCCGAGCTTGGCATTGCGAATGCATTTTATTGCTCGGCTCCCCATCTTTAAATGGGAATTCTCTAATCCTTTCTTGCGAAGTTCCCAAGGGACCGCCTGATTCGCCGCCGTTCAATGGCTTCCGCTCAACAACTCGACACGGACCGCTCCCTGATCGAATCCTTCGTTCGGCGCGGACTCTTTGAAACGAAAGACTTTGCCTCGTTCTGGGGTCAATTCGTCGGCGTTTTCACTTGCGAACTCCACCGTCTTCCCAACGATGAAGCCCATCTCAAGTGGAAGCAGTTCCTCGCCATCCACTGGCTCCAGGCCTTTCTCTGCAATTTCTACGAAGATTCGCCTGACACCTTCTATTGGCGCCCCGGTAAGCTTCGCCAGTCCGTCTATCACGCCGCCATGGACATGGGCGTCCAGATCCTGCCGATGCATCCCTATAGTCCCGCGCCTGATCCGCGCCGCCTCCCGCGCGATTTTTGGACGAAACGCTCCGACCTCCCCGGCCTGCGTATCGACCTCGCGAAATCTTGCGATCTCTTGCGCGCCCTCGCCTCGCTCTTCCGCTCCGAATACGAAGCTCTGCCTCCCTCGCCTCCGCCCGAAGCCCCGCCCTGGACCTACTACACTCACAACGACTACTACGACGACGTTGACGGCTACATCCTTTACGCGATCATCCGCCATTTTCGCCCGCGCCGCATCGTCGAGATCGGCTCCGGCAACACAACCTATCTTTCCGCGCAAGCCGCCGAGCGCAACCGCGCCGGTGATCCGAACCGCATCTGCGACATCACAGCCATCGAGCCATACCCAAATCCCGTGCTGCGCGCCGGCTTTCCCGGACTCACGCGCCTGATTCCCAGCATGGTCCAGGATGTCCCGCTTTCGCTTTTCGAGGAGCTCTCCGAAAACGATATTCTCTTCATCGACTCCAGCCACGTAGTTCGCACCGGCAGCGATGTCCTTTACGAGATTCTCGAAATTCTCCCGCGCCTGCGCAAAGGCGTGCTCGTTCACCTGCACGACATTTTCCTTCCGCGCGAATATCCACGCGAATGGACCCTCAACGTGAACCGCTACTGGACCGAGCAATATCTCTTGCAGGCCTTCCTGGCATTCAACGATTCGTTCGAGATTCTGCTGCCGACGGCCTACGTGCAAACTCACGCGCCGCAAATCTTGGAGGAGTGTTTTCCGGGTTTCCCGCGAAACGACGGCTGGCTCTTCAGCAATTTCTGGTTGCGCAAACAGCGCTGACCCCACAATTCACTTCTTCACGTTCGCATACCAATCCACGATCTCCACCTGAATCCCCGTCCCTTCCAGATCCTTCTTGAAAAGGCTCACGTCCGTCCCGCGATCGTGATACGGATACACCACCTTCGGATGAAACGCCTTCACCGCCTCGGCCGCTTCATCCGGCGTCATCGTAAACGGCAGGTTCATGCACACAAACGCGATATCGATATTTTTCAGCGCGCGCATCTCCGGAATATTTTCCGTATCCCCGGAAAAATAAATCCGCTTTCCGCCATACGTCAGCACGTATCCGTTCCCCCATCCCTTCGGATGATAGAGCTTCCCCGGCGCCGGCCCGCGCACCAGGTTGTACATGGGAACCGCTTCGATGGTCCATCCATTCCACGTTTTCGTCTCGCCGTTGCTCATCGGAATCGCCTGCTTCACCGTTTCCACCACGGCCTGCGGCGCGATCACTTCCGTGCCGTCTTTGCTCAGTTCGGTGATAAGCGCCGGATCCATGTGGTCGCCGTGCGCATGCGTGATCAGGATCAAATCCGCCTTCGGACGGCCCGAAAAATCCCCGGGCTTCGCCGGATCGATATAAATGTTTTTGCCGTCCGCCTGGATCAACGCGCTCGCATGATAAATCGGCGTGATCGTCACCACTCCCCGATCCGTATCGAGCTTGATCGACGCCGGCGGCACGCCCTGCTGCGCCCCGGCCGCCCCCGCAAACGCCAGCGCCGCAATGATCATTCCCGCGCTAACACTCACGATCTCTTTCATCTTCGCGATCCCCCTGAATCTTTCGCCACTTCCGCGAAAAATTCACCCTGAGCGTTTGTTGCGAAGGGTACCAGCTCCGTCATTTGCTTTTCCCGGGAGCGCCGTCTCTGTACCGGCGCTTTTGCCGTTGCCTTTGCCTTTATGTGGCAGCTCCGAACATCCCGCCTCTCCCGCATCAATCCAACGACTCAAACAACTCCACCGACTTCGCAAATTCCGGATCGTTGTGCCGGATCGTCTCGCCCTTTGCGGACTTGAACGGCTCCTCCGCCGGAATCCGGTCCAACCATCTCTGTTGCGAGAGCTTCTCGTGATCCGAAAACCCCAGCCGCACCAGCACTTTC
>DATJOL010000032.1:0-7353 GCA_035507075.1 Candidatus Aquilonibacter sp. | reverse complement strand
CCGAGATCAACCGCCACGTTCATGCCGTGCCAAAGACAAGCATGCGGATTACCGCTGCTCGTCCCCGAATCCGAATCGCCGACGATCGTCGTCAAGTCGTTCAACGCCGTCGCATGGCTCGTCGTGCCGCCCGGCAGAGTTCCCAAATCGTGAATTGTCCCCTGCGCGTCCCAAATGCACGCGTGCTGCGGATTTCCCGAGGAGTTCAGCCACGAATAGCCTGCGATGATGTTCAAGTTGTTCACCGCTGCCGCAAGGCTCGAGTTCCCGCCCGGCAACGTGCCGAGATCCTGCAGCGGCCCCGGGGCGATGCGGGAAAACGCGTGAAAGCTCCCGCCGTGCGTATCCATGTTCGCCGAACCCACGATTACTCCGGCAGCGTTGACTCCCGTAGCCGCGCTACCTGCACCTGGCACGAGGTTGCCCAAATCGCGAAAAGGCCCGCCCGCCGACACGAGGAATGCGTCTTGCACCGATCCGGTTGCGCCCACATACGCATTACCCACGATCGAGCCGCAACAATTCAATGCGTTCGCGTAGCTCGAACTGCCACCGGGAAAAGTTCCCACGTCGCGCAACGCCGCCGGCGTCCAGAGAAACGCGTGATCGTTTCCACCCACGGCTACGATCTTTGACCAGCCCGCCACGTGCCCGCAGTCGTTGATCGCCATGGCCTGGCTTTGCGTTCCAGCCGCCAGGGTTCCCAGGTCTGTAATCGTGTAATTCTGCGGCATCGGTTTGCTCCTCGCGGAATCTCCCGGCAGCCTTGCGAAGTTCGGCGCCGCCATGAATATATCTGACCGGCGCCTCCCGCAGACAAAGAATCGCGCGCGCAAGCCCCGTCAGCTCGCACCGCGCACTCCTGACAGCGTGTAGTGGGTCAGTTTCCGGTTATCCGGCTAATCGGGAGCCACGAGGAGAACCTATATCAGTTGGGTAGATCAACTAACCATAGCCCACCGTCAAAGTCTGCAACCGCCGCAAACTGGCCGTGGACAGCATCCCGTGCGACACCCCGTATCTGAGGCCACACCCGGCGGACTTCCCCTGTATGCAGGTCACGAAGCTCAAGCGTATAAGTGCTGCTCTGAACCAGAAGGCCGTAGTCGGTTGGCACGGTTACGCCGTGGGATTCTTGACCCCCATAGGCAGTCCACTGCATTGATCCGTCTGACGAGTCGAAGGCAGTCAGTTCATCGTCTGTTGGAACGAACACCTGGGACCCATTTTGGATCGGTGCAACACTGTGTCCCCACGTGCCGTGTTTGCCGATCGGTCGCGTCCATTGCACGGACAGCGTATCGGGTGCCAGACAGGTAATGCGGTCCTCGGCTCCCCCTGAAGCTACGCAAACCGACCGTTCGTTGACGGAAACACCGAGCGCGTCTGACAACTGATGCTCCTGGCCTGCCACATCACCGAAAGCTCGCAATCCGCGCGCGTCCAGAAAGAACCCATGCTGATGAATTGAGTCTGCGTCCGCGATCAGACTATTCGAGGGGATTGTGGATTTCGTGGCACCAGTATTTACGTCGAGCTGGTCAACTGAATTAAGGCGTACCAGAACGATTTCGTCTCCGCGAGAGATTATGCGCCGGATTTCGTTGCGTTCATCATCGGTGTCTCTGCGCCAAACCACCTGTCCACGTTGATCAAGCGCTATCACATCGCCTTCCTGGGCAGCCAGGAATACACGATCTCTAACAACCAAAAGCTGATCGCCCGCTCCGGCGAAGACTCGACGTGTCCAGAGTGTTGTCGAAGTGCGCGTGTCGAACGCTTCCACCTCGCCGTTGCTGAACGCTGCAACCAGCAAGTCGCCGATGAAGCACACTCCTCTGATCCAGTTATTCTTGTCTGCCGCTCGTAAGATACGACCGTTGCCTGGCGCAGACGAAAGCGACGCCCGCAAGTGATCGTTGAGGGTGGTGAGCGCTTGGCGACGGACTTCCAAATCCGGATCCGCTGCCAGGGTTCGGAGCAGGGAGTCGTGGCCGTCGATCTCAAGATCACTCAATACCTCGATTGCCCCAAGCTGGGAGTAGCGCTGGCCCGATTCCGCAGCGCGTGCAGCCCATTTCGCTCGCTGTTCGGGTACTGCTTCCGCAAGAAGACGCTTGGCATTGAAACTAAGGTAGCCGTGATCGCGTCCGACGAGGTCGATGAGTTCAAGGCCGAATTGTTCGTCAACGGGTTCCACAACGTGGAGCCCTTTGGCGGCAAAGCCGTCCTGAATCCAGCGCTGCTGAGACAAACTTCGATTGGCCTCCCACCATGACAACCACCGCGGATAGTACATTCCCTGATCGGTATTCGTGATGGCTCTGAGTGCTTCGATCAGATGCACTTGCGCACAGTCGAATCCAACCCCGATTCCCGAAGACTCCCCGGGCTGTGAACTTCCGTAGTCCAGCCGTAGCCTCTTCAGAAGCAGTGGCACGCTCTCTTCGTTTCCTATGCCAGCGATTTCGAGGTATTCGTCGTGCAGATTGGAATGTTTTCGGAGAGCATCGTGGAGACGTTCCAGGGCTGCTGTTTGCCGGATCTGGTTGGAGGATTGTCTCTGGACGTATTGAGTCTGTGCAAATGCGGGAATCGCTGAAATCGCAAGTATGACTATGGACGCCAGTCTTCTTCTCATACAGCCTCTCTACATTACGAAAGCCGACGAGGGTCTCCGGAACTGACGCTGCTGCCGCGCCCAGCCGCAGCGCTTTACTCTAACCCGGAGCCCAATCGTAAAGAGAGATTACTAAAGTACCTTTTTAGCGGCTCGAAAGAAGCAGGAATTGTGCTAAGTCCTGATAAACGCGAAAACCGGAAACCGGGCCACTACCCGATACCTTGTAGCGGGTCAGTTTCCCGTTATCCGGCAATCGGGGAACTACTCTATTTCAATAAACACAAGCGCGTTTCACAGGACTCATGTTGAGTTCGGTACACATTGGCCGCTGAGCGCATCGGCCTGAAGGCAACAGTTGAGCCAAGGGCCACTTAGGCGGAAATGCGACGATTCGGCCAGCGACGAGAAGCCCGTTCCAACTGAGCCTCCGCCGCCAGCCTTCGCTGCATCTCGCGCATGACGATCGTCAAAACTTCAACTTCTTATTTCGCTTGCGCCAGCCCCGCAACAACCGCGGCAATTTTATCGAGTATCTGATTCCATCCCTCGAGTTGCCCGCTGTTTTTCGCGTTCTCCATGGTTTCATTGCCAATGAAGGTGAGTTTCGTCTGGCCGTTTCCAAAATCCTCAAAAATGGCCACGTCGTACGCATCTTCGATGGCCTCATGTTCGATTCCATAGTGCGCAGGCTCAACCTTGTTTCCCTTCGAATCGGAAAAGTACATGGAGGAAACGATCTTCTCGTGCGGAACAATCTCGTGGTATTCCCCGGCATTCCAGAACTCCTGCCCATCCGGCGATCTCATGCAGCAGCGGAATTTTCCTCCCACGCGAAAATCCATCTCGCAAAAAGGCGCCGTGAAACCCTTCGGCCCCCACCACTGCATCACATATTTCGGGTTTGTCCACGCCTCCCAAACCAACGCGCGTGGGGCATCAAAAACTCTGGTGACAACCATCCGCTCTTTCTCGCTAACCGTGTTTTTTGTCATCTCTGACCTCTCTTTTTTTCATTTGGTTCACAACCAGATCCAACTTGTCGAAACTCTCTTCCCAGAATCGGCGATAGCTAATCGCCCAGTCGCTGACTGTCTTTATCGCCTCTGGCCTGAGCCTGCAGACGCTCTCTCTTCCACGCTTCGTCTTGATCACAATCCGCGCCCGCACCAGGCAGGCAATATGCTTTGAAATCATCTGCTGCGAGAGTGCAAACGGTTCCGTCAATCCATGCACCGAGGCAGGCCCATGGGAGAGGCGTTCGATCATCGCCCGGCGGGTCGGATCAGAGAGGGCGGCAAAGGTTGCGTCCAACTTATCCACAACCATATGGTAGTGGATTATCCGTCGATGTCAAGCGTGGATTTGGGAGTTCGCGATTTCTGTTTGCTGATCTCTGAACCCTGACACCTGCGCAGGAGCGCGAGCCGTCACGGCGGAGGCGCTGGCATCAGGGGCCGGGGGATGCGGATTGCCGTTGGAACCTGTGCTCGATGTATCGCCGGCCCGCTGGGCAAGCGATCTTTGCCAATTGGCCTGCTACGACCTCCGCGATGAGTGGTAAATCGCCAATCCATTCATCGCGGAGATTGGTAGCGGAAGCCGGCTTGTGGGAAGTGATCTCCGCGCGTGGCATCGGCTCCGGACGGATTACGCGGTTACCGGAAACTGGGCCGCTACGCGATACCGGGTAGTGGGTCAGTTTAAAATCCGGCGACCACCCAGTGACTTGTAAACCCGCATCGTCCGTGCTACGGATAAGCCAATGCAGATCGCACTTCGTCCCGCGAGCACTCAAGATTTCGAATATTGCAAACGTCTTTACTTCGCCGGAATGAAGAAAATCATTGAGGAGTTGCACCTGAATAGGGCTGCTCAAGCGGTTAGTTTTCGCGAGCAATGGGCGTTGACGCAAGTCCGCATTATCACTGTCGAGAGTTCCGACGTTGGCTGGTTGCAGAGCACAATGCAAGATGATGGTCTTTTTGTTGCTCAGCTCTTTGTAGATGGTCCTTTTCAGCGGAAAGGCATCGGCACTGAAGTGATGCATCGCCTAATCGGCGAGGCCGCACGTCTCAATCGAGCTGTGCGCCTGGCCGTCGTGAAAAGCAACCCTGCCTTGCGGCTCTACGAACGACTCGGCTTTCAAACCACACATGAGGATGATCGCAAGTTCTACATGAAGCGCGATCCCGATAGCGCTGTGTCCACTTGAAACTGACCTACTACGCGATACCGCATCAAATTGACAGCCCCGCAGATTGCGGCTAATCTGGAGCTAGCTCAACTTCCATGTTTGCTTCGTTTTATTAGCGATTTCTCTCCCGCCCCACCGGGGCGCCGATTCGACGCCGTCGTCTAAACCGAACCATCCGATTCACGCCGTAAATTGCCAGAAAGCGCCACGACCATGCCGGACATAAAGCTCTTCGAAAAACTCGATCAGATTGAATCGCGCTACGACGAAATGACGCAGCAGCTCTCCTCGCCCGAAGCCCACGCCGATTCCGGGCGTTACCAGAAGCTTGCCAAGTCGCACTCCGAGCTGGGGGCCATCGTCGCCAAATATCGGGAGTGGAAGCAGATTAATGCGGGACTCGAGGGCGCCCGGCAGCTGCTCGCCGAATCCGACGACTCCGAAATGAAGCAGATGGCCCGCGACGAGGAGCGCGATCTCTCGGCCCGCTCCGAGACCGTCGAGCGCGAGCTCAAGCTGCTCCTCATCCCAAAAGATCCCAACGACGAAAAGAACGTGATGGTGGAAATCCGCGCGGGCACGGGCGGCGACGAAGCGGCTCTCTTCGCCGGCGAACTTTTCCGAATGTATTCGCGCTACGCCGAGTCGCAGGGCTGGCGCGTCGAAATCCTCGAAAGCTCGCCTGCCTCGGTCGGCGGAGTGAAGGAAATTGTCGCCGCGATTCAGGGCAGCAAGGTCTACTCGAAGCTGAAATACGAAAGCGGCGTCCATCGCGTGCAGCGCGTGCCCGCCACCGAGCAGCAGGGACGCATCCATACTTCCGCCGCCACCGTCGCGGTGCTGCCCGAAGCGGATGAAATTGACATCAAGATCGAGGCGAAAGATCTGCGCGTGGATACGTTCTGCTCTTCCGGGCCCGGCGGACAATCCGTGAACACGACCTACTCGGCTGTCCGCATCACGCACATTCCCAGCGGGCTGGTGGTCTCGCAGCAGGACGAAAAATCGCAAATCAAGAATCGCGCCAAGGCCATGCGCGTGCTTCGCGCGCGGCTGTATGAAATGGAGCAATCCAAACAGCACGAAGCCATCGCGGCCGAGCGCCGGGGACAGATCAAGTCGGGCGACCGCTCCGAGAAAATCCGCACGTACAATTTTCCGCAGAATCGCGTCACGGACCATCGCATCAATTTCACGCTCCATCAGCTGGATCAGGTGATGGAAGGCAAACTCGGCCCGCTGGTGGACGCGCTCGTGACGCACTTTGAGTCCGAACGCTTGAATCAGGAACTCGGGAACGATGAGAAGCACGACGGAAATGCCAGTGGATACGGCGCCTCGCCCGGCCGTTGACGTCCGCTCCGCGCTGAAATCGGCGATGGCCCGCCTGCGCGAGGCCGGGGCGCCTTCGCACACGCTGGCCGCCGAGCTTCTCCTGATGCACGCGCTCGGCCGCGACCGCACCTGGCTCTACACGAATCCCGAAGCGCCGCTCTCGCCGCAAGAAAGCGAGAAATTCCTCGCGCTCATCGCGCGCCGCGCCGCCGGCGAGCCGACGCAATATCTTACCGGCAAGCAGGAATTCTGGGGACTCGAATTCGAAGTCACGCCCGCCGTGCTGATTCCGCGCCCGGAAACGGAGCACGTCGTGGAAGTCGCGCTCGAGCGCTTGGGTGAGCGCGGCATCAAAATCAATCTCGCAACCGGCGGCCCGAGCCCCACATTGCGCATCGCGGATATCGGAACCGGCTCCGGCTGCATCGCCGTTGCGCTGGCGCATGAATTGCCTCACGCCGAAGTGATCGCCACCGATATTTCGGCGCCGGCGCTCGAGGTCGCGCGTCGCAATGCCGCGCGGCACCACGTCGCCGATCGAATCGAGTTTCTCGAGGCAGACCTATTGAGCGCAGTTCGCTCGCCACTCGGCACTCGTCACTGGATTTGATTGTCAGCAATCCTCCGTACGTCGCCCGCTCCGATTCCGCGCAACTCGCGCGTGAAATCATCGAGCATGAGCCTCCCTCCGCCTTGTTCGGCGGTCCTACGGGTGTTGAAATCTACCGGCGCCTCATCGAAGAAGCCGCTTCGGCTTTGCGCGCTGGAGGAATCCTCGTGCTCGAGCTCGGCTATGATTCCGGCGAAAGAGTTCGCGCCATGCTCGACGCGCAGAATTGCTGGACGCGCATCGCCATCACGAACGATCTCGCCGGCATACGACGCGTGATCGCCGCCGAGCGGAGTTGAGCCGCGGCCCAAGACGCGTGTAGAGTTGTCTGCGACTCGCCATGCCGAAGCTGGCCCAATTCCGTGCCAAGCAAGGCGCTCCTCCCGAACAGATCGAGAACGCCGCAGCCACCATCTTGCACGTGGACATGGACGCGTTCTTCGTCTCGGTGGAACTCCTCGCGCGGCCCGAACTGAGAGGCCTGCCCGTCGTCGTCGGCGGCCAGCGCGATCAACGCGGCGTCGTCAGTTCCGCCAGCTACGAGGCGCGCAAATTCGGCATTCACTCCGCGATGCCGCTTCGCACCGCCGC
>DATJOL010000031.1:0-3861 GCA_035507075.1 Candidatus Aquilonibacter sp. | reverse complement strand
CGAATTATCCACGGCAGCGACAATCCTTGCAGGACAAGCGTCACCAGAATCACACAAAACGTCAGAAAGATAATTTCATCACGGTGCGGAAAGGGTGTGCCGTCGGCCAGGAATCTTGGGAGCGAAATGGCCGCCGCCAGCGCCAACACGCCGCGCATCCCGGCCCACCCCACAATGAAGACGCTTCTGGGCGTCGGGTAGGCTTCCTCCTGGTGCAGGAATCGCCGCCGAATCGCATACGATACCCACGCACCAGGAAACACCCACACGAGTCGCAACAAAATCACCGTGGCGCTCAACAGCGATCCGAGAACCACCATTCGTCCCAGGCCTATTCCCCGAATCCCGGGCAGAATGTAGCGCAGCTCGAGCCCGATGCGCATGAATACGAATCCGTTCAGGAGAAACGTCAGTGTGTCCCATACCGCCACCGAGCGCACCCGCGCCCCTGTCGAAAAATACAAAGAGCTCTTGTGTCCCAGGTAAAATCCGCAGACCACCGTTGCCAGCACGCCCGAGACGTGCAGGCTCACGCCCGCCAGATAGGAAAAAAAGGCTGCCAGGAGCGTCAGCGTGATTTCGATCGGCGCATCGTCGACCTGCTTCTCGAGCCAATACGTCATCTTCGCCAGCACCAGGCCCACGACGATGCTTCCGCCGATCAAGTAAATCAGCCGCGCGACATCTTCGCCCGGACCCGGCCGCCGGCCAGTCACCAGCAATGCCACGGTAAACTCGAGCGCGATCAATCCACTCGCGTCGTTCACCAGGCTCTCGCCTTCGATCACATCCACGATCCGCCGCGGCAGGCCCAGCCTCTCGGCGATCGACGTGGCTGCGATCGCATCTGTCGTGGATACCACCGCGCCAAGCACGAGTGCCGTCCGCCAGTCGAATGTCGGCAGCATCCATCGCGAAACCACAGCCACGCCGTAGACCGTGAACCCAACCAGACCAAATGCCAGCAGGAGTATGCTCGCGAGGTTGTAGCGAAAATCCCGCCAGGACGTCAGAAACGCCGCCGAGAACAGTAGCGGCGGCAGAACCACAAGAAACACCGCCTGCGGATTCAGCGGAATGTCCGGAATGCGCGGTATAAGGCTCATCAGCAGCCCGCCGATGACCAACACGATCGGATAGGGCGTCTTGAGCCGCTTGGCAAGCGCCGCCAGACCCGCGACGAAGAGCAGCAGGAGCAGCAGAAACGGTTCCATTTGTTGCAGGGTTGGCATGGATCGGATTCGCTACAGCCAATGAGTGTAGTCTTTCAATTTTTGCATTGCTGCCGCGTCAGTTGTGCAGTCCCGGACCGCTGAATCTCACATCGAACACGTCGGAATCCCGCAGCCGAACAGCGCTGGAAGGAAGCAGCAGCAGGCCGCGGCCAAAACAGTTTCGCAGGCGCACCACCGACGCCGTAATCCACCGCCCCTGCCGCGTTTGGATTTGCACGTACGATCCATCCGCACGCGACAGCAGCGACGCGAACCTGGATTGATCGTTTCTGTTTTGCTGATGGAAGAGGACCACGGTCGTGCCAGGTTGCGCGTTTGGATGAACTTCGAGCGCCACACAGGTCACGATTCCGTTTCCTGGCGGAAACGGCGGCGGGACCATCTGCGTGCTCTGCTGTGCCAGGGCCGGAGACCACGCGAGCAGCCAGAACAGCGCGGCCGTCATTGGAACCGCTTTCGGAAGTATTTCGTTCATGTTTCCTCCCAGGACTGCCGAATCGATCAGGGTGCTTCGAAGGGCCCTTCGCATCTTACTTGCGCTTAGCTTTTTGCCGCCCCGTTCCCAGCATCGCCCGCTCGAGCAGATGGTCGATGAACCGCGCGGTCACGTGAGCGCGCGCCTTTTCCGATTTGGCCCGCAAATAATACAGCAGCAACTGCCGCCTGTGTCCGGTTGGCAGCCGCTCATATTCCTTCCACGCCTTCGGATGTTCCTTCAGCGCGGCGCGCAATTCCTCTGGCAGCTCCATTTCGCGCGACTCCGTGTCGTACCGCAGGCTCACGCCGATCAAATCGCCCGCATCCGCCTGCGCCGCTTTGCGCAGCGCCGTGTTCAGTTGCAGGCGATAGCGGCCACCTCCCGCGGGCACGAGAGTCGTTCGCTGGCTTTTCGCGTTCACCGTCGCCATCACTGGTATGTGCTTCGGCGACGTTTTCTTATGCTCCTTGGCGGAGCGTCTCGCGCATTCCGCCGCCAGCGCCCGGCCAATTTCTTCCGGCACGTCCACATGCCGCATCAGCCAGATCTTGTAAATCCTCGACTGGAATTTATGAGTTCTTTTGGCCATGAACTGTTTCCGTTCGCTTGGGCCGTTTGCGATTAGAACACGAAGCCGAGGGTCGAAGACCGTAGCGGCCCGCCGCACGCCGTATGATGGGACGACCCTAGGCGAAATATCAATCCTATCGAACTCATTTAAGGAGAAACCAGATGACGGCTCGCTCTGCACCTGTCCTCAAGCCCACGACCGCGCAAGCCGAGACCTTTGCCGGCGTCACCTATCATCTCGACGGAGAGCTTGTCCCCGTCCTCACGGTCGAGATCACCGGCGTGCCTGTCTATTTCGAGCACCATGTGTTGCTCTGGAAAGACACGCAAACCGAAATCGGCGTCAAGCAGCTTTCCGGCGCTTTTAAGCGCGTTCTTTCCGGCATGCCCATCTTCATGACCGAAGCGCGCGGGCCCGGCCGCATCGCCTTCAGCCGCGACGGCGCCGGACATGTTTTCGGAATGCATCTCGCGCAGGGGCAGGCGCTCGACGTCCGCGAGCATCAATTCCTCGCCGCCACCGACCAGCTCGACTACACCTTCGAGCGCGTAAAGGGCGTCGCCAACATGCTCTTGGGCGGCACGGGATTTTTCATCGACACGTTTTCCGCGCACCGTGGCGAGGGAGTGCTCTGGCTGCACGGCTACGGGAATGTCTTCGAGATTTTTCTGAACGTGGGTGAGACGATCGATATCGAGCCGGGAGGGTGGATTTACAAAGACCGCAGCGTCCAGATGGAAACGCAATTCCAAAAACTTTCGACAGGCGTGTTTGCTAGCGGGGGGCAGATCGTCTGGAACCGCTTTCGCGGTCCCGGCCGCGTCGGCTTGCAGTCCATGTCCCTCTACATCGCCGGTGCCGAGTAGTCTCCCCTGCGCCGACAATACCGCTTACCAAAAGCAAAAAGGCCGCCTCGAACGAATCGAAGCGGCCTTTGAATTTTAATCCTGGCGGCGACCTACGTTCCCGCGCAGTTACCCGCGCAGTATCATCGGCTCAGCGAGGCTTAACTTCCGTGTTCGGGATGGGAACGGGTGTGACCCTCGCGATATGACCACCAGGAAACTGTCTCGGCGCGAAAAAATCCGCACCAAATCCTGGGAGAATTTTTTGACAACGAAGGAAGTGGGCGAACGCAATTTGCAAGTAGCGCCCTGTGAAAGGGCGACTTTCCCAGACGCATAGCTGCGCTTGGGTGACCATCCTCGTCGGATGGTCACATTGGGAAAGTTTTATGGTCAAGCCGAACGGCCGATTAGTACGGGTCAGCTCACGCATTACTGCGCTTCCACCTCCCGCCTATCAAAGTCGTAGTCTTCGACTGGCCTTCTTAGGTGGCCGCAGCCACCTTGGGAAACCTTATCTTGAGGCGAGCTTCTCGCTTAGATGCTTTCAGCGATTATCTCTTCCGAACTTCGCTACCGGGCGATGCCACTGGCGTGACAACCCGATCACAAGAGGTTCGTCCATCCCGGTCCTCTCGTACTAGGGACAGCTCCTCTCAAGTTTCCTGCGCCCACACCAGATAGGGACCGAACTGTCTCGCGACGTTCTGAACCCAGCTCACGTACCGCTTT
>DATJOL010000030.1:0-5145 GCA_035507075.1 Candidatus Aquilonibacter sp. | reverse complement strand
CTGCCTGTCTCGAACATTGCGGATCCGCAGTTCGGTACGATTCAGGGTGACGTGGCGCCGCCGACCAGCATTCTCGGTTCGTTCCTGGGCGGCGATGCGGCTCCTCGGTTGATTCAATTGAAGGCGCAGTTCCTCTTCTAGTTCAAATTCGGGAACTGAGGTTTCAAGCGATTCATGGGCGGGCCGGATTCAGGGCCCGCCCAATTTTTTTGGACGAGAATTGCGAGGAAGTCCAGTAAGTTTCACAATGTATCGATTAGAGATCCTCGCCTTTGCTGTCCGTCATTTTCCGCGGATCGAAGTACGTGGAGATCTTTGAGGGTCCCACTTCCAGATAGAAATCCACTTCCTTTTCATCGGAAGCGATCGTCGGTTCGCCGCTGGCGCTCTTCTTCGAGAAATAGAAAATTGCGCCGGTCACCGTTTGCCCGTCGCTGCCCTTCAGAAAGGAAACCTTCGTTGGGTAAAGTTTGTCTTTGAGCCTCTTGGGTTCGAGAAAAGCCGCCTTTGCGAAGCCATCCTCGCCGCGTTGCTGGAAGATTGCCATATTGGTCGCCTGCACCAGGATCATGTAGTCGTCGGGCTGATTGGCGACAGCCTTGTCGGCATCCTCTTGCGTCATCGTGCCTTTCAAGACGGCGCGGCGCATCGAAGCCGCGCGGATCGTTCGAGAAGACCACCAGAAAACGGTGTAGCTCGCCTGTGCGGCCAGCGCGTCAGCCTCCTTCTCGGCTCCTCCCAATTTGTTGGGTGTTGCGCCGGTGCTGGCACGGGAAGAGTCGGTCTTGCTGCCGGCAATGCCTATGTTGCCGCCGGTCATCGGGGCTGTGTCGCTGTTACGGGCACCCGCTACTTGAAGGTTTGGCCGAACCCACGGGGAGGTCTGCAAAATCTGCTGGATGTCCTTCTCGGTCCATTGGTCAGGCGTTTTCGTCTTCCACGGGTCGCCGCCTGCCCAGACAATACAAGCCAGTGCTAGAATTGACGCCACCAACAATTCTATCTTCCTCATAAGCACTCCTTTGCGTGTTGGGGAGCTACGCACACATGGGATTCTACTCCAAGTTGTTTGACGGGCGGACACGTTGGTAGAGTTACCCAAAGGGCAAGATTTTCTAGCTGAAAACGCGTTTGGGACAAGCGCCATACCGAAGACGAGAATGCGTTTTCCGGCGGCGGCGATCCACCGAACTGTGTAATTTCGGGCACATTCGGCGCGTATGATAGGATGAGGCCACAGGGTAGCTCGAGGCAGCCATGCCGGGTAAAGCCACGATGAATTTCGGCGAAGCGGTGCGTATTGCCACGTCCAGCCTGTGGGCGCACAAGCTGCGCAGCGTGCTGACGCTGCTCGGAGTGGTGATCGGCGTGATGTCCGTGATCGCCGTGGTGAGCATCGTCAACGGGCTGAACAGCTACGTGGCCGAGAAAATCTTCAATCTGGGCGCGGACGTGATCCTGATCAGCCGGGGTCCGCTGATCATCACCAACATGGACGACTACCAGGCGACGCAGAAGCGCCGGAAATTCCGCATGGACGATTACGAAGCGCTTCGCGACGATTGCCGAAGCTGCGTAGCCGTAGGCGCCGACGTGAGCAACCAGGCCGGCCAGGTGAAGTACGGGACGCAATATCTCTCGGGCACGCGGATTTTCGGATGGTCGGCCGAGATGCCCCAGCTTTACGATTTCGATCTCACCGAGGGCAGGCACGTGAGCCGTTCGGACATCGCCAGCGCCGCGCCGGTGTGCACGATTGGCTTCGATCTCGCAGACAAGCTGTTTCCCGGCCTCGACCCGATGGGCCGCGAGGTTCGCGTGGATACGATTGATTGCACGGTGATCGGAGTGGGGAAGAAACTCGGGTCCGTGCTCGGGCAATCGCGCGACAACTGGCTGATCCTGCCGCTCACCACGTATCAAAAGGTGTATGGCAGCGACGATTCGCTGATTCTCTGGGTGAAGTCCAACGGGACCAAAGCGCTGCCCACGACGGAAGACGAAGTGCGGCTGATTTTGCGCGGGCGGCGGCACGTGGCGTATGCCGATGCCGACGATTTCGATATCGAAACCAACGCGTCGTTTCTTTCGCTCTGGGGCAGCATCAGCGGCGCGTTTTTCGGGGTGACGATCGCGATCGCTTCGATCTCGCTGGTAGTGGGCGGCATCGTGATCATGAACATCATGCTGGTGAGCGTGACGGAACGGACCCGCGAAGTGGGGCTGCGGAAATCGCTCGGAGCCCGGCAGAGCGATATCCGGCTGCAATTCCTGATCGAGTCGAGCACGATCGCGGCGATTGGCGGAGCGTGGGGCGTCGGGCTGGGAATTTTGCTGGCGAAAATTGTCACGTGGACCACCGATCTGCCGAGCGCGATTCAATTGTGGTCGGTGGTGATGGGCCTTGCGGTGGCGACGAGCGTGGGATTATTCTTCGGCGTGTATCCGGCGTCGAAAGCGGCGCGGCTGGATCCCGTGGTGGCGCTGAGGTCGGAATAGGGGAGCGAAGCGGTGAAAGCCGGCGAACGATCGGGCGTGTATCAATTCCGGGAAGCGATGGGGCTGGCGCTCGATTCGCTGCGGAGAAATCCGCTGCGATCCGCGCTCACCATCCTGGGAATCGTGATCGGAGTGAGCACGATCATCGCGATCAGCGCCGTGGTGAACGGGTTGAACTCCAATGTGATCGGCTCGGTGGAATCTCTGGGCTCGAACATCATCATTGCCGCTCGAATTCCCTGGGCCACCGGCGGGCGGCCCACGCCCGAAATTCTGCAACGCAAATTCCTCGAGCCGCAATGGGTGAACGACATCGCGCTGCTACCGCACGTGACGGCGGCGGCCGCGAGCCTGCGATATTTCAAGCCGGAATTCGACATGGGCACGAGTCTGGTCCGCCGCGGCGACACGCGCGCGAAAAATGTGATCCTCGAAGGGGATTCGCCATCGATCGCGCAGATCTTCGACGTCACGCTCGAACGCGGGCGATTTTTTAATTCGACGGACGCGGAACATCATTCCGCGGTGACGGTGCTGGGCCACGATACGGCGGAAACGCTGTTTCCCCCGCCGGAAGATCCGATCGGCAAGGAAGTGCTGATCGAAGGGAAGATTTTCACGGTGATCGGCGTCTCCGCGCCGCAGAAGCAGGCTTTCGGCAACGGCAAGAATCCGGAAGACAATCAGGCGGTGATGCCGCTGAGCACCATGCAGGCCATACACCCGGAATTAAAAGATTATGCGCTCTTCGCGAAGGCGAGCGATGCAAGCATGGTCCCGGTGGTGGTCGACGAGATGCGCGAGTTGCTGCGGCGGAAGCGGAAACTCACGTCGGACAAGGAAGATAATTTTTCAATCTTCACGCCGGATGCGTTCATAGATTTGTGGAAGCAGATTTCGGGCGGGATATTCGTGGTGATGTTTGCGGTGGGATCGGTGGCGCTGCTGGTGGGCGGCATCGGCGTGATGAACATCATGCTGGTGAGCGTCACCGAACGGACGCGCGAGATCGGAGTGCGGAAAGCGATCGGCGCGCGGCGCATCGATATTTTGAGGCAATTCCTGATGGAGGCGATGGCGCTGGCCGCAATCGGCGGCGTGATCGGCGAGATTCTGGGTTCGGCGCTTGGCCTTTCGGTGCGGCTGATTTTCTCCGGGCTGCCCACGTCGATATCGCCCTTCTGGTTGATTGTGGGATTTACGATTTCCGCGATGATTGGAATTTTCTTCGGTGTGTATCCTGCCTGGAAAGCCGCGCGGTTGAATCCCGTCGAAGCGCTTCGATACGAGTAGGGTTCAGGGTGCAGGGTTTAGGGTGTAGGGGTTGGCCGGAACATTCACAGAAAGCCAGAGCTCGGGCGGTTTTTTTTGGCTTTGCCGTGCGATTCTCTTGGGCATTGGGACCGAACGGCTGCGCCAACAGCACGAAAGGGTTCACGGTCGAGTGTGGAGTTCAAGGGAAGGCAGGCAAGCGGAAGACCTCTGGCGATTAGGGCTTGGCGCGCTGGTACGGCTTGCGTTCACCGCGCAGGCTTGAGAGTGCGGTGAGCAAGGCCAGGCGGAGGAAGGCTGGAAACTGAGGCGATTCGCGTGAGGAGCAAATTGCAATCGAAGTTGCGTTTGAGGCCAAGGATGCGCTTTCCTGGTGAACGCAAGGCTCGGACGAAAAGCAAAGATTGCGGTCAGCCTACAGCGAGCGAAGCCAGGTGAAGGCCTAGGGGCTAAGCAAGTTAAGGTGCGAGGAGGGAATCCTTGAGCACTGAGGCAGGACGCAAAGCCAGCATCACCTCATACCGAGACCTGATCGTGTGGCAGAAGGCGATGGATCTGGTGGCAAAAAGTTACGAACTGACAAAGTATTTGCCGCCGGGCGAAACCTACGGCCTGGCGATGCAGATTCAGCGGGCTGCAGTTTCGATTCCCGCGAACATCGCCGAAGGTTACGGACGGCATCATCTGGGAGATTACCTGCACCACGTATCGGTGGCGAATGGATCGCTGAAGGAACTCGAAACACACTTCTTGATCGCCGTGAGGCTCGAATACTTGGGCAAGGATCGTTGCGAGCAGATCATGAAGCTCACCGATGAAATCGGAAGGATGCTCGCGGCGCTCGCGCAGGGGCTTCGCAAGAGATTGCCAAACGCAAAGAGCGACGGCAGGACTTGACGGCGCTCGATTCTGCTTCGCGCGTCGACTCCTGCACCCTGAACCCTACACCCTAAAGCCTGCGCCCGATTCGGCACAGTTCGCTTTCGTGCGAATGACTATTCTCTTCGCGCGAGCTTCGTGAGCGATTCGTCGTAGGGCGCGGTGGCGACGCCGCGTTCCGTGAAAATTGCGGCGATCAGGCGCGAGGGCGTGACGTCGAAGGCTGGATGCGCGGCGGGGACGTCAGCAGCGACGCGAACGCCGGAAAGATGCGTCACCTCTTGGGCGGATCGCTGCTCGATGGGGATTTCGTCGCCGGAGGCGAGCGAGAGATCGAGCGTCGAGATCGGCGCGGCCACGTAGAACGGGATTTTGTGTTCGCGCGCGAGCACGGCGATGCCGTAGGTGCCGATCTTGTTGGCCGTATCGCCGTTGCGCGCGATGCGGTCCGCGCCGACTACCACCGCGCCCACGCCGCCGGTCTTCAGGAAATGT
>DATJOL010000029.1:0-6417 GCA_035507075.1 Candidatus Aquilonibacter sp. | reverse complement strand
ACATTGCCGCCGGGTCTCCTGGGCGCAGGGAATTGAAAGCCGCACGGAGGTCCTCCAAGGTGATGACCTGCGAACGAATTAGCGAGTGCACAATGTCACCTTCGGCAAGCCCGGAGTCGACTGCCAGGCGATTGTCCACTCTGGCCGTTACGAGCACGCCGGAGGGGATGCGCAGCTCGCCCAGTAGCGCGGAAATATCGGGGGTGATCGTCATGCCTGCGATTCCGAGGCCCGGGATCAAGCCCTTGCTGGGGTCCCCCAGGTCGGCGAGCCGGTCGGGATCGTCCCGCGGCTCGAAAATCGGCACCTTGACCTCGAGCTTTTTGTCCCCGCGAAGAACTTCGAGATCGGCGGTGTCACTGCGGTTCATCAGGTACAGACTCAGCGCAAAAAGGGGAAGGTTGTCAACCGGCGTTCCGTCGATTCCCACGATGATGTCTTTCAGCCGCAGGCCGGCTTTTTCCGCAGGGCTGCCGGGCGGGACATCGGAAACAATCATGCCGTCCTGCGTGGGGAGACCTAAGCCGCCTGCTAATTCCGGAGTAACGGTCTGAAGACCTACGCCGATTGTGCGGCGCGGCATTCTTCCGAATCGGTGCGCGCCCAGGCAGACGACCTCCAGCAACGCATTGCGGACTTGAAGGCGTCGACCGCCGCGAACAAGGAACAGCTCGCGCACTACACGCGGGTCGAGACGGTTACGATCAGTCTCAAGGGAGAGCAAAAGAAGGTCCAGCACTTTCAGGTGATCATTGGCCAGACGGCAAACCAGTGAAGACTTCTCTCGATCCAGCGCCGCAGGCGGATGAGGCGTCCAGCGGCCGAGGCGGACGCTTGCGTCAGCAGGTCGTCGCAAAGAAGAAGGAGGAATACCAAGACTACGCCGAGCAGATGAAAGCGGTGGCGCAGGAATATCTTCCACCAGATAAGGATCTGATCCAGTCCGCGAACGCCAAGGGTAATGTGTCGTTTGCTCCCGGAGCCGGCGAGCCCGGTGAGGTAAATATTCTGATTCGCGACTATGCCAAGGCCGGCGACTCGATGAGCATCGTGTTCGATAAAGCGCAGAAGCAGTTGGTCAGCGTAAACATCGCAACCTATCTCAGCCAGCCTTCGGATGCGATGAAGCTCGCCGTCACTTTTGCGCGCATTCCCGGCGGCTCGAGCCACGCGGAAAGCACGACGATCGACGGCATCAGCAAACAACTCACTGTCGTCACTCAGAATTCGAGTTATACCAAGCGAGACTGATTGCGGCCGGCCGACGCAGCCCCTCCGCGCGTTGCTATTTCCCCTGGAAGGCACTTCAATCGTGCCCCGCGTTGTTCTATGCTCTAGCCGCAAGTCGAAACTAAGGAATCCAAGAGTTTATTCTGGTAAGACGCGGAGATTCCGGGCCTTCTCATTTCTCCTCACTCATCCTTTCCGCCCGTTTTTCCTCGTAGAAGAGGATTGCTGAAAAATGCCGACCCGTCGTGAGCACGCCCTCGTCCTTGCGGTTTTCTGTTTGTTGTCACCGGTCGCCGTATTCGCGCAAGCCGTGCCGCAGGAAAAAGCGGATGGCGCGCGCATCGAACGCCTGTTGAAGCAGATGACTCTCGAAGAGAAAATGAACTTGATTCGCGGCGCGACAGAACCTGCGAGCACGAATCAGGGCCAAGCGGGCTATTTGCCGGGCGTGCCGCGCCTCGGCGTTCCTTCTTTGCGCTTTGCCGACGGCCCTCCGGGACTGCTCACACGTGTCGCGTCCGAGGCGGAAACTGCCACGATGGGAGTCGCGGCAACGTTCAGCCTTCACGACGCGCAATCGAATGGAGTCGTTATCGGCCGTGAGGCCCGCGCCAACGGCATCGACGTCGTTCTCCAGCCGTTCATCAATATCGATCGCGACATCACCTTCACGCGCGGCTACAACACCTTCGGAGAAGACCCGTTTCTCACAGGCCGAATGGGAGCGGCGGAAATCCGCGGGGCGCAGTCGCAGGATGTGATGGCGCAGGCCAAACACTACGTGGGCTACGATTCGAATTCCTTCAACACGTTCATCGATCCGCAGACTTTGCATGAGGTCTACGTCGCTCCGTTCGAGCAAGCCGTTAAGGCAGGCGTGGCTTCCATCATGTGCTCCTACAATCGCCTGAACGGATTCTTCGCCTGCGACAACGCGGACACTTTGAAGACGATTCTCAAAGGCGAGCTGGGGTTCAAGGGCTTCGTCACCTCCGATTGGGGCGCCGTACACAGCGCTCTTTTCATCAACAACGGGCTGGATATGGAAATGCCAGGCATCCTGCCTCGTGGTAATCCCATGTCAATGTTTCTTCACACTTTCTTTCAGACATCGCCCAATCCTCCCGCTCTGCCAACCAAGCCAAATTTAGCCGCGCTGGCCGGAATTCTTGGCGGAACAATCCCGGAAGAGCCCAGTGGAGGAGGGCCAGATTTGAGCCTATTTCCGCGCGATACCGACAACAAAACGATGCACGATGCGTTGGCGAATGGGAGTGTCACGGAGGCGACCATCACTGCGGCGGCGCGACGCGTTCTTTATGAGATGGATCGCTTCGGCTATCTCGACGGCAAGCAGAAGCACAACGTGACGCCGCAGGATGTCGCGGAAAACGCTCCCATAATTGAAAAAACTGCAGAAGACTCGGCTGTCCTTCTGAAGAATGAAGACGACGCATTGCCACTGAAGGCTGGGGACCTTCAGTCGCTCGCCATGATCGGGCCCACCGCGCGGCAGGTGGATGCCATCGGCACGTTTGGAGAACGTTCACCGGGTCTCACTGAGCGGCAAGTCGGGCCCGTGGCCGCTCTCCTCAAACTTTCGCCCTCAGCAAAAATAACCTTCGCGGTCGACGACGATATGACCGGCTCGCCTGTTCCCGCCGCGGACTTTTCGCACGACGGCGTTCCCGGTCTTCTTCGCACCAATTCCTCCGGCCAGTCGAGCGTTGATGAGACTCTCGATTTCACGCGCAGCAACGGCAAGGCACTTCCGGCCAACAGCGACCTCACTTGGAAGGGACAGCTGGCGGTTCCAGCCGATGGCGACTATTGGCTCTATCTGCAAGTCCTCGGCGCGCGCGGGATGATTACGGTTGACGGCAAGGAACTGGGCCGCACTGGAGCGATGAAAGGCTTGGTGCACGGCGATATCCAGTACGCTTCGCAGGACAACGCTTTGCCCACCACCGACGGTCTCGACAATGTGCGCCGTTCGATCCATTTGACCAGCGGCAAACACAACCTGGAAGTTCACATCAGCGGCGATACCTCCGACGCGCCTGCGCAAGTTCGCCTGAACTGGATGACACCGGAAATGCGCCAGGCGGCACATCAGGCTGCTGTGGATGCCGCTCGCTCGGCCAAAACGGCTGTCGTTTTTGTTTGGACACGCGGCAAGCCGGTCTTCGCCCTTCCCGGCCACCAGGACCAGCTGGTTGAGGACATTGCCGCGGTGAATCCCAATACGATTGTCGTGCTCAACACCAGCCAGCCGGTGGCCATGCCTTGGCTCGGAAAGGTGAAGGCCGTCCTGGAAATGTGGTGGCCCGGCGATGAAGGCGGCTGGGCAACCGCAAAAACCCTTCTCGGACAGAATGATCCCGCCGGACGGTTGCCGGTCACGTGGGCTCGCCGCCTGGAGGATTATCCGGCGACCGATCCAGCCCACCCCGAGCGCTCGGACAAAGGCGTCGATGGAAAGACCACTTATTCAGAGGGCGTACTGGTCGGCTATCGCTGGTTTGACGCGCAGAAGATCGACCCGCTCTTTCCGTTTGGCTACGGTCTTTCGTATACGCAATTTGCCTACTCGAATATGAAGGCGAGGCCCGCGCCGGATGGCAGCGCCGTGATCACGGTTCGTATTCGCAATACCGGCAAGGTTGCCGGCGATGAAGTGCCGCAAGTCTATCTCGACGCTCCAGCAAATCCTCCCTCCGGCGTTCAATTCTCTCCGCGCACGCTCGTCGCCTTCGATCGGGTCAGTTTGAAGCCGGGCGAATCGCGCGTCGTTACGATGGAAGTCCCGAAGCGCGCCTTCGAATACTGGTCTGTCGCGCAGAACCGGTGGGTGAAACCAGCAGGGAAGCGAGTCGCCCAGGTGGGCGCTTCCTCGCGGGATCTATATCTTTCTGCCGATTTACCCTAAGAGCGAGCCGGAAGGTTGTCGCAATCTCTCGAACAAGGAGATTACCGACGAAATCAACCTTAGCGAGCGCACGGTCAGGTTTCGCGTTTCCGCGCTCCTCGCCAAATTTGGGGTCCAGAGCCGCTGCGAACTCATTTGCGGAGCCAACGCCCTGGCCAAGCAAGGCCAGTCTCAAAACGGACCCGTCGCGACTTCCCCCATCACTCCTGGGCGCCTTCAAGTGGTCTCCTAAAATCACCACAAGAGCGTTCGCGTCCTTGCGTCCGCGCGCCGGCCCGTGTATTTTCTCTTCGCCACATTGGGCCGGGGACAACGAATGAATCTTTCACGGGTCTTTTTCGCTTCCGCACTGTTTCTTTTTTTTCCTCATGCGGCCAAGCCGCACCACCCGCTTTGGGGGATACTGCGCCCACTGCAACCGACTTGGCCGAACAGGCCATGTTCGGGGTTCACGAAATTCTTGATGTCGCGATCTCTCCGGATGGACAGCGCGTCGCCTGGGTCGAATCTCTAAGCGAAAAGAGCGGCGCTCCTTCGCCGAATTCAGTTATCTACATCGCAGCGCTGAAATCGCCCGGCTCCCGCATGAAAGTTACAGCCTCTTCAGGCGCGCCCGCGGCCGAAGGCAGCCTCGCCTGGTCCGCCGACAGCAAGCAGATTGTGTTCCTGTCCGATGCCGGCCATTCAGGTCAGCAGCAGGTTTACATAGCGATTCCCGGTGGTGCGGCGCACGAGATGACGCATCTCAAAGGCGACTTGGCCGATCCGCGGTGGTCTCCCGACGGAAAGTCGATCGCCTTTCTCTTTATAGAAAACGCTGCTCGCAGTGCCGGACCGCTTGCCGCAGAGACTCCCGACGAAGGAGTCGTGGGTCTCAAGGTTTTCGAGCAGCGATTGACGCTCGTGGACTTGGCCACGGATAAAGTCCGCCAAATCTCCCCCTCCGATATGTACGTGTACGAGTATGACTGGGCCCCTGACGGGAAGAAACTCGCCGGCACGGCAGCGCACGGAAACGGCGACGACAATTGGTACGTCGCGCAGCTTTATATTTTCGATGCTGCTGCAAGCGCTCCCGAATCCATCTACGCGCCGCCGGTGGACATGCAGATTGGCAATCCCCGCTGGTCCCCGGACGCTTCCACCATCGCTTTCATCAGCGGAATTATGAGCGACGAGCCGGCCGTCGGCGGCGACATCTACACAATCCCCGCCGCCGGCGGTACGCCAAAGAACGCAACTCCCGGCATGCGCGCCACAGCCAATTCACTTCATTGGGCGCAGGATTCGAAATCTATTGTCTTTGGGGAAATTGTGGATGGCGAGACCGGCGTGGCTTCCGTCGACTTGAGCACAGATAACGTTTCTTCACTCTGGAAAGGCGGGGAATACATCGGCGCCAACTTCTTCGGCGTCGGCGTTTCTCTCGCGAAAGACGGCAGAACATCGGCCGCCGTTCGCGAATCCTATTCCCACCCGCCGGAAGTGTGGGCCGGTCCGATCGGAGATTGGAAGCAGGTTACGTCCATCAATCTTGATCTCCATCCCGTTTGGGGCGAGGCCAAGAGCATTCACTGGACGACGGATATTGGCTCCGTGCAAGGATGGCTCGTCTATCCCCGCAATTATGATCCGTCCAAGCGCTATCCCCTCGTTGTCGATGTTCATGGCGGACCGGCCTGGGCCAACCTTCCGCACTGGCCCACACGTTGGGACTATTCCGCCGCGCTGCTCGCCAACGGCTATTTTCTGCTTCTGCCGAATCCGCGCGGTAGTTACGGTTCCGGCGAAGCGTTCACGCGCGCCAACGTGAAAGATTTCGGCTATGGCGATTTTCGCGACATCATGGCCGGCGTCGATGCCGCCGTCAAATCTCTTCCCGTGGATTCCAGCCGCATCGGCATCACCGGCTGGAGCTATGGCGGCTACATGACCATGTGGGCCGTGACGCAGACCAACCGCTTTCGCGCCGCCATGTCGGGCGCGGGACTTTCCGACTTCCAGAGCTACTACGGCGAAAACAAAATCGACAAATGGATGATTCCGTATTTCGGCGCATCCGTGTATGACGATCCATCTGTGTATGCGAAAAGTTCTCCTATTACATTCATCAAGAATGTGAAGACTCCCACACTAATCGTCGTCGGCGACAGCGACGGCGAATGCCCGCCTCCTCAGTCCTACGAATTCTGGAACGCACTCGTGACGCTCGGCGTTCCCACGCAGTTCGTCATCTATCCTCACGAGGGCCATCTGTT
>DATJOL010000028.1:0-6531 GCA_035507075.1 Candidatus Aquilonibacter sp. | reverse complement strand
CGTGCTCGACACGCTCGTGTGGCTCAAGAATGAGACAAACGTCTGGTTCGAAATCACGAATCTGATGATTCCCGCGCTCAATGATTCACTCGACGAAACTCGCCGGCTCGCCGATTGGATTTTCGAGCATCTCGGTCCGGACGTGCCGCTGCACTTCACCGCTTTCCATCCCGATTTCAAGCTGCGCGATAAGCCGCGCACGCCGCCGGAGACGCTGCATCGCGCTCGCGACGCCGCGCTCGAATCCGGCCTGCATTACGTCTACGAAGGGAATATTTATAGCGACGGCGCGCACACCTCATGCCCTTCCTGCAAGACCTTGCTCATCAAGCGCTCCTGGCACGATGTGCAGAAGAACGCCCTCACACCCGATGGCCATTGCCCGAAATGCAGCCTCGCTATTCCAGGCCGCTGGACGAATCCGCACGGCCCCACTTCCGCCAGCGCGAAAGCGCGAGCGGAATCGGTCGCCTCCTCGAAATATTCCGATTTGAATCTGTGACTCCGAGAATCATGGGCACTTTCATTCACGCGCGGTAGTGCAGCGCGTATATACTTGCGTCAGCTACTCGCCGAGGAAACGCCTGGGAGGCACCAATGCGCCACCGGATGATTGCAATCTGTCTATTTGTGCTCTGCGCGGGCGCGACGCTTGCGCAGGATCAGCCAACGCAGTCAACACGCGCGAGTTCTTCCGCGCCGCCTGCCGAAACGACGGCGCCCGTCGCAAAGCCCCTACACATTCGCGTCGGTGCGAACATCATGGAAGCAAACTTAATCAAGAGAGTGACGCCGCACTATCCGCAGAAAGCGATCGAGGCGCACATATCCGGCACCGTGACTCTGCGCGTCGTTGTCGGCACCGATGGTAATGTGAAAGACGTCCAGGCCGTCTCTGGCCCGCCGCTGTTCTTGCAACCGTCCGCGGACGCGTTGCGCCAGTGGCAGTATAAGCCGGTCCTGCTTGATGGCTCTGCTGTGGAAGCCGAGACGACCGTATCGGTTGTGTTTACGTTGCAAGGCAGCCCGTATTCACTTTCCCCGAAAGTCGAAATTTACAATCCGAATCCACCAGCACAGGCGCCAAATGACCAGTCTTCATCGCAAGACGCTGAGTCAGCCTCGCCGTCGGACGCAGAGACTGCGGCCAAGCACGTCAAGCCTCCAAGACTGCTGAAGCAGTTCAAGCCGAAGTATCCAAAGGCTGCAAAGAAAGCCGGAATTTCCGGCACGGTCGTCCTGCACGCGACCATCGGGACAGACGGCCACGTCTATGACCTCACCTTCGTTTCAGGTCCCGAGGAATTGGAGCAGGCCGCGATGGATGCGGTTAGCAAGTGGATCTACGCGCCGCTAATGTTGAACGGCGAGCCGAAGGACACCAGCACAACGATTTCAGTCGTCTTTACGTTGGGAGATTAGCGCGGGTAGCGAGTTCCCCGGGAACCGGTGCGCCCTTGAACCACATCAGATCGACGCTAAGTTGCCTTGAAGGCCTACACCGACTGCCAAAAATCCGCGGGGCCGGGCAGCGCGCTATCGCGCAGGGGCCGCAGGAAGTTCACGCCAACTTGCGCCTTGCCATTCACGCGTTTTCCGACGTGAACGACGACGCACTCGCGCTCGGCGCGATTCCGCAAATTGGTGAGAAAGAGATGCTGCCCCTGCGACACCGAACTCTCGATCGTAAGCAGACAGCCATCGTCGTTGATGTCGATCGTTTCGGTTTTCTCGTGGAAGGGTTGCTTTTCGGCATCGGAGCCGTAGACGAGCACCGGCACCGGCTGGCGCCAGCGCTTGCTCTTGCGCCGCTCCGCCCCGTCGTTCTTCGGACGTCCGTCCGCGCCGGCCTTCGTCGCGGCCTTGCCGCGCGCTTGTGCGCTTTCCCTGAGGCGTTCGCGCTCCCGCTCCATCATGGCATCCAAAATACGGCTCACGGCGTCCTCCGGCGATGCTCAAGCTGAAACCGCTTGATTCAGGATACAGCCTGCTCGCCCGAGTCGGGCAATTGCCACATGTTCTCTTTCCAATGGGTAAACGCGCGCAGTCCGCTCGTGATGTCCGGGGCGCACGTCGCCCGCCATCGGGTTCGTGCAGAGCTGGTTGAGTGGGAGCGCGAAAGCCCTAGCCGCGGGGCAAATAAAAGCCCGGGCCGACACGCAAGTGATGGTGCCACGCCACGGGAAACGCCCACCAGACGATCGAGCCGAGGATCGCTTGCCCGATTGCGAGTGGAATGATGTTGCGTTCGCGCGAGAACATCCACGCCATCGCCGTGCCGCCAACGAGCGTTACGGGCACCAGCACTGGATTCGGCCAGTGGCAAGCCGCAAAAATCACGCCGCTCACGGCCGACGCCACCCATCTGGTCCGTACCAATTCCAGCATGCGGTTCTGCACCAGCGAATTCAGCGCCACCTGCTGCAGCACGCAGAACGCAAAATAACTCCAGAGCCGCGACCATGAAGCCAGATTCGGCGGTACGGTGAGCGGTTGCCGCAGCGCCAGCCCGATGCCGGCGAGACCCAGCGCCATCAGGCCGAACAGAATCGCGGCCTGCTTCGTGGCCGCTCCCAGATTATCCGAGCGCCAGCCCAGCGTTTTCGGCGTGTCGCGGTGCAAGAGAAAACTTGCGATGAACCAAACGACGAAAACAATCCAAGTCCATCGCGCGCTGAATTGTAGCCGCCAAATGAACCACAGAATGAACGCGGGCAGCAGCGTCACGTCCACCACGGAAAGCCATTTTCGCACGCGCTCCATTCGCTCCTTCATTGAACTTCCGGATCGCCGTTGAGAAGTTGTCGCACCATGGCATCCAGTTCTTTGGTGCTCGAGCAATCGGCGGCGAAATACGACTCCCAATTCACGTCGGGAAACCCCATTCGAGTGGCTTCAGCGGGCAGCAACTCGCTGAGCGACGCTACGTCGGCGCCTGGGATTCGCATCAACGCCTCCCAGACAATTCGATGCTCCGGCGCCCGCCACGCGTGGCCAACAAGCTCGGAGATCGCTGCGTCCAATGCCTCGCGCGGAATCCCGCCCGCGCAAATCGTGCGCAGAATTCGCCGCTCGAGCGCGATCAGCGCTACTTGTTTTTCGACGCTATTCATGCAGGCAGGCGCACCCGTCCGCCGCCCTATTGTAGCCAGAGGAGGGAATTCAAAAGGGAAGAAAACCGCGGAAGAGGCCCGCTGCGAGGCGAACTCCGACGTTGCTCGCGCAGGCCGGAGCCCGTTCCGGCGGCGCTAAGCCGCGTTCGACGACACCGGCCGCACGAAATCCAGGCGGTCGATCGTTGCCGCGATCCCGAAAAGCTGCGTTTCCTCACCCAGGAGTGAGGTGGTTCGCAGCGCTTTGGCGCTCGCCCGCACTAGCACAGACGACGCCCGTTCGCGTTCGGTCGGCAACGCGAACGTCAGCTCCACCGATGTTCCAGGCTCAAGCGCCACACTGGAGTGGAAATAAATACCGGTCCGTGAGATATCTCGCAGCTGGGCTGTATGAAACTCGGCGGGCTTTTTACGGGATGTGTAGACTTGCAGCGGCAGGTACACTTCATACCTACGTGCTTTTCTCCGTTCACCCATAAGGTACCCCCGCTGAATCTGTTGCAAGCAAGCTGCCACGGAGGCACAAAGGGGCCGCACACTGATGCCACGGCACTTAACCACCTCTGTGCCACCCGCTTCCAAACTGGAATTGGGAATATTTTCTCGGTGCGGGAAATACCTGCATACCATTGTGGCGTTTGGACTTAGTTATAGTACCAATGCGTTCCAGTACCATCGAAACGGTGTTTTCTCGAAGGTATAAACGAGTCTGGTCGAGAGAACAATGGGCCCATATCGGAACAAATAGAGGCGAACTTCTCTGGCGGACTGCCTTGCATGCCGGGACTTGCGTCTAAAGAAGTGGGTCCATCAGGACTGCAGCGCCTTCAGCTTCGGTCAAGAATCCCTTCGTGATCATCAGGCGGACAAGCCTGACGAGTGCGGCTCGGTCGCCGAGCTTGCCCTGCGCGCCGGGCTGGAACGCTTTGGGAGAGTCCTGCAAGAGCTGTTTGCCCCCGGTGAGCTCCGTCAACCAGTCCCTGAGTGCGCCGCTTTGTGTGGGATTGAGCTCGGCAAACGCAATCCCCATCCCGAGGCCGGCCTGCGAATAGACGACGCTGCCGGCGGTCTGGAAATTTGTATCGCCGCGCCTGATCGAGACTCGCACTGACGCTCCGACAGGGAAGGGAGTCATCGTGTCGACGAAGCATCCGCCGGGGCCCAGATCCGTGGTCCGCGTGGAAAAGCGGGCTCCGGAGCTCAACTCGATCACCTCCGCGGACGCGGTGACCGAATGACGGTGCGATCCGCGACGTTCAGCCTCCGTCACCGTGGACTTCGATCCGCTACCGCCCTTCGACGGTGCTCCCCAATCCTTTTTCGGGCCGTGATCATACATGGTGTTTGTTCCTTCGTTGGGCGATGTGCCGAGTGTTCGCCGCCGCGTGCCGGGCGAATCGTCCGGATGCCGAATCTCGATGTTCCATTGTCCCCGCAGGGAAGAACGTCTGACAAGCGCAATCCCGGCGGTCTTGCTCAATCCTCAACTCTGCACCATCCGCAGCAGTCCTGGCACCGCTCGGGGACGGTCCGTTCAACAGGAATTCCAGCCAAGATCCGGGGATCATAGCGGCGGCTACAGCAGGAATTTCACCGCAATCCCTGTGGTGCCCTTTTGCCTCTCTTCGAGACGCACGATCTCGCCCAAAAAACGCCTGTGGGCCGAAACGTTGTCGCCAAAGGGAAAAGTCACGATCAGCCGCATCTCCTTGAAATAGTGCGGCATACAGGTGACGAAATAGAGGCCGTCGCGCGTGAAATTCTGGACTTCACCCACGTCTTCAATCTCGGCAAACCGCGTGTCAAAGGGCCGCACATGCACCGGCAGCGATACGTTGAGCCGCCGTCTACGTCGTCCATCTGTCGACGCCGTTCTCTCTGCCTTCAATTCCTCGATAATCTCGGTTTCTTGCGAAGTTGGGGGAGCCGTGGTTGCCATCGTGAGCCTCAGGAGCCTGTACTGTCTCTCACCACAATAGAAAAGCGAAGCCGCGCTGGCTATAGGACGCGGGTACTACCGGTTACCCGGAGGGCACATAGGGGATGCAGAGGGAGTTTCACTTGAGCACGACGATCGCGGCAAAGGCGAGCGGAACTACCAGCATAGCGGCCAGAATGATCCACGCCACCGGGCGCCCAAGGTTCATCGTGTAGCCAATTCCAAATCGCTTCTCGACGAACAGCGCCGCATCATCCGGATTGTAGTAAATCACACCCCACTTCCAATTCCCATCTGGCGTGCCGTCTCCTGCGGGTTGGTGGTCCGACGCTGAGGCCAGGTGATGAATCTCTGCATAGGACTCCGCAGCCGATTGCACATGCGGCGCACGGCTCGCGATCGAACTACTATTCCGTCTCAAGCTCGCCACCAGCACAAACACACCCGCCACGAACACCAACGTCACGCCGAACGTTAGCGCGATCCCCGGCTGTCCAATGATCGGCAGCGCGCCCACGAACGCGAACAGCAGTGCCATACCGTACTCGATCACGAGCAGCGCGGTCAGCATTCGATGCATGAAATCATGCTTGCCATCGGTATCTGCTGCCACGCGTCGCGAGCTCGTCAAAATTCCATACGCCATAAGCGTCAGCATGGCCAGGACCGAACCAGCAATGAGGAGCGGTCCGTAAACGCCTCGTGCCGAGCGGGTGGCCCAACCGTTCGCGTGGCCGGATGCGTCCCAGTGAACGGGGAAGCGCTCCGGAATCGCGGTCCAATGTGCGCGAAGCCAAATCGCTATTGCGAAAAGGATCGCAAACGGTCCGGCCTGCCCAATAAGCCCGCCGGGCAGATGCGCCGGGCGCGGCGCGAGTGACGCGACGCGCACTCCTGACGCCGGCACCGCATGCGGAAGGACCCCCTTTCGAGCCGCCAGAAATGCCGCAAGAGATCCGGCGACCAGCACCAGTTCGCCTAACGCGACAAAGAGTGTGAGCGACGTATTTACGCCGAACACAATCGCCGCGGCGCTGAACGCCGCCGCCAGCCACACTTGCGGCCGGTAAGCTCGCAGAATCTTCTTCGCCTCCGGCGTTTCGCGAAAGGCCGGCAGCACGGTCACCGAAAAGAAAATATCCGGGCGCGTCCATTCAGGAATTTTGTGGAATAGCATTGCCACCATCGCGGCGATCGCCGCCGAGAATATCCCGAACGTGATTTCGAACTGCGCGCTCATCGTTTGTCGCCTTTCCGCTCCGCTGTCCCACTCTTCATCGCGGGCCGCTCGATAACCTCCTTCATGTGATTCGTCATCAACGATGTGATCGCAGACCCTGGCACTCCGTCGGCCATCGCCTTTGCCACCAGCTCGCGCAAGCTGCGGCTGAATTTTTCTCTCGAGCCCGACTCCGGCTCGGGCGTCGTGCGTCCTAGCACGGTGGCGCCGCGCCCTCGCTTCAGTTCGAGCCATCCCTC
>DATJOL010000027.1:0-6907 GCA_035507075.1 Candidatus Aquilonibacter sp. | reverse complement strand
TGCTGAGTCTTCGGGTCAATCATGCGGTCTTCCTCCGCGATCAAGAACCAGGACGGTTTTGACTTCCAGAGCGGCGCGGGGGCCGGCTCTTGAATGCACTGGAGCGCGATCGGCCGTTGCACGGCTGCGGCAATGCTTGTTTGAGCGGCCGAGGCTTTGTGGGCAACCGCACGGCGAAACCCGTCGTCGCTCATCCAAATGAACCCGTGGGAATCGGGAGCCAGCTTGGGCGCATCCGGATGCGGAGGCTCGCGGTAGAAGACCGTGGCCACCGTCTCGCCTTCATCGGGCGCGAGCGCCGCGACGTAGACCAGAGACTTGACTCGCTCTTCGCTTACGGCGGCGATCACGGCTCCTGAGTAGGCATGCCCGACCAGGACCACCGGGCCGGTGGTTCGTTCCAAAGCCCAACTCAAAGCGGCCGCGTCGTTGGTTAGCGACGTGAGCGGGATCGGCGCGCAGATTACTTTGAGACCGCGCCGCTCCAGAGGAAGGATGATGTTGCTCCAACAATAGCCATCGGCCCATGCGCCGTGGACCAGAACTATTGCTGCGCCCTCAGGAAATTCGCCCTTGGCAGCTCGCGCGGGCAAATTTGCCGTGGCTCGCGCGGAATTTTGCGCGCGCGCATATTCGGCGAAAGGACTTTCGAGCGCAACGCCCAGAGATGCAGCCGTGAGCGCGCCGAGAAAGCTACGGCGTTCCATTTCTTCCTCCTCGTTCCAATCCCCTCTTGCTGAAAGATGAGCCGACAATAGGCAGCCTTCTCACTGACCTCTCGCCAAATCGGTCGTCGAGTTGGGAGCGAAGGAGGTCAACGTTGAGCAGCGCCTTCTGCGGCGGGCCGGGCAAAGCCATTTGCGGCGAAGAACTCTTTCATGGCGGCGGCGATTTCAACGACGTGCGTCTCGAGCGCGAAGTGGCCGGTGTCGAGAAACTGGACTCTTGCGCCGGGCAAGTCGTTCCGAAAGGCTTCCGCTCCCGCGGGAATGAAGAAAGGATCGCGCCTGCCCCAGATGGCGAGCAGAGGCGGCCTGGACTTGCGAAAATATTCCTGGAATTTCGGGTAGAGTTTTACGTTTGACGCATAGTCGAGAAACAGATCGAGTTGAATCTCTCTGTTGCCGGGACGCTCGAGCAGAGCCGTGTCCAACGTGTAGGACTCGGGCGGAACACTTTCGGGATTCGCGACGCCGTCGGTGTACTGCCAGCGCGTGCCGCCCGCGGTCAAAATGGTCTGGCGGAGGATGTCTCGATTTTCAGGCGTGGGCGCGGACCAGTACTTTCGGATCGAACCCCAGGCGTCGCCAAGACCCTCCTCGTAGGCGTTGCCATTCTGCGAAACAATCGCGGTAATCCGCTCGGGGTGGGCCATCGCGAGACGGAAGCCGGTTGGGGCGCCATAGTCGAACACGTAGATCGCGTAGCGGTTGAGCTTGAGCGCCTGAGTGAAGGCGTCGATCGTGAGCGCCAGGCGGTCGAAGGAGTACGGATACTCTCGTTCAGCCGGAACTTCCGTGAATCCGAAGCCCGGAAGATCCGGCGCGATCACCCGGTAATCATTGGCCAGGCGCGGGATGAGTTCGCGGAACATGAAAGATGAGGTCGGGAATCCGTGCAGCAAAAGAACCACGGGCGCGGTGGCTTCACCGGCCGAGCGATAGAACACTTGCACGCCATCGGCTTCGACCCTGTGGACGGACGTTTCCGGTATGCAGAAACCAGTATTGTCGCGCCCCTTCGTTGTTCGCGACGCCGCATCATTCATAAAGTTCTCTCCTCGCTTTTTCGCGACTTAACCCTGGTGATGGGCCACCCAGAGGCTTCAAAACTTTTCGAGCTTCGCCAGGCCGAACACAACGTGGAATCGCGCACAATAAATGACCACGTCGTCGTATTTCGTGAGGTCCGCCGAATCAGGGAGATCGTAGTTCTGATCGCCTTGGTTCGCTTTCATCGGGCCGAGTTCGACACTATCCAACTGGCCTTTCAGAAAGTCTTGTTTGAGGCTTTCGTCGGAGCTTTGGGCGAGCACGACATGCACGTCCGGACCATTCGACGTCGTGAAATCCGTTAGCCGGAGGCTGCGCCGGCCGTCGGGCGCTTGATAAATCGAAGCTCGCCCGCTCGTCGGATGGGCCCGGCCAGCAAGTAGCCCAGTGTAGAGAGGCTGAACATCGGCGCTTGAGCTAAACGGCGCGGGCTCATTGACCTTCACGTTCACCCATAACTTTTCCGGTCGAAAAGCCCACCAGAGGGCCACGAGGATCGGCACTGCAATGCCTACGAGGATCCACTTCTTGCCTGATAGCCACGAATTTGTGCTGTCACTCATGGTTCACCCGATTGGGATGCCTGAACTGGGCTGTTTCCAGCCGCCCGATTGCATGTGCGATCGGCATTCCAGAAGTTAGAACTTCTGCAGGGGCGCCGCGCCGAAATTGGCGTTGAAGCGCTCGCAATAAATCGAAACCGTTTGATATTTGGCGAGGTCCGTATCGGAAGGGATCTGATAGTTCTGGTCGCCTTCGTTCCCCTTGAGTTTTCCGAGCTCGACTCGCGCGGTGTCGTTCTTCAGGAAGTTGGCATCGTCATCGGCGTCTTTCGCCGCGATCAATATCACGTGGACATCCGGGCCGTTGGACGTCTTGAAATTTGTGAGGCGCAGGACCAGCTTTCCGTCTTGCTCGCGATAGATGGTGGCGCGGCCTGAAGTCTGGTGGACCTTGCCATGGAATGTGCCGGTGGCGAGGGCCTTCGCTTCGTTATCGTGCTTCGTGCTGTCCTGCGCGAAGGCCGAGGGCTGGGATCCGAAGGCAAGCGTGAACAGAACAAACGCCAGTGCCAGGTTGATCTTGGGAAGCATCGCGTTGTCTCCTTTGGTTCTTGCTATCTCTTGAGCGCCCGCAGGGGCGGCATTGCCTAGCGCAGGTGCGATGCCAAAAGGACAGCGCTCGCCCGGAGAGAGACCAGTCAATGCAAATCATTCTGGCGTTTGGGGTTTGTGGCGCGGGACCGCCGGCAAATATGGAAGCGTAGCTGACAAATCCCTGACAAATACCTGCCGGTGACGGATTTCCGTCGGAGGGACTGCCACTCGGGGATGGTTTGCCGCGGCGGCTTAGAGAATCAGTCGTCGCCCGCGGCGGCTCCGACGCTGCGTTTCGGCGGCGTAGCAGGAGGCCGGCGAATACGCAGCTTTTTCATCCTGTAGGCCAACGAGGTTCGCTTCATCCCCAAGCGCGCGGCTGCGCCAGCCCCTCCGCCGATCACCCAGTTGCTCGCTTCAAGCGCACGAAGGATGTGATCTCGCTCGACCTCGGCGAGACCATTCATCGGGGCAATAGACTCTTTGTGAGGCCGGAACGGCTCCAGCTCGGAAGTGGGAGCGCGCAGCGTCGAAAGCGGCGAGAGAATCACAGCGCGTTCGATAAAGTTCTGCAACTCGCGGACGTTGCCGGGCCAGGGGTATCGCTCGAGGGCATCCAAGGTCTCAACGGCGATTTCGTCAATTCGTTTGTTCATGCGTTGCGCGTAGAGAGCTGTGAAATGCCGGACCAATCTCGGGATATCTTCCTTGCGATGCCGAAGCGGCGGGACCTGAATCGGAAATACCTTCAGACGATAATAAAGGTCCTCGCGAAAGGCGCCTTGCCGCACCATTGCAGGCAGATCGCGATGAGTGGCCGCGATCAGGCGGACGTCAACCTTATGCGTGCGGTTGCTGCCGAGCCGCTCGAATTCCTGCTCCTGCAGGACGCGCAGAAGCTTCGCCTGGAGTTCGAGAGGGATATCGCCAACTTCGTCAAGGAAGAGCGTGCCTTTGTCGGCCAGCTCGAAGCGTCCGGTCTTTTGGGCGATGGCACCGGTAAACGCTCCTTTTTCGTGGCCGAACAGCTCGCTTTCCAGGAGTCCGAGAGGGATGGCAGCGCAATTCAGTTTGACGAAGGCCTTCTCGCTGCGGCTGCCGAGCTTATGGATGGCGCGCGCGACGAGTTCTTTGCCGGTTCCCGTCTCACCGAGGATCAGGACGGTGGAATCGGTGGGCGCCACGACGGAAACGAGGCTCAAGGCGGTCTTCAGCGCCGGGCTTTCTCCGACGATTTCGCCGAACTCGGCGCGAATTTCCGCTTCGAGATAGAGTCGCTGTTTGGTTTCTTTATCTCGATCCGTGACGGTCTTTTCGTACTCCAATGCGTTTTCGACCGCGATGGCAACCTGCCGGGAAACCTGTTCGAGGAATTCCACAGCTTCTCTCTCGAACGCATTCTCCGAGCGCTTGAGGGCGCTCAACACTCCGAGTACCCCGCTTCTACCAACGAGCGGGAGATCGCAACCCGACTTCAAGCCTTCCGCTCTGACGCGTTCGAAGAAAACCCGGCCGACATCGTTACCGAAGCTTTCGGGGTCGTCGCGCAGCTCTTCCAACGTGTTGAAGTGCTGGCTCCTGCCGCTGCGAAAGACCTTGCCGCAGATCGAGCCGCGAATCGGTATGAGCGCGCCATCGCAAATGGCTCCCTGCGACTGCGGGTTGTAGAGAATGGTCAACCGCAATTCCCCACTATCAGCATCCGGCAGAAGCAGCGCGCAAAAGTCGGACCGAGTTACCTTGAGCAGATTCGTTGAGAGGACTTCCAGTAATCGGCGAAGGTCGAGCCTGGAAGTCATGCTGTTGGTGATTTCGAGAAGCAGGCGGAGCCGATCGCGTTCGCGCCGCAGTTCCTCTTCGTTCCTATGGCGCTCAATGGCGATGCCGGTGATGTGGCTGGCGTTCTCAATCAACTCGAGGTCGACGGCGCCGGGTGTGCGCGATTCACGATAATTAATCGAAAAAGTGCCGAGGGGTTTGCCTTCGCTGGTGAACAAGGGACGCGACCAAACGGAGCGAATTCCGTAAGGCAACAAGCGGTCGCGATAGTTTTCCCAGATGGGGTCCGTGAGGATGTCGGTGACATACACCGGCTCCCTGCGATAAATCGCCGTGCCGCAGGATCCACCTCGCGGACCGACAGACATCGTCCCTGCTTGCGCGCAGAATCCCGGTAGGCTGGGCGCAGCGGCGCAATAGAGCTCCTTTCCGTCTTCGTCGGGAAGCCAGATCGTGCAAGACATCCCCTCGGCTTGCGATTCAACCAATTTAGCGATGTTCGTGAGAACTTCGGATAAAGGAGAACCGGCAAAAATCAACTTTTGCAGGTTGAGGACGGACTCGGTCGAAAGCAGCGCGGAATCGCTCTTCGCCGGCGCGCCGGGCGACGGAACTTCTCTGGCGGACTTTACGGCTCTCTCCATGCGTGGCCCTTCCTTGCGGGATTAGATTCGGCTGGGCCATTTTTGGTTCCAACGCGGCGGGAGCTTGAGGGGACTTGGCGGGAAGCGAACTGCCGGGGAGCCTGCAGCGGGCGCTCACGGCTGCGAGAGCCGTCATTTTGGCTCTTCTCTTCTTAATTGTAGTCGCCTGTGGTGATGCGCTTACGTGCGGTCGGGCGTGAAATATCCGCTCTTTTCGATGTCGGTCAGGAGCGCGTATTCCTTCGGACGCCAGCCGAGGCGTTCCTGAGTCAGCGCGCTGGAAGCCGGGCAGTCCAGCGCCGCGAAATGGGCGAACCAGCCAAAGTGGCCAGCCGCTTCCTCGGGGGACTTGGAGACGACAGGCAAGTTGAGGCCGCGTCCGATCGCTGCAGCGATATCTTTGAACGGCACTCCCTCTTCCGCGACGCCATGATATCGGCTTCCACTGGAACCATTTTCAATCACGAGCCGGTAGAGACGAGCGGCGTCGAGACGATGCAGCGCGGGCCAGCGGTTCAGGCCGTCGCCCACATAGGCCGAAACTCCGTTCTCTCGAGCGAGCCGGATGAGGAACGGAACGAAGCCGTGGTCGCCTTTCCCGTGGACCGAAGGAGGAAGGCGCAAGATCGAGAGGCGCACGCCGCGCGCCGCCAGCGAAGCGGCGGCCACTTCCGAGGCGACTCGGGGAATTGAGTGGGAGTTGAAAGTGGGCACGACGTCTTCGGTGGCGAGGCGACCTGGCGAAACCAGCGCGGTCCCGGAGGTGACGATCAACGGGCGATCGGAGCCGAGCAGCGCGGCGCCGAGAGCCTCGATGGCCCGGCGGTCCATCTCGCAATTTTCGGCAAATTTCGTGAAGTCGTGGTTGAAGGCTGTGTGGATCACGCCGTCTGACATGGCGGCTCCGCTGCGCAGGCTCTCCACGTCTTGCAGATCGCCTCGATGCACCCGGGCGCCGGCGGCGACAAGAGACTCGGCGGCGGCATCTGTGCGGGCAAGACCGAGCACTTGATGGCCCGCTGCCAAGAGTTCACGGACGATTGCGGAACCAATGAAGCCCGTTGCTCCCGTAACAAAAATGTTCATAGATCGCTCCTTTATACTTATCAGTTTTCCTCAAATGCCAGATCGCTAAAATGACTCACCGACCAGTTCTTCACTTTTCTTCCAAAGTGCCTCGGCCGTGTTTCGGTCGAGCGCGTATCCGCGCACTCCCGCGCCTATGGCGCTGACAGTTGCATGGTCCGGCACGACGTCGGCGACATGGCAGTTCTCGCAATATTGGCCACCGACCTCGTCAGCGGAGGCGACGACAGCGGCCCACACTGAAGTTGCCGCTCCTTGTGGGATGGTCTTCCACTGGAAAGGCGGCTTACCGGCGGCTGCGAGTTCCGTATTAATCCGCTCGATCAGTTCTTGCAAACGGCTCGGACCAAGGTGGCGACCCAGCTCGGTCTGGATTCCACCCGGATGTACAGCCGCTGCACGGACGCCACGCTCGCGGTGCCGCTGGTCGAACGCAACGGCAAAGAGGATGTTCGCCGTCTTCGATCGGCCATAGGCAATGAAGGGGTCATAGGGCGTGCGATCGAAATTGGGATCCTCGAGGTCGACG
>DATJOL010000026.1:0-4008 GCA_035507075.1 Candidatus Aquilonibacter sp. | reverse complement strand
GATGATGAGCTCCGATGGCTGGATGAGCACCCTCAGATTCCCATGCTCCATCAGGTAGCCGCCGAGGATCGCTCCGATGACCAAAACGATGCCAATGATCGCAAACATCTCGCCTCACCCCCCCGCTTCCTCGCCCTTGTCCCGATCTCTAGCGACCGAGATCAGGTTTCCGCCGGCCGCGACGCTCTTGAGCAGCGAACGGTCCACGCGCGCGAGGATATCTTCGACGGTATCTTCCGTACGGACCGTCGTCGCCCCGAGCGACGCTGTTACCGGCAACCGGTCTCCCCACCAGTTCACTTTCACTCCGTGCACGCTTCTCTTCAGCCGCTCGCAGACTTTGTCGATGTCGAATTGAGAGCACTCCGTCAGGATGGCAAAGAACGCGGCCTCGCCTCTCCGGCCGAGAAAATCGGTCGGGCGCAGGCAGTTTTCCAGTGTTTGTCCGATCAATCGCAGCACGAGAGGCGCCACTCCCGGGCCATATTTCTCTTTGAGCCCGTCCAATTTGTCGGCTTGAATGGAGACAACGCCGAAGGGGACTTGGCATTCGTGGAAGGTCCGCAAATTCTCGCGCAGGTGAGACAACATGAAGCCTTCGGTTAATACACCAGTCATTGGGTCCAGAGCTCCGTACCCGGCTAATTTTTCTTGGCGCCGTTCCCAATCGGCCGCGGAAAGGCTTTCTTCGAAGCTCTCTGCGGCCCCTATGACCGTCCCGCGGTCGTTGCGAATCGCCACGGCTCTCATTCGCACGGGGACCAAATGGCCGGCCTTGTGCCGGAGCATCACCTCGCCAAAAGTTGGCGCCCCATCTCGCAACACCTTCGCGATGGAATTTTCGGCTTTATCCAACTCTTCATCTGGCTCCCCCTCTGCGCCCTGCATCACTTCATGCACGCCGTGGCCCAGGACGTCCTGCCGCAAGTGCCCTGTGATTTTCTCGGCTCCTTCATTCCAAAAAAGAATCTTTTCATTCCGGTCGACCAGATACACCCCGGTCTGCAGACTTTCCAGAATTCGCTGGTAGATGTCTTGGCGCTCGAGTTCAGACACAAGGCCGCCCTGAACTATTTCATCGGTCAAATATTCATCAAGTTTAGGAATCACGCGGCGGAAGTCGCCGATCCATCACCATCTTGACGCCTCGCGCCGAATCCTGTTGCGTTCACGCTTCCGTAACAATCGCTTGTTAACTTCTTTGTTTTGCACTCATTGTTGGTTACTGTCGCTCGCAGTTGGAGAAGATTGACCGGATGGAAAAACGAAATTTTTTGTTTGCATCGCTCAGCGGCCTGATCAGCGACATCGCCTGGCAGGTTTCCAAAGAAGGGCACGAAGTCCGTTACTATATCCAGGACAAGAAAGAACGCGACATCGCCGATGGTTTTGTGCCCAAGTCCAAAGACTGGGAAAAGGATGCGGATTGGGCCGACATTATCGTTTTTGACGATACCCTCGGCCAAGGCGAGAAGGCCAAGGCGCTGCGCGCCGGAGGCAAGAAAGTAATCGGCGGGACTCCCTATACCGACCGGCTCGAAGACGATCGTTCATTCGGGCAAGAGGAGCTCAAGAAGGCCGGCGTCAACATCATTCCGTACGGGGAATTCGAGTCGTTCGACGATGCCATCGATCACGTGCAGCAGAATCCGGGAAGATACGTCATCAAGCCCAGCGGCGAAGCCCAAAACGTCAAGCGCCGCCTGTTCGTCGGCGAGGAGGACGACGGCCAGGACGTCATCCGCATGCTCGAGGCCTACAAAAAAGCTCTCTCGGATGAAATCAAGGTGTTCCAGCTCCAGCGCCGCGTCACCGGCGTTGAGGTAGCCGTCGGCGCCTTCTTCAACGGGACCAGTTTCATTTATCCGATCAACATCAATTTCGAGCACAAGAAACTTTTTCCCGGTGATGTCGGCCCGCCAACGGGGGAAATGGGCACTTCGATGTTTTGGAGCGGGCCCAACACTCTGTTCAATCAGACTCTTCAGAAAATGGAGCCGGCGCTGGCCGCGGAAGGCTATGTCGGTTACATCGATCTGAACTGTATCGTCAACAATCACGGCGTCTACCCGCTCGAATTCACTTCTCGCTTCGGCTATCCAACCATCAGCATCCAGCAGGCCGGGATGATCACACCCATCGGCCAGTTTTTCTGGGATCTCGCCAATGGCGTCGATCCCAAGCTGAAGGTTCGCAGCGGCTTCCAGATCGGCGTCCGCATTGTCGTCCCGCCCTTTCCCTTCGACGACGATGAAACCTTCGACTCCTTCTCCAAGAATTCCGTCATCGTCTTCAAAAAGCCTCCCACCGAGGAATTTCACATCGAAGATGTGAAGCAGATCAACGGACAGTGGCTCGTTGCCGGCACCTCCGGCGTCATCCTCGTCGTTGTGGGTTTGGGCCCGACCATGAAGCAGGCGCAAGCTCAGGCCTATTCCCGAATCAAAAATGTCATGCTTCCCAACATGTACTACCGCACCGACATCGGCGACCGCTGGGAGGAAGACAGTGATCGCCTTCACACTTGGGGCTACTTGCGCTGAGTTTTCTCGCCCGAATTTTGCTAAATTTCCGCTCGTCTTGTCATCGGCGCGCCCGTGGGATAGAGTAACGCCCTTCTGTCCGGAGGAAATATCCGCATGGGCGCGCGTGGCCCGGAGACACTTAAAGTATTGATTCGCAGGTCCGCCATCCAGAAGCGCGTCCGCGAAGTGGCTCACCAAATCACCCGGGATTTCAAAGGGCAGCGCGTTCATCTGATCGGCGTGCTCAAGGGTGCTTGCATTTTTCTTTCGGACCTGGTGCGTGAAATCAATCTCGACACCTCGATTGATTTCATCGCCGTCTCGAGCTATGGAAAGGGCAAGGAATCCTCCGGCCAGGTGCGCGTGTTGAAAGACCTCGACAGCAGCATCGAGGGTCTCAACGTCATTCTGGTGGAAGACATTCTCGACACCGGCTTGACTCTCTCCTATCTCTTGCGGGTGATCGAGCAGCGCAAGCCAAAATCGCTCCGCATTGCAGCGTTGCTCGACAAGCCTTCCCGCCGCGTGAAGCCGGTCAAGGGCGATTACGTCGGCTTCACGATTCCCAACGAGTTTGTGGTCGGCTACGGCCTCGATTACGGCGAACGCTATCGCAATTTGAAAGACGTCTGCGTTCTCACGCTTTCCCCGGATTAACCGTGCCCAGAACCGTCTTGACCGTGCGCGACCTGGAAGCGATTCCGCCGGGCGGCGAATTGGTCGTCGCCCGCGGCACGATCATCACAGCTCTGGCCGCCGACGAAGCCGCTCAGCGCGGCATCACCATCCGTTTCGAAGACTCCCCGGCATCCGTCGGCGGGGCCGCGCAGCCGGTGCCTCGCACAATCGCTATCGGCGCCGACCATGGCGGCTTCGACTTGAAGGAACAGTTGAAGATTCACCTTCGCGAGTGGGGTTACACGCCGCTGGATCTTGGCACTTCCAGCCGAGATGCCGTCGACTATCCCGATTTCGCTGAAGCGGTTGCCAACGCCGTCGTGCGCGGCGACGCCGCTCTCGGCATCGTCATCGACAGCGCCGGCATCGGCTCCTCCATCGCCGCCAACAAGGTCCCGGGGGCGCGCGCAGCGCTATGCTATGATAGGGCCACGGCGCGCAACAGCCGCGAGCACAACGACGCGAATATTCTTTCTTTGGGCGCTCGAATGATTGCTCCGGAAACCGCGCGGGAAATACTTGCCGTCTGGCTCGAGACGCCTTTTGCGGGCGGGCGCCACCAAAAGCGTGTCGACAAAATCCGCGCCATCGAAGCCCGCCACTCAAAGCAGGAAAAGAGCGCGGGCAAAACGTAGCGATTTTTCGCCCCGCCTGTTCGGCGCGGGACGTGCGGCGCGTGAGATGGAGCCTCTTCCTTGGATCAGCAACAACTCGAACGCGTCATCCAAGCCATAACCGAAGAAATTCTCCACTACCTCGATGGCGGAAAAGGCGCCGGCCTGTGCGGCCTGGAAATTGACGACCT
>DATJOL010000025.1:0-3595 GCA_035507075.1 Candidatus Aquilonibacter sp. | reverse complement strand
GACACGTATCCAAGGACGCTGTCCACAACCTCGGGCGTGAGGTAGTTGGTGACCCCTTCCCACAGGAACACTGCAGGGAGCGAAGAACTAAATCCAGCGGCCGCCAAACGCTCCGGCAGTTTCTCGCGATTGAAGTCTGCTTGGACGTAGCGGACATTCGCGGGAAGTTGTGGAAGCAGATTGCGCAAGCACGAAAGCTTGCAAGCGAGCGTGTCCGGGTGGTCCACCTCGAATACAGTCGCAGTGCTGATGCCGGGAAGCCGATAGGCCCGGCAGTCAAAACCTGCACCGAGCAGAACGAATTGGCGGAGACCTTGCCGTAAGGCTTGACAAATACTTTCGTCAATAAACCTCGTGCGGGCAATGGCGGAAGTGCGCGCTCCGGGGAGACGGCGGTCTACGTACCAGCGCACCAAGGGGCCCAGCACGGGCATCGTGGAGAACCAAACGGCTACACGCAACGAACGGCGAATGAAATGCCTCGCAAAGTTATCAACGAAGAGACGTTTGCCCTTCGGACGAGCGGACTCGTAAGCCCGAAAAAAGGCCATGTATTCAGCGGTCCGACTAGGCTGGCCGGGTTTCATATATAAAACGAATACTCGTTCTATTTAATTTAGTCAAGCCCAAAGCCAATGAAAGGCCGAGGCTCGGCTGCCTAGACACTGGCCCTAAACGGCGCTATGGGAAATGACAGAAGTGCGCAAACCAAAGCTGTCTCACCACAGAGGTTCACAATCGAGTGCCCGTCGACCAGTGAGTAGTCGAGGTGAATCCGTTGTCGACCCAATTTAATCGATACAGCGTCGCACCAACCGATCCCGAAATCTGCGTTCTTGGACCGAATGGACCGAGGCTCAAAGTTAAGGCTGTTCGGGAGGTCATTGTGAGCCTCTCACGCGGTGAAGGTTGCACGTGATGCGTGGGCAGATCAACCTGCGCGAGCGCCTCCCAGCAGACCAGGTAGTCAATCTCATGAAATTCGATTAGACTCACTATTAGAATCATGTAGTTGCGGGGGGCGTGTAGCTCAGTTGGGAGAGCACCTGCTTTGCAAGCAGGGGGTCGCCGGTTCGATCCCGGTCACGTCCACCAACATCTCCCTGCATGTCAATCACTTGCTAATTGGGCCGTTGGCTGGCATCGCCAAATTTGGGAACTATTGATTTTCCAACTGCTCGACGGCGTGCCTTTGGGCGCTCGCGCTGGCGTGCATGTAGACTTCAGAGTCGTTGTCATGTGCGAATGTCCAGCCTGAGCCTGTGCGACGCGCCGAGGCATGCGGGATTAGCCTCACGAACCAGCCGTACAGCTTCATCGAAGAGCATTGCACCGCGGACTTTGTCGAGGCATTTCTGCCCTACGCGATGAACGACCCGCACTCGCTGCTCGCCCAGATGGTCTCGATTCCTCTTCGCTGGCTGCGGCAGAAAGATCTGGAGCGATATCGACGCGTGGGAATCGAAGCGGCTTCCCACAAGAACGCTTTCCTCGCGTACGGCGCAGCAAACGCGGTCTCGTACGGTCCAAATCTGAACGAGCCACTAGCCGAAGATGCCGCCATTTTGCGAGAGCTTGTGAAACACCCCTCACCACTCGTTCGCCATCTGACGTTCACGGGAATTCGGCGATTAGGTCACGCCGACGCTTACGAGCCGGCTGCGATTGAAATGCTGCTCGGCTCCGAAATCGGAGACGACGAGCGGATGGCTGAAGAGATGTGTGGCGCCGTCGACTACGCAGGGATCAAGAAGGAACACCTCTCGGAAGCACAAATTCGACAGCTCCTGGACAAACTTGTGGCGACGAAAAGTATCGAAGATCACCACATAGGGCGCTTCCTAGCGTGGGTGGGCGATCACTTCCCTCCGGCACTTTTCGAGTTCACCTTGCGACGTCTCGATCGTGACGCCGAAATCGAAAACGGGAACGACAAGATAGTCGGCTACACTCCGATCCCCCACAGCCGCTTCGGCAACGCATTCCGCCCGCTGCAGAACGGGCCTGAGTACCAGCATTTTCTCGAGCAAGTAGCCGCCAGGCTCACGACACAGCCCAAGCAGTTCTTTTGGCTGCGCGGGCTTTTCTGGGAGATCGGATCGATCGACGCGACGACGCTCGGCGTAATCGACGGGCTGTTGCATCGGGACGACAAGGACTTCGTCCGGGGCGCCCTTCAACTGCTCGAGGGCGCTCCTCCAGAGCTCGCTTTGCGCCATCCAGTTTTCGCGATTCACGTTATCGAAGAGTCCCGTCGCGCGGATCCGCAACTCGGCACTGCGGCGGAATCAATTTTGGTCGGGAACACCCAAATGGGTGCGTTCAATCGGACGCCGGGACAGCCTTCCCCGAAGTATGCGTCTCTGAAAGAGAGAAGCGAGGCGCTCCGTGACCATTTTGCTCCGGGATCTACGGGACATCGGCTCTTCACGCGAATATGCGACGGCGCAGTGGCATGGCTGGATCACGAACGCCTGCAGGACGAGGAGATGAATTTTGAATAGCGGACCCCAGGGATTTCCGAGCCGCTGCAGCTGGCACACGGAGGAGACGAGGGAAAATGTCAAACGGTGGAATGGGTGGCACGAAAGATAGAGCGGATCGCCTCAAGCATCGCAAACCAGGTCAGTGGTCGAGCGTTTCTTCTGACTTTTTGTATCTCGCTTCCAAGCTCTACAAGCTCTCCGAAAAAGAAGTGAGCACTTCGATCGAAGGCGGAACTTCAAAGATGGTTTTCGCCGGCATACCGCTGCTCCTCTCGTCGCTGTCCGCCCTAATCATCGAGTGCGAGCACATCGGGGTCCTGACACCGCCGGAGCTGGACATGAAACAACCCTTGCCACAGTTGCTCAAGCAGCGGTACGGCATGTCCGGGGAGTTGCTGAAGGATTTCGAGTGCCTCTGCGAAATTCGGAACGAGATCGTCCACCCTGTGCCACTCCCGACCGGGACGAAGGATGGCTGGCCCGAATACCTCCGGCGGGTCAAAGACAAATTGATTGCGGTGGAACAACCTGGGGGCCTCTTTGCGCAGCTGGCCTCGCACGACCTTTTCACCTGGGCGCTCATGGTCACTCAAGCGGCTCACAAGGTAGTCATCTACTCATTTCCACATCACGGCGAGATGCTCCAATTCTTTCTGACCACTTTTGCGAACTTCGCGCCCGATCCGGCGCCGCCCGCACCGCGGCCCTAAGAATCCCGTTTTGCCCGACGCTCGAGCCGCTTCTGATCGCGAAGCATTTTGTGGTCTCGTTTGAATGCCGCAGATCGCGCGACCCTGATGATTCCGAGCAGGAGATGGAAGCACGAGCCGGCGAGGATGCCGATCGCGATGCACCGCCAATTCTCGAGTCTCACGATCGCACCTGTTGCCGGCGGGTGCGGAGCTTTTGCCGGATGATCGAGACGGTCAGGTCGGGTTCAGCGACGCAGAGGAGTTCGCTCGAGCTCGCCCCACGTGCGCTACCAGATGGCCGACGAGATTCTCCGGCGAATCAAGGCAAAACTCACTCTCCCCGCCGAAAACTCTCTTTCCACCGACAAAATCCTCGAAGCGCTGGCCTTCGAGCGCCGCGCCACCGGCCGCTACTCT
>DATJOL010000024.1:0-13345 GCA_035507075.1 Candidatus Aquilonibacter sp. | reverse complement strand
GATTTGCTCGATCAGAGTGCCGTAACCCGCTTTTTCGCGTCGCAAAAGCCCGAATATGTCTTTTTGGCGGCGGCAAAAGTCGGGGGCATTCTTGCCAACTCTGCGCGTCCGGCGGAATTCCTTCGCGAAAATTTGCTGATTGAAACCAATGTGATTGACGCAGCCTATCGCCACGGCGTCAAAAAACTGCAATTTCTCGGCTCTTCCTGCATCTACCCGAAATTTGCGCCGCAGCCCATTCGGGAAGATTCGCTGCTCACGAGCGCGCTCGAGCCGACCAACGAAGCGTACGCCATCGCCAAAATCGCCGGCCTGAAAATGGCGCAGGCCTATCGCGAACAATATGGCTTTCGCGCGATCAGCCTCATGCCGACGAATCTTTACGGGCCCAATGACAATTTCGATCCCGCATCGTCGCACGTTGTTCCCGCGCTCATTCGGCGCTTTCACGAAGCTGCGCAAAGCGGCGCGTCCGAAGTTGTGATCTGGGGTACAGGCACGGTGCGCCGCGAATTGATGCACGTCGACGACCTCGCCGACGCTTGCGTCTTTCTGATGCAACGTTATGACGCGCCGGAAATCGTGAACGTCGGCACCGGCGAGGACGTCACGATTCGCGAATTGGCTGAAATGGTCGCCGAAATTGCCGGCTATCGCGGGCGCATCGTGCAAGACACTTCGAAGCCGGATGGCACGCCGCGCAAGCTGCTGGACGTCTCGCGCCTCAACGCGCTCGGCTGGCGCGCGCGCATTTCTCTCCGCGACGGCCTTAAGCAGACGTATCAATGGTTTCTCGCTCATCTCGCCAAAGGCGATGTGCATCAAGGCACCGCGTCCGCGGCGCCATAGAGAAAGCGCGATTTTCGCAACGGAAGGGATATCGTGAGGATTTTTCTGGCCATACTCGCGCTCATTGCCGCAGCCTTCGTGCTGTGGGGGGTGGGCTGCGCTGTGCGACGCCTCGCGAAAGCACCGCGCGGCCGCTGGGCCGTTTCCATCGGCATCGGGCTTGCCACATTTGTATTCGCCGGCGGCGTGCTGAACCTCCTGCACCTCGCCTATCGGCCCGCGATTTGGGCGCTCCTCCTCATTGCAACAGCGGTCGCCGCGAACGAAGCTCGTCGCGCGAAGCTGCAGCTCGCGAATGCCATTCCAGCCAGCCGGGCAGCGCGCGTCGATTTGCTCCTGACGGCATTGGTGATTGCCGCCGTCACGATCTTCGCGATCGCAACGCAACTGCCTCCGCGCCAATTCAATTATCAGGACGACCTGCAAAAATATTTCGCCCACCCCGTACGGATGCTGGAGACGGGCACCCTTGCGGGAAGCCCGCTAAGTGCACTCGGCTCGGAGACGCTCGGCGGCCAGGCGTTTCTTCACGCCATTGTTTTCTCAGCTCTGCCTCTGCCTTATATCAATGGCGTGGACGCTGTGTTCGCGCTTTTCGTAATGATGCTGATCGCGGCCGCCGCGGGCTGGAAGCGCTTCGGATGGTTTCCCGGCGCGGCACTGGGCGCTTTGCTCATCGCCGTAATCAATCCGCTCTACGCCAACGTCTCGGGCCTCTACACCGCCGCGGTCCTCATCGCCACAGCCGTGATGCTCGTCGCCGACGAGAGCGAGAAGCCGTCGCCAATCCTTCTCGGCCTCACGTATGCGGCCCTGGTGGCGATCAAACCAAGCTTCGGCCTCTTTGCGGCCTTTCATTTTGTCTTTTCAACGTTAGCGACCGGCGCCGGAAAGAAGCATTGGAGGGCCGCGCTCGCGTGGCCGGCGCGCGTGATTGCCGCTTCTGCCGTATGCATCGCGCCGTGGCTGTTGATGTTCGTGCCGACGTATTTGTCTCGCGGAACGTTTGTGGCAAAAGCGGCGCTGAATTCGATCGATCTCTCCGACGTGAATCCCTTTTCTACAGGTCGCATTTTTGATGGCGACAACGCTCTCTCGTACACATTAATTGCAGCGCTGGCCGCTTTCGTCGCGTTGCTGGCCATCCTTGCGTGGTTTCATCAACGCAAAGCCGCCCCATCCGAAAATGAAATCGACCACCCCGGAAAACCGCTTGGCATTTTTGCGGGAGCGGCCGCGGGCGTCGCTTGTTTCCTCACGCTTGTGCTCTATTTCCCGCTGTGGACCGGTTTCCATGTCTGCGTGCGTTACTCCGTGCCGTTTCTTTTGGGCGCCTGCATCATCAGCGCGCTGCTCGCGCCGTCCTTGTCTGGCAAGCTGCCGCGCATCGCATCTACTGCGATTCCGGCGGTGGCCGGCGCCGTGATTGTCATTTTGTTCTCCCCGGCGGCGAAAGCGCGCGCCGGTCAGGCTGTGCGATACGGCTCGATTCTCGAATTCACGCAACTGTCTACGTTGCCGGACTACACGCCTTATATCCAGCACGCGCTCTCCGATGCCGTGCGCCGGCAGATCGCTCAACTCCAATCGCAAGTGCCGCCCGGCGCCGCGCTCTTTGCTTGGATCGACACGCCGTATTTTCTCGATTACCGCCGCAACAAAATCATCGATATGGATATGGCCGGCACCGCTACATCATGGGCGCACGTTCCCGCGGGCACCCAATATTTCCTGTGGCAGTATCAGGGCTATGCGGTGTGGGAAGACGGCGACTTCCGCAAGCGCATGGCCGAGCCGCGCATCGGCGCGCGCGACCGGCTGATCGCCAAGCGCTCGTACGACTTCGCCAATCTGCTCAGCCAGCTCGCGAACCACTACCAGGTCGTTGCGCAATTGCGCGACGGCGGCGACTCATACGTGCTCTTTCGCTTGCCGGGCTCGCAGCCGTAGAAGATGAAGCACCGCGTTGCTTGAGCCAGGCGCACGTTGACTCATTCGCCGCGGCATATTGCCGTTTCCGCGGCAAGCTGGTGAACTGGAGCAGTCGAGGGAATCATGACGAAGCTCGCGGCGGAAGCTCCCGTCGAACAAGCCGAAAGGCCTTCTGCAGCGTTGCGCTCCGGCGTAATGCCGCGGCAGACGCTCTCGATCATCATTCCCATTTACAACGAGCGCCAGTATGTGGAACGAATCCTCGATCGCGTCCAGTCGGCTCCCATTCCGCCGAACCTCAGCCGTGAAATCATCGTTGTCGACGATGGTTCCACCGACGGCACGGCCACGCTTCTCGAGACCATCGAAGGGCACCGCACCATCAAAGTGCATCGGTCCGTCTTGAATTTCGGGAAGGGAACCGCGATTCGCGTTGGCCTTTATTACGCCACCGGCGACTACATTCTCATCCAGGATGCGGACCTCGAATACGATCCCAACGAATACGAAAAATTGCTTGCGCCGTTGCTCGATGGACGAGGCGATGTTGTTTACGGCTCGCGCTTTCTGGGTCAGCTTTCGGGCATGCGCTGGCAGAATCGCGCCGCGAACAAGCTGCTTTCGTTTCTCTCCAACTTGCTTTATGGCGCGCATATCACGGACGAAGCGACCGGTTACAAAGTCTTCAGAAAAAATGTCTTGGCGGCCATGAACCTTCGCTGCAAGCGCTTCGAATTCTGCCCGGAAGTGACGGCAAAATTATGCAAGGCGGGCTTCCGGATTTTCGAAGTGCCGATCAGCTATGAGGGTCGTTCCGTGCAGGACGGCAAGAAGATCAAGCTTCGCGACGGCTGGGAAGCCGTGTGGACCCTGATCAAATACCGTTTTCTCGATTAGTTGTAGCCTCGCGCGACCGGTCACGAACTCGCGGCTGGCCAGGGGCGCGGCAAACGCCTACGGCTGCGGCTGCGTTGTGGCCTGTTTCGCTGCGTTGTTGGCGGGTTGCGGCGCCACCTTGAAGATATATTCCCCCGGCTTGGCCAACCCCATTTCTTCGCGGGCAATTCGCTCGATGGCCTCGGGGTCTGTCTTCAGCGCTTTCACTTTTGCCTGTAGCTGCTGGTTTTCTTGATTCAATTCGTCGATATGTTTCTGAATTTCGGCCGCCTGCTTCTGCGAGCGCCGCATCGCCAATACGCCATGCGTGCCGAATACGTCCGAAATCAGCAGCAAGGCCACGCCCGCAGCCAATAGCAGGGTGCCGTTCGCGCTCAAAAACTCGCGAAACTGCTCCGCGAAGCTAAGTTTTCCCTCGTTCTGATGATTCATTCCCCGATCCATCCCCGCGCGTCCTGCGCCAGTTTTTTCGATGCTGCCGGCGACGCCGTTTCGGCGTAAATCCGAATCAGCGGCTCCGTCCCCGAAGGGCGCATCAGCAGCCAATCGCCATTTTTAAAAATCAATTTCAAGCCGTCTTTCCTGTTTATATCGGCCACTTTGCGGCCGCCGAATTCCGTAAAATCTCTCCCAAGCCGCTCTGGCAATGTTGCCTGGGTCTCCGGCGAGAGATGAAGATTCTCGCGCAGCGGCCAAAACTCCCGCCCCACCCGCTTGAAAAGCCGCGCCAGCTGTTCGCCGAGAGAAGCTTGGCGCGCCGCCATCATCTCCGCTGCGAGCAAGCAGGCGAGGATCCCGTCCTTCTCCGGCACATGCCCCCGCACCGTCATGCCCGCGCTCTCTTCGCCGCCGGTCGAAATCTTACCTTCAGAAAGCAACGGTCCGACATACTTAAATCCGACCGGTGTTTCGTAAATGGGCACATCGTGAAGTTTTGCCACGGCATCCATCAAATGCGTCGTGGCCACGCTGCGCGAAGCGCCGAGCTTCTCGCCCCGCGTTTCGAGCAGATAGTCAAAAATCAGCGCAAGAATGTAATTGGGCGAGACGAACGACCCGTCGCCGTCGAGAATTCCGAAGCGGTCGGCATCCCCATCGGTCGCAAGTCCCGCGATAGCGTTTTTCTGGGCCACGGCGGTTGCCAGCGCACCCAGATTTCCCTCCGATGGGTCCGGCCCGCTGCCCTCAAAAAGCACGTCCCGCTCGCCGCGGATCGCCCTTACGTCGATCTCATGTTCCGCCAGGATCCGGTCGAGCCATCCGGCGCCGCAGCCATGCATGGCATCGCAAACGAGACCGCGTTTCAGGCTCTTCAGAGTGTTGAATCGCACCAGCCGGCGAAGCTGTTCGAAATAGGGTTCGCGCGGATCGATGTGTTCGAAGTCGTCGGGAATTTCGTGGCCGTTAGGCGAAATCTCTCCCAGCCTGCCCGCCCGCCTTTCGATGTCTTTTGTTATCTCGGGCAGCGCCGGGCCGCCATCCGGTCCCGAAAATTTCACGCCGCTATATTCCGCGGGATTATGGCTGGCGGTGATGTTCACTCCGCTATCGAATTTCCCGGAAGGAATCGCGTGCGCAATGGCTGGCGTCGGCGTGAAATCGCGGCACAGCGCTACGCGGCAACCGCGTTCGCGCAGCACGCTCGCCGCGCTGCGTGCAAATTCCCACGAAAGGAATCGTGTGTCGTATCCAACCAGAATCCGCGGAGACTTTTTCTGCTCGCGAACGTGATCCGCAATCGCCGCCGCCGCCCGCCGCACGCCGCCAAACGTGAAATCGTCCGCGATAATGCCACGCCAGCCCGAAGTTCCGAAGTGAATCGCCGTCGTCACGCGCGATATTCTATCCTGAGCGACGATGGCCCCGTATCGGGGATTTTCCTGAATAGACTTCCCAAGAATAACTTTTCCGTGCATGGCAATCGCCGCGTCGCTCGGCTAACGCACCCCGTACGAATGTCTATTACCCGCGTACCATTGCAAAGGCCTCAATCCGACGCGAGACGCGTTTTTAGCTCGCCCAGCCCGTCACTCGATGTCAGACTGTTTCCTGCATAAGTTATTGAAAATAAAAGACAGCACTCTCGCCAGCCCGTCACAAAGTCGCCCCTGCCGTCCGAGTCAGGATCGCCATTTCGATGGATCGCATCGCTGCAAAGCCCTTGCATCGCCGCGCCGCTCACGACCGGATTTATTGGTGATTATCGGGCACGATCGTGCCACGCTCTTGCTGGCGCTCATACCGCGTGCTATAAAGGGATGCTCAGCGAGAATATTGCGCATGCGGGATTCGTATAGTGGTAGTACGCCACCTTGCCAAGGTGGAGGCGAGGGTTCGATTCCCTTATCCCGCTCCATTCCTCCCCTGGTCTTCGAGGGCCGTTGTCGATATGCCTAGCCTTCGTGTGGCTGTAGGCAGCCTTCGCGCGCCCAAAGTGAACGCTATTTGCGCAGCCCTCGAAGCCTGCCGTCCCCTCCTTCGGCCGGATAGCCAGGTCGAAATCGTGCCGGTCGACGTTCCCAGCGGTGTGCGGCCCACTCCTCTTTCCCGCGCAGAAACCATGCAAGGTGCCAAAGCACGCGCCGAAGCGCTGAAACGAATCTCGCTCGAACGCGCGGAGCTGTGCGATTACTTCGTCGGTTTGGAAGGCGGCTTAGACGTGATCGAACTGGACGGAGAGCGTCGAGTCTTCCTCGAAAGCTGGGTCTATGTGCTCGGCGACGACGCTCACGGCCACTACGGGCAATCCGGCGCAATCGCCCTGCCCGACGAGCTCGCCGCTCAGGTGGTTGATGAGGGCGTCGACCTTTCCGAAGCCATCGACCGCTATGCTGGCGCCCGCGGCGTCCGAAACGGCCTGGGAGCCTGGGGCATTCTCACGCAAGGGCTTATCACCCGCGAAGACGCCTTTCGCATTGCCGCGATCAACGCATTCTCCCCGTTCTTCCAACACCGCCGCGCCGCCTCGACGGAGCCGTAGAGCGGCGCCTGGTTGCGGCCGCCAGTGTTCGGCATTCGGCGGACACTATGCGAATTTGGCGCCAACCCCAACTATGCCTTGCGTCAGAAGCATCGGAGATGCTATCCACTATTTATCCCCAGCCTAAGTCGGTACAAATATGGGTGGACATGCCGACAGGTCTTAACGCAAAGTAATATAAGGTGGTTGACGCTACTGGCTTGGGAGATAGGCGATGAAATTCTTGGGGTTCCTACTCGCGGGCATTCTGCTCGCAGGATCCAGCGCAAGTGCTCAAACTGCTTCACCTTCACTTCTCGCGCCCACAACGGCGGCATTTTCCCTCACGTCAACCTCGGCATCAGCGCCCGAGCCCTATGCTTTGCCCGCTGCACCTGTCCCGGCGCCGAAGCCGCAGCGCGGGGTGATCGGCGTCTACGAGCAGTATGATTTCCAGGTTTACGTAGGCTACACTTTCTTGCGTTTTTACATGGCGCCGCACCAGATCCAGAGCCGCAACGGCTTCGATTCCTCGATTTCGTATTTTTACAATGCAGGCTGGTTTGGCGCTGATGGGGAGTTGCTCGGTGCCTTCGGCAGCCAGGGGCCTTACACGTCCCGCTTCGCATTCGCAGGCGCTGGCCCGCGCTTTCGTTGGTCTGCACCGCGCGGACTTGAGCTTTGGGCTCACGGCCTTGTCGGCGTTTCGCATTACGTCCCGCAAACGTCTTACGGCAGTCAGCAAGCCTTTGCCTATGAGACGGGCATCGGCATTGACGCCACAGGGCACCGCCAGCGCCTGGCTTATCGCCTCGAACTCGACATGATCGGCAGCCACTACTTCAGCACGTATCAACTCAGCCCGAAAGCGTCCGTCGGCATAGTTTGGAAGTTCTGAAGCGGCCGCTGACGCATCAAACTTCTTGAGAGTTTTCACAATGGGATCAGATCCTAGGAAACCGCCTCGCAAACCCGGAGAAAAAGCTTCGAAACCGGAAAAGGAACCCGAAAAGGGTAACGTCGACGCCGTGGAGGAAGCATCGCGCGAATCCTTTCCCGCCAGCGATCCTCCTGCGTGGACATCCGGCGCCAGCGAAGAAGAGCAAAAGAGCGAGAAGCGCTGACTCGCGCCCCCGGCACGGCCGAATCGCCCTATTTTGTCACTTTCGCGTCGTCTAACACCGCGAGCCACTCTCGCATAAAAATCCGCGGCGACTTCTCACTTGTCTGGACCATCCAATCGATCCTGCCCTAAGCTTTCACACCATCAAATTCGGGGGAACTTCACACATGCAGCTTTTCAGCGAACTTGCCATTCGCAGCCTGAAATTCCGCAATAGGATCGCCGTCTCGCCCATGTGCGAGTATTCGTGCGTCAATGGTTTTGCCAACGACTGGCACTTGGTCCATCTAGGAAGCCGCGCCGTGGGAGGCGCGGCGATCGTCTTTACGGAGGCAACTGCGGTTTCGCCCGAAGGCCGCATCAGCCCACAAGATCTTGGCATCTGGAAAGACGAGCATATCGAGATGCTGGCGCGGATTACGGGCTTTGTCAGCGAACAAGGCGCGGCACCGGGCGTTCAGCTCGCCCACGCAGGACGCAAGGGGAGCACTTTCCGGCCCTGGGATTCTCGATCAGGGGCGATCCCCGAGTCTGAAGGCGGCTGGACGCCGGTGGCGCCCAGCGCGATTCCTTTTGCCGAAGGCTATCTGATGCCTCAGGCCTTGGATGAGGCTGGAATTCGCAAAATCATCGGGGAATTTGTCGCCGCGGCCGAACGCGCTCTGGCTGCAGGGTTTAAAATTGTCGAGATCCACGCTGCCCACGGCTATTTGATACACGAATTTCTTTCGCCTCTCTCCAACAGACGCACCGATTCCTACGGCGGCTCGTTCGAAAACCGCACGCGCCTGCTGCGCGAAGTGATCACGGCCGTTCGCCGTATCTGGCCGGAGGAACTTCCACTGTTCGTCCGCATCTCCGCCAGCGATTGGACCGAAGGCGGCTGGGACGTCGAGCAATCCGTTAAACTGGCCCGGCAAATCGGCCCGCTCGGCGTTGATCTGATCGATTGCTCCTCCGGCGGCAACATCGCCACGGCCAAAATTCCGCTTACACCGGGGTATCAGGTGCCCTTTTCCGCGGCGGTCCGCAGCCGAGGCGGAATCGCCACCGGGGCCGTCGGCCTAATCACTTCAGGCGAGCAAGCCGAGGCGATCATCACGGAAGGGAAGGCCGACGTGATTTTTCTCGCGCGCGAATTTCTGCGCGACCCCTACTGGCCGCTTCACGTGGCCGCCCGTGGCGGCGTGACGGCCTCCTGGCCCGTGCAGTACCTTCGCGCCGCGTCTCCTGGTTCGCCCGCCCGCAATCCCTTCGGCATGTGAGCTGGCGCAGCACCTACGCTCTGAAATCCTGTGGCCCGCTTGCCGCAAACCATCTACGATAAAGGTCAGTGAACTCCCAGGACTCGCCAAAATTGCCTGGTGAAGACGGCGCAGCTGCGCCCATCGCCGCCGCCCGCGAGCATAGCGCCTCGCACATGCACCGCCGCATTGCCGCGGCGACGGCCATTATGATGGCGAGCGTCTTTCTCAGCCGCATCCTGGGCTTTGGCCGCGATTGGGCCATCGCGCATTTCGCCGGCGCAAACGCCAACACGAACGCCTACTATGCCGGCTTCCGGCTGCCCGACTTCGTCAATTACCTGATCGCGGGGGCCTCGCTCAGCGTTACGTTCATCCCCGTCTTTTCAAAATACGTAGCCGAAGATAAGGAACGCGAAGGCTGGCGCGTTTTTTCCACCGTCGTCACGGTAATGGGCGTCGCTCTCGCCGTCCTGATCGTGATTGGCGAGTTTCTTGCGGGCCCGCTTGTGGATCACGTGGTCGCGCCCGGGTTCCAGCCGCACGAACGAGCCCTCGCTGTATTCCTCACGCGGCTGATGCTTCCGGCGCAGCTTTTCTTCTACGAAGGCAGCATCCTGGCCGCGGTGCAGTACGCGAAAGGCCACTTTACCGTTCCCGCGCTCGCGCCGCTCGTCTATAACAGCGCCATCATCGTTTGCGGCGTCCTGCTCTTTTCGCACATCGGAATCACCGGCTTCGCCATCGGTGTGCTCGCGGGAGCCGTTTGCGGCAATTTCCTTTTGCAGGCTTATGGCGCGCATCGCGTGGGCGCTTCCTTCCGGCCCAGCTTCAACGTGAAGCATCCGGGCTTCATCCTTTTCCTGAAGCTGGCGATCCCCATCATGCTTGCGCTCGGCCTTACTTACGCCGACGACTGGATCACCACGCACTACGCTTCCTATCTCGCAAACGGCGCCGTTACCTGGCTCTCCTATTCCAAAAAGCTGATGCAGGTGCCGCTCGGATTCGTCGGGCAGGCGCTCGCGGTCGCTTCGTTCCCGACTCTTTCGCAACTCTATTCCGAGCGCAAATTCGGCGACCTGAATCGCGTGCTCAACGCTTCCGTGAAGGCGTTGATCGTCACCCTAATTCCCATCGCCGCGCTGATGATGGCCGAAAGCCAGCCGCTCATCCGGCTGCTCTTTTTGCGCACGCCGCGGCTGGACCCTTCCGACTACTCAGCCATCGCCTATGGCCTTGTTTTCTATTCGATCGGCCTGATCGCCTGGGGTGTGCAGAATATAGTTGCTCGCGGCTTTTATGCCACGCGCAACACCGTCGTCCCGGCGGTTGTCGGCACGGTCACCACGTTTCTGAGCCTGCCACTCTATAAGTGGCTGATGCACGAAATGCAGTTCGCGGGCCTGGCGCTGGCCAGTTCGATCGGCATCGGCGCCTATACAGTCGTCCTTTTCGTGCTGCTCGCGCGCCGCACCCAAAATCCGGACACTGCCGGAGTGATGGGCTTCTTCTTTAAAGTCACCGCGGCTTCGGCAGCGGTTGGCGCCGGGTGCTACGAGTTCATGGGCTGGCTCGAGACCCTATTCCCCTGGCACCGCGCCTTTTACGCCCTGCTTGTGCTTAGCATAGACACTTGCGCGGGCGTGGCGGCGCTTTACTTGCTGCTGAAGCTTTTGCGCGTCCGCGAATTGGACGCCTATATTCGGCGCGGCTTCAGCATGTTCTCCCGCAGAGCCGCCCTCCGCGCCTGACCCGGTTTTCCCTTGGCCGCGACTTTATGCATTTCTAATCGCGGCGCTCGTTTACCCCCCTTCCTGACCGCGATTAGAAATTTTTTCGGTCTTTGTTTTCAATGGCTTAGGTCGATTTTTAATTTTATTCATTTGCGATTAGAATTTGGCGAATTTTATACATTTTGCGATTGAGCCCGAGACTCGTGATTTGCGATTCATGACTCGCGGCCCCCGGCGATTTCGTCTTCCATGCGCTTTTGCTCCTCTAAAACAGCTGATTTACTATCGATTAGAAATTTGGATCCGGTGCAAATGCTGGAGTTGCGGCGTTTTCTAATCGCAGCGATATCGATTAGAACTGGCCGGTTTTGAGCTGTTTGGGGTGGTCTCGGGCGCGCAGGGTGGTTCCTCTTGTTTTGGGATTAGCGCCTACGGCCAGGGTTGGCATGACTTGAAATTGAGTGCATAGTTTACCACAGACATACGTCTCCTGTCAATGCATAAATGTGAGAAACTGCGGAGGCGGAAGAGAAAACCAAAGGCGCCAGTACTCCGGCTTCCGGCCTTTCTGCGGTCCTACACGTACTAGAACTCGTTTTGTCCGGTCACGGCGTTAATCGTCCAAGTGTCGCGGGGCTTCGATGGCTGACTTCCTGGAAACGCGTTTCTCGATATTGATCCTTAACGAATGCGATTGCCCACCGCTGGGTACCGAACAGCTTGAATCGGCAGTTCGCGATTGCGTAAAATCAGCAAACCACAAGGTGATCAATTTATGTTCTTGCAGCGACTCGCCAAGTCCATCGCTATCTGCGCCACGGCGCTCGCGGCGGTGGTAGTGGTCTCATTTCCCGTAGCGATATCGGCGCAGGGCGTTCCCGGGACCGGGGGGGCCGGCGCTCGCTCTGGGCCGGCCGAAGGGGGAGTAGCCGGCACGGTCGATGGCGTGTCGACATCTGGCTTCACCGTCTTGACCTCTGCAGGTCAGAAGGTAGACGATAAGGGTGTTGGATCAGGACCTTTGACGACACCTTGCGGAAACGGTTGGACAGAGACGCAGGCTGATGCGTTGCGAGTCGTTGGCGAAACGCAATCGACCCTGCTCGTAAGAATCCATGATGCTCAAATGTCCGATGTGCAACGCGGCGGTAGATTCAGTTGATTTTCACATCAAGCGAGGTAGCCGCGGCGGATTCGACTGCCCCGCGTGTGGTCAAATGCTTCACTTTTCGCAGCCTCACGCGGCCATCAGGAGATCGGCCTCCCTTGCAATCTCGTTCGCCGCTCTACTGGTAATCGGCGTGCGCAGCCCGGTCAAACTCGCAATCGCTGCGCTTCTGCTGTGGCCAATAGCGCAGCTCATGGTCAATGCCTACTGCGCGCGCTGGTTCAAGGTAAGCCTCAAGCCATGGACGCCATTGCCAGCTCGGCCCCTAAGCTTCTCTAACGCCATCTACCACGAAGTCCGCCGTAGCTCCCGAGTAGACCGTCCATATAAAGTGAAACTTCACATGGACGATAACCGGGTTACACAGGCATCTGAACAGCATTGTAGTAATCTACAGCGGTGAAACTCGAATACCTGGCCGATGGGTCGCCCGAGTGTCCCCTGATTCGCCTGTATGATTTCAATCAATCAGAGGTGCAGCAGCTAAAGCACTTTGTGAAATTGTTGGTCAACGGGGAACGCCAGCACGTGGCTCTTCAAAATGAAGTATGGGTCAATCCGGTCGCGGATTGCAGCCTCATTCTGCGTCGAGGCACCCGCAATGAAGGTGTTCGCCTAATTCGGGGGCTTGAGTTTGAATGCGTGATGAATTCCAACGGTTGGAACAACGTCGAGGGACTGCTTGAGCCTTTCTGTGAGGGGAGCGCCTCTGGCTTCCAGTGGCTCAGCGACGGCGGCAGAGTTGCCTTGCTCATCTCGCAGAGTGGCCAATGGTGAGCCGTTCGGCACTCCTCCGGCAACGGCGTTTATCAGGACTTAGTCGAGTGAGGCAGGGCTTGGGCAACAGTTTGTTCCCGCCACGACGGCAAAAGAAAAAGACTTCCCCCTGCTGTTCTGCTTCGGAGGAATGTCGAGGTGCACACTAAGTTTGCGAGAAATGTAGGAGTAAAGTGAAATCCTGACCGTCGCCGTCTGGTCTTCTGCCGCCGCAGACCTGCGTGTAACAGGCCCAGTCGCCGTTCTTGCTTACGATCAAAGTGGTTTGGCCGCGTGTGAGGATGGCCCCAATGGTGTCGTGCAGCGGCATGCGCTTGAATCCAGCCGCTTCAGCCGCTCTTTCAATCTCCTGCGGTATTACAGTTCCATGCTCGTGCGAGGCGCTGCCGGCATCGCCCTCAACCTCTTGAATCCAGGCTTTCAAAATATCCATCTCCGCCTGTTCCGTATCTAAGAACGCCAGCCCTACTCCTTCGCCGGGCACCACATTCACAACCCGCGCCCAGGTGTTGAAGTTGGTCACGCATCTTTCTATTCGTAAGCGCACGATCCCGGCTGCCGAGATCACATCAGTCGCACGAACATAGCAACCAGCGAGGCTAATCACGCTGGTTTGTCCGGCCACCCGCTGTCCCGTCAGCGGCTCGATAGCCTCTGAGC
>DATJOL010000023.1:0-32958 GCA_035507075.1 Candidatus Aquilonibacter sp. | reverse complement strand
TGTCTTTACCAAGATCGGCAAGTCTTCGCGTTCTCGATGTAGGAACTTTTCCAGTGCGTCCAAGCATTCCATGATTTTTTCGGGTGGCGGCGGAACAAACGCTGCGTTTCCGGGCCGCGTGCCCCCAATCCAGTTCTGACTCTCGCGGAATTCGCCGGGACGTTTCTGGCTACCGCGCCCTTTAGACAAAAGAATTTTGTGAATCTCCCGCATTAGCCGCAAAGACAGGGGAAAATCCTCGCGGAGTCGGCGGAGCCCGTGATTCATCGCTGCCACATAATTTGAGACTTCCTGAACGTCCTCCAGCGGAACGCCAGGGGCCTCGGCGCTTTCAAACAGCATCAGGTCTGAAAACGACGATTGCGTGCCCTCAATCTGCGAGGAGAGTACAGCTTCCTTTCGGACGTAGAGGTAAATAAAAAGCGAGGGATCGGGCAGAATGGATGCGAGGCCGTCCAGGCGACCGAGTGCTTGGTTGGCTTGTTCCAGCAGCGGCAAGAGCCGCTGGAGCCCCAGAGGTGGCTCCGGCGGCAGTGGTGGAGGTACGTAAGCTCGAAAGGACTCGTCCTTGAAGGACTTAACAACGTAAGTCCCGAGACGGCTATTGGGTTTCGTTGGAGTTGCCATCGCGAAAGGATCGTTTCGTTAGGAATCTCGCAACGAAAGGATAGCGTACTTTACTTTCGTTACCTAGTGGAAGGTTTTTCGACGCGGCGAAGGACAGGCTTGCCTATTATACCGGGACACTCACTCACGATGCTGGAGCGCATCGCAGCGGTTTGTGGCGTGGCACTAAAGCTCCATGCCGAGAAGAAGCCAAATTTCGACCGCGAAGTGGCATTGTTATAAGGCTGCGCCTGCCTGCCGTCTGCCTAGTTGCGAAAAGAAATTTGGGTCCAACTTGGGTCCAAGTGCTGCCAAATTAGGTCCAAAACCGTGTACCATGACGCAGAACAAAGCCAGACGGACCAACAAGATAGATTTTTTTCAACTGCCTTGGGCGCAGGAGGTCTGGAGTTCAAATCTCCACGCCCCGACCAAATCTTGCTAGCTCAGCGACTTACAAGCGGGGAAATTTTGCGCTGCTGCATTGTGGTGCACCTTGGGAACAATAACGGAATGCTCGCCGAAAAAGCGCATTCAACGAGCAGGTGAGTTCGCGCAAGTAATTGGAAACATTGAGCCGAGATGCGGGCCGCCTGCGTCCCAAGTAGGCGGCCCCGAGTTCGGACGCACCCGCCTGGTGAGCAGACGCTCTGCACCTTGAATTAGTGAAGGAAGATTAGGAGCCTTAGAGCGTCTCCCAAACCCATCGGTTGCTAGGTTATCCCGGAAGCGTTTGTCTCATGAGAACTAGAGCGCTCCAGCCTCGCCAGCCCATCGTGATATGTATCTTTTAAGGAAGGCGCTGAATTCTGCTGCTTCCTCGGGAAGCTTCCTGGCTCTGCTGCTAATCTCGTAAAACGAGAGATTCACTACCGGTTCGACCAGTTCGCTCATCGTCAGCTTGCGACCGCGGCACGCCGGCAATCCGAAAGAGGGGACAATTGCAATACCCTGCTCGGCCTCGACCAACCCAACTTGCGTCTCCAGCATGTTGACGGTCTGCCCGTGTTTCCATGTGACTCCAGCTTTTTTCAGCTGCTTGTCGATCAGCTTCTGGTGCGGATAATTTGGCGTGAGCGAAATGAGTGTCTGCCCATTTAGCGCGGTCCATTTCGTCGACGCGCGGTTGGGCAGCCCGTCTTTGTCGGCGTGAATTACCATCAGCGAGAAACGAAAGAATGGCACGCGGCGCAATCCGGGCATCGTCTCCAAAATGCCCAGCCCCAAATCGAGTTTTCCAGCTTCTACTCGACGGGCAATTGTGCCGATGGTCCCATCGTAAATATCGACCTGCACTTCGGGTCGCAGATCGCGAAGCGCTTTAATCGCAGGCGGCAACACGTTCGCCGCGATCCAAGGTGTTGTCCCGACCGTGATCCGTCGGGCCTTCCCGTGTTCCGCCCGTTCAATGCGAGACATAGCTCCATCGAGTGTCGCCAGAGCGGGTCGCGTGACTTCACAAAGTTCACGCCCGCGCGGCGTCAACGTGACTTTCCGCGTCGTACGATCAAACAAACGAAATCCCAGTTGGCGTTCAAGCTCGCGGATCAACACGCTCAGACCCGAAGGTGTGATGAACAAAGCCTCCGCCGCTCGCGCAAAATTGAGATATTGTGCCACCAAGTGGAACGCGCGCAGCTGTCGCGATGTGAATTCCATTATTGAGAATCTATCACTGAATGTTGATAATTACGAACTTGTTGCTCACAATTGTCTGGCGTACAACGGGGCCATGAACTGCGCGGCAAACGCGATAGCTCAAATTCAATGAAAAGGGGAGCGAGGATATGATGAACAAACTGAATATTGTGCTGGTCCATGGTGGCTTCGTGGACGGTTCCGGTTGGGAGCCGGTCTATCAAATTCTAAAGAAGAAAGGTTACAACGTCGCGATCGTGCAAAATCCCACAATCTCTCTAACGGATGACGTTGCTTTCACGAAGAGAGTGCTCGCCGCTCAAGACGGGCGCTCGATCCTCGTCGGACATTCGTACGGAGGAGCGATCATTACGGAAGCCGGCAACGATCCGAGAGTCGCAGGCCTCGTCTACATCGCCGCGTTCGCCCCGGATGCGGGCGAATCCCTCCAAAAGCTGATTCAGAGCGCCCCCCCGGGCGCGCCGGTGCCTCCCATTCTCCCGCCGCAAGATGGTTTCCTCCTTCTCGATCGCTCGAAGTTCGCAGCTGCCTTCGCAGGGGACGTAAAGCCGGAACTAGCAGGGTTCATGGCCGATTCACAAGTGCCGTGGGGTACTGGAGCGATTGAGGGAGTGATCAGCCAACCAGCTTGGAAGTCTAAGCCGAGTTGGTATCTACTCACGACCGAAGACAAAATGATTCCGCCGGATGCACAGCGGTTCATGTCCAACCGCGCAGGCGCCAAGGTCGTCGAGACCAAAGCGAGCCACGCAGTCTACGTGTCGCAGCCTGAGGCTGTAGCTTCGATCATCGAAGCAGCGGCAGTCGGCTCAGCTTCAGCAACCGGCGCCGCAGCCCACTAGCAGGCACCGAAGGACACTCGCCGGCCTCGCACTAACAGAGTCGGGCGGTCTAACATCACTAGGCCGCCCGATTTTCCCAGGTCATTCGGACGATCCTCTGGCAGAATCATCAGTGCAGCAGGTCGGGAGCAGGTTCTTGATGCGAGACTGATTCGCTACCGCTCAGGCAGTCACCGAATAGGGCTGTTTACGACCGCAAGTTCGGAAAGGTCATCCTCTGCGGGTCGGCTGCATGTAAACGTGATTCTTAGGTGCGGGTCCAATGACGATGATCTTGGCAATCCTCCCACGTTGGTCAGATCTAGTTGGGAACAATTTGGGAACAGTAGCTGCCGAAAACCGCCATGAACCGTGATGCAAGATGCGCGAAAGTACCAGACGAGACAACTACTTAGCTTGCTTGAGTTTGCCTTGGCCGCAGGGTGTCTGGAGTTCAAATCTCCACGCCCCGACCACTTTTCATTTCAGCCTATACCCGCGTCGTGCGGGCGTTTTCCTCAGGCGCGCAACAAGTCCGCCTGCCAATCGCGAACCATCTTCTTGATCGCCTCGCGGCTTGTCACTTTGTCATCGAGCACTTTCTGCGCGAGCGACGGCAATTCCGCGTCACCGGCGAAGCGCAACGAGATCAATTGGTCGAGCGTAAATTCGGGAATTCGCGCACGCAGCTCGGGCTGAAGGAGCTCCTGCAGACGAAGTCGCATCTCGAGGCGAATCACGCGGTCTTGCACCTTGAGGGCCATCAGCCGCGCGGCCAGAGCCAGCAGGAATAATGCGATGGCGACGAGCAGCGAAACGACTGTCCCGAAGGAGAAGTGACGAATCACCACGATGATCGACCACACGATGTTGAGCATGAAGATAGGCGCAACGACAAAATGAAACAGCGGAAAGAATTTTGCATGATTCTCGAAATTCTGTTTCTCGCTCATCCGTACCTCCTCATGATTTTTGTCGCTCCGGCTGAAATACAGTGATTTCTGCGCCATTATACGAGAACGGCGGGTCTTACGCCCGCGAAGCGTTCCTCAAACGGAAAGCTAAATTCCACAGTTGATCTCAGAAACATTCGCGGCGCAAGCCAAGGCTTTTTCTTCGCGTGGAAATTCATTCAGGGACAATGCTAAGCTGTCGGCCCACCGCTCATCGGAGCGGTCGGGAGGTCTGCGGGAACGAAGTTCATGCGGTCCCGCGGGAAAGATGAGCGATGGCATCCGATCCAATCAGCGCGCAATCCCCGGCCCGTGCACCGGCCGTCGTCTCGCAACCCGTCTCATTGCCGCTGACGCGCGCCGCCATCTTTCTCGTCGTCACGATCAAGCCGCTCGACGAAAACCGCGCAACGGTTCTCTCCCTCTGTGCTGATCTTTCCGCGCTCTTGCGCGCGGTTGCCTTTCGCAATCTCGAGGCCGGCCTTTCATGCATCATGGGCTTCGGTTCGGATGCGTGGGACCGCCTCTTCGGCACGCCGCGCCCGGCGGAGTTGCATCCCTTCCGGGAAATTCGCTCGGGCTCACGCCACGCAATCGCCACGCCCGGCGACTTGATCTTCCACATTCGGGCCAAAAATATGGATCTCTGCTTCGAACTCGCATCCCAAATCATGGAACGACTCGGAGACGCAGGCTCCACGGTCGACGAAGTCCACGGTTTCCGTTATTTCGATAATCGCGATCTTCTCGGTTTTGTGGACGGCACCGAAAATCCTACCGGCGGCGCCGCATCAGAGGCCGTTCTGATCGGAGAAGAAGACTCGGCCTTCTCAGGCGGCAGCTACGTCATCGTGCAAAAATATCTTCACAATCTCGACGTTTGGAACGCCCTGGCCACCGAGGTACAGGAAGGGATCATCGGGCGCAAAAAAGTCTCTGACGTCGAGCTCGACGATTCCGTCAAACCGTCCTCCGCGCACAACGCCCTCACGACCATTGAAGAGAATGGCAAAGAAATCAAAATCCTTCGGGACAACATGCCTTTCGGCCGTCCCGGACACGGCGAGTTCGGGACATATTTTATCGGCTACTGCCGATCGCCTCGGCCCATCGAGCAGATGCTCGAAAACATGTTCATTGGACGGCCGCCCGGCAATTACGACCGCATCCTCGATTTCAGCACAGCCGTCACCGGAGGACTGTTTTTTATCCCCACGGCGACGTTCCTAGACAGCGTCACGCCTGACCAGCCTGCGGTCTCCGTTGCGGAAACGCCGCAGCCGGCCATGACGCCTGCTGAAACTTCCACCTCTGTCGCGCCATCAAAAAATGGCTCGCTCGGCATCGGTTCTTTGAAAGGACACATTTCCCATGAATAATCTGCACCGCGAACTGGCTCCGATTTCCGATGCTGCGTGGGCTCAAATCGAAGAGGAGACTTCGCGCACTCTTAAGCGCTACCTTGCTGGCCGCCGCGCCGTGGACGTCCGCGGCCCGGAGGGCACCGCTCTTTCCGCAGTCGGCACAGGCCACCTCCGTGACATCGCAGCGCCCTCGGAGGGCGTGACCTGCCGCCAGCGCGAGGTGAACGCCATCGTTGAACTGCGTGTTCCATTCGATCTCGATCGCCAGATGATTGACGACGTGGAGCGTGGCGCCAACGATTCCGATTGGCAGCCTGCGAAAGACGCAGCCCGCAAACTCGCCTTCGCGGAGGACCGCGCCATTTTCGAAGGGTACGACGCCGCTGGAATCGTCGGCGTACGCCAGGGCACCAGCAACCCCAAGAAATCTCTTCCCGAGGATGTCCGCAATTACCCGCAGGCCTTTGCGGAAGCTCTAAGCCAATTGCGCCTCATGGGAGTCAACGGCCCCTATTCCTTTCTCCTCAGCGCCGACGCTTACACCGCGCTCGCCGAAACGAGCGACAACGGCTATCCGGTCCTCGAACATGTGAAGCGCCTCGCGGAAGGAAAGATCATCTGGGCCCCTGCCATCGATGGCGCCTTCGTCCTCACCACCCGCGGCGGCGATTTCGATCTCCACATCGGCCAGGATGCGTCTATTGGCTATTTGAGCCACACCGATGCGCAGGTTCGCTTGTATTTGCAGGAAACCTTCACGTTCCTCTATCTCACTTCCGAAGCGGCTGTCGCTCTGGCGCCCTCGTCCAAATTGCGTTCATCCTGAAATCCACCTGCGCGCCGTAGACATTCGCATTTAGACCGACCTCACCAGCAGCACGCCCATCACCACGACGCTGATCGCCAGCAGCAGCGCTCCCACGTAGACCAGGCTGATCATGCCATTGGGTCTTTGCGTCCCCGACTGCGCCACAGAGAGAAAGAAGCCGAGCGGCATCAGGATCGCAGCGCATGGCGCGCCCAGCCGCGCCACCAGGCTCAGACCCTCAGGCACGTTCAATGCATCCGCCAGTAGCTGCACCACCAGCGAAAGAATCACCAGCACGCCGGCATGCGCGTGCCCGGCGCGAAATAAATTCTGCCGCAGCGGATTGTTCACGTATTCCGGGTCGGACCTTTTCACCATCCCCAGCAAGAAAGTTCCGCCGTATTCGATGGTTGGAACGGTAATGAGAATAATTCCGCAGATCAACCTTGTCGTCCCTGAGAGTTCCATTCCCTCCTCCTTCGAACTTTAGCCCGCCGCTTGCGCCGGCTTAGGCTTGCTTGCCCGGCGGCGAAATTCGGCCGCGACGAGCCGGATTTCGTCGTACGTTATGTCGGACGGCAACGCGTCTTTCAGCGGACGCAGCCGCTCGGTCCCAAGCCGGCCGCACTGCTCGTCGATGAGTTTTCGCCTGGCGGGATCCAGCCATTCCTCGCGAAATGAAAGCTGGCCGTCTTCGATTAACTTGGCCGCCGTCTCAATTATGGTGCCCTCCGTTACCTGGCGAATCTTCGCTGCCTCATCGAAGCTCCGCCCTTCCTTAAGCAACTGCCGCGTCATCTTCGCGCCCTCGCCCAGCACCCCTGAAGACGCAAGTTTGGCCGCAGAAGACGCGGAACCCACCATGCCAATGATGCGCTCGCCGTACCGCGCCGCCTTTCGCTCGCCGATTCCCGCAATTCGTCGCAGCGCCTCCAGCGAACCCGGCCGCGTCGCGCAAATGTTATCTATCGTTGAATCGTACAGGATCACGAAGGCCGGAACGCCCTGGCGCTCCGCCTCGCTGCGGCGCCAGTCGCGCAGAATGTTGGCGAGGATCATGCCTTCGGCATCCCGTGGCCCCCGCATTTGTGAATCCGCGGAGCGTCTGGATCTCTTTTTGCTCTTCCGCTCTGGTGCTGCATCGAGCCACGCCATCTCGCAGCCGCAAACATCGCATGCATTGCACGATTTCCACTTCGGCGTTTCGCCGAAATGCGCGCAGATCCCCAAATGACGGCACGATTTCGCATCGACGAACGCGCGAATCGCGTGATACCTCCGCCAGGCTCGCTCCTTTTCCGCCGGATCGCTCACCTGCCCGATAAAATGAGCCAGCAATCCAACGTCCTTGTTCTGCCAGAGCAAAACGCAGTCCGCGGGCAAACCGTCCCGCCCGGCCCGGCCCGCTTCCTGGTAATACTGTTCCACCGATTTTGGCAACGAAAGATGGATCACCGCGCGTACGTTTGGCTTGTTGATGCCGAGGCCAAACGCGATGGTCCCTACCAGCACTCGCGCATCGTTGGCCATCCAGCGATTCTGGCTCGCCTGCCTTTCTGCCGCGTCCATTCGCCCATGATAAGGAAGCGCTGAAATTCCGTTTTCTTTCAGAAAAAGCACGGTTTCGCCCACCCGCTTGATGGTCGGCGAATAGACGATCACGCTCTCGTCTTCGTGCCGCCTTAAGGTTCGCAGCAGCATCTCGCCCTGGGTCTTGTAATTGCTTTGCCGCACGATGTAACGCAGATTCGGGCGACGAAAGCTCGCGATATATTTTTGAGCGTTGCGCAACTGAAGCTGCTCGACGATGTCGTGCCGCACGTGCCGCGTCGCGCTCGCCGTAAACGCCGCGATCGGCACATGCGGAAAATCCTTCCGCAAACTTTTGAGCTGCCGGTATTCAGGACGGAAATCGTGGCCCCACTCGGATATGCAATGCGCCTCGTCGATCACGAAAAACGAAAGCGGCGTCTTTTTCAGCCACTGGATCGTGTCTGGCCGCACGAGGCGCTCGGGTGAGATATACAGCAGCCGGTGCTTGCCCTCCTGCGCCTCGCGAACGATTCTCGATTGTTCGCTTTCGGCAATCGTGCTGTTCAGAAAAACGGCCGGGACTCCCATCTGCGAAAGTTGCGCCACCTGATCCTGCATCAGGGCGATCAGCGGCGAAATCACAATCGCCGTGCGCCCGAGCAGCGCCGCGGGCAACTGGTAGCAAAGCGATTTTCCCCCGCCAGTCGGCATCACCACGCAAGTGTCGTGCCCGCCGATCAGGCTACGCACGATCTTCTCTTGCAACGGGCGAAATTGCTCGTAGCCCCAGTAGCGCTGCAATGCGCCGTATATGTCCGTAGTCTCGGTCACGGCTGAAAATTGTATTGCCGCCGCACCGGAACGTCCATGCCTTGCTGTGCCGGCGCGGGCTGGAAAGCGACCTATTATTTCTGCTCGCGTCTTTTAGGGCAGCTCTTTGTCTCTAATTATCCGCTTGAAACGGCTTCGGTGGGAATCCTGAAAACTTCTTCGTAACGCGGTTATTGTTGCAGGCCGGCGAGAGCTGTCGCCGTCAGGAACAGGCGCTTGATGCCGAGCTCTCGTCCCGTCGGGTCGTACCATTCGGCCAGAGTGTGGGCGCCGCCGCCTTTGCCGCCCCCGCCCAGCGACACTGCGGGAATCTTCATCGAGAGTGGTAAATTCGCGTCCGTCGAGCTGCTCTCGATGCGCGACGAATTCTGCAAATAGCGATCCACTTCCCGGATCGTCTGCATCAGCTGCGAATTTTCGGGTAATTTTCCCGCTGGGCGCGAACCGAGCGAACGCACCTTGAGTTGCAAATTGCCTTCCGAGGAGCGTCGCGCGGCAACCTCTGCATTCACCCCTGACTGCATCGCGTCGCGGAGGGCCGCCTCGAGCCGGGAAAGCTCCGCTTCATTCTCCGAACGCAGGTCCACCTTCACGGAGGCTTCGCCGGGAATCGAATTGACCGAGTTCCCTCCCTCGATCACTCCGAAATTAAAAGTGCTCCGCGACGTATCGGGCAAACGAATCGCCGAGAACTGCACGATGCCGCGCGAAAGCGCCGTGATCGGATTGGGCATGCCGAAATCCGACCAGCTGTGCCCGCCTGGCCCCGTCACCGTAAACTCAAACCGCCGCGAAGCCACGCCCTGCGTCGTGATGTGCGTGGTCGACGGCCCGTCGATCGCAATCACAGCCACGATCCGCGAACCATAGGCATCGACAAGGGCGCGAATTCCGCGCAAATTCCCTTCTCCCTCTTCGCCCACATCGCCGGCGAAAACAACCGTCGCCTCCGTGCGCACGCTCGATTCCACGAAGGCGCGAGCAACGCCTACGAGCGCCGCGAGTCCTGCGCCGTTGTCCGAAATTCCCGGAGCAAGCAGGCGTTTTCCATCCCGCCGCACATGAACGTCAGTGCCCGCCGGAAACACGGTGTCGAGATGCGCGGCAATCAAAACCACGCGGTCCGGTTGCATCCCCACAAGCTCAGCGACCGTATTCCCGGTTTCATCGATCCGTGCCTTGAGCCCAAAGCCCGCGAATATTGACTGCAGGAGTTCCGCGCGCTTCTTTTCCCCGTATTCGGGCGCAGGAGTTTCCGTAAGGCGAATTTGCTGTTCGGTTACCCAGGGGCTGCTGCGGTCGATCCAAGCCACCGCCCGCGCGCATGCAGGATCCTGCATCAGGCGCACAATGGATTGGTCGGTGGCGCTGGCCGGAAACGTAGCCATCAAAAAGAAGATACAGCAGATGCGTGAGAATTTCACAGGTTTTGCTCGGCGAGCGGCCGATCTAGACGCCGGTTGCTCCGCGTTCCGGCATCGCAAGCCGATTCACGTTCGGCTGGTCTGCCGGCTGCGGACCGACGTGCCCGCGAGCGAATCGGCCGGATCCGGATACTCAAGGCACATCAGGTAGAGGCCCTCGGGAGGCGCGGTTGGTCCAGATGCATTCCGGTCGCGCTCCGAAAAAATGCGCGCGATGTCTGCGGTCGAAAGCCTTCCCTTTCCCACCTCGATCAGCGTGCCGGCCATTTTCCTCACCATGTATCGCAGAAACGAGCGCCCCCGCACTACGTAAATAATCTCGTCGCGCTCCGCATCGCGCACAATCTCAGATGAAAAGATCATCCGCGTCATTTCGCGGTCATCATCTTCGATCCCGGACGCGGCCGCAAACGACGTGAAATCGTGCTCGCCCTCAAATTCGCGAGCTGCCGCGGCCATGGCGTCTTCATCGAGCGGCCACGGATAATGCAGCACTCGCATGTAATCAAACGGCGAAAGCACATTGCCGCGAAAGATGCGATAGCGGTACGTCTTCGCTTGCGCCTGCCAACGCGAATGAAAATCGGGCCCGACTTCTTCTGCCGCCACGATCCGAATCGTCGCGGGCAAGAGCCCGTTGAGCGCACGCTGAAATTCGCCCGCGCTCAAGCGCGACTGCGTGCGAAAATGCGCCACTTGTCCAAGCGCATGGACGCCGGTGTCCGTGCGGCTCGCGCCGTGCATGATGATTTTGTCCTGCGTGATCTGGCTCGCGGCTTCGTTGAGAGCGCCCTGGATCGTCGGAACTCCCGGTTGCACTTGCCAGCCGTGAAAGCCGGCACCGTCGTAGGCGATCGTGATCTTGATATTCCGCATCGTTGCCGCAATTATCGCACGCGGCATGCGAAAGGCAACGAGCCCGAGAAGTTTACCCCTTAGGATGCGCCGCGCAAAAATTCCAGGTCATCTCTGTCGCGGCAATGTCGCTGCCGCTGATTCGCAGGCCCGGCCACATGCGGTACAGCTTACATTCTCGCGCGCGAGTAGCGCGATCCAGGCCGCATTGCCATGCCGCCCGCGTGGCACAACGGACAATCCTCCGCTTCATAACTGGGCACTTCCAACTCGAGCAACGCACGCGCTGGCAAGTTCCACTCGATTTTGCCGCTGGTTCGATCGATCAACGCGCCGGCCGCCACGGCCAATCCGCCCTCCTCTTCGACCACCCCAATCGTCTCCCGCGTAGAACCGCCTGTGGTCCACACGTCCTCGATCACCAGCACCTTTTCGCCCGGCTTCAACTCGAACCCGCGGCGCAGCGCCATGTGCCCCGAAGCGTCGCGCTCCACAAAAAGCGAACGCGCATTCAACGCCCGCGCCACTTCATGCCCGATAATGATGCCGCCCATCGCAGGAGCCACCACGCACGAGACGTTTATATCCTTAAACAAATCGCCCAGGGCCCGCCCGAGCGTCTCGGCGTGCTTCGGATACTGCAGCACGAGCGCGCACTGAATGTAATTCGCGCTGTGCCGTCCGCTGGAGAGCTCAAAGTGCCCCGTCCGCATGGCGCCCGCATCTTCCAGTAGCCTGATGATCTGTTCGCGTTTCATAGTCGCTCGATTTGGCCTTCGCGAAAGCCCCCGCAACACCCCGTCTGGTCGCCTAGCCTACTGGGCGCCTTGCCACGTGTCAATCCTCGTTTACGGTAAAACGATCCCTCGCCGCCTCCGAATTCTTGACGGAAATCGGGCTTCCTGATAGAAGAATGACAAGGTGGCCTTGCATCTCGCTCACGGGGTAGCAGTCAAAGTCAAAATGAAGGCCGTATGGGGTAGCTGCCTTCGTCGCGTTTGATGCTCTCTATTTTGTGAGGGGGGATGTCCAACCTGCTGCCGCCGGGTTGCCGGCGAGAGATTCTCAAGCGGAGACCTCTCGCTGTCGCTTCCCCTTCCGCTGTACCGGCCGCCATTTGCGGCCGCGAAAACTATCGCCGTTGCGCCTTGATCGTCTCCTTTAAAAGACCGAATCGATGAAACCAAACGGAGGAATTGGAATGTGCAAATTGCTTGCAGGCGGCGCGTCGCTGCGCAATCGCTTGTTGAAAACGGGTTCGCTGGCCGCCCTTCTCAGTCTCGCCGGCGCCGGCAGCGCGTGGTCGCAGGAGGCAAGTCCCTCCGGCGAAGCCAACCTGAAGCTGCCTGACCTTACGACGGTCAATTTCCTTGGCGTCAATGGGCACAACTTGCTTCTCTGGGGGATCCTCTTTTGCTTTTTCGGCCTCGCTTTCGGACTCACGATTTACGTCCGCCTGAAGAATCTCCCCGCGCACCGCTCGATGCTCGAAATGTCCGAGCTGATCTACGAAACTTGCAAGACGTACCTGATCACCCAGGGTAAGTTCCTTCTGCTCCTCTGGGCCTTCATCGCCGCCGTGATCATCCTTTATTTCGGCGTCCTGCTTCATTACGAGGCCGTTCGCGTGCTGATGATTCTTGGTTTCAGCGTGCTCGGCATCGCCGGCAGCTACGGCGTCGCATGGTTCGGCATTCGCGTCAACACCTTCGCCAACTCCCGCACCGCCTTCGCCGGCCTCTCCGGCAAGCCGTATCCGATCTATATGATTCCCCTCCGCGCTGGAATGAGCATCGGCATGATGCTCATCAGCGTCGAGCTGGTGATGATGCTCGTGATTCTGCTCTTCGTCCCTGGCGACTACGCCGGACCATGCTTCATCGGCTTCGCCATCGGCGAATCTCTGGGCGCGGCCGCGCTTCGCATCGCCGGCGGCATCTTCACCAAGATCGCCGATATTGGCTCGGACCTGATGAAAATCGTCTTCAAAATTAAGGAAGACGACGCGCGCAATCCCGGTGTGATCGCCGATTGCACCGGTGACAACGCCGGCGACTCCGTTGGACCCAGCGCAGACGGCTTTGAAACCTACGGCGTCACAGGCGTCGCGCTCATCACCTTCATCCTTCTCGGCGTCACGAATCCCACCGTGCAAGTCCAGCTCCTCGTCTGGATCTTCGTGATGCGCATCGCCATGCTCGTCGCCAGCGCCGCCGCATATTTCATCAACAACGCCATCCAGGGTGCCCGCTACTCTCATGCCGAAGAAATGAATTTTGAAACGCCGCTCACCTGGCTCGTCTGGCTCACCTCATTCGTCTCGATCGCGCTCACCTACCTGATCTCTTATTTCATCATCCCCGATCTCAACGGCGATACCACACAATGGTGGAAACTCGCCACCATCATCTCCTGCGGCACGCTCGCCGGCGCCGTCATTCCCGAACTGGTGAAGGTCTTCACCTCCACCGAATCGCGCCACGTAAAGGAAGTCGTCGCCTCAGCCCAGGAAGGCGGCGCGTCGCTTGGCATTCTCTCCGGTTTCGTTTCCGGCAATTTCTCTGCCTATTACCTCGGCATCGTCATGGTCGCGCTGATGGCCACCGGCTATCTCGTCAGCACTCACGGCCTGCAAAACCTGATGATCGCCGCGCCCGTTTTCGCGTTTGGCCTTGTCGCTTTCGGCTTCCTCGGCATGGGTCCTGTGACCATCGCCGTCGACTCTTACGGCCCTGTCACCGACAACGCCCAATCCATCTACGAACTCTCGCTTATCGAAACCATCCCCAACATCACGCAAGAACTAAAGAAAGACTTCAACGTCGATGCCCGCTTCGATCGCGCCAAAGAACTTCTCGAAGCCAATGACGGCGCCGGCAACACCTTCAAAGCCACCGCAAAGCCCGTCCTAATCGGCACAGCCGTCGTCGGCGCCACCACCATGATTTTCTCCATCATCATGGCCCTCACCAACGGCCTTACCACCAACGTCAACAAGCTCTCGCTGCTGCACGCGCCCTTCGTGCTCGGCCTCATCACCGGAGGCGCCATCATCTTCTGGTTCACCGGAGCTTCCACGCAGGCCGTCACCACCGGCGCCTATCGCGCAGTCGAATTCATTAAAGCCAATATCAAGCTCGAAGGCGTCGAGAAAGCGTCCGTTGCCGATAGCAAGAAAGTCGTCGAAATCTGCACGCGCTACGCCCAACGCGGCATGCTCAACATCTTCATCGCCGTCTTCTTCTTCGCGCTCTCGTTCGCCTTCGTCGAACCTTTCTTCTTCATCGGCTACCTCATCTCCATCGCCATCTTCGGCCTCTACGAAGCCATTTTCATGGCAAACGCCGGCGGTGCCTGGGACAACGCCAAGAAAATTGTCGAAGTCGAGCTGAAGCAGAAAGGCACGCCGCTCCATGACGCAACCGTCGTCGGCGATACTGTCGGCGACCCGTTCAAGGACACGTCCTCGGTCGCGCTCAATCCGGTCATCAAGTTCACCACGCTCTTCGGCCTGCTCGCCGTCGAACTCGCCGTCGAACTCACCGGCTCGCAGGGCAGCTCGAACTTGACGCACGTCCTCGCGGCCATCTTCTTCGCCATCGCGTTTTTCTTCGTCTACCGTTCCTTCTTCGGTATGCGCATCAAATCGTCTGACGTCGAACTCTGAAAGCGCTATGTAAAAACTCCGGCTCCGGGAAGGCGGGGCTTCTAGCCCCGCCGTAACCCTCGTCCGTCCATAGACACAGCCCCCTCTCCGGTTTTTTCACCAACCTGTCCCGCTTGTGCGCTCCTCCCTTCTTTAAATTCCCGCAACCTCACCGTTCCCCATACGACACTCCCGCGCTCCGCCGGCTCCTGACAGCCGTAAACTATGCATGTGCAACATGCACACACCCTCGCTGCGGGCGTGCGGCGAAGCGGCCGTATTCCGAAGGAAATCCCTATCATCCTGTCCGGTGCCGACGCGGACGGCCGTCAATTCTCCGAACGTACCCGCACGCTGACCCTGAGCCGCCACGGCGCCAGCATCATTTCCCGGCACAAACTCATCGCCGAGCAGGAAATCTATTTGCACTCCGTTGCCGCCAATCGCGAGACCGAAGTCCGCATCTGCGGCGAATTCGGGGAACGCGAAGACGGCCACATCTACGGCGTCGCGTTCGTCGATCCGGCCATCGATTTTTGGAAACTCGAATTTCCTCCGGGAGAAGCGTTCGGAAAACAAGTGCTGCCGGTCATCCTCGAATGCTCCGGCTGCACCGAACAGAAAGATGTTCAGTTCGACGCCACCGAACTCGACATCTACACGGTAAACGAAGGTTCGTTGCGCTACTGCGATCGCTGCGGCCGCTCCACCGTCTGGAAAATCGCTGCCGAGCGGAAGCGCAAGCCTGAGCCCGTTCCCGTGGCCGACCCGCAGCCTGCGCCGCTGCCCTCGCCGCTTGAAATCGCAACCGCCGCCGAGCCGCCCGTCGCCCAGGTGCCCGAAGCCGAGCGCCGCCGTGACCGCCGCACCAAGGTCAAATGCAACGCGTGCGTCAGAGTTTCCGGCGGCAAAGAGGAGATCGTGCCCTGCCAGGATATGTCCCGCGGCGGTTTCAGTTTTCAGACCAACAAAGAGTATCCGGTCGAGACCAATGTCGAAGCCGCCGTTCCATTCACCCCCGGTGGCAACACCATCTTCGTTCCCGCGCAAATCGTCAACGTCCGCACGCTCCAGCAAGGCAAACTCTTCCGCTACGGCGCCGCCTATCTCCGCACCCCCAAGCCCGGCAGCTAGCAGCTGTAACCTAAGGGCCGCGCCCTGACGGTCCTGCCCGCCCTTGCGCAGTCGAAGGGTCGCGCGCGCTTCTCCGTGGTCATCCTCGCATTGCCTGCGTAGCGGCCGCCATTTGCGCGGGCGCAGTTGAATTTGCTTCCGTCTTTGAATTTCCCTGCCTCTCCTCCGCAACGCGCAGCAAGCAACTCCCATTTCGTTTCAGTCAACACCCTAGTACTTATGGCCCATCGCGCCGTTCCATTCCAAACCGTACGATCGATTCTGCACAGGATCACCACGGGACCATGCGGAATCCTCCACCAGGCTTTGCGTTTTTCGAATCAGGCGATCTTCGTACGTGGAGGCGTCGATGAAAAACTCACTGCTCGTCGCAATGCTCGGCGCTCTTTTGCTACTGTCCGCCGCACGAGTGACCGCTCAAACCGCCGAAGAATACGCCGCCCCGCTGCCGGCCGCCGTCACCAGCGCAAAGACGATCTTCATCCACAACGATGGCAACACCCCCGTCGTCTACGAAGCCTTTTGCGACGCCATCCGGGACTGGGGAAAATACAGGATTGTCGCCTCTGCTGACCGCGCCGACCTCATCGTCACGCTCAGCTACCGCGAACCGGATAAAGGCACTGCGTCCTGGGGCGGCAACTCCTTCGTCTCAACCCAGCCCAAACGCGAAAAATCCGACGCCGAAGTCACCCTCACGATCTACGACGCTGGCACGAATGAACCCCTCTGGTCCGCCTCCGACCCTCAAAAACACGCCATGCGCGAAAAGAATCGCGACCGCCAAGCCATTCAATCCGTCCAGCACCTCGTCAGCAACCTGGAACTCGGAGCGTCCGCTTCCCAGTGACGACAGCCGTCTTTAGCCCGCAGAATCCCCCAATTAGCGCGCAATAAAGGCCATTTTAAGCGTCCAAAGGCGCGCCCAGCCAAGGCGCCCTGCGCCGCGAAGACCGGGTCCTGTGCGTACCAGGACCGCAAATCCTCAATTATTTCCTTGCAAAGCAGCATCATATGTGGTAAACTATGCTCGACATTTTATGACAACTTCAACGTTGCATCCGGCCCCACGAAAGCCGTATCCGGCCCCCGACCCAGGCGAAAGTCGCCCCCAAATTTCTAATCGACACTTGCCGATTAGAAATCGACCTAACTCCTTCCGCTCCAACAAAAGTCTCGCTTCTAATCGACGCGTAAACCCCTGCTTGCAACTTTCGCCTCCGGCTCTCGCCCCGCCAAATCCTAATCGATACAAGAGACGATTAGAAATCGCCGCAAGTCCCTTCAATTCAATGAGATCCATTTTTATAATCGATACAGTTTCACGCCATTTTTCGGAACCCCTAGAGGTGCTCAGCCTATCAAGCGTAGCGCCCCAAAAAAGATGTAAGCTCGGAGCAGGCGCCCACTAAACCTGGCATGGTAGAAATCACGCAGCGCGAAGGCGGAGTGATCTTTCTGGTGCGCGTAACGCCGCGGGCCAGCCGCGACGCCATCGAGGGCGATTATCAGGGCGCTCTCAAGGTGCGGCTCACTGCTCCGCCCGTGGACGACCGCGCTAACGACGCGCTGCGCAAATTTCTAGCCGCCAGTTTGAAGGTGCCCGCCGCGGCTGTTAAGATTGTCGCGGGCGAGAAAGGCCGGACGAAGCGCGTGGCCGTCGCGGGCGTTACGCGCGCCGAGGCGCGACGGCTTCTCATCGGTACTGAAGCTTAGCCTCCCTGCGATAGGCAAATCCATGGCGGACATCAAAGCGATTCAGGCGGAATTGAAAGCCAACAAGCTGGATGGCTGGCTTTTTTACGATCATCACCGGCGCGACCCCATTGCGGCACATGTGCTGGGATTGAACGGCGATTTGATGATGACGCGCCGCTGGTTTTACCTGATACCCGCAAAGGGCGAGCCGCGCAAGCTGATTCATCGTGTCGAAAGTAAAAATCTCGAGTCGCTGCCGGGCAAAACGCTCCTATATTCGGGCTGGGAAGAATTGCACAGGATGCTGCCAAAGCTGCTCGCGGGCACTCGCACCATCGCGATGCAATATTCGCCGGACAACAATATTCCCTATATTGGGCTTGTCGACGCAGGTACTATCGAACTGCTGCGCAAGCTGAAGAAAAAAATCGTGAGCTCGGCCGATCTCGTGCAGAAATTCGAAGCGACGTGGACGGACGCGCAGCTTGAGATGCATCTGGAAGCCGGACGCCGCATCGACCGAATTCGCCAGGAGGCGTTCGCGCGCGCCGCAAATTTTGTTCGCGACGGAACTCCGCTCAAAGAGAATGAGCTGCAGGCGTGGATTTGCGGCGAATTTCGCGATGCCCGGCTCGTCACCGCCGAGCCGCCCATCGTTGCGGTGCAGCCGAATAACGGTAATCCTCATTACGAGCCGCAAGCCGCCGCCGCGCTTCCGATTCGCGCCGGCGACCTGCTGCTGCTCGATATGTGGGCAAAACTCGACGCGCCAGACAGCGTTTATTACGACATCACATGGGTCGGCTATCTCGGCGAACGCGTGCCGGATTCCTACGCGAATATTTTCAAGATCGTGCGCCAGGCGCGCGATAAAGCAGTCGAGTTCGTGAAGGACGCCGTCGCGCACGGGCGCGAAATTCACGGATGGGAAGTCGATCGCGTCGCCCGCGAATCCATTCGCAAAGCGGGATATGCGAAAACTTTCGTCCATCGGACAGGTCACAGCATCGGCCGCGAAGTTCATGGCAACGGCGCGAACATGGACGGCCTCGAAACGCGCGACGACCGCAAGATCATTCCCGGCACGTGCTTTTCCGTCGAGCCGGGCATTTATTTGCCCGAGTTCGGCATCCGCAGCGAAGTGAACGTTTTTGTCGGAAAGCGCGAGGCTCGCGTGACTGGTGCCGTGCAGACGGAAATTCTGGCGCTTTTGCGCTGAACTGGATTGCAAATTATGAGTGACGAAGCGCCGTCGGAAGTTTCGGTGCATCCCGCAGTCGAGCCCGGTGTTGCTCCAGTTGCGGAAACAGCATCGCCCGTTCAGCCCGCCCCGGCCGAGGCGAGCAGTCAATCGCCGGCGACTCTGTTTGCGCTAGCCGCTTGGATTGTGCCTGGACTCGGTCACTTGCTGCTCGGCCGCTGGGCCAAGGCGGGGACTTTCTTCGCTTGCGTCGTCGGCCTTCTAATCTGCGGATGCGCGATGCGTGGAGAGGTACTCGTTCCCGGCACCGATGGCCCATTTGGCACGTTGGGATTTCTCGCCGACCTCGGCTGCGGCACGCTTTACTTTCTGGCGCGCGCGCTCGAAGCGGCGGGGTCGGACCTCTCGCGCGCGGCCGGAGATTACGGGACGCGACTCATCGCGGCCGCCGGAATCGTGAACGTGCTGGCGATGCTCGATGCGTTTCAGATGGCTTCGCACAGGAACAGGTGATGGCGACTCACCATTTTGCGGCGATGATGATCTTCGCGCTGTTGGTTGCGGTCGCGCTCGCCGCGCTCGGTGAACGAACGCCGGTGAATCGTGCGCGCCACACTGCCTGGACCTTCCTTATATTCGTGGCGTTCGCGGTAGGCTTCGCCTGGCTGCTCTTGCCGCTGTCCCGCTAACTTGTTCACGAAAAACTAGCAGAGTCGGTTAAATTCAGCCGAGCCTGTGGCAGAATTGCAGGTAGTCTTGGTAACAGGCACAAGGCGATTCGGAAGCATCGCCAGAAGCTCACGCCTTAGGTACAATGGCTACAGTAGCGCAACCATGAGGTTGAACCCGATTCGGCGGATCAGGCGCTTGTACACAAGGCTTCCGTACGGGTTCGGATTTTGGTGTATGGTGGCGGCTACAACGTTTGTGGTTGCGTGCGAATAAATCGCGGGGAATCTCTGCGTAGTCATTGACGATTTTTTAGCTAAGCCGACGTAGCTCAGTTGGTAGAGCAGCCGATTCGTAATCGGCAGGTCCCCAGTTCAAGTCTGGGCGTCGGCTCCATCCTTTTTAACTGACTTCCTGGCCGTTCAGTCAGTTGGTTCGGGCTCCTCGCCTCCAGGAAAATTGGAAACAATTCGGACGGTGCGGCAGCTACGCCAGTAGGGCGCTGCCAGACGAGCTCGAATCCGAGTGGAGGCAAGTGCGGAATCTAATGCCGGGCGGGGTGGCGTTTCGTCGCGCCGCGATACCGCGCCCAGGCCAGTCCGACTGCGAAAATCACGAAGAGCGGGAGCGCGTATGACACGACGCTCATCAGGTCTCGATATTCCTCAATCATGACGATAATCCCTGTCTCCACAGAGTTTACCGTCCGGGCTTTCTGCGCAATTGCCGCTCAGATCACAGGTTGCCGCGCCGTCATCGCGCAAATACGTAGGTAATCGCCGGTCTCCGTTGTTTTACGTAAGGCGCCCTGCGGGGCCTGACGCAGTAATGGACCCCGTCACCTCTGCCGACGCTCGCCTTCAAGAACATCACTCGGCCTTCGGCAGTCCGGCTACCTTTCCCCGCAGCACCGTTATCGAGGCTTTCGGCAAGGTAAACGTAGCGTCTCGCCCTCCCCGTACCTTAGTCGTCACCGGTGGCCCGTCGGGATCGGCGTGGCTGGTTCGTCCCGTGTCCCGCCAGACGTATTGCCCACTCCCGAAGGTGACCATCGTAACGGGCCCTCTGAAATATCCTGTGCGCCTCGCGCCCGAATCGCTGAAGACGACCTTCACCACATGACTGTTGCTCTCATCGCGATTCACAAGCATCAGCGACCAATCCCCGTCCGGGCGCAACAACGCATAAGATGTGACCAAAACATTCCCAGCATCGTCCTTGACGTCCGTCGTCGACGGGAACATGCGGTGGATGCCAGCTCCATGCTTCACCCAATCAAGATTGATGAGCTGCGCCGCGAAATAAAACGCAGTGTAACTCTTCACATTGAGTTGTGCGTCGGGCACGAAATTCGACCATGTCGCGGCGCCATCGCAGGTAGTGCCCACCGTCTGCGGCTGAATCGGCGAATGGTGGAATTCCGCTCCGCCCGCCGCAAAAAACGAGCCGACGTTGTCCGCCAGCCAGAGCCCGCCGAAGACCTGGCTCATCGGGCCGGTCAAGCGCCAGGAAAGGCTGCTCTCGGTCACCATGATTGGTATGTTCGGCGGCAAGCCGTTTTCGCGGAACGATTGCATCACGTGCGCCATCATCTCGGGCTCTTTGTAGAGGTCGCTCCATGTGATCCCGCACGGCTCGAGGGGATAGTGCTCGGTCGACCAGAAAGAGACGTCCGCCATATGCCCATGCGCGCGCATGTAATCAAAAAAGCGCCCGGTCCACGACGTACGGCCTTGCGCGTCCGGCCAGAGTTTGATGTCCTCGTTGATCCCCTCGAACACCGGGCCGCCGAGCTTCAACTTCGGGTCGACCTTATGAATGGCGGTCGCCCATTGGATGTAGAGCGCAGCATAATCTTCGGGCCGGATTTTCTGGCCGTCGGGCTCTTCGCCCATCTCGACATAGGAAATGGGATAGCCGCGCTTCTCGACGTACGCGATTTCTGCCGCAGCGTCGTCCGGCGTGCCGTAGAGCATCGTGACAGGAATCATCGCCGGCAGCCCTCGCGTGATCCCGCTCGTGAAGAGCAGATCGAAGCCTGTGTGTTCCGAACGACCGTTGCCGATCACGTCCGAAGCCGAATGCCACGGGTCGACCGATGAAACCGTAATACTCGCCCCGCCGCCGGCTTGGCCGCGGGCGGGCGCATCGGCAGAAGCCTGATGAATAGCGTCCGTGAACGCGCCGCTTTGGTCCAGCGTCCCGGCGGCAAGCTCGTCAATCGCATAGCCGACGCAATCGCGGACGTCGTCGGAACCGTGCGTATCGCAAGTGTTGGACGATTTCGTCATCGAGATCATTAAATACCGCACCGGGATCGGAGCGTCGGAAAGCTGTAGCGTCGCCACTCCACCGGCTGAATTTTGCACCGTACCCGAGGGAAATTTTGTCCACTGTCCGTTTGGATCTCGACTCAGAGGGTCGGCTTCGTCGCCCGTGGCGCCATTCGCAGGTACCCAATAATCGACTTCGTACGTCACCGCGTACGGATTCGCCCAGTTGATCCGCACCGCGTTAATGGGCGTGTCTTTGCGGAAACCGATCACGACCCATTGTGGGTGAGCCACGTCCGGATCGCCGGTAAACTTGCTCGTCAGGTAAGGATTGCTCTTCCAGTATGTTGTCAGGTCACCGTCGGTTAACGGCGAAGCTGAGCCTGCGCGCCCCGTGCCGTGATGCGGCAAGTTATACGACAGGATGTAGCGTATCGGCTCTTTCAGTTCCGTGCTGCCAGTGAAGTACCCGCTCTGATGAACGGGATCGCTCCAGATGCCGATGGGATTCCAGTGCCACGCTAGTGCGCGCAGCTCAGAATTATTGCGATAGGAAATCGTCCCGTAGCCGGCCGAGAGCATTTGCTTGATGTTTTCTGGCGTGTAGACCTCATCGATCCCGTCGTGCGAAAGAACGTCTATCGAGCTGCCAATGGCTTTGTCCGGCTCGAACGAATTCAATATACGCGCGGGCGTCGTATCGACGCTCACTGTGCCCCCTTGCGAAGCAGCGCTCGCGGGCGCGGATTGAGCACGCAAGAGGCCGATACAGAGCACTACAACGAAAAAAATCAGGCAGCCCCCAATGAAGCCCTTCCTGAGGAAAAACATCTCAAACCCCCTGTCTACGAGTTCTCCAAAAATCGACGGGTTTGCGCGGCAAACTCGCCGCGGAACGTCGCGCAAACGCTACTTCGCTCCTACGGACGAAATATTTTGCTCACGCGTCGCTGCCAGATCGGTGCTCACCAAAAGCGTTCGCCGCGGATCGACGGCCAGCCACGCCGCCGCGCCAATCGCGCAGAGCGCGGCGGCCACGCCGAAAGAGGCGTTCCAGCCGTAGTGCCCCGCAATCCATGGTGTAAGCGAAGCGGTGATTACGCCGCCAATCTGGCACGCCATGTTCATCAGACCCGAAATCGAGCCGGCAAAGTGGCCGCCGACGTCCGCACTTGCCGAAAAGAACGAACTCTGTGCGAGGTAGAGTGCACCCGCCCCACCCGCAAGGATCACGCTCGCCACGCGCGCACTCTGCGCGTGGCTGCCGAACGCGATAAATAGTCCGGCCAACAGCATGCCGATCGTGGCGATTCCAGCGCGTCCAAAGCGCTGCCCGAAGCGGCGCGTCGTTATGTCATTGATCACGCCGCCGATCAACGAGCCCGCCGTCATGGAAAGAAACGGCAGCATGCTGTAAAACGCGCTCGATTTGAGATTCAGACCTCGCGTGTTTACGAGGTACAAGAAAAACCATGCGAAGAAGATGTACGCGGCATAACCAAACGTGAAATAACTCAGCGACAGCGCCAGCACTTCCCTGCTTTCCAATGCTCTACGCCAGGGTAAATCGAGCTTTTTTATCGCTCCTTCAGTACCGGCCCGGATCCACTGCTTTTCCTTGGCGCCCAGCCACGGGTGCTGCTCTGGCTCGTCACGCACCAGCAAATACCACACCACAGCCGCCAGCCCTCCGCCGATCGCGCTCAGCCAAAATGACCAACGCCATCCCCAGTTCAGCATGATCGCCGTGACCAGCGGCGGCGTGACGCCCGCCCCGAAGCCGACGCCCGCGAAGATGATTCCGTTAGCAAGCCCGCGTTCGGATATGGGAATCCAGCGTGCCACCACGCGATTGCACGCCGGAAAAACGACTGCCTCTCCTGCACCCAGGAAAAAGCGGATCACGATGAAGAGCAACAATCCGCCGCGCAATCCCGCGGGAACCGAACCGGTGAGCGCCGCAAAGCTCGCCCACCAGATCAGTCCGATCGTGAGCACGCGGCGCGGGCCCCAGGCGTCGGCGAGGCGGCCATTGGGCACCTGAAAGAGCGCGTAGCCGAGAAGAAACGCGCTCGAAACGCTGCCCAATTGCACATTCGTCAGGTGGAACTGTGTGATGATGTCCTTGCCCGCGACTGAGATGTTGACGCGGTCGACGAAAATAATCGACGCAATGACAAACATCCACCCGACTAGAACCCACCTGATTTTGCCGCCCCCCTGCTCCTCCGGCATACCAGTCTCCTAAATGCGGCCGAATTTTTTCACAGCTTCTTCAATCGACTTGTACTTCATGATGTACGCATCGATTGAGTGTTCGGCGAAATCCATGTTTTGCGCCATCGCAAGAACCTCCGCCGCGCGCGCGCGCGGCACCACCACGACCCCGTCGCTGTCGGCGACGATCACGTCTCCGGCCGACACGGGCACGCCATCGCAAACGACGGGAATATTCGCGCCCGCGAAGACGTAATGGTCCACCGATGTCGAAGGCACGATTCCCGTCCCGTAGACGGGAAACCGGATCTGCGTTAGATAAGCCGTGTCCCGCACTCCGCCATCGACCACGGCCCCGGCGAATTCCCGCGCAGCCATTGCCGTACCCATTTCGCCGCCCATTCCGGCGATGTCGTCGCCGTTCTGCACCACCATCACGTAAACCGAATTCGGTTTCCCGTTGTCGATTGCGGCGAGCATTCCGGCCAGCGCCGCTCCGCCCTCTTTGTTTTCCTGCTGCTTCAGTTCGACCGTCAGCGCAAACCCTGCGAACTTCGTCGGAAAAAGCGGCCGCATGCGGTGGCTCATGTACATCTTCTTGCCGAGAATCTGCTCTTCCGCGTCCGAAACCGACGCGACTTCCACGTGGCGGAATCCCGCGAGCAATTCATCCGGCGAGCCGGCCTCCGTTGTTGTCTGCGCCGAACCGGGCCGTCCCACGAAGAAGAAGACGCCCGCTGCAAATATGACAGCCGCTGCAATCCACAGCGCTTTCGATTTAACCGATTTTACAGAGCAAAAATTGCGTTCCATTTTTTCCTCCAATCCCGATTGCGTTTCATATATAAAGCTCACTGAAATTCATTCCGGCCTATAAGGAGAACACATGTCCAAAATCGGCTTGACCGCGCTCCTGGCGCTCTTCCTCGCAACAGCCACTCTCGTTTCGTGCAATAACACCACGACCGTCACCGTACCGGCCACGCCCGTCGTCCGCGCCATCAACCCGCCGGGCGCCGAAGTGAGCCCGAACTTCAGCAACGGAATTCTGGCCGGTGACACCATGTACGTGGCGGGAACGCAAGGTACGGACAGCGGCGGCAAGTTGCCGGACGGGATCGGCCCGCAAACCACCGCAGCATTACAAAACATTGAAGCCATTCTGAAAGCCGGCGGCTTTTCGCTGAACGATGTGGTCTCCGTGAACGTATTTCTCGCCGATATTCACGATTTCGCGGATATGAATAAAGCTTACGTCGCAATCATGCCGGATCCCAAACCCACGCGAACCACCGTCCAGGTCGCGGCACTGGTAAACGGAGCGAAAATCGAAATTTCCGCAATCGCGGTCAAACACTGATCGCGCGCGCTGCGTCAGCAGCAATGAGACTCCTGATTCGGCCGGCGCAAGCTCCACCGGGGCCCCGCGCACCGGTTCTCGTCGCGCCGTTCTTATTTACGACGCGACACCGCCGTGCAGGATTTCTGCCAGGCGCCTCGCGATTACCCTTTCCTCGCCCGGTTTGAGTTGCCACGCGGAAACGCCGATTGTAGCGATCGAAGGATTGCTCACAGCACCCTTGTCGCGATTCGCGTCATTCCCTACGGGATCGCCCATGCGAATCGATATCGGCCGCGTCGCCGTCAATTGCTGCCGCACTTCCTTCTCGGTCAATTTCACTGTATTTGTATCCCAGCTGATCGTCATGCTCACCGTATGATTGTCGATCTGGTTGGGATCAAATTGATAGGACGTGGTCACCCCAGGCACTTTCGTCACCGCATCTGAAACGGTGCCCAGCATCGCGTAATACTGCTTCAGCAGCGCGTCCTGATCGGAAGCGACAAAAAGCTCCAGCGCCTTCAACATGCCCACGATCTCCTCCTTGCCCACCTTGCACGGCCGGCCGATCGTGTCCTCCTGCGGGCTCATGTTCATCAGCGCCGCGCTGATCAGGTCTTGCCTCCCGAGCAGCAGCCCCGCGCATTGCGGCCCTCGAATGTCTTTGCCTCCGCTGAATGTGACGAGGTCGTAGCCCATGTTGACGTATTCCCACAAGCGCGAAATCGGAGGCGTGTCGGCCGCCGCGTCGTTATAAGCCGGCAAATTGTGCGCGTGTGCGATTTTCACCCACTCGTCTACTTTGATCTGGCCCTGCGGGTTGCAAAGGTTGGTGAAGTGCATTGCCGCAGTTCGCGGGTTGATCGCTTCAAGCAGATCGTCATGCGTTTCCACTTCGATTAGCTTGACGCCGGTCTGCCGAATCTGGTGATCGAAGGCGTAGCGATGGCTCTTCTGGATGATCACTTCACTTTTCGGCATGCCGGTTAAGTCGGGAATCTGCCGGATCCACTGCTTGTTGTCGCCGGTGAGGATCGCAGCGTAGCCGACGAGCAACGCCGCAGCCGCTCCCGCGGTGATAAGCCCGGTGTAGCCATTGGGAAGCTTGAGCAACTGCGCGATCTGCTGCCCGACGGCGCGCTCCAAATCGTCAATTACAACGAAATGCTCGCTCGCCATCCGCATCACCGCTTCCACTTCCGGCGGAATCAGCGAACCACCGATCACGGTCAGCGTGCCCGAGCCGTTCATCAGCGGCACAATCCCCAACTCGGCATAAACGTCCCCGGTCGAGCCGAATCCGGTTACGGCCACTTTCTCGTTGGAGTTTGCGCCGGGCCAGCCGTAGTAACCGCTCCCCTGTTCACGGCCCGCGGATGGCACAGGAGCGGCCTGCAAATCCTTCCCGCCCGCAAACGACGCCGCCATGGCGCTCAGCGCGGACAAAAATGCGCGCCGGTCCCATTGCAATCGCATTCAAGACTCCTTCGAAACGGCCGCGCAGCCGTTCCTATTGCTCTTGCGGCGGGTTCGGCACTGCCGCGAACCCATCTATCTCGAGCAGCGAATCGTCCGGGATTCCCGCCACCACCACGCAAGTGCGCGCCGGGCCCCCGTTCGGGAAATAGGTCTTGTAGACGTCGTTCATCGGCTCGTAGTGATACATCGAGGCCAGGTAGACGTTGAGCTTGAGAACGGTGTCCATCGATCCGCCGGCCGCCTCCACACTTCTTTTGATTCCGTCCATCACCTTCGTCGTGTGCGCCGCAATATCAGTCGCCTGTGGCTGCCCCTCAACGTAGGGAATATGCGCCCCAATCCCGGACAAGTAGAGAACTCCGTCGTGAATGTGCCCACCACCGCCGCCACGACCGCCTCTGCCGCGACCCCGGCCGCGGCCGCGCCCTTCCTCCGCGCCCTGCGCGTCCGCTCCCTGGGCCGGAGCGTCTTGAGCGGCAGGTTGCCGCGCCAGCAAGTTCTGCACGCCCACTCCACCCGCCACCACCGCCGCCAATCTTGAAAAGAATCCACGCCGGCTGCTTGCTTTCGTTTCCATGATTTCCTCCTAAAAATTTTTAGCTCTTCACAACCGCCGCGATGCAGCTGACTTCGAGCAATGACCCGCCCGGCACTTCGGACACAGATATCGCGCATCGTGCCGGCGCGCGATTGGGGAAATACGATGAATACGTCTTGCTGATCGCTTCGTAGTAATCAAGCGACGCAAGATAGACGGTGAGGCACAGCACGTTGTCCATGCTCCCGCCGGCTCCTTCCACCAAAGCCTTCACGTTGTCCATGGTCTTTTGCGTGTGCGCGACAATATCCAGATTATCCGGCGCTTCGCTGTTCCCGCCCTCTCCACGTCCTCCGGCCATCCCTGTCTTGGCCTGGTACGTCCAGGAAATCGCTCCGTTGTCGTTGGCACCCTGCCCCGAAACGTAAATTAGGCCGTTGTGGACCACCACCGGAGCGATCATCGGGCTGCCGGTCACCGGCTTGCCGTCGTACCCCAATTTCAGAATGGGCGACGAAGCCGGCGCCTGCTCCTGCGCACCCGCAACCCGCGCACGCAAGGCAGACCACGCGAGCCCCACGGCCGCCATCATGGACGACGCCCGCTGTACAAAGCTTCTTCGCGTAGATACTTCAGGACTCATGCTTCCTCCTCTCTTACTTCGCAGCCGTTGCAACCACTTCGTGCCGTGAAGATTGCGGCAGCGCGAAACTGAAGACATCGTCGCCTGCCGCGACTGCCACATACTGCCTCCCTTTCAATGCGTACGTCATAGGTGAGGCCGTGAACGATTGCCCCGTGTCGAAATGCCAAAGAGCGTGACCCGTACGTGCGTCAACCGCTTCGAGCGAATCGGCATCGTCACCGAAAAATAGCAAGCCCCCCGCCGTGCTCATCACGCCCGAATTGCCTCCGCGGCCCACCTGCGGGTACCGCCAGACGAATGTGTTTTTCCTGGGATCGTAAGCCATCAACCAGCGCGTAGACTGCTCCCCGGGAACGCGGCGTGTTCCCGTCGCGTAGTAGGTGTCGCCATACGCATAGTCCTGCGGCTTCGCGACGAAAACGTTGCATCCGTTGTTGCCGAGAAAATAGAAGAGTCCGGTTCCTGCATTGTACGTGGGCGAATACCAGTTCGTCGCACCGCCGTAGCTCGGGCAAACTTCCGTCCCGTCTGGCCCGGGAATGACGCCGGTCTTAACTGGCCGCCCATCGGCCCCGATAGACTTTGCCCAATTGACGTTGTCCGTAAACGGAATTGCCGAGAGGAACTTCCCGTTCGTCCGGTCCAGCACGTAAACAAAACCGTTGCGATTCGCTTCCACAATCAGCTTTCTTGGCCGCCCTTGATAAATCGTATCGACCAAGACCGGCGTCTCCACCGAATCGTAATCATTCAGATCATGCGGCGTGAACTGGTAATACCATTTCAACTTGCCGGTATCGGGGTCGAGCGCAATCACGCAATCCGTATACAGATCGTCGCCTGGCCGCCCTTCGCCGTAGAAGTCAGGCGCAGGATTTCCCGTGCCCCAATAGAGCGTATTGAGCGTTGGGTCATAGGTGCCCGGCATCCACGCCGTTCCGCCGCCGTGCAAATACATATCGCCAGGCCAACTCTCGTTACCGAACTCTCCCGGCCCGGGAATCGTCCAAAACCGCCAAAGCTCCTTGCCCGTTTTTGCGTCAAACGCCACCAGAAATCCACGAACGCCGTCGTCACCGCCGGAAGTGCCAACGAGCACTTCATCCTTCAGCACGAGAGGGCTGCTCGTCGCGCCGTAATTCGCACTCGTCGTATTAGCGTATGCAACGTCCCAAATTAGATTGCCCGACCGCACATCCAGTGAAAGCAGGTGAGCGTTGTCCGTCTCCATGAAGACGCGATCATGCCAAATGCCAACGCCGCGATTGTGGTGGCTCGATGCGTCGTCAATCAAACCCTGCGTGATGGGCTGGGAATAGTGCCAGACCAGCCGCCCCGTCCGCGCATCGATCGCATAGCAGTCGTTCGCCGCGGTGACGAACATCACTCCGTCGACCACTTCCGGCGTCATTTCGAGCCGATCGCTGTTCGTCACGTGGAAGACCCATTGCGCGGCAAGAGACCCCACGTCCGTCTTATTGATCTGCGTCAAACCAGAATAGCGCCGGCCGGTGTAATCCCCGTTATACGACGCCCAATTCGACGCCACCGGCGCCTTCATCAAATCTGAGGGGGTTATATTGATCGGTGCAGACGTCGCGGACTTCGCGACGCCTTCGGCCCCGACTGCGGGCGGAACGGTCGTGAGCGCCGCTTGGCCCGCGGCAATCACTGCCACCAATGACGCTCCAAGCAGCACCAGCGCAAGGATGCCGGGTCTGCTTAGTTTCCTCATCTCGAGCGCGACGCGCCGCCGCTTCGTCGCGCCTTTGGTCACGGTTCTCATGAAGGGCTCAGCTTGCAGCGTTGGGGCAGCTCGCAAATGCCATCGAATGGCCGGTCGGTTCGGCGGTTATTTTTACCGTATAAAATCGGTGCACGCACAGAATGAAAACACCCGCAAAATGAAAAACCGCAAGCGAGCTAACTCCAGTTTGAAAACTTTGTCAAGGTTTTTCTCCCTTTTCACCTTGTCCACACTTGCTTTTGTTGAATCCGGTGCGTTAGCATAACCCCGCGTGGCGGAGCCCAATACATCGCCGAGCCGCATTTTCACCTTGGAAGATTGGATTCTCACTGACGATGAAAGATCAACAGCCGCCCCGCTATAACATTACTGCCCTCCATCGCGGTCTAAAGCTGCTCGCCCTTGTCGGCGAGGCTCAAAGGGCCCTTGCAGCAGGCGAAATCGCTAAGCTTTCTAATCTTCATGCCAGCACGGTTCATCGTTTTCTGGTCAACCTTGAATCCGCGGGCTTTCTTGTCCGCGAGGAATCGACGGGCAAATACCAACTGGGGCCCGCCTGCGTAAGCCTCGGACGCGCAGCCCTTGACCGCCTCGATGTCCACCGCATCAGCCTTCCCTATCTTCAGGAACTCAACCGCCTTACCCGCGAGACCGTCCACCTTACCGTCCGTCAGGATTTGACGGCCGTCTACGTGGAAAAGCTTGAATCTCTCGAACCTCTGCGCATCTTTTCGCAGGTCGGCGCCGCCGTTCCTCTGCACTGCACCGGAGTCGGCAAGGTCCTCTTGGCGTACGCGACGCCCGAGGAGCTTCAAAACATCCTCCCCCGGCTGGTGTTGACGCGCTCCACCTCGAATAGTATTTCCTCCTTGCAGGAACTTGAGGCCGAGTTGAACCGCGTCCGCCGCCAAGGATTCGCCACCGATCTCGAAGAATACGAGAACCACATTCGCTGCATCGCTGCGCCGCTTTGGGATCACGCCGGCCGAGTGAAAGCGGCGTTCAGCATCACCGGTCCGGCCACTCGCATGACCCGTGCCCGGCTGCGCCAGCTTTCGCCTCTGGTAATTCGAGTGAGTCAGGACATATCGAAACAACTCGGTTACGGTGTTCCCGCCGCATCTCCTGCTACGCGGCGCCCGGTCGCGATCGCCAGCGTAGGATGAGCCGGCAGAATTCTGGGGAGGTAGTTGTCATGACTTCAGCGAGGGACCTTGCGTCCTCGACAAGTCTCCAAGCGCGAGATTCATCCTCCAATTCGCCGGGAAATTCTCGGCGCGCGCCATGGCGCGGCGCTCTGGCCGCCTCCTGCGTTGCGGTTGCGATGTTCGCCGCGCTGGCGCTTCGCGGGCGCGCGGCATCCTCTCACGGCTGCACGGCCGAGGAGACGAATTTCGACGGCTGGAAAGCCGAGCAACTCGCCAATCAGTGGGTCAAGCTCGAGATCGTCCCACAGCTTGGCGGACGCCTGATGCAAGTCACCTTCGGCGACCACGATTTTCTTTTCGTCAACGATCAGCTCAAAGGCCAATATATGCCGCCCGATACGGTCCAGCACCACTGGTACAACTACGGCGGCGACAAAATCTGGCCGATGCCTGAAGGCTCCGATGACGAACAGCATTGGGCCGGCGCCGGCGGCGAACCCCTCGACGATGATCCCTATGATCTGCAGGTGCTCTCGCACGGCCCCACGTGCGCCGTCCGCCTCACTGGCCCCGTCGATCCGCAGATCGGCCAGCAATATATCCGCGACGTCAGCATCACCGGCGATTCGCCTGCGATCTCATTCCACGCCGTGATGAAAAACGTCAGCGGTTACCCGCAGAGCTGGTCCGAGCAATCCGTTTCCCAATACAACGCTGCCGATCCCGGCGATCCGACGAAATTCAACCCCGACTTTTGGGGCGTCACCCCCGCTAATCCAAACAGCGCTTATCTCAATGGCTACCACGTCCGTACGGGCAACCCCGGCAATCCGGGCTACACGGTGAAGGACGGCTTGTTCCACGTGCATTGGAACAACAATGGCGGTGAAGTCTGGATCGATTCTCCAAGCGACTGGGTAGCTGTCGTCGACGGCACCACGGACTACACCATGATCGAGCGCAGAAAGTATCAGCCCGGCGCGGACTATCCCGATAAATCGAGCATCATCTTTTTCACCACCGGCGCGCGCAATCGCAACTTCCCTCCGCCCCAGGCGAACACGCAAGCTATGCCCGGCGCTGCGCCAACTCAAGCGGAGCCGCCTGCGCGTCCGCCGATTTATTATATGGAAGCCGAAGTAAACAGTCCCATCGTCCAGCTCGATCCCGGCGAAAGTTACGCGATGGACTCCGAGTGGTATCCCACCCGAATGGACAGCAGCTTCCAAACCGCAACGTATAGCGGGGTTGTCGGCACTCCGTTAGCTGCCGCGGCCACGCCAACCGGCCTCGTGCTCACAGGCAATTTTGGAGTTTTCTATACTGGCCGGCTGATGGCTCACTTTTACAATCGCGGCGGCGAGGCGATTGGCACCGCGCCCGCCGGCGACGTAAATCCTCTGCAGCCTCTGAAGCTGCAAGTCACCGTGCAAGCTCCGCAGGAAACCGCACGTGTCTCTTTGCACGTGATTGACGCGCAAGGTCTCGACCGCGGCCCGCTCGGCGAGGCCTTTGTCAATCCGCCTCCTCCCGAACCCCAAGGACGCGGCGGCTACGGTGACGGCCAGTAGCCTCGATGGCAGAGACAAGCTTCCCTGGTGCGTTTATTTTTTCTTTTTGAGGTAGGGCACAAACCCGCGCACCTTCGTCCGCAGCTTGTACACGGTGTTTCCTGAGGTCATGTAGAGCGTCTTGTAGTCGGGATCCCCCCACGCGAGATTCGCCGGCCCGCGCGGCATCATGATCGTGCCCAGATGATTTCCAGCTGAATCCCAAAGCCACACTCCGCCGGGTCCCGTGACGAAAAGGTCGCCATGCATATCGATCTTCATTCCGTCCGGCACGCCGCCGCGCTCTCCGGCCGGAGGATGCTCGTCGCCGAAGATGCGCCCGTTCGAAATTGTCCCGTCGTGAAAATCGTAGACTCGGATGTTCCGCTGCTTCGTGTCGTCTACGTAGAGCCGCTTGCCGTCCGGTGAAAACGCGATACCGTTCGGTTGATCCAGCTCCTTCGTCAGCAGCGTCACCGTGCCATCTTGCGCCAGCCGGTAAACTCCCTGAAACGGCGTCTCTTGCGTATCGCCCTTCGGCAAATCGAGCGTCGGGTCCGTGAAATAAAACGCCCCATCCGGCCCCATCACAATGTCGTTCGGACTGTTATACCGTTGCCCGTCGTATTTATCCGTCAGCGTCGTCAGCGAACCATCCGGCCCCACGCGCACAATCGCCCGCAACACGCTCGCGCAATTGATCAGCCGCAGCTGGTTGTCAAACGTGCTCCCGTCCGGATCGCCCAGGCTCGCCACGATCGTGTACGTCCCATCCGGTTTGATAAGGTAGATATGGTTCTGCTCCTCATCGCTCAC
>DATJOL010000022.1:0-5773 GCA_035507075.1 Candidatus Aquilonibacter sp. | reverse complement strand
GTGCGCGATGTAATTGATGAAATAGGTTTGGCTCAGCTTGTGATCCGCCGCGGCGAGGCCCTGCTCCACCGAGCCTTTCGTTTGCCCATCGTCGTTGCTGGCCGAAGCGTTTTTCTTGAGATAGTCGAAGAGCTCGGCGTTTGAGATCTGCGGCTGCTCTTTCCATTCCGCGCGAATCGCGGCGAGCGCGCGCGTGGCGGATTCCATGCTGGTGGCGGCCACGCCGGCAAAATCGCCGTCGTGCACGAACCAGGAATCCTTGATGGGTTCCCCCGGCGGCGGAACGATCGAGACAAGCTTCGCGCCGTACGACGGAGGCCTCAGGATTTTGCCGAAGAGCATCCCTTCGACTTTTTGGTCCGAAGGATAGCGATGCTTGCCGGTGACGAAGTCGCGGCCGTCAATTTTGGGGACCGCCGTGCCCGCGACCGTCCAATCCGCGGCGGGAATCAGCGGGTCCGTATCGGGCAGCAATTCGGTGAGCTGCTGGCCCTTCACGAGCGCTGCGTATTCGATCGTTTGCGCCGAAGTTTTTCCCGCTTGGGATTTACGAGTGATTCTTCCATCCTCGGCAACCAGTTCCTTCGGATCGCAATTCCATTCCTTCGCGGCCATTTCGATCAGCGTCTCGTGCGCGGCATTGGCGACGCGGCGCAATTGCAGATTCATCGTGGGCGTGGTGCGGCTGCCGAATGTGCCCATGTCGTAGGGAGTGAGCTGCGTATCGCCCATCACCATTTCGATTTTTTCAACCGGGTAGCGCAGCTCCTCGGCGACCGCTTGCGAAAGGGAAGTGCGGATGTTCTGCCCGACTTCGGCCTTCCCCGTGTAGACGGTGACGACGCCGTTTTCGCCGATGTGCAGCCAAGCGGCGATTTCTTTCGGCATCGCGCCGCCGTTTCGACGGCGACCTTGACCGGATTCCTGGAGCGCCGAAGCATCTTTCAGCACGCACGCGACCAGCAATCCGGCGCCGAGGATTTTGAAGAAGTCGCGGCGATGCACGGCGAAATGGCGCAGCGCGGGCGAGCGGAGTTCGTAACGCTCCGGCTCGATCGCGAGCGAATCGAATTGCACCGGCTCCAGCGCGCGAGCTTGCACGAACGGGGACGCGGACCGAGACTCCGCCGCCAGATTTTCTCCGGTGGCCACGGCGGCTGCGGAGTTCGAGGCGACGAACGGGATACGCGTCTGGCTCACAGCTCCGCCTCCTTCGCCGAGTGCGAAGCGCGCAGCACAGCCGCAACAATGCGATGGTGCGTGCCGCAGCGGCAGACGTTGCCTTCCATGTATTCGAAGACTTCTCTTTCGGTGGGATGCGCGTTGGACCGCAGCAGCGCCGTGGCCGCCATAATCATTCCCGAGGTGCAGTAGGCGCACTGCATCGCGCCCTCGTCGAGGAACGCCTGCTGGACGGGATGGAGGCGGCCGTCGCGCTCGAGTCCTTCGATGGTGGTGATTTTTTTCGGCGCGGCCGCGCCGACCGGCGTGATGCAGGAGCGGCGCGGATTGCGGTCGATCAAGACGGTGCAAGCACCGCACTGTCCTTCTCCGCAGCCGTATTTGCTGCCGGTGAGATCGAGCTGATCGCGGAGAACGAAGAGCAGGCCTTCTTTTTCGTCCGCATCAATCGCGTATTTTCTGCCGTTCACATTCAGTTCTGTGACCCTTGCCATCAGAATGCCTCGGTTCGAAGAAATTCCGCGCCGGCGCGGGGAGTGGCGAGCCCGAGAAACGGAGCGCGAGTGAGAATTCCGAGTCGAAAGCGCCGATTGCGGGAACTACGGAGCAAAATCGGAGTTGCGCTGTTTTGTTTCGGATAGTAAATCGTTTTCTCTTTTGTTTGCAGAGAGTTACGCGAACTTCTGATCGAGCGACTGTTTCGGATAAGAGTTTTGGAGACTAGCGCTGCAGCAGGCGATTCGAATCCCGGGCGCCAGCTGCGGCGGCCGGGGCGGATTGTTGCGAGGCCCTCCATCAGGCCGATCCTTTAACCAAAACCCACACATCCACCGTAGCACTCGGAACTGAAAAATCAAGGCTGAGCACGAGAAAAAAAGTACAGGGATCAGGACTGTACGAATGGACATCGAGGGAGCTGTACCGGTCGAGAGACCGAAATGGAACAAATGCGGCAATGAAAAGAGCGAGAGCGCGAGGGGAGAGATTTTACATGAATGGGATAGCGCGGTGACAAGCGGGGAAGTGGTGGGGGTTAGCATCTGCGCCTGAAATTAAGCCGGTCTGGCGGCTGAACGCGCCCGGCACGCTCGAGACCGGCGATCGTAAAGAGGAGAGTACAAATGAGACGTTTTACGCTTGGCTTCACGCTTTGCCTCGGGCTTCTCCTGATCTTCGGCGCAACTTCAGCCCAGGCGCAGTACAGCATGACGACGCTCAATTCGAACCAGGGAACCGTGGTGCATAACCCGGATCCGCTTCTCGTAAACGGATGGGGACTCGTCTCCTCGCCGACCTCACCTTTCTGGGTGAGCGACGAAGGGTCGGGCTGGTCCACGCTCTATAACGCACAGGGAGTGAAGCAGGGCCTGGTCGTGTCCATTCCAACGGCAGGCGGCAACGGGCCTGGAATGCCGACGGGAATCGTATGGAACGGCTCGACGGATTTCCAAATCAACGGCAATAACGCGCCATTCATTTTCGCGACACTCGACGGCACGATCGCAGGATGGTCGCCGGCGGTCAATCTAAATTCGGCGATCACCGAAGCGAAAGTGACAGGAGCGTCGTACACGGGCTTGGCAATCAGCGCGCACGCCTCGGGCAACATGCTCTACGCCGCGGATTTGGCGAACAACAAGGTGGACGTTTTCAACGGGTCGTATCAATGGGTGATGTCGTTTACAGACACGTCGCTCCCGGCCGGCTTTGCGCCATTCGGGATCCAGGACTTCGGCGGATTGCTCTACGTGGCGTTTGCGGCGCAGAACGAGGGGCCGGGCGGATACGTGGACGTGTTCGCGGAAGACGGCACGCTGCTGAAGCAAGTGGCGTCGGGCTCGCCGTTGAACCAGCCGTGGGGCCTCGCAGTGGCGCCGAAGAACTTCGGGTCGCTGAGCAACACGCTGCTGGTTTCGAACAACACGAACAGCGGCACGGTGAACGCGTTCAACGCGGTGACCGGGCAATTCGTGGGCACAGTGAAGGATACGAACGGCAACGCGATCAAGATCAATCAGCTCTGGGCCATCGTGTTCGGGAGCGGTGCACCGAACAACGGCGCGGCGAATTCGCTGTTTTTCACCGCGGGACCGGACAACAACAAGGCGGGAACCTTCGGCGTGATCAAGGTGGCAGCGGCCACGACGGGGGATTAGGCGAAGTTTTCAAAATCAGGCATCAAAATGTTGTAGGAGAGAGGGCCCGTCCCGGCTGGCGGGCCTTTTCTTTTTGGCGCGCCTCGCATTTTCTCGAGGCTCGCTATGATTTCGGCTTCAGGCCTTTGAAGTCGCAACGGACTTCGTCAATTTTCTTGCGATACGCGGAGGCATCGCCGTAGGGCAGAAAATGCGAGTAGCGCGAATGCGGGGCGCGGAGGCGCTGGGCGTGGCGGATGGGGCACCAGTGCTGCTCGGTGCGTCCAGCGACTTCGACCACGAAAGCCAGAAGCCCATTGGCGTAAGAACAATACGTGCAATTCAGCGCTTCGAGGACATTGAGGTAACGAAGCTTGCGGCGGTCGAGAATGATGTAGTCAGAGCGGCGTGCTTTGGGGATGCCGTAGATCGGAAACGAGACGGCTTGGTAGATGGACACAAAAAGGTCGAGCAAGAAGAACGGAATGACGCAGGAATAGATGAAGGGCGCCGTGAGCGCGACGAAGAATCGCGAGGAGCGGACGTAGCGCCAGAGAGAGGTCTTGAGCTTGCGCTGCTCCTTGATGACTTCCTCGGAGAACCAGATTTTTCCATTGCGAATTTCGTGAAAGAGCGGCAGCGAATCGCGATCGGCGGATGGGGCGTGGGACTTAAGTTCGTCGGTCAAATTTCACCTCGTGGATTTCAATTGCTGCAACGCGTGCGCCAGACTGGGGAACGCAAATCTATACGGTCTCGCGCCGGACTGCAACGATGGCGGCTTGCATCCGATTGGATGGATTCGGGGGCGCGGGCGGCGCGGGAAATTTTCAACAATACCGGCGAAAAGCGGCGTGTGTATAATGCGCGCGGGAGCTCGGTCCGCGTGGGATTACGATTCTGAATGCCGGCCATCAAAATATTGAATTTATCGATTCGGTGATAGCCAGTTTAGAGTATGGGGTTTTAGCGCACCGCGGAGAAGGTTCCGTGGGGAGCGCGAAACGCGGGAATCAGATTCGAAACCGGTGCATTGAGATTTTCGATGGAGACAGGCAACCCGAATGAGCAAAAAACGAATTCTCAGGTTGGCAGTCCTCCTTTTGTTGGCGGGAATCTATAGCCCGCAACTGCTCTGCGCGCAGTCGTCCTCCTCCGCTCCGAATTCTTCCGCCGCGCCGTCAACGCCTTCCTCTAACGCGGCCAATCCCGACATGGAAAAGCTGGCGGCGCGCGTGGCAGCCGTGGAACAGGCGGCGGCGGACGCGAAAGGCTCGGCGGACAACGCGTGGATGCTGACGAGCGCGGCGCTGGTGCTGCTGATGACGGGCCCCGGGCTCGCGCTTTTCTACGGCGGCTTGGTACGGAAGAAAAACGTGCTGGGCACGATGATGCAGAGCTTCGCGATGATGGCGGTGATCACGGCGGTGTGGGCGATCGTGGGCTACAGCCTCGCGTTCGGGCCGGGAAACAGTTTCATCGGCGGCCTGCATAATATTTTTCTGCGCGGCGTGGGATTGACGCCCGATCCGGACTACGCGGCAACGATTCCGGCGCAGACGTTCATGGTGTATCAACTGATGTTTGCCATCATCACGCCGGCGCTGATCACGGGCGCGTTTGCGGAGCGGATGAAATTCAGCGCGATGCTGGCGTTTTTGACGCTGTGGTCGCTGATTGTCTACGACCCGATGGCGCACATGGTGTGGGGCAAGGGCGGATTGCTGAACGCGTCGCTGGGCGGGAGATTTCCGACGCTGGATTTTGCGGGCGGCACGGTGGTGCATGTGACGTCGGGCGTTTCGGCGCTGGTTTGCGCGCTGTATCTCGGCAAGCGGCTCGGATATCCGAAGCAGAATATGCCGCCGCACAGCGTGGTGCTGAGTTTCATCGGCGCGTGCCTGCTGTGGGTGGGATGGTTCGGGTTCAACGCGGGAAGCGCGCTGGCGGCGGGAACGCTGGCAACGAGCGCGTTTGTGGCCACGCATTTCGGCGCGGCGGCCGCGGCGATCGGCTGGAGCGCCGCGGAATGGCTGCGCAACGGCAGGCCGAGCGTGCTGGGCGCGATTTCGGGATCGGTGGCAGGTCTGGTGGCGATCACACCGGCGGCGGGATTCGTGAGCCCGATGTCGGCGCTGATCATCGGGCTGGTGGCGGGCGCGTTCTGCTACTGGATGGTGACGAAGGTGAAGGGCGCATTCGGTTACGATGATTCGCTCGATGCGTTTGGCGTGCACGGCGCGGGCGGGACGATCGGAGCGCTGCTCACCGGCGTGTTTGCGTCGAGCGTGATCAATCCGATTTTCAAGGATGGCCGCGGCGCCGCGTTGCCTTCGGGCGCGATCGAAGGAAACGCGCACCAGCTGCTGAACCAGGCAGTGGGCGTGGGGATCGCGTGGGTGATTGCGATTGTGGGCACGCTCGTGATTCTATTTGTGGTGGACAAGACGATCGGG
>DATJOL010000021.1:0-4221 GCA_035507075.1 Candidatus Aquilonibacter sp. | reverse complement strand
TTTCGCGCGGGAGCGAAACGCGAACAAGATGAGAACCGCGCCCAAGTATGCCAGAAACAGATAGGGAAGCTTTCCGTATACACCGTCCGGAACGGGATACAGATTCGAAAGCAAGACGCCGATCATGGCCGCAAACGCGAGCCATGGAAGTATTGTCATCGCCATTGTGGTTCGTCCCTGCTCGCGCAGAAAACAGGGAAGCGCATAACAAACGAGTGCGTAGCTCACGGTGAATCCGTAGGTTCCAATCGCGCCAAACCAACCGTAGACGTCGAGTCCGCTCTTGCCCATCGCAGCGAGCACAACGACAGGAAGGAGGATGGCGATTCCCGAGGCAAGGAGAGCCGCGGTCGGCGTTTCGTTGCGCGGGTGGACTGCCTTCATGGAATCGTGCGCCAATCCTTTGTGCGCGAGGACCAGCAGCAAGCGCGCCGCGGCCGTGATACACGCCAGAATTCCCGCGAATAAAGCGAAGAGCGCGCCGATATCGATGACGAATCCGAGAGCTGGAATGCCGCCGACGCTTGCGAGCACGTGCATCGGCAGATTCGCGGTTCCGAGATCCTGTCCGGCCATGCGCGCCCCGAGAACCTGGACGTAAGCGCAAAGGGTGAAGAAAACGCCGCAAAAAATCGCGGTTCGCAGGACCGCGCGAGGAATCGACTTCAGCGGATTGCGGGCCTCAGCGCCCATGGCCGTCGCGCCGTCAAAGCCGGCGAAGCTGTACATGGCCAGGACGAGCCCCTGGCGAAAACCGCCGGGCGTCGTGCCGCGCAGATGGAGTTGGTCCGGGTCGCCATGGAAACCATGGCGCCACAGCACTAATGCGAGCACACAGCAAACCACGGAAACCGAGGCCGCTTCGATTGCCAGCATGACGCGGGCGGAAACTTTGACGTTGCGCCATGCCAACCAGACCGGGACGCCGGTGACGATGGTGGCCAGAAGCAGCACAGAGGCCTCGCGGCCGATCGCATTTCGAAGCAGCACGTTGATGTAGTAGTAGAAGCCGCCGATGGCGCTGGCGCTTCCTCCCAGGTAAGCGAGCAACAGGCTCCATCCCATTATCGCGGACAGCCATGGCGGCAAAACCATGTCCACATAGGAATAGAGGGATCCGGGCGAAGCAGAGTAAGCCGCAAAACGACTGATGCAGAACGCCACGAGAAGAGTTCCGCCGGTGGCGAGAAGGTAGGCGAGCCAGGTGGCATTGCCGGCCAGCGCGAAGGCCAGCGGAAGCGTGAAGAAGGGAGTAAGCGTTGGGCAAACAGCGGAGATCGATTGGGCGAGCGTCTCGAGGGGGGATAACGCCTCGTTCCGCAACCCGTAGCCATGCACCGCTGCTTTTGGAGATTCGCCGAAAGCCATTTTTCTGCCCCCAGTGGATACCAGACGACACGTATTCGTTTTGTTGTATCGATCCGGGTTATGAGATAGCTCTCGCCTGGTGGGGGGCACCAGTGTAGGGCCAACGGTGGCATTGTCCGGTGCCCGCCGCAAAACACAAAATCGAATAAATCGATTCTTCCCATCCAAATAATCGTCTTCCGCCTGCGCGCGAGTGCGCTATATTTTCGCGAAACGATATCGGGCCTTTTTCGACGGGCCGCCACAGGCCTGGGTTTTCGCCCTTGACGCAAAATTTCTCTGCGAGAGGACGAATCATGTCGAAAAATATGAGTTCCCTTCCCGTCGTCGATGTCTCAGGTTTGACTTCCAACAGCCTTGCCGAGCGGACCGCCGTTGCCACGAACCTGGGGCGTGCTTGTCGCCAAATCGGTTTCTTCTATGCGAGCAACCACGGAATCCCCGAGGCGATGTGCGATGCAGTGTTTTCGGCGGCGCGGGACTTTTTTTCGTTGCCATTGGAAAGCAAGCAACAGTGGTCCTGCAAGCGATCCCCTTACCGAGACCGCGGCTACTTTGCGATGGAGGACGAACGCCTGAACGTGGATTCCGGCCGACCGGACTACAAAGAGGCGTTCGACGTTGCGCTCGAACTGAGCGCCGACGATCCGGAGGTGTTGGCGGGCAAACCGTATCGAGGAGTGAATCGATGGCCGACGATTCCGGGCTGGCGCGAGACGCTGCTTTCCTACTACGACGCATGCTGGGCGCTGGGCCGACGGATTCACCGGGGGTTTGCACTTGACCTCGGCATCGAGGAGAACTTCTTTGACGACAAGCTCGATGCTCCGTTGGCGGTTTTGCGAGTGCTGCACTACCCGTCGCGGCCGACGGCGCCGGATCGAGACCCTGAAAGCGGAGCAGGAACTCACACGGACTATGGCAATCTTACGATTCTCGCCACGGACACAGTCGGGGGGCTTCAGGTTCAGGCGAGAAGCGGCGACTGGATCGATGTGCCGAAGATACCGGGCGCGTTCATTTGTAATATCAGCGATTGCTTGATGAGGTGGACGAACGACGTGTACGTCTCGACGCCACACCGGGTCGCCATCCCTGTACAAGACCGCTACTCAGTGGCGTTTTTTCTTGATCCCAATCCCGAAGCTCGAGTTGAAGTACTGCAGAGTTGTGTTCCGCCCGGAACTATTCCGAAGTATGAGCCGACAACCGCGCTCGACTACTGGCGTTACCGGCTCGAAGGGGCGATGTCTGGTGTGTAGCTTGGATTAGCGCGCGGCGACTGTGAAGTTTCGCAGTGTGGTGTCCATTCGGCGGAGAGCTTGGGATGCTGAAGTTGCTAGCACGCGCCAAGGAGGAACCGAATGGACTGCCACAGCTGGAACTCCGCACCTTGAGGCTGGAGCCCGCGGCTGAAGCCGCGTGCCCGAAAGCCTACGCTGCCACCCTTAAACCGTCGCGCTTCGCGTCCTCCGATCTTCAGTTCCGTGCCGCGATACAGTTTTTTCCACCGGTGATTTGCCGCATGTGGGAACAAGAATTCCGGCCGCCGAAACATAAAATCAAATAAATCGATTCTCCCCATCCAAACAATCGTCTTTCATCTCCGCGCAACTACGCTATATTTTCGCAAAACCGCAGTTGGGCCTTTTTCGACGGGCCATAACAAGCCCGGGTTTTCGCCCTTGACGCAAAATCTCCGCCAGAGGACGAATCATGTCGAAAAAGGCTTTCAGTTTTGTCACCTCAACACTGTTTTCTTTATTTCTAGTATTGACGCTGGGAGCGTCTGCGCAGCAAACGCTGGGCGGCATTGCCGGCACAGTGCAGGACCAAGCCGGCGCCGTCGTTGCCGGGGCCACAGTGAAAATCGTGGAAGATCAAACCAAGTTGACGCGTAGCCTGCAGACCTCCGACAGCGGCAGCTACGAATTCGTGAATCTCGCCATTGGAAATTACACCATCACCATCACACGTTCAGGGTTTCAAACGCTCGACATACGGTCTATTCAGGTGCAGGCGAACCGCACTGTGACCGTGAACGGCACACTGAAGGTCGGCGAAGTCGGGGAAACGATCACGGTCGAGGAAACTCCGCTGCTCAATGCCTTCGACACGACCAACGGCTACGTGATGGACAAACAGGAAATCGACAGCACACCTCTGCCAACCGGTTCGTTTACCGGCTACGTCCTGATGTCGCCGGGAGTTGACGAAGAGCTACCCGCAGGAACGGGCGCCAACGCCGGGTTGGGCAACCAGCCTGTCTGGGCGAACGGCCAGCGCGACACGAGCAATACATTCTTGCTGAATGGCGTGGACGCCAAGAATCTTTTCAACGGCAAAACCACCAGCCAAGTGACCTCGGCGAGGGTTGTGAATGAGACCGGGGTTAGCACCTCTTCCGCCTTGAGCGCTCTACCGGTGCAGAGCAGCGCATCGATCTACCTCGCTATCGGCGAATCCATCCCAACGCCGGCGCCCGAGTCCATTCAGGAAGTGCGCGTGAACACCTCGATGTACGACGCGCAGCAAGGCTCAACGAGCGGCGCGCAAATCGACCTAAGCACCAGTTCGGGCACGAACACTATTCATGGGCAGGCGTACGCTCATCGGGGAACGAACTGGCTGAATGCCGATCCCTATTTCTTCAACGCCGATCCGAATATTCCGCAGAACGAGAAGAATCCGAGCTTGCATCGCTATTCCGCCGGCGGGACGGTCGGCTTCCCGATCATAAAGAATAAGCTGTTCTTCTACGGAAGCTATCAGCACACGCACGCTTCGGACGAAGAAATCGGCATCTCCAGACCCACCGTACCGCCAGGTCTCAGCGACGACCGGTCGGCGGCG
>DATJOL010000020.1:0-8948 GCA_035507075.1 Candidatus Aquilonibacter sp. | reverse complement strand
TCGCGATTCCACTCCTGCTGCATCCATGTCGCGATTTCTCCATCCGACACGTCCGCAAATGTTCGGTGCTTGGTATCGAGTAGGAAGCGCGTTGCGAGCGGGTCGTGCGGTGCGACTTCCAGAAGCATCTTTTCGGTGTGGCTGTTGGTGGATGTTTGTCGGCGGAGTTGGGTGAGAATTTCACGATCCGATGGGCTGAGGCCCTCTAGTTCGATATTTTCGCTTTGCAATTCGTGACTCCTTTTCGTGCTGCTTGATGGCTAGTTGTGTTTCGAGAGGGATTCCGAAGACCAACGCTTTAAGGCAGCGGAGCCGGTTGCTCGCCGGGCGTGTTCGATCGCACGCAAACTTTCGCAACTGGGTCTCGCGCGAGCGCCGATTGTAGTGGCCCCACGATGCCGGGACATCCAGCTCCAGAAGGCGCAAACATTCGAGCCGCGTTTTGTCGGTGCCCTTGTTGGAAAGCTCGATCAGTAAATTGCGCGGGCGCGGGTAGTGCAATTGAGGCTCCTGAGGGGTAGATGGCCAAACGCGAAAAGTGACGCCGCAGCCTACTGATTCTGCTGGCGTTGCAACGCCATTTTGCGAAGTCTTAGACGACGCTGACTCTGTGCGTGGCGGGCCTTGCGGGCAGCGATGCGCTCTTTCATCCTGCGCGCGGTATCCGACAGTGGCGCTTCGGTCGGACGTGCCACCGCGACCGTGCTGGATTCGCCGTTCGCGACGGCCAAGATCGCGCGCACGTGATCTTCCGTCGTGCGGTCGAGCGCATTATCGAGAATGGCGGGCCTTCGGTAAACCGTGAACGAAATATCCTCGCTCCACGGCTTGCCCACCATGAGCGCCGTCAGCTCGCGTTCAGTGCTGGCGCTCCATTTGTTGGCGGCTCCACGGACGTAGCGCGCAAATTCCACGGCGTCGGGTCCTGCGAGATAGCCCCAGTAATCTTTCTTGGCGAGCAGATGCTTGATGTCGGTCATTGCGAATTCCTTTCCTGAACGGTGCCCAGGGTGACGCTGGTGGCGAGCGCGATGGCCCTACAGGCTCCCCCGCCTCCGGCCCTGTGAATCGAAAAAGGGTCCGTACATGTCCCGCATGGCGCTAAAGCAAGCAGCAAATCGCGGCGTCCACTAAGCGGACAAGATCGCTACCGGGGTGTACGCGGATAAGTGGGCGCTTGCGTTGGCACGCGTTGCGGTGGACCGGGTGAAACGTTGCCCCATGTGAGCGGCCTCACCTTGTTCTTAGGCACCTTGCGTCATATGATTGCGCAGCCCGTGCCGGTATAGAGGTGATCTGATGGAAGTAGCGGTATTCCTCGTCTGGATCGTGTCCGCGATACTCGTCGGCGTCTACGCTTCTAGCAAGGGCCGGAGTGGGCCGGGATTTTTCTTCCTCTCCCTGCTGCTTAGTCCGGTCGTCGGCTTCGCCATCACCGTCGTAATCGCTCCGAAGCGCGAGATTGTCGCCGAAAAGTCTGGACTCAAGAAATGCCCTGAATGCGCGGAGTACATTCAGGAAGAGGCACGAATCTGCCGGTTCTGCCGTTACAGGTTCTCAGAGCCTAAGGAAGTCGGCGGAATCGTCATCGAGGAGTAGCAGGCCGCCCACAACCGACCGCTTTCGGGCGATTCCGAACGTAAAATCCAGCCACGTCAAATCAACGAGTTGCACCGCGCAAATCACGGGCACTTTTGGGCGGTGTGAAATTGCTTGTTGACAAACCCAAGCGCTTAGGTATAATCGTGGGCATGAAGAATCCCGCCGCTGTCGCGCTTGGAAAACTGGGCGGCGCTGTCACATCGAAAGCGAAGGCCGAGGCAGCCCGAAAGAATGGAAGTAAGGGCGGACGGCCCAAAGGCGCAAAGAACAAACGGAGCAAACTACGATGAGAGCAGCCATCTACTGCCGCGTGAGCACGACGGATCAGAATCCCGATATGCAGCGCAACGAACTGCTAGCCTACTGCGAGCGGCGCGGCTGGGCAGTCGCTGAGATTTTCGTGGACGAAGGCGTGAGCGGATCGAAAGAATCCCGCCCGGCCTTGGACCGGCTGATAAAGGCTGCCAAGCGCCGCGCCTTCGATGCCGTCGTGGTTTGGAAGTTCGACCGCTTCGCCCGTTCAATGAAACAACTTGTTACTGCGCTATCAGAGTTCGACGCGCTCGGCATCCAGTTCGTCTCGCTCCACGAGCAAATCGACACCACGAGTCCCAACGGCAAGTTGATGTTCGGCATCTTCGCGGCGTTCGCTGAATTCGAGCGTAGCCTCATCATCGAGCGAACCAAGTCCGGGATCGAGGCTGCCCGCAAGCGTGGTAAGCACATCGGACGGCCTCGCGTTCAGGTTGACGCCAAGGTGATCCGTGGGATGCGGGCCGCTGGCCTATCGTGGGACAGAATCGAAGCGCAGACGGGCATCGCGCGCAGCACTGCACAACGGTCAGTCGCCCAGTAAATCGCGGACACCCCATCGTTGCAACCCCGTCCACTTCCCGGACTAGGCTCCCAAACCGGGAAGTCACTAGTTGCGTATGTGGATGGTGGGCGAATGTGCGAGGCGAGCGGGACAATTCCGCAGGAAAATCCAGAATCGCAACGGATTTTGTTCACGACGCCAGGAGATACGTGCGGTTTAGGGCTTCACTCGTGTTTCTTGATCCACTCCCAAGCCTTTTTCGGCAGCCATCCCTGACGCTCTCCGCTCAAGCGCGTCACCAAGAGATGGTCGCCATCGCGGAGGTAGGGCCGGAGTTCGTCGAACACCTCGCTGGGGCTCTGCTCAGTTGAGATGAGCCATGTGGAGCGGAGGTAGTGCGCCCACGATCCCTGTGCTTTCAGCGTCTCGAAAAAATCTTCGTAACTGCCTGCCGCACCCCTCAGATCATACGTGATTATCAGAATCATTCTTTCTTTCCCGTTTTGTCCCCACTACGCGGCTCTGCCTTTGCTCCCGCATCGAGAGTTAGGCTTCCAGACCCGGTCGCATCGGCCGAGGGCAACCCCGCCAACTGATCCGGTTCGATTTCCGTGCCTTCTTCGCCAACCGGCCCGATTTGCCTCTCTCTGATCCTGCGAAAAAGCAATTCTCGTCGTTTGAGATTACTCGCCCATCCGAACACGAAAAACAGGAAAAGGATGACACCTAAAACGGTCAACGCAACAAATGTTGCGAACGTTCTTGGACCCATGCTCTTCCACCCGGTTGCGAGGGAAATACCGAATGCTCCCGCGAACGAAAGCGCACATAGAGCGATAGACAACCGATGGCTTTTCTGGGGTTCCTCGTACTGAAAACGATCCAATTCATCCTCAGTCACCTCGAACATTTCGAGGTGACTGATCTTGTGCCGATGAACCGTGATTGTTTCCTTCGCCATAACGCGCCGGACGCGATTCTACACCCTATTCGGCGGCTCGGGCTTTCACGCCGCGACAACTTGTGGCGTCCGTTTTGCGGATGGGCACGGCAGATGGGCCGACAAGGTGACGGCCCTCGAAAACGTGACGCCACACTCGCCGCACAGGATCGACTTGGGCTGGCAGAACGGCACGGGCGGCGCGGCTGGGGCGGTTGGAGCTTTCGCTGTCTCCTCATTGCCTTCGCCAACGGCGCGAAGTATCTGCAAGATCGGTTCGGGATCGCCGCCAGTTCTTCTGATGGCGCGGTGCAATCGCTCGCCAGCGTTTTCCAGCATGAAGTCGTAGATACCACCATCAAGTCCGTCGATAACGTCGCCGCCTGTTGCATCTGGGCGGTAGCTCTCCGCCGCAGCTTTGTAATAGGCCAGCGTGCGCGGCCATTGGCCCGTGCCGTTGAGCGCGTGTGCAAGGATGTAAGCGGCCAAATTCACTCCGTCCGCACCGTACTCTCTCCTGAAAATCTTTGCGACGGAGAAGAGGACATCAGCGGGATCGCGCTGTGGATTTGTCGTGGCGGTTGAAAGTTCCTCGCCATCATTTTCCGAAGGAAGGCAAGCAACGTCCTGAATGGCCGAGCGATTTTTTGCGAGGTCTTCAGTATCTGGTTTAGTCTTTGATTCACAAGACTCACAAGACTCACAAGACTCTAAAGACTCTGTGCTACCAAACCACATACCGGGCCACATACCAAATCCCGCGCCCGAATCTATATCACCCTTCGCGTCATCGGCTTGCGACAACACCGGTGGCGCGTGGTGGTGCTCATCAAGTGGCGCGTAAAACGAGGGCAGGTGGCGCGTGGGTGGCGCGTGGGTGGCGCGTGAGGGGCGCGTCGCGTCCATTTCCGACCACCTTGCAAAGCGTTCGTGTCGAGCCTCCGCGTTGTATTCTGGGTAGCAAACATGCATACCGTCCACAATCCGGCAGCAGTCTTCGTGACGTGCTAAGTAGAATCCGCGAACGCGGTGTCCCCACTGGTTCGTGCCGGGAGTCTCTTCGGAGATGATGCCTTTCTCTCGACACCACGCCTTGATGCGCTTGATCGTGCTTCGCTCCGGCGCATCGTCTTGCCGATAGTGGTGTGTGCCCCTGGCCGTGGTTCCGGTGCGCTCGTAGACAAAGCCATCGTTCATGGCGGCCAGATGCTCACAGCGACGGAGAAATTGGTAGAGGTAGCCATCGCATTTCGCGTGCTGCGCCCACGAGTGTTTGCGGTCAGATCGTGCGGGAACCTTGAATCTGAAGTCAGATCGGTTGGTGATTGTGCGGCGGAACTTCGCCGTGCCGGATCGCATAGAACGCGCTTTCTGGGGCGTACGGAAAGTGGACGGCCAAAAAAAAGAGGGCAACCCCGGCAAAGGCTGCCCCCACGTCCCCTCGTGTTAGACGATGTTAAAAGCGCGGAATTCTTGAGGTCCAAGTCACGAAGGAACTTCTGGCCTTGCCGGGCCTGCCGTCACAAAGACGGGCTTAGGATTACAATAACGTCACGACTGGTATATGTACATTATACCATGCTTTTCGCGGCCCGTAACAGTTTGACCGGGAATTATTTTCGCAAGAACCGTCCACAAAAATGGACGCAAGTTTACGCGGCGCTGATCTGCTAACATCTCGCTAACAACTGCGCAAAAAGTGCCCATTTCGGCCCATCTCGGAACGAGGAAACCGCTTGAAACCTCGTATAGTTACGTTCCGAAATGTCACCAGCGGGTTGGAGGTTCGAGTCCTCCGCGGCTCACCAACATTTCCATCGAAAAAATCAGATGAGGCGGGAGCGCGACGCCGATCACGCGCGAAAGAACCGGTTCATGACGAAGTCGCTGGTGATCGGCTCGCCGCTGAGGACCATAGCGAGCAGTTCGCCGCCAAGAACTTCCGGAGCGATCACGATATCGGCTTGCACCAGTTTGATGCGTTCCATGTGCTTGCTGTCGTTGATGGCCACGACCGTCTTTGCTTTACCCTTCAGTTCTTTCACCGCGAGGACGATAAAGGCGTTGTCCGAATCGTCGGCGCGCATGGCGAGCACCGCTTGGGCCTGATCGGCGCAGGCTTTGCGCAAGATCTCGAGGCTATTGGCATCTCCGACCAGAAGATCTTCCGGATCGATATCGCCCGAGGCGGGCGCCTGCGGCATCACCAGCACCACTTCCTGGTTGCGCTTCTTGAATTCACGATAGGTGTTATAGGCGAGGGGCGTGGCGCCGATGACGATGAAATGGTTGGTGCGCTTCATGTGTTTCTCCCTGTGTTTGGTTAGGCGGGTAATCATCGGGCCGGCGATGGCGGTGACGGAGGTCGCGAAAACCGCGAGCCCCAGAATCATCACCGATACGGCGAACAGACGAGCGTCCACCGTTTTGGGGACAATATCGCCGTAGCCCACGGTGCACATGGTGACCACTGAGAAATAAAAGCTCGTCACCAGGTCCTTAATGGGCGGCGAGAACTGACTGCCGAGATAGAGGCTGCCGAAGACGGCGTAGATGAGCAGCAGCAAGGCGCTGGTGATGGCAAAGAGAGTCCCGGCCGCGAGGCTCGTGCGGTTGAACCAGCTGTAGGAGAGCAGCAGGGCAAGGAGCAGCAATGCGTCGTAGTAAAAGACCCCGGTGCCACGATGATGGCCGAGGATCGCCACACTGAGCACCATCGACGACGTGAGAACGATGGCCGCGATCCATGCGAAGCGTGAACGAAAGAGCAGTCCGACGGACATCCCCAGCATGGCCACGCCGATCAGCACGTAAGGCATGCTTTTCGGAGTGAAATCCAAAATGTGATGGGGGAAATCGGAAAGCAGCACCTGTTGCTGAAATGCAAAGACGAGCCGGAGGATCAGCAGACCGGCTCCGGCGAGAGCCAGCGACAGCGGGATGTGCGGGAACCAGTAGCGCGTGCGGGCGATTTTGGCGACGCGTCGCGCCGCGGTGGCGAGGCGCGCCCAGCGTCCCGGACGCCAGATCCAGCCGGCAATTCTCCTTTCGTGCATGCAAGAGACTCCCTGCGGAACTCACTACTCTTTTCTTACGGCAAGCCCGATTGCCGCTTTGGACATCCTGCCGACTGTGCTGAGGACTTGCCCGGACCTAGAATCCCGGCGGCCGCTCGTCCGATACGTTAAAGCTGCGCTCGAGGGCCAAGCCGGCCCGGCCGATCGTGCCCTCATCGAAGAGCCGCCCTATCAGCGTAACGCCGTAGGGCACCCGCCGCGGGGGAGAAAACTTCGGCAGCGGATTTTTCGGATCGGGCGCCCAATCACTGCGCGCCTCCGACACCTCGACGAAGCCGGCTCGCAGCGTCAGCGATGGATGGCCCGTAAAGTTCGTAATCGTCAGCATTTCATCGCGCAGCGAGGGTACGAGAAGCAGATCCACGTCGGAGAACACGCGTTCCATCTCTTCGGCCACTTTGCGGCGAAACCGATCGGTCTGGACGAAGTCCACAGCGGAAAGGAATCTGGACTGTCGAAATGAATTGGGCCACCCGTCGGGCACCTGCATCTTCAACTGATCGACGGCATGATCGAGCGTAATTTCCTCGTGCGCGGCCGCGGCCTCGGCGAAGAGGATCAGATTCAGAGAATCGTACGGCCAGTCGGGAATCGCCACTTCGACCGGTACCATTCCCACTCGCTTCACCGTCTCGAGAGCAGCGCGATCCACATCGCTGGCCTGCTTGTCGTTCATCCATGCCGGAAAATAGCCCACTCGCAAGCCCTGCACGCTCGCGGCCGCATCGAAATCGAGTTTGCTCGCGATGCTTGCCACATCGCCCGCATCGGGCCCGGAGATAGCGTGCAGCACCAGCATGGTGTCTTCAACGCTGCGCGCCATGGGGCCGAGTTTATCGAGTGACCAGCAAAGCGTCATCGCGCCTGTGCGCGCCACACGGCCGTATGTGGGCCGCAGCCCCGTGACGCCGCATCGCATGCTCGGGCTCACAATGCTGCCTTCCGTCTCGCTCCCGATCGAGAAAGCCACCAGTCCCGCGGCCGTCGCGGCGCCGGGTCCCGCGCTCGAGCCTGAAGATCCTTCCTCAAGCAGCCAGGGATTCATCGTTTGCCCGCCGAACCAAATATCATTCAGGGCCAGCGCGCCCATGCTCAGCTTGGCGACCAGAACCGCCCCCGCATCATCCAGACGCTGCGCCACAACGGCATTTTTCGCGGGGACACGGTTGCGGAAGATCTCGGCGCCGTACGTCGTGGGAATTCCGGCGGTATCGAGAAGATCCTTCGCGCCCCAGGGGATGCCGTGCAGCGGCCCGCGATATTTTCCGGCCGCGATCTCCTGGTCGGCCTTCCTGGCTTGCGCCAGCGCCGTTTCCCGCGTGAGCGTAATCACGCAGCGCAGCTTGGGATCAAACCGTTCCAGCCGGTCGAGATAGATTTGGGTGAGCCGCTCGGAGCTGAGATTCTTGTTCTCGATCCACCGCGAGAGCTGCGTCACTCGGGCGAATGCGATGCCTTCGTCATTCGACGGCAGCTTCCCGGGATCGTCTTTGCTGCGGAGAAATCGGTCGCGATCAGGACCAGCCTTCAGGCCGGGAAGAACCGGATTCCACTGCGTTGCTGGCGAGAGTTGCGCCTCCAGGGAAAGCTTCCGGGGCCCGGTGCGTCGTTCGTAGAGCGCCGCCATGGACTCGCGCCAGTTGCCGGCTGCCTCGGCACGATCGCTCGCGGTCATTTCAACTTGTACGAGCTTCTCCGCTTCGGTGAAGGTCTCGGCCGATACGGCCGGGCCCACCGGCGGCGCAGTGCCAAAAGCGGGCGGAGTGCCGGCGGGGGGCTCCGGCTCAGCTGGCTTCTGCTCCTGAACCTGAAATCCGGCGGCCCCGGCAAGAATAGGTATCGATATATTCGCCAGGAATTCTCTGCGCGATTTCGGCATGCATTTTCTCCCGTGGCATTGTATCCGCAAAAGCGTCTGTGGCAACCTGCCGCACTCGGCGCTCCTGGCATGGGAATTGCACCGCGGTCGCCGTGCGCCCCAATCAACGCTGCCGACTGGATTCGTCGGATCAGCCGCGACTTGAACACCATACTAAAGAGTAGTGTTCGAAAGGACGATACAGGAGCGGTAGAAGTTGGCGCCATGTCGCAGGACCAAGAGCCGTTGAATAGTTCCAATCGGGAATCGTTCCCGATATGGATGGGAATAGAAGATGAGCGACTCTGACATCGTCAAAGATTTTCTGGTCGAGAGCTACGAAAACCTCGATCGCCTGGATCGAGAGCTCGTGGGCCTCGAAACGCATCCACAGGACAAAGACGCGCTGGCGAGCGTTTTCCGCACGATTCACACGATCAAGGGAAATTGTGGCTTCCTGGGGTTTAGCAAGCTCGAGAAGGTGGCTCACGTTGGGGAAAGCCTCCTCACACTTTTGCGCGATGGCAAGCTGGCGCTCACGCCGGAGATCATCACGGGGCTTTTGAGTTTGGTCGACGCTGTCCGTCAAATGCTGGCCCAGATCGGAACAACCGGCCAGGATGGCGACCTCGAGTATCCGGAGCTGATCGCGAC
>DATJOL010000019.1:0-7635 GCA_035507075.1 Candidatus Aquilonibacter sp. | reverse complement strand
TTCGGACATCCCCGGATCAAAGCCTGCTTGCGGCTCACCGAGGCTTATCGCAGCTTGCCACGTCCTTCATCGTCTGTTGGCGCCAAGGCATCCACCGTACGCCCTTAGTAGCTTAACCATAAAACTTACCCAACACGTCCCCATCCCTTTCAGGGTCGGGACCCTGAAACCACCGTTTCTCAAGGGTCTTGCAGCCCTTTTGGCGGCATTTCAGGGAAGCCTTCCTTGGCGTTCGACCGAGATCGGCCAAACACTAACGAAGGCAGCATGCAGAGGTAGGCTCGCCTTTCCACAAAACGCTACTCTCGAGCAAAACTTGCGGTTTTATGTGCCGCACGAATCACACTTCACCTCGTGCAACACAATGCCAGCTTCCTTCAATTGTCAAAGAACAACGCCCTAATCAACAACTTCCGATTGGAGCTTCTTCGCGTCACGCGAAGCGCAGTCCGCTTTGGAGCCGTTCTGCGAAACCTGCAAACAACAAAAAACCCGGCGTCGAGCGCCGGGCGAATCCGTCTGTCACTTGGGCCGCTTTGCGGCGCAGCCCTCAAACGGATGTACTCGAAGCTCGAATGTCGTCTACCCGGTGCGTGTAACCAATCTCACCTCTGTTTTCAGAAGGCTAGACTAGGTCTCAGAACGTCCCACAGCGAACACGAGGCACCACCGACATCGGAAGAGTATAGCAGTTTTCTTAATTTCGTCAAGTGCTCTTCCATCTTTTTTCTCGGTGGCCTTGTGGATTTCGCTCCGCTTTGTGGAAAAGGCGGAGATAATGTAGAGAGGCTTGGCGTTAGCGGGGACTTGGGGTTCGCCGCACTTTGCGGGAGGAAAGGACCATTACACCAGCGATGCCTTATTTTGTGCTCACCTACGAACTGGTCGAGGATTATCTCTCACGTCGGGGGCCATTGCGTGAACAACGCTTGGCCCTCGCTGAACAGGCCCGTTCCCGGGGCGAAATCTTGTTGGCTGGCGCTTTCAGCGACCCGGCGGACAAGGCTCTTCTAATTTTCAGGTCCCCGGACAAGAGCGCCCCCGAGTCATTTGCGAAAAATGATCCCTACGTGAAGCACGGCTTGGTCAGGGATTGGGAAGTTCGGGCGTGGAACGTTGTCATTGGCGACCCAGGGTCTGCATAGGAAGTCCTTTTGACCTTATACAGTGTTTACCTGAATCGCCAAAATTTCATTGCGTATGGGCTGCTCACTGGAGGACGGCAGGAGTTATGATTGGTTGTGTTTTCCCAGCCGACCTTGGGAGGGTTCTGTGAATTGGGGCAGGAAACTAACAAGCGGTCTACTCGCAACCTTCGCGCTTTTCCTGATTGCATCTGCTGCTAAAGCAGATAGCGTCGCCACCTACACCTTGAACGATGTGACGTTTGCCGATGGCGGTACCGCATCGGGATCGTTCACATTCGACTACTCCAACAACTATCCATCGGCCGCAAATCCTGTTTACGGCACGTTTCAGGATATCGACATTACTTTCACAGCCGGCACCGGAAGCGGACTTTCAAGCGCCACGTTCACTCTTTCCGACCTCGACCCAATCATAGGCACCGGTTTTGCGCCAGGTGGTTCCCCGTCCAGCACTGCGTCCATGTCCTACGACGAATTCGAACTCAACAATGGAACCTACATTCTCTATCTCGACGTAGACAGTTCGGAACCATATGTTGGCGCAGATCCGCTCTTAACTGACCCGACAGATGCCGGGCTGTCGTCGGATCTCGGTTACGGCTGCGCTTTTTCTACTGATGAACCTGCATGCTCCTCGTCTGACGGAGTCACAGGCGGATCATTGATAGGAACGGCCGTCACATCGGTTACGGAGACACCGGAACCTTCATCGCTCTTACTGCTCCTCATCGGGTGCAGCATGCTGGTGGCTTTTTATGGAGTTCGTCGTTACAAAAAAACAAGCATACCTGTGACTGCATAGTCGTTCTTGAATCAAAGTGAAGAGCGTCAGGCTTCCGGTTCGCAAAGATGCCTGACGCTCTTTTGGTTTCATGTGTCCAATGCTCAAGCAGCGCTGACGCTCGCTGCCAAATTTTGCTTCCCTTCTGTCCTACTTAACCGCTGCGTCGCACGACCAGACATCTTCATTGACCCCTTGAGTCCAATTCCGGTACGATTCGAAAAATCCTTTCAGCAGCGACGACGGCTGCATCTTCGCGGGAGGGAATCCATGTTCTGCCAGGCATGCGGGACCAATGTGGCCGATGGAACGGCATTTTGCACTTCTTGCGGGCGCCCAATCGTGGGTTACAGCGTGGGTCAAACGGGCGCGGTCGCCGTCGCCGCTTCGTATCCCGCTGGAATTACAGCATCCTCAACCAATTACGCGGGCTTTTGGCTCAGGGTGGTCGCGGCGCTGCTAGACAACATCATTCTGACGGTTCCGATAGCGCCGCTAGTCATTCTGATGTTCGCGAGCATTCTGCCCGGCCTCGCAATCGCGCGGGGAAACCCGGCTTTTGTGATCGCCGCGTTCCTTCCGCGGTTAATTTTTCTGGTGATTCTGCTTCTTGCGATGAAATGGCTTTATTGGGCGCTGATGGAAAGTTCGAGCTGGCAAGCAACCCTCGGCAAGAAAGCCCTCGGCCTCTACGTCACGGATCTCGAAGGCCTTCGGGTCAGCTTCGGCAAGGCAAGCGGCCGTTTCTGGAGCGGCCGCGGGCTCAGCATGGTTCCTCTCGGCAATCTCTACTATCTCGTCGACTGCATTTGCTGCGGCTTCACGGATAAGAAGCAGGCAGTTCACGATATGATCGCGGGGTGCCTGGTGATGCGGAAGCTGTAGTGTGGCACGAGCGGAGGAGAATTGCACTGCGGAAAATGCGGCGCAGAACTGGCTGGCAGCGCCGACAAATGCGACAGATGCGGCGAACCCGTCTCATCAAGCGAACCACCAATTGAGCCCGGCCGCGCTCCAGTTAAGCCAACCAAACACCCGATCGCTTATGCCGGCTTCTGGCGTCGTGCCGTGGCATTCATAGTCGATTCCCTCATTTTGGGATTCTTGACTCTGCCGATCCTAATCAAACCGATTCTCAGCAATGTCGGACCGGATCTCACCGCCAAGAACTATGTCGACTTTATGACAGGCTCATCGCGCCAGGCGATTGCGCTTCAGCTCCTGATGAACCTGATTCTGGTGCTCTATTGCGCTGCGTTTGAAAGCTCGGCTTGGCAGGCAACGCCGGGCAAGAAACTGCTGCGCCTCTATGTCACAGACCTAAACGGAAATCGCTTGAGCTTTGCGCGCGCAGCGGCGCGAAATATCGGAAAGGTCCTCGAGCAGTTCACGCTGTTCATCGGATTCATGATGGCGGGCTTCACGGCAAGAAAGCAGGCACTGCACGATATCGTAGCTGGTTGTCTCGTTCTCAGGAAAACATAGGCGCAATCGCGAAGTTGTGCGCCTAGACTCCCCAGCCGTAGCTCTTCTGATGCGTTTGCGACTCTCGCAACTCCATGCGAATTTGCGAGGTTAGCTCGGAACCGCGCACAGACTTCGCGCCCGGCACGGCAATGTCCGCGGTGCGAAAGCCCCTTTCGAGTGCCCGGTCGACAGCCGCTTCAATCCACTGCGCCTCGATATCGAGACCGAACGACTCACGCAGCATCATGGTCGCCGAAAAGATTGCGCCAAGTGGCGAGGCAATATCCTTGCCCGCCAGTGTGGGTGCCGAACCATGAATCGGCTCGTAGAGTGCCGGTTCACCAGCTCGTCCGCGGCTCATCGAAGGAATCAGCCCGATGGAGCCCGCTAGGGCAGCTGCCTCATCGCTGAGAATGTCTCCAAACAGGTTTCCCGTCAGAATTACGTCGAATGCTGTGGGGCGCAGCAGAATCTGCATCGAAGCGTTGTCAACGTACATGTGCTCGAGCGCTACATCTGGGTATTCGGAGGAGAGCGCCGTTACCGTCTGCCGCCAAAGCGTTGAAGTCGCCAGCACGTTCGCCTTATCCACGCTGGTTAAGCGGCGGCTGCGAGCGGCGGCACGCTCAAATGAGAATCGCGCGATTCGTTCGATTTCCGCGTGACTATAAGTTGCCACATCGCGTGCGCGCGCCTGCGTTTTTTCTCCTTCTATAGCGTGTTCCCCGAAATAGATATCGCCCGTGAGCTCGCGCACGATCTCGAAATCGGTGTCGCCAAGCCTCTCCGGACGCAGAGGGGAAATGTCGCGCAACGCTGGCCGCACACGGATTGGGCGCAAGTTGATGAACAAGCCAAGCGCTTGGCGCATCCCGAGCAAGCCGGCCTCCGGCCGCTTACCCAACGGCAAGCTTTCCCACTTGGGCCCACCGATCGCGCCCAAAAGAATCGCATCCGACGCACGGCAGCCGGCCAACGTCTCCGCAGGCAGAGGCTCGCCGCACCGATCAATCGCATTTCCGCCAAAAGGGAATTCGCGGAACTCAAAAGTGTGGCCGAACGCGGAGGCGCAGTCAGTTAAGACTGCAATGGCGGCGTTCGTCACCTCCGGCCCGATCCCATCGCCCGCGATCACCGCAACCGTCTTCCGAACTTGTGTCATCGATATCCTAAAAGAGCGCGGGTTCTGGCCGGCGTCTCGCTATCTCGAGGCTGCTGCGCTCGGCTCCGAGGCCGGCGCTTGCCGCCGCACTTGATGGATGAAGGATATCAAGTCACGGTCGGTGATCTCTTTTTCGGCATCCGCGCGCAAAATCGCGAGTCTGTAGCACTCGCCGAGCTCCGCATCCGTTGTCTCAAACCCTAAATCGGCAAGCCGTGCGCGAAAGGCATTCCGCCCGGAATGTTTCCCGAGGACCAGTTTTCGGGCCGGAACGCCTACCGTGGCGGGTGAAATAATTTCGTAAGTGAGCGGATTCTTCAAGATTCCGTCTTGATGAATCCCCGCTTCGTGGGCAAAAGCATTGGCACCGACTACGGCCTTATTCGGCGGCACGGGAACGTTTGTGATCGAAGTCAGCAGACGGCTCACGGGATAGAGCTTGTCGAGCACAATGTTCGATTGCACGCCATAGCGGTTCTGCCGTACGCGGAGCGCCACAGCCAACTCTTCAATCGAAGCATTGCCTGCACGTTCGCCGATTCCGTTCACCGTGCATTCGATCTGGCGGGCGCCTCCCTCGATCGCCGCAAGCGAATTGGCAACTGCGAGGCCAAGATCGTCATGGCAATGCGCGCTCAGAATCACTTCGGGATGATCCACAATCCTGGCTCGGACGCTGCGAAACAAGCTCTCGTACTCGTCTGGCGTTGAATATCCCACGGTATCCGGCAGATTCACGATCGTGGCACCACACTCGATTACCGTGCGAATAACCTCGCAGAGATAATCGAAATCGGTCCGGCTGGCGTCTTCCGCCGAAAATTCCACTTCCTCGCAATTTCGCTTTCCGAAGCGCACCATGGTAGCGATTCGGTCGAGAGCCTCTTCGCGGCTCATGCGCAGCTTGAATTTCAGGTGCAGGTCGGAAGTGGAAAGAAAAACGTGGAGGCGGGGTTTCGCTGCCGGTTCTAGCCCGCGCAGTGCGGCATCCATGTCCTCCTGCCGCGCCCGCGCGAGCGCCGCTACTCGGCATCCCTTGATCTCGGCCGCCACCGCCCGAGTTGCCTCCAGGTCGCCGGGCGAAGCGATTGGGAAACCGGCCTCCAGCACATCGACGCCAAGCTCTTCGATTGCGTGCGCGAGTTTGAGCTTTTCCTCGCGATTCATCGAAAAGCCCGGGGACTGCTCGCCATCCCGGAGCGTGGTGTCGAAGAATTGAACGGTTTCCATAAGGCACTCCTTAAACCGATTCTGACAGTAAACAACCGCAGGCGCAATCCGTCCAATTTATAATCATTGCAAGCATCATAAATTCACCTTATAAAGGCTCTGGGAACGAAATGGATCTGGCATCTCTGCAAGTTTTCCAAACGGTGGCTCGCGAGCGATCGTTCTCCCGTGCTGCGGAAAAGCTTTACCGCACGCAGCCGGCCGTAAGCATCTCGATCCGGAAGCTCGAGGACTGGGTCGGGCAGCCGCTTTTCGTCCGAGGGTCCGGCGCACGCACGCTCACGGATGCGGGCTCGCTGCTGCTCGAATACGCAGAGCGCATGCTGAATCTCCGCGAGGAGATTCAAAAAGGCATCCGCGAGCTTCGCGGTCTGGAACGCGGGCACGTCGCGATCGGCGTGAACGAGAGTTCGATTCACGCGCTGCTGCCCGCACTGGACCGGTTTCGCGCGCTGCGCCCGGGTATTCTCATTCGCGTGCACCGCGTCTTTTCGCGCGACGTTCCTCGCGAGGTTCTGAATCATCATCTCGATGTTGGTGTGATCTCTTATCTTCCCGAAGCCAATGAGCTCGCCGCCACGGAATTCCACCGTGACGCCCTCACGCTTGTCGTCTGGCCCGGCCATCGGCTCGCGAAGCGCCGTGAAGTCGACATCACCGATCTCGCCGAAGAATCGTTTGTCGCGCACATCGTTGAATCGCCGCATCGCCAGGCCGTGGTGCAGATGTTCGCGCGCCACCGGGTCCCGCTGCATACCGACATCGAGATGCCAACCATCGAGAGCATCAAGCTATTCGTCGAAATGAAAAAGGGCATCGCGATCGTTCCCAAAATGTGCGTAGAGCACGAAATTCGGCGCGGAGCGCTGCGCGAAGTGCGTCTGCGCCAAATGCGCGTCGAACGGCGGCTCTACCTTATCTACCGTCGAGATCGTGCGCTAAAGGCCGCTGCGCAAGAGCTGATCGAAGTGATCCGCCAAGCCTAGCCGCCGGCCGCGCAACCCTTTTGACTCCGTGGCTATGAGCCATTAAAATCGTCACAAATGCCTTTATACCGGCGCGGCTACGGCGGATATACGTTCAACATAAGCGAGTACTTTCCGCGCGCCATAAAGACGATTTGCATCGCTTGTGTGTCAGTTTTCGTCCTCCAGGTTCTCTCGCGATTTATTTTTGGCGCCGCCGGATGGAACTTCTGGGTTGACTGGTTCGGCCTGGTTCCGGCAGACGTCACTCACTTTGGCTTCGTCTGGCAACTCGCTACCTATCTTTTCCTCCATGCGACGATTCTGCACATTCTCTTTAACCTGCTCTATCTCGCCATGTTTGGCGCCGACCTCGAGCACAGCTGGGGGGCGCGCAAGTTCACGACGTTTTTCTTCGTTTGCGGCGTGGGAGCAGGCCTGATCGACCTGGTTGTGAGGACCGCTCTCGACCCGCATGCCGACGGTATCGCCACCGCTCCAACCATCGGCGCGTCCGGCGCGATTTACGGCGTGCTGCTGGCTTGCGCCGTGATCATGCCTCACCGGCAGGTTTATCTTTTCCCGCTGCCGGTGACGATCTCGATGCGCTTGCTTGTCATCATCCTTGGCGCCATCGAGTTCATCAGCACCTTTGGCGTGACGGGAGATAACGTCAGCCATGTCTGCCACTTAGGCGGAATGCTCGTCGGATATCTCTACCTGCGCCGCGGGTCGTTTCTTTACAACGTCCGCAACCAGGTTTCCGACTACCAACGGCGACGACTCCGCCGGAAATTCGAGGTTTACGTCCGCGACCATAAGGACGAGCCTCCCCCGGGACCGGACAACTGGGTGAATTGATGGCTTTTCGCGTTTCCTCCG
>DATJOL010000018.1:0-6223 GCA_035507075.1 Candidatus Aquilonibacter sp. | reverse complement strand
GACTACGTCGAAATCACAAACATCATTGACAAGAAACGCGCCGCGATGAATCCGCATCCGGGCGCAGAGGGACCCGGCGGCGAGTGGGCTCAGCGCGGCGGAAAAGAAAGTTTACAGTTTGCGTTTCCGTTCAACGTGCCGAACGGGCAAATCCGAATGGACATTCCGTTCGCGGTCGAACGCCCCGAACTTGATCAGCTTCCCGGGTCGTGCAAGAACTGGATGCCGGTGGGCCGATGGATCGACGTCTCGAACGACCGCGCCGGCGTCACCTGGGTCACGCTCGATGCGCCGCTCGTCGAGATCGGCGAAATCTCCGCAAGTCTGCTCGGCTCGCAACGCGATCCCGCGATTTGGCGCAAGAAAATCGCGCCGACACAAAAATTCTATTCCTGGGTGATGAACAATCACTGGGGCACAAACTATCGCGCCTATCAGGAGGGCGTTGTGGAATTCCGCTATGCGATCCGCCCGCACCACGGCTACGACCCCGCGGCCGCTTCGCGTTTCGCCATCGGCCTGAGCCAAGCGCTCGTGTCGGTACCAACGAAAGATCGCGACGTGGAGTTGCGCCGCCCTTTTTTGTTCGTCGAGCCGGACGACGTTCTCGTCACCGCCCTCAAGCCGAGCGACGACGGCGCCGCGTGGATCGTCCGCCTCTTCAGCGCTTCGGGTGAAGACCGCGCCGCAAAATTAATGTGGCCGGGGAAACCGCGAAAAGTGTGGCTCAGCGGCACGAACGAAGCAGCCGGCGCCGAAGCCGGCGATTCGATTCTCGTGCCTGGCTGGGACGTGGTCACCCTCCGCATCGAACGCGCCGCGTCCGCAGGTTGATAAGCGAAACGCATAGGGCCCGCCAAGCATCCCTGTACTTGCGGACGGTTACCGAGAAGCTCTTCCGCCGCAATTTTCACTGACGCGTAACGCATTTTGCGCGATAGTTAGATTCAGCAGGCGAAGCGGCACGCTGGTCTTCGGGAAAACGAAATGTCCGTGGGCGAACCCGAGGCGAAAAACATGACAACGCAAACGGGAGTCAGGCGAAGCGAGCGGGTGCTGCTCGACGTGCCGGTTGTCGTTTGCGGCGATTCCCCGGATCATCGCGCCTTCCGTGAAGAGACGTTTACGGTCACCGTGAGCGCGCATGGCGCTCTGCTGATGCTCGAAAACAAAGTCGCCCTCGGCCAGAAGATCGTCGTGATGAATCCGAAAAATTGGGACGAGCGCGAGTGCCGCGTCGCCTATATCGGCCCGGACCGCGCCGGCCTCGCTCAGGTCGCCGTGGAGTTCCCGCAGGCCTCGCCCGATTTTTGGTCGCTCGAGTCCCCTCCCTCCAACTGGAAAATGAACTAGGATTTCCCCGCACCCCGCCGAAAACTGCCGGGTTGCATTCCGAGCGTCGCGCGAGGTCTTTTGAATCACCGGCAGCCTCGGCGCGCCGGCGGAGCAAGATTCTATAGATCACGGAGGCCGCCGAGGCGTTCGCGGATGTGATTCTTCAGTAGGACGGCATGACGCGGGTCGTGGTGAATGCGCTTGCGGAAAAAACCGCCGGCCGCTCCAGACGAACCGCCTACGAGGAGAAGCTGCGGATAGCGCTCTGCTCGTCGGGAAATTCGGTGAACACCTGGTGCAGGTTGGCGAGCCGCAAGACCTCTTCGACGCGCTTGCTTAAATCGACAGTGCCGAGAAGCGCGCCGCTCTTCCGAGCCGTGAAGAGCGAGCGGACGAGCTGGCCGACGCCCGAGCTATCGAGATAGGTGACGTCGCGAAAATTCAAAAGCACTTTCGATTTTCCGTCCTGAAAAAGATCGAGCAGCAACTCGTGGACGGCTTCTCCTTCGATCAACGTGAAACGGCCACGTACATCAACAATCGTTACAGCTCCCAATTGACGCGTGCTTGCGCTGAAACCCAACCGGCCCTCCCTGGGGATGTGGTGCTTCCTGCAGTTTACCGTAAGGCGGCCCGTAGCCGGAAATCCGGGCGGCGTGCGAAGGACTACCCCTGAAGCTCGATCAGCCACAAATCGAGCACTTGCAGCTGGTCCGCTGCTGTTTCGCCAAACGCGACTCCCATTCCCATTCCTTCTTGCACATAAATAATCCTGCCCGGGGTGGCGAATGTCCCCTGGTCCCGCGAGACTGTTAGGTGGATCTTCGTCCCGACGGGCAAAGTGTTGAGAATGTCGAGGTAGCAGCCTTTGCGGCTGATCTCTGAAACGCGGCCCGAGAGATGCATATCGCTCACGGGCTCCACGATGTCTACCGTCGCGATCAGCGAGTATCGCGGCACACTTCGCTTCTCGCGATAGGGAGGGCCTGACCCCGGCTTATAACCGAAGTTGCTCATTCGAGATATTCCGCCCCACCCGAAACGTTGACACATTCCCGGGCGGGCGTGGCAAATCTTCGAAATAGGCTGCCGCGAAAGGGGAAACAGGACGGAAGGACAGGCAAGGCCGAACTCTGCTTCGCCGAGAATGCCAGGCCGCTGGCTCGACCGAGCGTGCGAAGCGAGCAGATGTGATGAATGGAAAAACGTCGCATGCCGAGCCAAACGAAAAAGGGTATTTGAGGGGGCTCCGCAAGGCCGCGGAACCCCCCGGGCTTGCGCCCGCTTAGGACAGCGGCGTAACCGTGGGGTCCAGTTCCCATTTCTCGAGAACCAGAACGGTCGCGAGCGCACTGCCAGTCTAGGCGAGTTCGCACCGGCGGCGCGGAAACCATAGTCTTGCTTCTGATACCAAGCAGAACGGCATCACTATCTCGATTCCAGGCAGGCCTGAGCGATGCTCATACGGAGTTGTCTGTCCCGTGATCTTGGAGCACGCGGTCCGTATATCGGTTCGTTGCCGCCAACTAAGTAAATAGGTCGCCTCGATGGAGCGGCGTTCATCGAGGGGCTAAAGCGGTCGAGTCAGTGGCGGGGGCTGGGGTCCGGCGGGACCCCTTGCGGTGTGAGTTACGTGCCCTCCAATTAAGTTGCTTCGAAAACCGGAAAGCATTATTCTGCGGGCAGTTACGGGGAATTGAAACATGCGTTTCAAGTAGCGCCGCACACGGAGTCGTCCACGTGAGACCTGGGGATCAACTGAAGGAAATCCGCAACAGGCTGGGAATGACGACCCGAGAGGTGGAGGAGTACAGCCGAAACATCTCGGAGAATTGCAAGAACGATGAATACTATATATCGAACGCATGGCTGACCCAGCTTGAGAACTCCAGCTCGGTACCCAGCATATATAAGCTTTTTAGCTTGAGCGTCGTCTACCGTACGAAATTCAACGATCTGCTTAGCCTTTTCGGCGTCGATCTAGGCGCCATTTCGGGATATCAACTGGCCCTGCCGACTGCGAACACGCATCTGGCGTCGCTCGAGCCGCCGGACCCCGAGAAGGCCATCACGTTTCCCGTGCGCTTCGACCGCAGCTTCAACCTGGAAAAGACCAGCCTGATTTCGCGGATGGTGGAACTGTGGGGCGAAGTGCCGATCGCGCTGATCCAGAAGCTGGATGTGCGGCACTGCCAGTACGGCTACGTGGGCATGCAGGATTACACGATGTTTCCGCTGCTGCGGCCCGGATCTTTCGTGCAGATCGACAGCAACGTCGCACGTTCGGCCGCCACAGAGTGGCGGACGGAGTACGACCGGCCGATCTTCTTTGTCGAGCTGCGCGACGGATATGCCTGTTCCTGGGTGGAGGTGCGCGGATCGCAGATCACGCTGATACCTCACCCACTCTCGCCGGTTTCGATCCGGCAGTATGCGCATCCCGATGACGCGGAGATTATTGGACAGGTAACTGCGGTAGCGATGCGCCTGGTTCCATCGGCCGACGGCCATGCAGACGCTCACCCAAAATTGACAAAGCGATCCTGAAGTTCGAAAAGAGAAATTCGATAGCCAGCTGATCCGCTCCCACTGGCACGGCCACGCGATACGGCTCAATTCCCTTCCACATGGCGAGGAAATCGGAGGGAGCAGTCTGCATGGTCTTCATGTAGCTCTCCATCTGGCCCACCAGCACTTCGAGCGGCAAGGAAACCAATTCGTGAAAGGCTTCCCGATGGCATTCGGCGATGGCTTCGCACGCGACGTCGTCTCCGAATTTCGATGCGAGTCCATCGTGGTAATAGAGGCCGGTATTGTAGTCCCGCATGGAAGCCAGATAGATGAGCCGGTCGAGCGGCCGCCCGATCTGTGCGAGCGTGCGCCGGCGGAGATCTTCGGCAGCCTCGTGAACGCGCAAGTTGCGAGCGAAGAAGTTCATGCGTCGAATCCTACAGGGCCGCCTGATTCTCGGTGCCGCCACTTCCAGGCATTTTCGAGCGGGACAGGCTCATATAAGCGATAGATCGCTCCGAGACGCCGCACACGCGGGCAGCGCCGGTGATCGTGCGACCCACGAACCCCGGGAACGCGTACGGTCCGCGCAGGTAGATCATCGCCTGCAAAATGCGGCATTCCCCGAGAAGGAGCGAAAATGCGGCCGCAAGCCGCAGTTCCGTAGAGAAGCTCAGGCGCGCATAAAAGCGCGATTTGCCGAGGTGAAACTTCCGCAAGCTCACGATCTGGCTGCGCACCTGGCCGATCCAGAAGAGCGCGAGGCGCTTCCGTTCTTTCCTGAAGGCCTTTTGGACTTCCAGCGTGCTATGAGTGGCGACGAACCGTAAGTCGTCTTGCGCAAAAACGCGCGCGATCAGGGCGGCCGGCAGCAGGCCGCCCTTCAGCTTATTCAGCGCGTTCTGAGCGTTGAGCAGGGCTTCGGCGCCGCCCTCGGGACGCGCACGTTCGCGCATCCAGAACAGATAGAGCAGAGCAATGAGCCCCGCGCCCAGGAAAATCGAGAACACGAGTTGAATCACCGCTTGCCAGGCCTCCCCAGGTAAGACCGCATGGCGTCGATTCTCTCTCTGGTGGAATCGGCGAATGCCTGATAATCCGATTCGAGCTGCAAGGGCGGCTCGGGCTGAACCACGGGCGAATAGGACCAAAGAGCCGCCAACCAAACGACAAGCGCAACTAAATACGAATAGCTGCGAACCCGAGAGAAGCTGCTCTGAAACGATTGCCCGAAAAGAGCTCGGCACGCGTACATGATGACTTCTAAGGCGATGTACATGCCATAGCCGGCGATGATGCCCGTCATGTTGCGGCCAATTCTGACGCCATAATACGCGATGACGAGGAGAAGTGCGGAAAGGAGGAGCGCTTCGGCGCTGCGAAGATTCCGACCCACTTCGATGGAAGTAAGAGCCGGAGATATTTGGCGCTGGAAGAGCCACTCGGCGCTGGTGAAAAGTACGATTCCCGCGAAAATGAACATGCCAATGTTACGAGCAAACTTCCTGGCGCCGGGGTACGCGGTGAGAACCTTTTCCAAGACGTTCATGATCAACAGGTAGCCCAGGAGCACGCCGATGAACTCCGTGGTCCACCACCAGCCCCGGTACAGCGGTCGAACACGCTCATAAATAGCATAGCGCGAAACTTCGGACGCAAGAACGAATGCCAGGTAAGCAAAAAAAACGGGGTATTTCGTGAACACTTTGGCGCGAATTCCCTGGGCGATGACCACCGACTCCAGGCAGATTCCGATCCACCAAATCGTCAGCGCAGACATGTCGCGATACCTACTTGGCCAACGACTCTAGCATAAGATGCAAGGGGGAGAAGTTACAAATTCTCCCCCTATTTTTAGTGGACGTATTCAATTCACTATTTGGTGCGGACCCATCGGAATCGGGTCGGGCGTCGGACTCGTCCCATCGAGCCAGTCGGCCCTACCCATCGGAATTGGGTCCGGAGTCGGGCTCGTCCCGTCGAGCCATTCACCACGGCCCATAGGAATCGGGTCAGGCGTGGGGCTGGTACCGTCGAGCATAGCGCCACGTCCCATCGGAATCGGATCGGGAGTGGGGCTTGTGCCGTCGAAGCGCGCGGAAAACCGCATCGGAATCGGATCAGGAGTGGGGCTCGTGCCGTCCAAAAGATGGGCATTTTTCATCGGAATCGGATCGGGAGTGGGGCTTGTGCCGTCGAGCCAAGCGCGAGGTCCCATCGGAATCGGATCAGGAGTGGGGCTCGTGCCGTCGAAGTAAACCGCAGAAGGGCGGCTTGTGATCGACTGGCTCGCGCTGCAATTCGGGGCAACAGCGAAAGCGACTGCGACAACGAAAAAGATCGCTGCGATTTGCTTGGAAGTCATCTGGTTCCTCCG
>DATJOL010000017.1:0-96666 GCA_035507075.1 Candidatus Aquilonibacter sp. | reverse complement strand
AACCAGCGGTTTCCTGACGAAGTGCACGAATGATGCGCGCCTGACGCTAAACTACGCGGCTGATTTCGAGAGGACGCCCGCGACCATTTCGTCGATCGAGCGCCGCGTCTCTTCATTGGGCGGCAGCAAAGGCAGGCGAGGGGCGCCGCCGTAATATCCCAATTGATCGAGCGCGTACTTCAAACCGGCGATGCCGCACTGGACGAGCAGTTTGGCCGGAGCGATCAGCTTCTGCTGCTGGGCGCGCGCCCGTTCATCCTGGCCCGCTGCGGTCAATTCGCAAATATCCGCGAAGAGTTCCGGGAACGCGCAGGCTGCAGCCACGATCGCTCCTACGGCTCCGCGCTTGAGGGATTCGTAGAGCGTCGCCGCCGATCCGCAAAGCAACTGGAAATCATCGGGCGTTGCGGCGCTGATATTTCCGATTTCTTCCACGTCGCCCGAACTATCCTTCATCCCGACGATGTTCTCGTGCTCGGCGATGCGCGCTACGAGCGGCGCCTTCACCGTGACATGCGTAAACACGGGCACCGAATAGATCATGACGGGGATGCGGGACGCGTCTGCCACGCGCAAATAATGCTCGAGCAGCATCGTGTCTGAGATGGCCGGCTTGTAAAAGCTCGGGGTGCGGATTAACGCGACATCGTAACCGAGCTCGGCGGCGCGATTCGTGTGCGTGATCGTCTCCATCGTGGCTTCGGCGCCGGCTCCGGCGATAAGCGTCTTGTACGGAGCCGCGGCTTCCCGCGCTGCTTCCCACACTTGATACACTTCGTCCCAAGTGAGTAGCACGGATTCGCTGGTCGAGCCGTTGATCGTATAGCCCGAAAGGCGGGTCGTGTTGTAGCGAGCGATATTCTCGCGCAGACGATTGAGCGCCACGCTGCCATCAGGCGCAAACGGCGTAGTCAGGGGGGCAAATGCACCGGCGAGTCTCATAGGCAGTATTTTACACGAAACGGAAGCTGCGGCCATGCTCTAGATCGCCCAGTTCGACAGCGCTCAGGGCAGGCGTCCGTCAGTATCCCAGCTTCTTGTTCACCACGTTCAGAAGCGGCTCGCCTCGCCGAAATCGTTCAAACTGCGCCACAAAGAAGTTCATCGCATCGTTGAGCCACTCGTCGGTGTGATCGGCACAATGCGGCGAAAGCAAGACATTCTCCATTTTGTAAAACGGATGTCCCGCCGGCAGCGGTTCGTGATCGAAGACATCCAGAGCGGCCCCTCTGATCTTGCCCTCGGAAAGCGCCGCGATCATCGCGCTTTCGTCGATCACAGGACCGCGGCCGACATTGATGATCACGGCATTTTCCTTCATGGCGGCGAACTCGGCGACGCCGATCATGCCTCGCGTCTCCGGCGTCAGCGGCGCCGCAACCGCGACGTAATCGCACAAAGGAAGCATCTGCCTCAGTTGCTCGCTGCTGAAGTATTCGTCCACAAGTGCGTCCGTCTTTCCGCCAGGCGGCACGTGCCGCTTTAACGCGAATATCTTCATCTGCATCGGACGGCAACGGGCGGCAATAGCGCGCCCGATATCTCCGTATCCCACGATTCCCGCGGACTTTCCCGAAATCATCGCCACATCGAATTGCGACCACGCGCCCGCCATCTGATTGCGAATCATGCGGCGAAAATCTTTCGCAAAATACAGAATCGCCGCCAGCGTGAACTCTCCCAACGACGAACTGAACACTCCGCTCCCATTCGTCAACGGCACTTCGCTCGCCACCAGCTCCGGAAAGAGCGATCGCTCCAGCCCCGCCGAACGCGAGTGCACCCAGCGCAATCTCGGGCACATCAAAAATACTTCGCGAAAAAGTGGCAGTCCTCCCGACCAATTGAAAATCACCTCCGCGTCGGGCGCCGCAGCGCGAAGCGCGCCCGGTGAATCTCCGACTATGATCGTCGCTGCATCCCGCAGCGCCGCGAGAATTTGCAGCGGCGGCTCCTCTTTCCCGCCTCGCAAGAGTAACACCGTAATCTTTTCCATAGGCTCCGCTTCGCGAAAGCCGGCGCAAACGCGTCTCGCGCAATCGAAAAGCGCGCTATCCGTTTGACGCCGCTGACTTCGGCTGTCTACAATACACCATCTCGCTCGCGTGCTTTGAACTTGCGGATCTCAGCGAACGCATCTCAAACGCGCGCAGGAAAGATCTGACCCTGTCGTCATGCCAAAGAAAACACCTGAAACATTGAGAAGCCACCGCTGGTTCGGTGTGGATGATCTCCGCGCTTTCGGCCATCGCTCGCGCGCCGCATCCATGGGCTGCATTCGTGCCGACTATGCGGGCAAACCCGTCATCGCAATCATCAATACATGGAGCGACGCCAATCCCTGCCACAGCCACATGCGCGAAATGGCCGAGGACGTGAAGCGCGGCGTCTGGCAAGCAGGAGGCTTCCCACTCGAAATGCCGGCGCTCTCACTGGGCGAAACGTTTCAGAAGCCTACCACGATGATGTACCGCAATCTTCTGGCGATGGAGACAGAGGAATTGCTGCGCTCGTATCCAGCCGACGGCGCGGTGCTGCTGGGGGGGTGCGACAAAAACACGCCTGCTCTGCTGATGGGCGCGATCAGCATGAACATTCCCGCAATCTTCGTTCCCGCTGGCCCGATGCTGCGCGGCAACTGGCATGGCACAGTGCTCGGCAGCGGCGCGGATGTGATCAAGTATTGGTCCGAATTGCGAGCGGGAAATATTGACGAACACGCGTGGACGGAAATCGAAGAGGGCATTGCCCGTTCAGCCGGCACGTGCATGACGATGGGCACCGCCTCCACGATGACGAGCCTTGCCGAGGCGCTGGGATTTTCGCTCCCGGGCGCGAGTTCCATCCCCGCCGTCGACGCGAATCACCGGAAGCTTGCGGACCGCTCCGGCCGGCGCATCGTCGAAATGGTGTGGGAAGATTTGAAGCCGCGAGACATTCTCACTGAAGCTTCTTTCAAAAACGCCATTGCCACGGATCTCGCGCTTAGCGGCTCGACTAATGCCGTGATTCACCTGATCGCCCTCGCCGGCCGCGCGGGCATCACTCTCACGCTGGATGATTTCGATGCGCTTTCGGCAACAACGCCAGTGCTTGCGAACATCCGTCCCACCGGACAATATTTAATGGAGGATTTTTATTACGCCGGCGGCCTTCCCGCGCTGATGAAAGCTCTATCGCCGCACCTCGATTTGGACTGCCTTACGGTGACCGGCAAAACGGTGGGCGAAAACGTCAAGAATGCGCAGATTTTTATACCGGACGTGATTCGCACGCTGGAAAATCCTCTCTTTCCCTCAGGCGGCTTGGTCGTGCTGCGCGGCAATCTGGCGCCTACAGGCGCCGTTATCAAGGCCGCTGCAGCAAATCCCGCGCTGCTCAAGCATTCGGGCCGCGCCATCGTCTTTGAGAATTACAACGACATGAACGCCCGCATCGACGATCCCACCCTCGACGTTGATGCTGACAGCGTCCTCGTGCTTCGCAATTGCGGCCCGAAAGGCGCGCCCGGCATGCCCGAGTGGGGAAATCTCCCGATTCCGAAAAAATTACTGAAGCAAGGGGTGCGCGACATGGTGCGCATTTCCGATTGCCGGATGAGCGGCACGAATTACGGTACCTGCGTTCTGCATGTTTCGCCGGAATCTTTCGTGGGAGGTCCGCTGGCACTGCTCAGGGAAGGGGACATCATCGAGCTTGACGTCGAGAAAAAATCCTTGAATATGCGCGTCTGCGAGGACGAAATCGAGCGGCGCCGCGCCGCATGGAAGCCGAAGCAGGGAATCTATCCGCGCGGCTACGGGCAGCTTTTCATGCAACACATCCGGCAGGCCGACCAGGGATGCGATTTCGATTTCCTCGAGGGCACCGCGCCGATTCCCGAACCCGAAATCCACTGAGGGCTAGCGCGCCCTTGCCTCCTGTCCCGCAGCGCCTGGGGCAAAGACGCCACCTTCCTGCGGGGTTCGGCGCACGCTTCTGCCCACCATCAACATAAAGACGCCGGAGAGCAGAAAACTGCCGACCAAATAGAGCAAGCCAAATGAGAAGCTTTTTGCGCGCGTTTCAAGAAAAGGCAAAACAAACGGGCCGACGAACCCGCCGAGGTTGCCGATCGAATTGATGAGCCCAATCGCCGCCGCTGCCGCGGAACCGCCGAGATATTCGGTGACAACGGCCCAAAACGCGGGCTGAAACCCGTAATACGCGCCACACACCAGCGTAAAGAAAAATACCGAGAGCAAGACGTTCGATCCGGCCGCAATCGCCATGAAGAGCGCCGCTCCGCTCAGAAACACGGGCAGCGCCGAGTGCAAGCGTCTCTCGCGGGTCCTATCCGAATGCCAGGCGTTGAACTGCTGCGTCAAAAAACCCGCCACGTAGGGTAAAGCGGCGAGCAGCGTGACGATCAAATCGCTTTTGCGCGAAAGGCGCTTCAGAATCGTGGGCAGCCAAAAACCGACGCCGTAGCTCCCGGAAACGGCGCAGAAATAGCAGAGCATCAGAAGGATCACATTGCGGTCGCACAGCGCCTGCGAAATGCTGAGCGAGCGCAGCCGCTGCTTCGCTTCTCTCTCACGCGCGATCTCCCGGCTGATCCATTCTCGCTCGGCACCGCTAAGCCATTTGGCTTCACGCGGCCAGTCCGTCAAATAACCGAGCGCGACGAGTCCCATCACGATGGCGGGAATTCCCTCGAGAATGAAAAGCCAGCGCCAGCCGTGGAGGCCGAGCCACTTGATCCCCAGGAGTACGCCGGCAATCGGCGACCCGACAACATAAGACAGAGGCTGAGCCGCGTAAAATCCGGCAAGCGCCTTTGCCCGGTCCGCACTGCGAAACCAGTGCGTCAAGTAGACGACCACTGCGGGGAAAAAGCCTGCTTCCGCCACGCCCACAAAAAAACGCACCAGGTAAAACTCCCGCGCCGTGTGGATGTATGCCATCAGCAGCGTCAGAAATCCCCACGCCACCATTACCCACGCTATCCATTTGCGCGCGCTGAGCCTTTCGGCAATCAACGCGCCGGGAATCTGCAGCACAAGATACCCGATGAAAAAAATGCCCGCGCCGAGACCGACTACCTTGTCGCTAAGCCCCAGGTCATGCGGCATTTCCAGCGCGGCGGCACTGACGTTCATGCGATCGAGGAACGCAATAATGTAAAGGAGAAAAAGGAATGGAATGAGGCGACGCGCGGCGAGCCGGCTGGTGCGGCGCGCAAAAAGCGCACTATCGTTGTCCGTGGGCGCACTCGGGCGCCCGGCAGGCTCAGACGTCAGATCGCGCTCTTCAGGAATCCTATCCCCCAGTCACCGCCGCGCGTACGGTGCAATTCTAATCCCGAATCAGACCGGGAAAGCAAATTATAGCCACGGAGACATGGAGGCACTGAGAAACGATTGAAACAAAAAGGTGAAGCGGCGCTGGCTTGCGGCGCGAGGAATCAACTCAGGCGGCAACCGCGTTCGCGATCGCGATTCCCAGCTCGTCGGTGGAATTCCTGCCGCCGATGTCTGGAGTGCGCACTTTTCCTTTGGCCAGCGTGGCTTCAATCGCGTGCTCCACCGCGTGAGCTGGATGCTCAAGCCCCAGGTGCCGCAGCATCATCGCCCCTGACCAGATCTGTCCGATCGGGTTGGCAATCTTTTTGCCGAAAATATCGGGCGCCGACCCGTGCACCGGCTCGAACATCGATGGAAATTCCTTCTCGGGATTCAGATTCGCGGAGGGCGCGATCCCGATCGATCCCACCACGACGGGGCCGAGGTCCGAAAGAATATCGCCGAAAAGGTTCGAACCGACTACTACGTCGAACCAATCGGGATGGCGGACAAAATGCGCCGTCAGAATATCGATGTGATACTGATCCGTGCGCACGTCCGGAAATTCAGCGCGCATCAGGCGAAAACGTTCATCCCAAAAGGGCATCGTGTGGATGATGCCGTTGGATTTCGTCGCGGAGGTGACATGCTTGCCTCGCTTGCGCGCCAGCTCAAACGCGAATTTCAAAATGCGGTCCACACCTTTGCGGGTGAAGACGGCTTCCTGCACCGCGAGCTCCTGGTCAGTGCCTTCGTAAATTCGCCCGCCGACATTTGAATACTCACCCTCGACGTTTTCCCGAACGATCGTGAAGTCGATTTCTCCCGGCGCCCACCGCTTCAGCGGGCTCTCGATGCCCTCGAGTAGCTTGACCGGCCGCAAATTCACGTATTGGCGAAAGCCGCGGCGGATCGGGATCAGCAATCCCCAGAGTGAGATATGGTCGGGCACGTCCGGCCTGCCCACCGCGCCGAGAAAAATCGCGTCGAATCGCCGGAGCTGTTCGAGGCCGTCCTCCGGCATCATCCGGCCGGTGGCGAGAAACCGCTCGCAGCTCCAGTCGAACGGCGTCCATTCCAGTGCGAATCCGAATTTCTTCGCGGCCGTTTCCAGCACGCGAATTCCCTCCGGTATCACTTCATTGCCGATGCCATCGCCCGCGATCACCGCGATCTGGAAAGTCTTCAAATGCGCCGCTCCTTTGCGCGCCCGCTATCGATTGTGAATTCCGCCAAAACTCCCGGCTCAAGTTCTGCGATCAGCGTCTTCCACAGATCCGGATCGGCGCTGAAAATCACCGTGTTTGCTTCCTTCGCGCCATACCAAGATCCGTCCTCCATCTCGCCGCCCAGCTGGTCCGTGCCCCACTGCGCGCGCCCAATGAAGAGCCGCATGTCGCTCACTTCTTTTTTCTGCCCTTTGAGGATTGACTCGATGAAATTCGAGTCGAAAGTGACGTAAAGATCGCCGGTCAAGTGAAACGCCTGCTTGAACGATTTCGTCGAGCGGAAGATCGCCCCGGGCGCCTTCACGTCGACCGGACCGCCAAAATAAACTTTGTCCGTCCTGTCTTTGAACGCGGATATTTTCGGGAAAACCTGGCTCAGCGTAATGCGCGTCGGCTTGTTCACGATCAGCCCGACAACCAGATATTTATCGATCACAGGCAGCATCAGAACCACCGACTGCTCGAAAAGCGGATCGCTTAACTCGGGCCGCGCCACCAGAAAGCTGGATCTGTCCGCCTCGGATTGCGCCGGCCCGCCTTGCCCGGTTTTGTTCTGCGCCTGCGTTTGCGCCTTGTGCTTTTGCGCCAGCCCCGCGCTCGCCGAACTTCCAATCAAGCACGTAGCCAGAATCGCCGTCCCGAACCATCTATGCCGCATTTCACGCCTTCCGAATCTCCCCCGAATGCGCACGCCTTTCAGATTCCGCCATTCTACTCCCCAACCGGTTGCCCTCGCATATTTGCGCTTGGGCCGTGAGCGCCGGAGAATTCCAGCCTTATCGCCACATCTGCCAGTTGTAATATCCCGGGCCGACGCGCATGTGATGCTGCCACGCCATCGGAAACGCCCAGAGCACAAGCATCCCCAGGATCGTCTGCCCGATTGCCAGCGGTATCACGTTGCGCACACGGGAAAACATCCACGCCATCGCTGAGCCACCGATAAACGTGAGTGGCACAAGCACCGGGTTCGGCCAATGGCATGCGGCGAAAATCGCGCCGGTCAGGGCCGCGCTCACCCACTCGTTTCGAACGAGCGCGAGCATCCGATTCTGTACCAGGGAATTCAACCCTAATTGCTGCGCGGTGCAAAACGCGAGATATCCGCCGAATTGGCGGAGCACGGCCAGATCCGAACGAACCGGGTGCGCGGAGCCGAAAATCAAGCCAATTACAACCAGCCCGATCGCCATTGCGCCAAGGAGGATCAGCGCCTGCTTCGCTGCGGGCCAAAGATTATCGAGGCGCCAGCCCAGCGTTTGATGAGTGTCGCGGTGCAGTTTGAAGCTTACGATCAGCCAAAAGGGGAATACTATCCAAGTCCATCGAGCGCGGAATTGCAGCGACCAAATGAACCACAGCACGAACGAGGGGAACAGCGTTAGGTCCGCGATAGCCGTCCAGCGCCGTAACCTCGTTTCCTCACCCGCCAACTTCCCTGCCATGCCAAAACTACCTTGCAAAAAAACGAACACGCTCATGTCCCAGCATGCCGCGTCTTCGATACATTCTGTGGAATTTAGGGCTTTAAAGTGGAACAGGCTAAAGCGGCAGCTTCCCCGAGTAAATCACGCGGGGCTTGCCGCGCTGGCCGTTTTCGATGCGCCCGATGAGATAAAACTTCTCGCGCCGCCGCCGCAATTCGGTTTCCACGCTGGAGACGCTTTTCGCCGGCACCACTAAAATCATTCCCACGCCGAGATTGAACGTGTGGAGCATCTCCTCGCGGTCGATGTTTCCAATTTTTGCCAGGTACTTGAAAATCGGCAGCACCGGCCAGCTGCCCAGCTCGACCACGGCCTGCACGTTCCGGGGCAAAGCCCGCGGCAAATTTCCGGTGATTCCGCCGCCGGTGATGTGCGCCATCGACGAAACCCATTCATTCCCCAGGATGTTCTTGAGCAGCGGCCAATACGCGCGATGTGGCTTCAGCAGTTCCGCGCCGATTTTCCCGCCCGCCTCCGCCACATACGCGTCCGGCTCGTGCCCCGCCACTTCGAAAGCCAGCTTCCGCGCGAGCGAATATCCGTTGGTGTGGAGCCCCGTGGAGGGAAGCCCAATCAGCGCATCGCCGGGTTGCACGCGCCGTGGATCGAGCTGCTTGCTCTTTTCCACCGCGCCCACAATGAATCCAGCCAGGTCGTATTCGCCTTCGCGGTAAAAATCCGGCATCTCCGCCGTCTCGCCGCCAATGAGCGAGCAGCCCGCCTGCTTGGCCGCCCGGCTCATGCCTTCGATCACTTGCTCGACGATGCGAGGATCGACTTTGCCCATTGCCAGGTAGTCGAGGAAAAAAAGCGGCTCGGCGCCCTGCGTCAAAATATCATTCACGCAGTGATTCAGGATGTCCGCGCCCACGCTGGAGTGAATTCCGGTGGCAAAGGCGACCTTAAGCTTAGTCCCGACGCCGTCCGCGCTGGCCACGAGCACAGGTTCGCGCCATCGCTTGTAATCGATTTCAAAAAGCGCGCCGAATCCCCCAATCGGAGCCAACACTCCGCGCCGAAAGGTCTTACCTGCCATCGCGGCGATCCGCCGCTTTGCTTCATCTGCAACCGTGATATTTACGCCTGCATCGGCGTAGCGCATGTGGGCTCGTTTTCCCGAGGGAGGCGGGGCGGCTCTCTTTAGGTAATCAGACTTCCCAGAAAATGGCTACCAGAAAATATGGAACAACCGCCGCCAGCGAATGTCACTCGGGTGAATAATGGCATTTGCATAGGCTTCAAAACGCTCCGGCAGGTGCCCCGGATCCCAGGCGCCCTCCGGCGCTTTGATCGACATATAAATCATCACCGGCGTGCCGATAATGTCCGACCGCGGCACAAATCCCCAGTACCGGCTGTCGTTGGAGTTATCGCGATTGTCGCCCATCATGAAGTATTCGCCCTTGGGCACCACTAACTCGCCATTTACCGTGTCTTTCGCCAACTCGTCCGCCCATTCGGGCCGGTCGACGAAGCTGGGTGCCATCTCCTGCGCCTCAGCCGGGAAATTCTCCGAGGGATATTCCTGATAATCCGGCTGGTGCTCCACGTAGGGCTCGTTAAGCGGCTTGTCGTTGATGTAAACCTGCCCGGCTACGATCTTAATATGGTCGCCCGGAACGCCTACGCAGCGCTTGATAAAGTCCGGATAGCCCTGGTCCGCCAGCGGTGCGCGAAACACGATAATCTGCTGCCGCTTCGGGTTGCGCCAAAGCGGCTCGTGAATCGAAGTAAACGGAATTCCGATATCGTAGCCGAACCGGCTGACGATCAGGTGATCCCCGATCAGCACGGTCGGCTCCATCGAGCCGCTCGGAATCACGCGCGCCTGCACGAATGCGCCCTCAATAAAGAGGAAGGCGACGATTACCCAAAACCATGAAACTACTTCCGTCCAAACTCGCTGGCCTGTCGTTGTCCGGGCGGCATCGGTGTGTCGCTCGGCCGGCAGGGCCTGCTCTACGTCAGCATTCACGATGAGCCTCCACTTCCAATTGCACCAGCTCTGTCGGGTAGCTGCCCGTGTAGCAGGAGGTGCAGAATTTTCTCTCCACGGTATCTCGCACGGCCGCGCGCAACGACTCGAGCGACAAATATCCCAATGAATCTGCTCCTAAGAACTGCCGAATCTCCTCGACCGAATGCCTCGAGGCGATCAATTCGTCCCGCCGCGGTGTATCCACGCCGTAGTAGCAGGGAGAAATCGTCGGCGGGCACGAAATCCGCATGTGGACTTCCGTCGCGCCCGCTTCGCGCACCAACCGCACGATCTTGCGGCTCGTCGTCCCACGCACCAGCGAATCATCCACCAGCACCACGCGCCTGCCTTCTAACATTCTACGCACGGGATTCAGCTTTAGCTTCACGCCAAAATCGCGAATTGCCTGCTCCGGCTCGATAAACGTCCGGCCCACGTAATGGTTGCGGATCAACGCCATGCGAAATGGAATTCCCGATTCTTCGGAATAGCCGATTGCCGCCGGCACTCCCGAGTCCGGCACCGGCGCCACAAGATCCGCTTCGACCGGATGCTCTCTCGCCAGCAAACGGCCAAGCTGCTCGCGGCTTTCGTTCACCGGACGCCCGAAAACGATGCTGTCTGGGCGTGAAAAGTAGACGTGCTCGAAGATGCAGAATTGGCTGGCCTTCTGCTGAGCGAACCTGATTGATTCGACGCCGCTGCGCGAAATTCGGACCATCTCGCCCGGCTCCACGTCGCGCACATATTCGGCATCGATCAAATCAAACGCGCAGGTTTCCGAGCCTGCGACCCAAGCGCCATCAATGCGCCCCAGCGCCAGCGGACGGAACCCGCGCGGATCGCGAATCGCGTACGTCTCATCTCGCGTGAGCAGCAGAAGCGAATACGCGCCCTCGACTTGGCTCAGCGCGTCAGCGATTGCACCCGGCAGGTTTCGCGCCTGGCTCCGCGCGATCAGGTGAACGATCACTTCCGTATCGCTCGTCGTCTGGAAAATCGATCCGCGATGCTCGAGTCGCCGGCGAATTTCAGACGCGTTCGTAAGGTTCCCGTTGTGACCGAGCGCGATTTTGCCTTTGTTGCAGTCGATCACGATGGGCTGCGCGTTGGTCAACGTGGTATCGCCCGCGGTCGAATAGCGCGTGTGGCCGATGGCCACATCGCCAGGCAGATGATCCAGCACGTCCGGCGTGAAAATTTCCTGCACATGCCCCAACGATTTGTGGACGTGGATATCGAGCCCGTCCGACGAGGCAATTCCCGCTGATTCCTGCCCGCGATGCTGCAGCGCGTAAAGGCCCAAATATGTGAGTTTGGCCGCCTCATGGTGGCCAAACACTCCAAACACGCCGCAATGATCGTGAAAATGGTCGTCTTCGAGAATATGCAGGCTCGACATTATTTCCGATCTGTGGCACAGCTCAATGAGGCTGTGTGCCTTGGATGAACGCTCGCCCCGCCCGAGAGCCTTGTACTAACCCTCCAACGCCGATCCCAGCGCCCCGGACCAAATCTGCTTAAATGTATCGATCTTCCCCTGAATCAGCGGGCTGGCTTCTTGCCCGAGGAGAAACTCGCCTCGCGTGACCGTCCCAATGCGCGAAGCGCGCACATTATATTGTGCCGCAATCGCGTTGACGCGAGCAAGCAAAGCCGGAGATACCGATACCACAATTCGCGCCCCACGCTCGCCGAAAACCGCATATTCAACCGGCTCAGCAGCTTGCACAGGCAGCTCCACCTCAGCCGAAAGCCCATCCTCGCCGAAGCAGGATTCCGCCAGCGTCACCGCCAGGCCGCCGTCGCTCACGTCGTGCGCGGAAACGATCACCTCTTGGCTCGCCAAATCGACCATGCAATCGATCAACCGCTTCTCCGCGTCCAGGTCGATTGGAGGCGGCGCGCCGGCCACCACGCCGCGAATTACCTTCGCATATTCCGACGACGAAAATTCCCTCGCCAAGTCGCTCGGCTGAACGGCCTTGGCACCCGGCGCCGCATCGAGCAGCACGATCGCGTCGCCTTCGTTCCGAAACGCGGACCCGAGTGCGCAATCCGCATCGTCGATAATCCCCAGTACGCCCAGAATCGGTGTGGGATAAATCGCCTTCCCGAGCGTCTCGTTGTAAAAACTCACGTTGCCGCCCGTGATCGGCGTTTCGAGCGCGGTGCAAGCCTCCGAAATTCCGTCAATCACCTGGGTGAATTGCCACATCACCTCGGGCTTTTCCGGATTGCCAAAATTCAGGCAGTTCGTCGCGGCCACCGGGCGCGCTCCGGTGCACGCCACATTGCGCGCAGCCTCCGCAACCGCATGCATCGCACCGAGGCGAGCATCAAGCCAGCACCAGCGGCCATTCCCGTCTGTCTTGATCGCCAGCGCGCGATGCGATTCCTTCAGGCGCAACACCGCCGCATCGCCTGCGCCAGGACCCACTCTCGTATTTGTACGCACCATCGAATCGTATTGTTCCGTGATCCAGCGCTTCGAGGCGATGGTCGGCGACGCCAGCATCCGCCCGAAACTCTGGGTGAAATCCATCGCAGTGCCCGAAAACTCAAATAGCCGCTCCATTCTTTTCGGAGCAGGATTCGCGATGGGCCGTTCGTACCGCGGACATCCTTCAGCCAGCGAATTCGCGGGTATTTCGGCTACGATCTTCCCATGATGTAAAAGACGCAGCATGCCGTCATCGGTCACCACGCCCACTTCCACCGCATCCAGTCCCCATTTTCGGAACACATCAAGCACTTCGCGTTCGCGCCCGCGCTGGGCAACGAGCAGCATGCGCTCCTGCGATTCGCTCAGCATCATTTCATACGGCGTCATGCCGGTTTCGCGCTGCGGGATGCGGTCTAGATTCATTTCGATTCCCACGCCGCCGCGCGAGGCCATCTCGCAACTCGAACTGGTCAGGCCGGCCGCACCCATATCCTGAATCGCGACTACCGCGCCCGTCCGCATCGCTTCGAGGCAAGCCTCGAGCAGCAGCTTCTCCATAAAGGGGTCGCCCACCTGCACGTTCGGGCGCTTCTGTCCCGACTCTTCGCTGAATTCCGCCGAAGCCAGCAGCGACGCTCCGTGAATTCCGTCCCGGCCCGTTTTTGCCCCCACGTAAATGACGGGGTTGCCTGTGCCTTGCGCGCGTGCAAAGAAAAGTTCATGGCGATGCGCAATGCCGAGTGCCAATGCGTTCACCAGCGGATTATTTGCGTAGCACGGCTCAAAAAGCACTTCGCCGCCCACCGTCGGCACTCCAAAACAATTCCCATAATGCGCGATGCCGCGGACCACGCCATCCAGAATCCGCCGGTTCCTCGCAGTCTCCTCCGCGGTCTGCTCCTTCACGGTCTTCGCATTTGAGCGCGATGCGCCCGCAGCGCCTGCGTTTGCGCTCGCCTCGGAAGCGGCCGCGAACATCGTTTCCGATTTGCTGAGAACGGAACCATCGCGATGCTGAAACGCCGCCGCTTCGCCGCCCGCCGCAATCTCCCCGAACCGGAGCGAATCGAGCACCGCAATCGGCCTCGCACCCATCGTAAAGATATCCCGCAAAATTCCGCCCACGCCCGTCGCCGCTCCCTGGAACGGCTCGACAAAACTCGGATGATTGTGCGACTCGATCTTGAAAACAGCCACGAGCCCGTCGCCGATATCGACCACGCCCGCATTTTCGCCCGGCCCTTGAACCACATGCTTCCCGCGCGTCGGCAGCCGCCGCAAATGCACGCGGGAAGATTTATAGGAACAGTGCTCGCTCCAGCTGACGCTGAAAATTCCCAGCTCCGTAATATTCGGATCGCGACCTAGAATCTTCTGAATCAGCGCGTATTCATCCGCCGTCAACCCGTGCTCGGCGGCAACCTCACGCGTAACCTTGATTTCAGTCTCAATCATATTTGGCGAAATTCTTGAAACAGAAAAACCGCCGCGAACTCAAGTCAGTCTATTATGCGGATCAGGCTTATTGGCCAATTCGCAGAACAAAATCGAAGCCCGGCCGGAGGCCGCAAAACAAAAGGTTCAGAACGTAAAATGCTTAGGCGCCGACGCGATCTGCCATTGGCCCAAAATCACGACTGCCCCGCGAAAGAAAATCGACCATCGCCCGCAAAATCACGCGTCCATCCACCGATCCTAATCCCGCCTCAACGGCCCGCTCCGGATGCGGCATCAATCCGACCACATTTCCCTCGCGGGTGCTCACACCCGCAATCGCGGCCAGAGAGCCGTTCGGGTTCGCCTCGAAGTCATTCTCGTCCGCATCGCTCCCGTCGCGATGCACGTAGCGGAAAATGATCTGCCGGTTGCGTTCAAGCTCGGCGAGCGTCGCCGGATCGCAAAAATAATTCCCCTCGCCGTGCGCGATCGGCAGCCTCAGTACTTCGCCCTGCCGCGCGGCGCACGTGAACGGCGTCTCCGCATTCTCCACGCGCACATACACCTGCCGGCATAAAAACCGCAAATGCTTGTTGCGCATCAACGCGCCGGGCAGCAATCCGCTCTCGACCAGAATCTGAAATCCATTGCAGACGCCGAGCACCAATCCGCCCGCACTCGCGAATTTCGCCACCGCGCGCATCACGGGTGAAAACTTCGCGATCGCGCCCGTCCGCAAATAATCGCCGTAGGAAAAACCGCCTGGAAGGATCACCGCGTCAAGCCCGGAAAGCTCTTCGCTCTGATGCCAGATGAATTCCACGGGCTGGCCAATCACTTCGCCGATCGCGTAGTGCGCATCGTCGTCGCAGTTCGAGCCGGGAAACACCACCACGCCGAATTTCATCTGCACGCTCCGCTTTCATTCTATCACGCGTTCCCGGCGTGGCTGATCGTCGCATCTAAATTCGCCCTGTTCAATGTTGAGCCACGACCGGTAACCGCCGGAGAATATGAAAAAAGCGGGCTTCTCCGGCGCTTGCCACGCCAAACGCAGCGCCAAAGTCTGTGGCGCACGAGGGCAGCTGTGGGGCGGGTAACGCTGCGACAGGCCACGGTGGACATTTTCGACAAATGCCCGATAATACGAAACATCCACTTATGTTGGGACTCAGTCGCAATTCGATTCGCTTGTTCCGCATCCTCGGAATCGACGTGTTTCTGCACTGGTCGTGGTTCCTGGTGGCGCTCTTTGAGATTCAGAGCCGTGCGGACGCCTACTCTTCCATCGCGTGGAACGTGCTGGAATACCTGGCGCTTTTTTTGATCGTTCTGCTCCATGAATTCGGACACGCCCTGGCATGCCGGCAGGTGGGAGGCACCGCGAACCAGATTGTGCTGTGGCCGCTGGGCGGTGTGGCATACGTGAGTCCGCCGCCGCGCCCCGCTGCTGTGCTCTGGAGCATCGTGGCCGGTCCGCTCGTCAACGTCGCGCTGATTCCGGTCTTGCTGCTAACCGGTGCGGCCACTGAATCCCTCGGTCTCGACCAGGCGGCGCCCAGCTTTCATCCGTTTCTTCATGCGGTGGCCACGATCAATATCGCGCTGCTGATTTTCAACGTCCTGCCTATTTATCCGCTGGATGGTGGCAAGATTCTCTGGTCGCTTCTTTGGTTCGTGCTCGGACGCGCGCGCAGCCTCATGGTCGCCACGATCGTCGGATTCATCGGCGCGGCGGGTTTGATCGCTCTTGCGATTCTCGCGCGCTCCGCTTGGTTGGGCATTTTATGCGCATTTCTTCTATTGAACTGCTGGACTGGCCTGCGCAGCGCCTTCAGCATGGCTCGTCGCGAAAGAGGGCCGCGCCATGCGGACTACGCATGTCCCTCATGCAAAGCCGCCCCGCATATCGGCAATTATTGGCTTTGCCCGCAGTGCAAGAAGCCTTTTGACACATTTGCCACGAAAGCAGAATGCCCGGCCTGCCGCACGAGCTTCGCAACTACTCGGTGCCCCACGTGCGGGGAAAGCAGCCCCATTGCTAGCTGGACTGTTCCGTCTGGAGCCTCTTCACCCGCTCCAATCGGCTAGTTTGCCATGCCCTTGCCGAACGCGTTGCATCTAGCGGAACGCCTTACACTTCAGGCGGGCGCTTTTTGCCTTCGCTCTTTGTTTCGCTGAACTACGGCCGGACATCCCTCTGCAATTTGGACAGGCTGGCCCGGCTTTCTTCACCTCTTGGGATAGCCCGTGAAAATGTAGTCCTTGGCCGCCGCTATGCTGTGACAGGCTGCTCCACACCTGGCATCGTTGCCTTGTGGCGGTCGGTCAGACAGGGTAACGGGCGAAAAGGTGCTGGTCGCGTCGTCATAATTGAACGCGGCATATCCCCAGCCGTGCGTGTCGCTAAATCTCTGGCTGTCCTTCTCGATAAATTCGACTTCTTTCAGGGGGCCCGTTACCGTGTCAGGCGTCGCCGCGGAAAAAGGAGGGTCGGTGATGCTTTTTGGCACCCACTCAATCTTCGCGATCTTCGAGCCGTCCGGGAAAGGTTTGCCATTGCCCGGCACTCCGTCTCTGTAAGCCTGGATCATCACGGGATTCGCAACGATCAACCTGATCACGTGTTGCGCGTCCGTCTCGCTGGGGGCTACCGGCTGCCAATCTTCGTATCCTCTGAAGTCGGCGAACCCCAGCCCATTCGGCACACGCACCGAGTACTTATCTTGCTGCGCAGCTAAACCCATACCGACCGGAGTTGAGAGCAGTATACCGACGGTCAGAACCGCCCGGAGCATGTTCTTCATTTTCAATCTCCTCGTGGATGCACGGACTTTTGAACGCGAATTTGCCGTACTTCTCCCGGATTATCGAGTTTTTAGATCCAGCAGGTAAGGAGTTGCGAAAAGGCGTCGGATGTCTCAGAGAGCGTGACGGTTAAGCTGCCAATCCAAGTCCGGTCAGTCAGTTCGGTTGAAGAAAAGTAATCCTGCGCGCGAGGATTGTCAACTGCTCCTATCGCGTTCGCCAGTTCTCTGAACGCGCAAAGCTACAGCAGCACCTATTCTGTGCAATATTTCATTGCAGGCGCGTAAAAGACCCTCGTTCAGCCGGAAGGCCGCCCTCAGAAAATCAGGCCGGCGAACGCTGATTCAAAAGCTGCAGCTCGTGTGCAAACAGCGGGTTTTCGGGGAATTCTCTCGTCAACTCGGTCAGCAGTGTGCGAGCCTGCGCGTCCTGATGCTCGCGTTCCGAGGCCAGCGCCAAGAGGATTTTCGCGAAGGGCGCCAGATAATGCCCGTCTTGCGCTGCCGTTTCAAGCTGCGCCATGCCGCGGTCTTTATCGCCGTGAATGCCGCCGAACCACAAAAACATCTTCTTATAACCCGGCAGGCAGCCGATTACGTAATTGCTCGTTCCGAGCGCCACGTAAGCGTCGCTCGCAGATGGATCAATCGCCAGCAGCGTCTTGGCTTCGGCCTCAGCCTGCCGCATAAGCGTCAAGGCGGGGATTTCCTTCTTTTCGATTAGTTCGTCATAATTCGATTCCATGCCGTCCGCCATCGTAATAGCCAGCAGCGCGTCGCGATCCTGCGGATCAATTTTCAGACGTGCGCGAGCCGCTTCGCGGGCGGCATCGTTCGCGGCGAGAAACGCGGCGTTGTGATTATTTGCGGCGCTCCCGTCCACGCCGCCCAGGAACTTATCGTCATCCAGGAAGAATTTGGACGTAAGCACGCCCTTCTGGTTGAACTGCTCGTAGAGGTAGGTCGCCGCTTCCGCCGCTTTGCCCAGAGGGTCGGCTGGCTGCTCCTTTTGATAGTCCTGAAACTGCTCCCGGGCGCCGGTGAAGTCGAGCTTATAAAGGTCGCGAAAGCCACTATCGAGAATCAGAGCGGCTTTGGGGCTTGGCGCGATGGAGGTCGCAGAGGCGTCTGTTTTCCTGGAACTGCGGGCGCTCGCCGCCGGAATGGCCAGCAGCAACACCCCAGCAGTGCAGCCTGCCTGGAGCAAACTTCGCCGTATTTCTGCGCGAACCATTCGATAACCTGTCAATTCCACCACCAACGGGGTCGAGGAAAGCCCCCCGCTCTCTCCTTACTATATGAGAGGGGCTGGAAAATCAATGAGTTGTATCTCGCACCATGTGCTCAGGCAAATAGGGGCAAAAGAAAAGCGATATCGGACCTGAGCTGCATGAAATTCCACGCCCTACTGCATGGGCGGCGGCGGGACGAGCGGTAGACGGCGCGGCTCGCCATGGAAACCTTCGACGTCAACCTCATCGAGCAGAAGCGAGGGCGTCGTGACTGTGCTCGGGATTCCGCCTTCGGCGGCGGAGCCGAACGCGCCGAGGGCTGTGCCGGCAAGGCCGTCTTCATCATTCTGCAGATAGTTGAAAACAGTCGAGTCACTGCCGATGCCGAGAATATTGCGCAGCGAACGGGCGGTGAGGTCCTGAAGCGTTGCGCCGCGAACGAGTTCCTTGTGGCCATCCGCTACGTAAACCTTGTACATCATGAGCGGGAGGCGTGTGCCGCTGGAAAGGCCGCCGGCTAGTTCGCTCACTGTGTCCGCCGCGTCGCCCGCGCTGACGGCGCCGAGAGCGGGATTGTCCATGCGCGTCACTTCAATGCACCAATTGTGGCCATCGTCCTTACAGGCGTCCATGAACTTTTTCTGGAGCGCGGCTGCGTCAAGGGTGTCTGTGGCCTGGAAAATCAGGTTGCTCGGGAGCGGCTGCGTGTCGCCCGCGCGAGCATGGCCGTTGGAGGCGTCGAAGTCGGGACCTGGGCGGCGTGTCATGAGCAGTCCAGTCAACATTCCGTTGGTTACGAGGTTGACTTTCTGCGCGTCGACGCCTTCGTCATCGATTTTGTAATCGCCGATGAGAGGCTGGCCGTTCGCCCCTGCAGCAGCGGGATCGTCGACGAGAGAGACGCCGTTGGGAAGCACGCGCGTGCCGACGCGGCCGGACCATTCGCTTTGGCCGCCGAAGCGTTCCATCATGGCGTCAAACTGCGTGTTCGACGAGAGCGGCGGACGAGCTCCGGAAAGCGATGGCGTGCTGAGTTGTGCGATTAAAGAACCGGCCGCGCTAGGATCGAAGAGCACGGGGCCGGTGTAGTCGGAAACGAGCGGAGCCTCGCGCAAAGCCATCAGTTGAGTAGCGGCATCGTTGATATTCTTCGCGACGGTTTCAGCGTCGGGGAGATCAGCGGGGCGCAGCACGTCAACGGCGTAGAAATTGTGAAGCGGCATGCCGTCGTCGGCTTGCGTATCGAGGGCGGCTTCGATCGCAGCGAAGCTGCGCGAATTGCGGACCACGGTGCCCTCGCTCGTCATCAGGTACGTGGTGGCGTAGATCAGGTAATAGTTGACGTGCGAACCATAGAGCTGCGGGAATTTCGTCAGGCCGGCTGAAGCAGTGCGCGCTTCGTCTTCCCAGTTGCGCGAGGTCCAGTCCGGATCGAGGCGCGGCTCGACATCAACGAGGGGCGGGGCCTGCGAGAAATCATCGATTTCGGGCGGCTTGGTGAGGCTGCTGAGAAACGCCTGCTTTAGGGAGAGCTGCGCGGCGGCGGCTTTGTAAGCCTCGTCAGTGGCGAGCCAGAGGTCCTGGCGGAGCGAATGGTAATCGCGGTCGATACCGACCTGGCCGGTATTGCCAAAGACGCCCTGGAAGCCACCCTCGCCGATGTAATTCGAGCTGTCGAGGTGATAGTTGCCGACGCGGACGTCAACAGCCATGGTACGCGTGCGCGAAACCGAGGTCGAGACGAGCGCGCCGAAAGAGGCGCTGATTTCACGGACGTCAAGATCAAGCAGGCGATACGCGATGAAATAAGGCTTGCCGACGCTGGGAATCACGAGGCGAGCCTTCGAGCGGTTCATCTCGTCCTGCATGGCGTGAAGAGTCTGGTCCTTATCGTTGGCGAAATCCGGCATCGTAGGAGCGGATTGCTGCTTTCGCGGTGCCGGGCGAGGTGCGGCCGCCGAGGCGGAAAACGCCCCGGTAAGGATCATCGCGATAATGGCGAAGTGTTTTTTCATTGTGCCTGCCCCTTTGCGTCCGGATCATGCGCGGGAGGCGGCAGGATCGGCGGTTTGTCCGTCGAAGTTTCCTTCTTGTCGAATTCCATTTCGGAAATCAGGATTGCGGGCGAGACCGCGGAAACGGGAACCGAGCCTGATTCAGCGCCACAGTAGCCATTGAAGATTTCCGCTTTGTCGCTGGTGGCGACGATTTTCGAGAGCGAGACGAGCGGGGTGCCGACGATGTTGACACCGCGAACAAGTTCGTCCGGCCGCCCATCGGCATAGACGCGATAGACAACCAGCGGCGTGACCTGGAAAGCTTGCGGCTGCGAGCGACCGGTCATGGTGAATCCGCCTTCGATGTCGTCAATCAGAAGGCCGTATTGCAGGCCCTGCTGTTTCACGAGGTCGATCAATTTCTGGCGGAGCTGCGCAAAGGGAACGCCGTTCGTGCTCGAGACGATCAAATTGCCTTGACGCGCGACTGGAACATAGCCCAGCTGGCGGCGACCGTGGCCGTTGGAATCAGGAATGCCGACCAGTGGCGAACGCGACATCAGGAACGTCTTGAGGATGCCGTGATCGACGAGTTGCACATCTTCAGCCGGCACGCCTTCGTCGTCATAAGGATAATTTCCGAGGAGCATTTCGCCATTGAAGGTAGCCTCGGTCGGATCGTCCTTGATCGAAATGAAGTCCGGCATGATCTTTTCGCCGATCTTGCTGGTGAACGTCTGGCCTTCCTCGATTTCCTTCTGGCGAAAACCCTCGGCGCGATGGCCAAAAACTTCATGGAAGTAGACGGCGGCGGCGCGGCCGGTGAGCAGCGCCGGGCCGGCATAAGGATTGGCAATCGGCGATTTGTCGAGCGCGGCAGCTTCGCCGATTAGCTGATGAATCGTATCGTCGACCGTCTTCTCGCTCGGCGCATCTTTGGGATCGAGCCAATCGAAATTGGCGTATCGGTCGATGTCCATGCCATCCGGAGCTTTGGATTGCACGTAGAGCTCGAGGCGATAGTGGATCAGGCCGAATTCGAGTTTAGTGCCTTCGGAATTCACCTGGTATTGATTCGTGGCGAGGGCGGTGAAAGTGGCGAGCGAGTTCAGCACGATAGGCGACGCGCTGAATTCGGCGGTGTACTTGCGCACACGCGCTTCCCAGGGCTTGCGGTCAACATGAATCGAGAGGAACGGCCCAATGTAGACGTGCGGCTTTTCGTGCGAAAAGTCCGGAGCGCTGCCTTCGGCCGTCTGCACCTGCACTTGCTGGCTGGTTTTCACGCGGATTAGAGCTTCGGCGGCGTCCCGATACTGGCGATCGGTCATTCGCCACATTTCGCGGCGAAGGACCGGCACATCATCATCGAGGACTATTGGCGCCGCGTTGCTGCCGAAGTCCTGATTTTGGCCAGTCACGTTGTGCGTGTCGTCAAGCTGATAGGAGCCGACGCGCGTTTGAACCTCGAGATAGCGATTGCGATCATCGGAGCTTTCGATCAGCGCGCCGTTGGAGCCGGAAACATCCGTTTCGTCGGCGTCCGTAACGGTATAGCTGATGAAATATGCCGGCGGGTCCGCGGTCGAGAGAGTATCCATCGAGCGACTGAGCTCCTCCTGCATCGCGGTGAGCAGAGGGGGCTCGGGAGAGTCGGCCGGTTGCGCCGTAACGAGAAACACGCAGGCTGCGGTCAGAACAGCCGCACCTAGAAAAAATCGTCCAAGTCTTAGTTGTATTTTCATCGAGGCACAGGGTCCTACAGTGTAAGGTAGTATGCGTTAATTTCCCAATGGAAATGCTGCGGCGACCCAGGCCCCTGTCCGGTGCGCTACAGGCAAAGGAGACTTAGATGCGTGCGGCAGTGATTCGGCGGTATGGGTCGCCGGAAGTATTTTCGGTACAGGATGTGCCCGACCCGCAGCCCAAGGCGGGAGAGGTCCTTATCCGCGTGAAGTCCATCGGAGTGAACTTCGCGGATTTGCTGGCAAGGATGGGGATTTACCCTACGGCGCCGAAGCCGCCGTTTGTGCCGGGGCTAGAGGTAGCAGGCGTGGTCGAAAAACTGGGCGATGCCACGCGCTCAGGCGAGCCGGACCTCCCGCGACCGGGAGACGCGGTGACGGCGCTGACGAATTTCAACGGCTATGCCGAGTGGGTGACGGTGCCCGTGAACCATGCGTTCCGGTTACCCGCCGGCATGGGTTTTGACGAAGCGGCGGCAATTCCCGTGAACTACCTGACGGCTTACCATTCGATCGTAGTGATGGGCAACATGCTGCCGGGAGACCGGATTTTGATCCATGGCGGAGCAGGCGGGGTCGGTATTGCGGCCGTGCAAATAGCCAGAACGCGCGGGCTGAAGATTTTTGCGACTGGTGGCCCGGCCAAGCAGGAGACCTTGCGAAAAATGGGCGTGGATCATGCGATCGACAACGAAAAGGACGATTTTGTCGAGGTAGTGAAGAAATACGCCCCGACCGGTGTGGAAATGGTGATGGATCCGATCGGCGGCAAGTCATTCGCGCGTAGCTACGATTGCCTCGGCACCACGGGACGCTTGGTGATTTACGGCTTTTCGACCATTGTGAAACCGAGCGGCAAGCGCGACACGATCGCCAGCGCGAAGGCATTGCTCGATACTCCGAAGTTTCAGCCGCTCGAACTGCTCGCGAAAAACATTTCAGTGATTGGCGTGAACCTTTCCGGTCTGCAGGGGCGGGCGGCGCTGTTGCGCACCGAGATGGCCGAGCTTTTTCAGATGTACGTGGAGGGAAAGATCAAGCCGGTGGTAGGAAAGAAGTTTCCACTGGCGGATGCCGCAGCCGCGCACCAATACATTCACGACCGGAAGAATATCGGCAAGGTGGTCCTTTGGGTGAAGTAGCCAATGCCAAGAGGCAGAGAGTTAGAAATCAGTGAGGCACGGCATGAGGGAGGCGGAAGGAGCGAAGACGTGTTCGTGAAGAAGGATCTCTCCATGGTTGTGTATCTTCCCCCGTTCGCGTGCGCGAAAGGCTTGATGGGTGCAAAGTCCTCTCCTGCTTTTTTCTGGAACATCAGCGTAGAGTTTGGGATTGACGGATCGCGATCGCGCCCATAGCATTTCGTGCGATGACTCGACAAACTGAGGAGCTCATTTTCCAGGCACGTGAATTTTTCCTGCAGAATATCTTCCCGGGGCGTGCGCGAGTTGCCGCCGATCCAGGGGCGAAAGCGGCGCGCCCGGCCTTCCTGACGAAATCGTTTGCCTTCGCGTTTTCCTGCGCGACGCTGTGGTTTGTGGCAGCTTTTTGCGGGCTATGGCAATGGGGTTCGGCGACGCCATGGTCGCGGCTTGACGTGTTTTCGGTCGGAGTGCTCGTGCTACTGCTGATCTTCTCCTGTGCAACCGCGCATTTTCATCGCGAGATGTTTCAGTCGCGCGACATCATGCTGGAGGCTTCGGGGCTCAACTTCGATCGGCTCATGTTTTTCTGGATTGACCTTTTTGCCGCCGCCGAAGTGCTTGTGTTTTTCGATTACGGGCAGCTCCACGTCTTGCCGCAGCTCCGCCAGCCATATTTGCAGATCCCAGGGCTCGCGTTGTGCGCGGCGGGCCTGGCCTGGCTGATTTGGACCGATATTTATCTCTCTCGCCAGTTTCGCGGCGGTCTCGCCGACCGCAAGATGATGACGACCGGCCCGTACCGTTTCGTGCGCCACCCACGCTACGCAGGGTTGATCCTGTGCAGCGTAGCGTTCGCGCTGGCCATGGCGAGCGTGATCGCCTGGGTGCTGGCGGCGGGTTGGATTTGCGTGAACGTGCATCGCGTCGAGCTTGAAGACGGCCACTTGCGAGGCGTATTTGGCGCCGAATATGAAACGTATGCGGCACGCACGGCGCGCTTCCTGCCCGGTGTTTACTGAACGGATTCCTTCCTTTGCATGGTTCGTGCGGCTCGAGCCTGCCCTCGATAAAATATCTGTGTACCCATCGAGGTGATCGATGCGTGGATTCGCGGGAATGCTCGTGGTACTTGTGCTGGCCTTATTGATTTACAAGTTTTACTTCACTTCGGGCCAAGCCGCTGTTGGCCCGGCCGGTCCGGTGCAGACGATCGATGTGATCGGCGTGAAAAACGACCTGATTTCGATTGCTCAGGCAGAACGCATTTATCAGGCGGAGCATAATACGTACGGCTCGCTGGATGACTTGGTGTCCAGTGGCGCGATGGCGTACAAAAAGACCGGGCGTCAGGGCTATACATACGACGCCGAGTCCTCGACGGACAGCTTCCGCGTGGTGGCGCGCTGCACGGATCCGCCGATGCCGGGTTGCACGAATTTCGCCATCGACCAAACGATGGAAATTTCATCGACGCAGTAGCCGCAAGCGCGACTGCGATCCTGCGGCAGCCGCGAAGGCTGTGTTAGAATACCCGCGCTGTGCAGAGACCCCTCCAGAGTTTGCTTGACTTGCAAGCACTTGATTCGCGCCTGAACCAAGTGCGCGCCAGGCTTGCCGCCTTTCCCCAAAAATTTGCCGCTGTTGATTCGCGTGTAGCCGCCGTTCGCGCGGACCTGGACCAGAGCAAGGCGGCGCAAGTCGCCACCGTGCGCGACCGCAAAAAATACGAGCTGGATGTGGAGCAGTGGAAGGATCGCGTACGCAAATATCGCGATCAAACTGCGCAGGTAAAGACGAACGAAGCATACAAGGCGTTGCAGCATGAAGTGGAGCTTGCCGAAGGCGAGATCGCGAAGGCGGAAGATCGTTTGCTCGAGCAGATGGTGAATGCCGAGGAGTACGACCGCCGCGTGAAAGCGTCCGAGAAGCGGCTGAGGGAAACCGAAGAAATCGCGCGGGGAGAACGCGCATCGCTCGATACCGAAAAAGCGTCCGCCGAAAAAGACCTTGAAGCGCTGAACGCGCGCCGCGCGGAGATCGTGGCCGATATCCCGGAGAACCTGCTGGACCATTACAGTAGAATCGCGAAAAAGCACGGCGGCATCGCGCTGGCCGAGCTGCGCGATGAGCGCTGCTCGGTGTGCGGCATGCGTGTGCGGCCGCACGTCTTTCAGGAAATGCAGCGTGGCGACGACAAGATGTTTCACTGCGAGACTTGCACGCGGATTCTTTATTATCCCGACGCGGACGCCTCGGCTCCTCCGGAACCGCCTGCTTCGCAAGCCAGCGCATGAGGCACGGTCCGCGTACCCCAGCGCCCGGCGGCGCACGGCTTTTTTCCGATGTGCGCGACCCTGCAACTCCTGCCGGGGTTCATGTCGCAAATATTGATGGCGCGTCGCGCGGCAATCCAGGTCCGGCCGCGTATGCGGTGATTTTGCGCGACCCGAACGGCAAAGTGATTGTTGAGCTGGCCAAACAGTTCGGACGCGACACAAACAACGTAGCCGAGTATTACGCGCTGCTGGCCGCGCTCGACTACGCTGCGACGCACGGCATTACCGCGCTGCGAATCCGCAGCGATTCGGAGCTGTTGGTGCGGCAAATGCAGGGCATGTACAAGGTGAAGAGCGAAGACCTGCGGCCGCTCTATGAGCGCGCGGCAAAGCTTGCGCGCGGGTTCACTTACTTTGCGATCGAGCATGTGCGGCGTGAGCTGAACAGCGACGCGGACGCGTTGGCGAACGTAGCGCTCGATCAGGGCGCGGGAGCGCGAAGCGAGATTCGCAAGGAAGCAGGCGCTGCGAGCTCGCGCCCAGCCGATGCGGCGCAATCGCCCAAGATTGAACCGCAGGCGCGCAAACTGCCACCCAGAATTCGCGCGAGATTCGAACGCGGCGTGCTGGTTCCGGCAGAACCGCTGAATTTGCCCGAAGGCGCGATCGTAGTTCTGCAGATCCGCGACACCTGACGAAGTTGGAAGCAGTTTGCCTGGCCGGCGCGAACCGGCGAGTCTTGACAAAATCCTAGATTAGATATATTCAAAAGTGTTCATGAACACCGAGGCGATCAGAAAGTCGCTCGAGAGCGGTGGGCTGCGCTGCACTCCGCAGCGTTACGCCGTAATGGCATTCTTGATGAAACATCAAGGTCACCCGACAGCGGCGGAAATATTTGACGCCGTGAATCGCGCCGATCCGCGCTCTTCCAAGGCGACGACCTACAACAATCTTCGGGATCTGGTCCAAGCGGGCTTGGTGCGCGAAGTGGCCGTCGAGGGTCGTGCGGCGCGATTCGACGCCAAGGGGATGCCGCATCATCACTTCGTGTGCGATCGCTGCGGGAATGTGGAGGACTTGGAGTGGTACGACGTGCCGAAGCCTCGTTTGAGATCGCTCGGCAGGCGCGTCTTGCGCGAATGCGAAGTGATTTTTCGGGGCCTTTGCACGAAGTGTGCCCAGCGGCGGGCTTCCCCTTAATTTCGGCGGATTGTTCGGTGAGATTTTTGATCAAATTTTAATGAACCGGAAGGAAGGAGCAAATCGTGTCAAGCGAAGCGAAGTGCCCATTTGCGGGAGCAACTCCCGCGCACACCAATCGTGACTGGTGGCCGAATCAATTAAATCTGCAGGTTCTTCATCAGCATTCGAACTTGTCCGATCCCATGGGCGAGGATTTCGATTATGCGAGAGAATTCAAGGCTCTCGATCTGAACGCCGTGATTAGGGACCTTCACGCGTTAATGACGGATTCGCAGGACTGGTGGCCGGCCGATTTTGGCCATTACGGTCCGCTCTTCATCCGCATGGCGTGGCACAGCGCGGGAACATATCGCATCGGCGACGGGCGTGGCGGCGCAGGAGCAGGGCAGCAGCGGTTTGCACCGCTCAATAGCTGGCCGGATAACGTGAACCTCGACAAGGCGCGACGTTTGCTGTGGCCGATCAAGCAGAAGTATGGCCGCAAAATTTCGTGGGCCGACCTGATGATTCTCGCAGGCAACGTCGCGCTCGAGTCGATGGGATTCAAGACATTCGGCTTTGGCGGCGGACGCGAGGACGTGTGGGAGCCGGAGGAGGATGTCTTCTGGGGACCGGAAGGGAAGTGGCTGGCGGACGAGCGCTATAGCGGCGAGCGCGATCTTCAGAATCCGTTGGCGGCTGTGCAGATGGGCCTGATTTATGTGAATCCGGAGGGGCCAAACGGCAAGCCTGACCCGATCGCGGCAGCGAAGGATATTCGCGAAACGTTCCGCCGCATGGCGATGAACGATGAGGAGACGGTGGCATTGATCGCAGGCGGGCACACCTTTGGCAAAACGCACGGCGCCGGCGATGCGACTCTGGTGGGGCGCGAGCCGGAAGCTTGCGACCTCGAGGAGCAAGGTCTTGGCTGGAGGAGCAAATTTGGCAAGGGCGCTGCGGGCGACGCAATCGGCAGCGGCCTGGAAGTGATTTGGACGACGACTCCGACGAAGTGGAGCAACAACTTCTTTGAAAACCTCTTTCGCTATGATTGGGAACTGACGAAGAGCCCGGCGGGCGCACATCAGTGGACACCGAAGAATGGCGCGGGCGCCGGCACAGTGCCGGATGCGCACGACCCCTCAAAGCGCCGCGCGCCGGCCATGCTGACCACCGACCTTGCGTTGCGCGTCGATCCCGTCTACGAAAAGATTTCGCGCCGTTTCTACGAAAATCCATCGCAGTTCGCGGACGCGTTTGCGCGGGCGTGGTTCAAGCTGACTCATCGCGACATGGGCCCGATCGTGCGCTATCTCGGACCGCTCGTTCCGAAGGAGACGCTCGCGTGGCAAGATCCCATTCCCGCACTGAATCATCCTCCCATCAGCGAGCAGGATGCCGAAGCGCTGAAGACGAAAATTCTTGCGTCGGGACTGCCCGTTTCGGACCTGGTCTCGGCAGCGTGGGCATCCGCGGCGAGCTTCCGCGGCTCCGATAAGCGCGGTGGCGCGAACGGCGCGCGCGTTCGCCTCGCCCCGCAGAAGGGCTGGGAGGTTAATCAGCCCGCGCAGCTCGCGAAAGTGATCGGGAAGCTTGAAGCCATTCAGAAAGAGTTCAACGCCACGCAGACCGGCGGGAAGACGGTTTCGCTTGCGGACCTGATTGTCCTTGGCGGTGACGCGGCGATCGAGAAAGCCGCGAAGGCGGCCGGGCACGACGTGAAGGTGCCTTTCACCCCCGGACGCATGGACGCATCGCAAGAGCAAACCGACGTGGACTCGTTCGCGCCGCTCGAGCCGAAGGCCGATGGTTTTCGGAATTACCTCAGCGGCAAGCAACGTTTGTCGCCTGAGGAGTTGTTGATCGATCGCGCCCAATTGCTCACGTTGACCGCGCCGGAATTGACCGTTCTGGTCGGCGGACTGCGCGTGCTGGGTGCGAACGCCGGAAAGTCCGAACACGGACTCTTCACCAAGCGCCCAGGGACACTGACGAACGACTTTTTCGTCAACCTGCTCGACATGGGCACGCAATGGCAGCCCTCTGCCGGTTCAGAAGGCGTTTACGAAGGGCGCGATCGGAAAACAAATCAGTTGAGGTGGACCGGAACGCGCGTCGACCTGATCTTCGGCTCGCACTCGCAGCTTCGGGCAATCGCGGAAGTCTATGGATGCGCCGATTCGGAAGAGAAATTCGTGAAGGACTTCGTGGCGGCATGGGCCAAGGTGATGAACCTCGATCGCTTCGATCTCGCCTCGGGTCGCAAGAGCAGGAAATCCGCCGCGGCGGCAACGGCAGCAGCGGCTGACTGAACCGGTAAACCGAAGGGCGCGCGTTCCTTCAGCTTTTAGGGAAGGCGCGCTCCGTAATTTCTCAAAGCTCTCATCGTTTGAACCGGTGCAGTGGCGCCCGAACCTCATCCCATTCCTGAACGCTATCCACGCCGCCGGCGCGTCAAACAACAAGTATCATTGACTCAATGGCATTCCTGCGTCTTGGGTGCTCCGAAGTACAATCCGGCGAACGTCTGTAAGTCGTTACAAGACAGCCTCGGGTAGGGGATAATCGTAATACACGATGAAAAGAATGCTCGTAGCGCTCGCGTTAGTCTCTCTCTCGTCGGTGATGCTCCTGGTGGGCTGTGGGGACTCGGCTGGTTCAGGCCAGGACCCAACGGGTAGCGGCGCAATCGCGCGACCGAAGGACACTGCGGCCATACCCGTCCTCGTCGCAAAAGTTTCGCGAACCTCGATACCGCTCGAGTTGCAGGCCATTGGCACCGGACAAGCCTCCCAGACCGTCTCGGTGGAATCCCAGGTGCCGGGCATCGTCAAGGAAGTGGATTACCATCCAGGGCAGGCTGTGAAAAAAGGCGATCTGCTCGTGTCGCTCGACGAAAGCCCATTTCTCGCCGCGCTTGCACAAGCTCAGGGGACGCTCAACCGCGACCAAGCTCAGGCGCAGTTGAACAAGGAGGAGCTCCACCGATACAACGAGCTTTTTCAGGCCGGCGTGGTTTCGCAAGAGCAGTATGATCAGTACTTGGCCACTTCCAATGCGTCCAATGCCACGGTGGCTGCGGACGAAGCTGCCGTTCAAACAGCCAAGATCAATCTCTCCTACTGTTCGATTTACGCTCCGATCGGCGGTGTAACAGGCGCGCAACTCATCTCGCCGGGCACCACAGTCACCGCGAACAATCTGCCGGTGCTCGTTGTCATTAACCAGGTTTCGCCGATTTTCGTGAAATTTGCCGTTCCTCAGCAGTATCTCGAGTCCGTGAAGGACCTGATGGCGCGGTCGCGTTTGGCGGTTCAGGCGACGCCGCCAAGCGATTCTGTCCCCGAAAACGGTGTACTCACTTTCGTTGACAACGCGGTTGATCCCACGACGGGCACGATCGACCTGATGGGCACATTCCCCAATGACGATGAACGCCTGTGGCCCGGCCAATTCTCAAACGTGTCGCTAAAATTGAACGAACAGCAAAACGTGCTGGTCGTGCCTGCGCCCGCCGTTCAAACCGGTCAGCAGGGTACATATGTTTTTGTTCTCAAGCCGGACATGACAGTGGGCGTTCAGCAAGTCAAGGTGGGCCAGACAGTCAACGACCAAAGCGAAATATTAGCGGGGCTCTCCGAAGGCGAAACAGTTGTCACGGACGGCCAGGTTCGCCTGGTGCCTGGCAGCAAAGTTTACGTTGCTAAAGGACTCTGACGAAGCGGGAATCGCATGAATCTTTCTGAAATTTTCATCCGCAGGCCCGTAATGACGGCTTTGCTGATGTTCGCGATTCTTCTATTCGGTATTCTCGGCTATCGCGACTTGGCGGTCAGCGATTTGCCAAATGTCGATTTTCCCACAATCCAGGTCTCTGCCAGTCTTCCCGGAGCTAGTCCTGAGACGATGGCCTCCTCTGTCGCCACGCCCCTCGAGAAGCAGTTCACCACAATAGCCGGGCTGAGCTCGATGACCTCGACCAGTTCGCTCGGAAACGCGCAGATCACCCTGCAGTTCGACCTTAGCCGCAACATCGATTCAGCCGCTCTCGATGTGCAAACGGCGATTTCCGCGGCGTCGAGCCAGCTCCCCGCCAATATGCCGACTCCGCCGACCTTTAAAAAAGTCAACCCTGCCGATCAGGCCATCTTTGCCTTGGCAGTGACATCGCCGACCCTCCCGCTCTACGAAGTCGATAATTACGCCGAAAACCTGATCGCCGAGCAGATTTCCGAAGTCCCCGGCGTAGCTCAAGTCACGGTCAACGGCCAGGCAAGATACGCAGTCCGAGTGCAACTCAATCCGGAGGCACTGGCGAGCCGCCAGATCGGCATCGACGAAGTCCAGCAGGCTCTCGAGAACGCCAACGTTAATATGCCAATGGGGACCCTCTATGGCGCTCACAAAGCCTACAACGTGGAATCGAACGGCCAGCTTTCGGATGCAAGCGTCTATCGCCCGCTTATCGTCGCTTACCGCAACGGTGCTCCGGTCAGGCTCGACCAGATCGCTACGGTTACCGACGGCATTCAAGACAAGTACGTTGCCAACTGGGTCAACGGCGTTCCGGGGATCATGCTGTCCGTGCAGCGGCAGCCGGGCACAAACACGGTCGACATCGTCAACAGGATCCGCAAGCTGATCCCGACGTTCTATTCGATGATTCCGCCGTCCATCAACCTCTCGGTTGAATATGATCGCTCCATCCCGATCCGTGCCTCGGTGAATGATGTCGAGTCCACGCTGATGCTCGCCGTGTTCCTCGTGATTCTCGTCATTTTCTTGTTTCTGCGCAATGTCTCCGCCACCATCATGCCCAGCCTTGCGCTGCCGATGGCGATCGTCGGGACTTTTGCGGTGATGTATCTGCTCGGCTATACGATCGACACTTTATCCTTACTCGCTCTCACGCTTTCCGTCGGTTTCGTCGTCGATGACGCGATCGTGATGCTCGAGAATATCGTCCGCCACCGTGAGATGGGCAAAAGCGGCCTGGAGGCCGCGCTCGACGGTTCAAAGGAGGTCAGCTTCACGATTCTGGCGATGACGCTTTCGCTGGCGGTTGTCTTTCTGCCGGTCTTTTTCATGCCCGGAGTGTTCGGGCGCCTGTTGCACGAATTCTCGATCGTCATTATTTCTGCCGTTCTGGTCTCGGGCTTTGTGTCGATCACTCTTACCCCGATGCTCTGCAAGCATTTCCTGCGCAGCGACCATGACCGCCCGCACGGCTGGATGTACCAGAAGCTGGAGGGCATTCTGGACACGTCCATGCGCTGGTATGGTGAATCGCTTCGGCTCGCATTTCGGCACCGAATCGTTGTAATGGTTTTCGGTGTTCTCATCCTGGCCGGAACAGCCTGGGAGTTTTGGTCGGTCCCCAAAGGCTTCTTGCCCGAGGAAGATCAATCGGAAATTTCTGTCTCGACGCAAGCTGTCCAGGGCATTTCGTTCGATTCGATGAAGGCCCATCAGGAGGCGGTGAACAAAATCCTGCAAGCGGATCCGAGTGTGATCCAGTTCTTCTCGGGTGTCGCCTCCTCAAGCAACAACGGCCTGAACAATGGTCAAGCCTTCCTTCATTTGAAAAATCCAGGTAGTCGTCCTTGGACCGACAGCTCAACCTACGATGATCTCGTCGCACGCTACGGCCGAATGGCTTTTCTTGGTCCCGCAGTTCGCTTCATTCGCCCGCTTTTCGAGCACCACATGGACATCGACGACGTCATCCATGAACTGCAGCCGAAGCTGAACACGATTCCCGGCATCAGGACGTACCTGCAAAATCCGCCCGCAATCCGCATTGGCGGTCAGGTCACCCGGAGTTTGTACCAATTCACGCTTTCAAGCCCAGATACCGCCGAACTCTACAAAGACGCGCAGTCGCTCGAACAGAAAATGCGCGCCCTTCCATACCTCGCCGACGTGAACACAGACCTGCAGAACGACAACCCGCAGGCCAATGTCGTCGTGGATCGCGACAAAGCCTCGGCCCTCGGCGTAACACCCGCCGACGTCGAGAACGCTCTGTACAGCGCGTATGGCCAGCGCCTGGTCTCGCCCATTTACACCTCCAACAACGAATATTGGGTCGTTCTTCAGGTCGAGGATCAATTTCAAAGCGATCCCAACATGCTCTCCGAGCTGTACATACATTCCTCATCGGGCCAGCTCGTCCCGCTCAGCGCGGTTTCGAAATTTACCACCGGCATAGGTCCGCTCACTGTCAACCACACGGGGCAACTCCCCTCCGTCACCATTTCTTTCAATCTCGCCCCGGGCGTTGCTTTGGGCCAGGCCGTCAGCGCGGTCCAGGACTTGGCGAAGTCGCTGCCCATCTCGATTGATACGAGCTTCCAGGGCACCGCTCAGGCTTTCCAGCAATCCCTCACCGGATTGGGGATCCTGCTGATCATGACGGTACTCGTGATCTACATCGTTCTCGGCATTCTCTACGAGAGCTATGTCCATCCGATCACGATTCTCACGGGGCTTCCGGCGGCGGCCTTTGGAGGCTTGCTGACTCTCTCACTCTTCCACATGGAGCTCGATATTTACGGCTTCGTTGGTCTGATCATGTTGATCGGCATCGTGAAAAAGAACGCCATCATGATGGTCGATTTCGCGCTCGAGTTGGAGCGGAAAGGGAACTACAGCGCTGCCGAATCCGCTTACCAGGGCTCCATGGTCCGTTTCCGGCCGATTATGATGACCACGGCCTGTGCGATTATGGGAACGCTGCCGATCGCCATCGGCGTCGGAGCCGGTGCCGAGGCTCGCCGGTCTCTGGGCCTTTGCGTCGTCGGGGGCCTGCTGTTCGCCCAGTTCGTGACGCTCTACCTCACTCCCGTCTTCTACACCTATATGGATGCCCTCCTGAAACGGAAAAAGCTAAAAGAACGCGAGCTCGTCTCTGCGCTCTCAAGCTGAAGACAAAAACAACGGGCCCGGCCATCGAAGAGTCGCCGGGCCCAAACTCACATCTTTATTGCAAAAGGCTGGTTGTTACTGCTTGGTCATAGTCAATCCGGTCACGGTGCCTTCGGTGTTGTGCGCGAAGCGAATTCCGTAAACGCCGTCCGTCGATTTCAGTTTCCCGGGCCCCACAACGTCGCTCTTCGGATAGCTCGCCACTTCAGCGCCGTTGATCGAACAAGACACTTTGTCGCCCGAGACGCTCATCGCAATGTCTTGCGTCACCGGTGAGCCCGGCGCCTCTGCTTTATGCACTGACGGGGCCGCGGCGCCGCGTCCATTCATCTGGAATGGCTGCGGACCCATGCCGCGCACGATAAACGTGCCGTTGCCGTAAGCCGCGCAGTAAAGGTAAGTCGCTTGCGGTGTGCCCATGTCGTCGCCCGCGATCACGATCCCATAAGGGTGCGGATGCGTGTTTAAATTCATGAACTTTGGCTCAGTAAATGTCGCCTTTACCGTGTAGTCGCCGCTGGCAACATTCTTCGGGTCCCAGTACGTGATTGCTGGTCCGGTCGTCACATGGAGGACGCCGTTTTCTTCAGTCAGCTTTGCGTCGCTCACGGACATACCGCGCCCGGCCTCGGCCGCATCCACCTCCCCCTGCCAACCGGGTACCGATATGCCGCCATTGGCGATAGCCCGCGACTGATCCTGCGCCATCGGCCTCGAGGCGCTCAGCCTCGCGCGCGCCGAGGCTGAGTGATTTTGAACGAGCAGAAAGCTGGCTGAGCAGAGAAAAGCCACGGCAATCGCCTGTATCGAGGCGTTAATTTTCACTTTTACTTTCATGAAGGCTCCAAATCGCGGGTTAGAAACATGGTCGGGACGACTGGATTTGAACCAGCGACCTCACGCACCCCAAGCGTGCGCGCTACCAGGCTGCGCCACGTCCCGACCGCTGTAACGGCTTTAAAGAGCGTATCACCCGCCTTCGAGGAGGGTCAAGATTGCCAGCAACTCTTCGCGGAGTTCGGTGAGAGTTTGTTGCCGCGCTTTCGAGAATCTTACGGGCCGGGGAGCAGGGCTAATTGCCGCGCTGTTGTCGTTAAGTGAAAGCTGCGAGCTTTCTCGCACCGGAGTGGATTCAGCCTGCGATCCGCTGAGGTGCTTCCGAGCGCCGGCTAACGTGAACCCTTCGTCGTAAAGGAGCCGCTTGATCTCGAAAACGGTCTCGATATCTTCGCGGCGGTAGAGACGGTGGCCGGTGGGAGTCTTTACCGGCTGAAGAGCGGGGATCTCCTGCTCCCAATAGCGCAGAACGAATGCTTTGATCCCAGTCAGCCGGCTCACCTCTCCGATTCGGAAGAGCTTTTCCTCGGGCTCGTCCATTCGGATTGTTACAGGTGTTGCCATTTCACGTATCGTAGGCCGTTTTGCGCCCGCGTTCAACCCGTTTCAGGCCGCTTCTACGCGCCCGCGCTGCTTTTTCGCTTGGAACTAGCGTCGGGCCGCACCCTTCGCAGGCCGTTCGCGGCGACTGTTGGACTCTCGCTTCTTCAGGCGCTGCGTGAACCGAACGGGCGTCCCGGTGAAGTCGAACTGTTCGCGCAGTCGATTTTCGAGAAATCGCTGAAAGCTGAAATGTAGGGGCTTGGTTTGATTTGTGAAGAGCACAAATGTGGGAGGAGCAGCCGTAGCTTGGGTAATGTAGTAGATTTTCACTTGTCTGCTCGCCGGCGATGTACCGCGCTCCAGATCTACCTTTGCTAGCCATCTATTCAGTTCACCCGTCGAAATGCGGCGCTGCCGTGCGTCAGCGACGCGATCGATCATCGAATAGAGCCTGGCCACATGTTGACCCGTGAGAGCCGACAAAAACACCACGGGCGCGTAGCTAAGAAATTTCAATTTTTCGCGCACGATCGTTTCGTAATCCGCCAGCAACTTGTTTGGATTCACTGGTTTCGAAGCGCCTTTTTTTTCCGACGCGGCTTTTTTTTGCGCCGCCTCAAGCGCTAAATCCCATTTATTCATCACGATGATTACGGAACGACCGGACTGTTCAGCATAACTCGCGATTGTCGCGTCGTGCGAAGTCACGCCGACTGAGCCATCCACCGCCAGCAACGCGATATCGGCGCGTTCAAGATGCCGCCGCGCCATGATCACGCTCAATTTTTCGGCAATTAGCCTCGTCTTGCCCTTGCGCCGGATGCCCGCCGTATCGAGGAAGCGGTACGTGCGCCCGTTGCGTTCCACGACCGTATCCACCGTGTCGCGCGTTGTACCGGGCTCATCGGAGACGATCGCTCGCTCCGCGCCCGCCAAGCGATTAAGCAGCGTGGATTTGCCGACATTCGGTCTCCCGATAATCGAAATGTTCACCCCCGCTGAAGCAGCGGCCACTTCGCCTTTGGCAAAATCCTTGGTCACAAAATCGAGCAGGGCATCGATTCCATACCCGTGCTCAGCGGAAACTCCGAAGACTTGGTCGCCCAATTCGTAGAACTGCGCGGCCAGGTCTGCCTGCTTCGCCGAATCGACTTTATTGACCGCGATCACTGGCGGACGCCCCGCCTTGCGCAACAATTGCGCCAGCTCAGCATCGAGCGGCAGTGGCCCCGTTCGGCCGTCGACGACCTGTACCACGCAGGTGGCGTCCTCGATCGCGACCCGCGCCTGCCGGAGGATCTCTCCGGGTATCCCGGCCTTATCCTCGGGCACAATTCCGCCGGTGTCCACCACTTCAAACGGGCGGCCTTCCCATTCAGCCGTTCCGTAGATGCGGTCGCGAGTGATTCCGGGCTCGTTGGTCACGATTGAGCGCCGGGTACCCGTAAGGCGATTGAAAAGAGTTGACTTGCCCACATTCGGCCGCCCAACGATTACAATAGATGGAAGTTTGGCGCTCATATCGGCCAGATCACGCTAGCAGAACGCCACCTCGTTTAGAAGGACCCGTTTCGACAGGCGGAAGCAGGGGATATGCATGGTCCTGTCCTCAAGTACAGGTCGTTACTACCCTGTGAATTTCCACAGGTGTATAAGAAAAGAATTACAACGTTATCTGGTAGCATCGCATCCGGTGGAAGAACCGAGTGGCAGGAGGGTAAATGGGGCGCCGCTTTTCGCTCGGGTGGGTCGGCATAGGCTCGCTACTCGTGGTGTGCCTGCTGATCTCAGGCCGAGTTTACGGACAATACGGCGCGGGAAGCCTCCGGGGCACTGTAACGGACCCCTCCGGCGCTGCCATCGTTGGCGCCAGCGTGATCGCGACCTCTACAACCGGCGTACCGAGCACGGCGACTACGAATACCCAGGGCGCGTATGAACTGCGTGGACTCCCGCCCGGCACCTACGAAATCAAAGTCTCCGCCCGCGGTTTTGAAGATTTCGATAGACAGGGAATCTCAATCAGCGAAGGACAGACCACTTCGTTTGACGCCGAACTTTCCATCGAAATCGAACAGCAACACGTTCAAGTCTCCGACACCTCTCCTACTCTCGAAGTAAGTCCCGATAAGAACGCGGGCGCGATCAATCTCAAGGGGAGTGATCTCGACGCGCTGTCAGACGATCCGGACCAGATGCAGCAAGACCTGCAGGCGCTGGCGGGGCCAGCCACCGGACCGAACGGCGGCCAGATGTACGTGAACGGTTTTACGGCCGGGCAGCTGCCTCCAAAGTCCTCCATCCGCGAAATCAAAGTGAATCAAAATCCTTTTTCGGCCGAGTATGACTCGGTCGGGTTCGGACGGATCGAGATTCTTACGAAGCCTGGCACGGATCAACTGCATGGTTCCGGGTTTATTTGGTCCAACGACCAAGCCTTTAATAGCTGGAGCCCTTTTGTTCAGCCAAGCAGCCGTTTGCCTTATTACATGGTTCTCTACGAAGGCGACCTAAGCGGCTCTCTCAGCAAGAAAACTTCTTTCTCCTTCACGCTCTCGCATCGCGGGATCAATCAGCTCTCGCTCGGCGCTTTGCAGGACCCGGATACATTTCAGGTGACACCCGGGGCGCTCTCTGTTGCGAATCCTCGGTCGCGCATCAGCGGCGGAGGCTCAATCGACTACCAGATCACACCCAACAATACGCTCACGCTCCGTTACCAGTATTGGGGCAACAACGAGAAGGGCGACGGTATCTCGATCTACACCCTCCCCAGCCAGGCCTATAACAGCATCACCAACGAGCATCAGGTGCAGGTGGCCGATACGCAGATTTTTCACGACACCATCGTCAACGAAACCCGCTTCCAGTATCTCCGAGACTACACCGCGAATGCCCCCGTTTCCGCGGTGTACGCAGCGAGTGCTCCCGGCTACGTGAACGCGGGCGGCAATACGGCGGGAGCCTCCACAGACATACAGAACCATTACGAATTTCAAAACTACACGACGGTCGTGAAGGGCAAGCAGACGCTGATGTTTGGCGCCCGCCTCAGGGACGAGAACGACTGGAATTCCTCGCTCGCAACGGCAAACGGCTCATTCACCTTCGCTAGCAGCGACGCTTACATCGCGGCCGAAACGGCTCTTGCGCAGAGTCAGGCCGTTCCGCCGGCAGACTATCCGATCGCGTTCACTTTGGGTGTGGGCTCTCCCATCGCGAGCGTCAATCTCTTCGACGCTGGCCTTTTTGTCCAGGACGACTGGCAGTTGAAGCCGAATTTCACCCTCAGCATGGGGCTCAGGTTTGAAACGCAGACCGGCATTCCCGATCATGCTGACTACGCCCCGCGAGCGGCGATCGCTTACGGTATCGGAAAAACAAAAGCGGGAGCGCCGCGTTCCGTGCTGCGCGGCGGCTGGGGGATTTTCTACGACCGATTCCCCGAATCGAATTTGCTGAATGCAATTCGCTTCAACGGCGCCACGCAAGTCACTTATGACGTCCTGAATCCGGCCTTCTTCCCCACGATTCCCACAGCGGCCGAACTCAGCGGATACGCCTCATTGCCCACCAAAGACACGATTTCTCCATCCTTGCATGCGCCCTATACGATGCAGGCTGCGGCAACTCTCGAACAGCAGCTCTTTCACGGCACAACGCTTACGCTCAATTACATCAATGCGCGCGGCGTGCACGAAATCTACACCGCGAATATCAATACGCCTCTGCCCGGCACGTTCGACCCGGCAAATCCGCAAGCCGCAACCTATCCTTTTGGGTATAACGCCGGGTACATCGATCAGTTCCAGTCGGGCGGTATTTTCAAGCAAAACCAGTTCATCGTGAATTTCAACGGTACCATCCGCAAGCACTTGAACCTTTTCAGCTACTACGTGCTCAATAGCGCGCACGGAACCACAAATGGCCTGCTCTCTGATTATTACGATCCGTCGCTCGATTATGGGCGCACGACGTTCGACGTCAGGAACCGCATATTTGTCGGCGGCTCGCTCACGCTGCCATACGGATTTGAGGCGACGATGTTCGAGGTGTACTCGTCTGGCCAGCCGTATAACATCACCTCCGGCCAAAATCTTTACGGCACGAGTGGTACGGCGCAGAACGCGCGGCCGTCGTTCACGGCGTTGCCGCCTGACCCACCCACCTCGGCTGATCCCACGCACGTTGAGACCGTGTTCGCCTCGCCCTGGGGAAATCTTTACAACGGCTTGCCGCCCGCGGGGTCGGGCGAGAGCGTGATTCCGATCAACTTGGCGACCGGGACGTCTCAGTCTTACGTGAACCTCGGTGTGGCGAAAACTTTCACCTTTGGGCCGAAGGCTGAAACGCCTTCCACTTCGGGCGCTTCTTCTCCAGCCTCCACTAGCGCCTCGGGCAAGCCCTCCGGCCGCTACAGCCTCACGTTCACCATCTATGCGCGCAATGCATTCAACCAGGTGAGTTACGGAACGCGCGTCGGCGTATTGAATTCGCCCCCGCCCCCGAATTTTCAGTCAGATTTCCTCCAGCCTGTATCCCTCGCGGTTCCGGTTGCCGCGAACCGAATGGTTTACCTCTACGCGCGCTTCTCGTTCTAGCGCCCTTCTTCGAAGGGGCGCCTCTTAGTGTTTCGCCGTCGTCGCGGCGTTCGCAGCCTTTTCCGTCGTCGGCAAGGCGAATACATAGTACCCCTGGACTTTCGCCAATTCGTCCGGGGAAATCGGAGGCGCTCCGATTTCCGTCAGCACGTTCGCGGCCTGCACCACATATTCGCGTCCATCAATCATGTAAACGGCCGGTATCCTCAAAGGCGCCACGTGGCGGGAACGCTGCGCAGACAAATGATTTTCGGAAAGACCTGAAGATGTGCGCCGCGTTCTCGTTCGAGCAGTTGCGGCGTTTTAAATCGGGTGTTGAGCGGATTTCGCTCTCTTGGCGCCATCCCTAATAAATTCCAGGGATCAACCGAGACGTGCGTGCGCAGTAAGCCTCATACTCCGCGCCAAACTGCTCCCGCAGCAGCCGCTCTTCTGCATTCATCCGCGCAACGAGCGGTATGAGCAACGAAGCCACCAGAATCAAGCCGGTGCCCGATCGAAACGTAAGAACCCACCCCAGCGACGAAATAAGCAGGCCCAAATAGCTCGGGTTCCGGATGCTGCTGTAGATGCCTGTCGTCATCAAAGTATGCCCCGGCTGAATCGCCACCAATCCGCTGAACCGTTTGCCCAGCACAAACACCGGCACGATCCGCAGCACGCTGCCACCCGTGAAGAGTGCGACGCCCGTCCATCGCATCGCGTCTCCATCGAGGCTCCAGAAATCCATGCGATCCGTATACGCGGGCAACCACCCCATCACGAGCGTGATCGCAGTGAACGCCCAAAGCACCCAGCGATTCGAGCGATCTTCCTTTTCTCCCGAGCTGACGTTACCTTGGCTGAACAGCGACACCCCGGTCAGCACCACCGTGGAAGCAACCAGGGCAATAAAGGCGGGGTGCGAAAAAAACGGTCCGAACCCGCCCCAGCCGAAGATCGCAAGTCCAAATTGTACAATGATGAAAAGGACCGCGGCGATTGCTGCCTTCAGTTTCACTCGGCCCCCACTCACGCAAGGCTCTGTCCTGCAAACTCCCGCGATCCCGTCGAAACGGAACTGACACTGGAGCGGAAAGCCCCGATAGTCAGGGCCACAGATCAAGAGCGGTCCGGAACCGATTTTCCCCCGATTATCGTCCGGCGTCCGGCACAGCGACGGCAGAAGCCGCCGTCACCCTGGGACCCTTGCGATTCGTTCGGAACGAGCCAATCAACAGCGCGAGGCTCAGCGGCAGGAAAAGCAGCCCGTCGCGCAACATGTCTTTCGGCCCGATGGGCGGCCCGCCTTGCCCGAAGCAGCCGCAAGTCACAGTAAGACCTCGATGCCACACCGAGGCCATCGCCGCGATAAACCCACAGAGAGCGAGCGTCGAAAAGATCGACGAAATCCTCAGCGCGATGCCGCTGATCAGCCACAAGCCAAGAAACAATTCAAAGAATGGCAGAATCTGCGCAAACGGAGTAACCGCCCACGCAGGCAGAATCTGGTACGAGTCGATCCCCATCGCAAACATCGCGAGCGACGTTTTCACCGACGCCACGCTCCAGGGAAGGCCCTGTAGCGGCTTGATCTTGGAGACGGCCGCGACGATAAAAATAATTCCCAGTGCGATGCGGCAGGCCAGCATCACCCCCTTCCAGATTTTCTCGCGCGACGACGGCTCCATGAATATCGCTCCTTATTGCTTCAAAAGCGTATCGAACAGCTGCTTCAACACCGGCCACGAAACAGCGGAGTCGACGGGCGCGAACGCGTGCCCCTTAAACGTGATGACAAAATCCGGCGTGCCGGGAAGCGAAAGCTGATACCCCGCCTTGATATCCTCCGCGATATAGGTATCCATCGAGCAGGGATGAGCAACGCTCGCCATCGGGTCAACCGACGAGCCCGTCGCTTGTGGCGCGGGCATCGCACTGCCTCTCATGATGGCTTCCACACGCCTGAAATCGCTGGCCGGCATTGCCGCCGAAATGTACTTGGCGATGTTTCCGTCCGCGCCCCACTCGTCCTGATTGTCGTAAAGCGCCGCTTCCGCCGGGCCAAACTCGCCCACTTCCGCGCACGCGTTCGCCCAGCGCGCCGCTTCGCCGGAATACTTGTGCAGGACGAGCGGAAAGTCGTGGTGCACCAGATAAACCTTCCCGGTGCTCACGTAATCGGCGATCACGGATCGCAGCGTCTGGTCGTAAAAAGCGCGGCAGTAGGGACACTGGTAATCGGAAAAAACGTCCATGCGAATCGGAGCGGTGTTTACCCCATACGATTTATCCGGCGCATGGGCAGTCGCAGGCGCCGAACGTCCCCGCGTTTGCGTCGCGGCGGGTGCTGCCCGAAGCGGCCCCGGTGCGAAAAGAAATGCGCAAAAAGCCGTCGCCGTCGCAAGCAGCGAAACCCGCAGCAAACTCGCCGCCTTCCGCGCAACTGGCCTCGAATTCCCCGGTCGATTCATTTCGACCCCCTTGACGCGACGCCCGAAACCAAACGTCTCTTCCTATTGCTGCAAAATGGAGTCAAGAAATTGCCGCAAAATCGGCCACGAAACGAAGCTCGAGCCCTGCGTGATCTTTTGCCCGTTGTGATAAATGATGTACGTCGGTGTTGCGTCCACGCCGTCCTTGTATCCCAGTTCGATATCCTGCGCGATATAGGGGTCCACCGGGCACGAATGGCCGCTCTTGGCCAGTGGATCCACGTCTGCCTGCGTCACTTGCGGCGCCGGCGTCGTGCAATCCTTCATGATGGCCTCGACCTTCTCGAAATCAGACCGCGGCATCGCCTGCGCGATGAACGGCGCAATATTCCCATTCGCGGCCCAGGCGTCCTGATTATCGTAAAGCGCCCCTTCCGCCGAGCCGAATTCGCCCACCGTTGCTGCCGCATTCGCCCATCGCGCCGCCTGCCCCGAGTAGGGGTGCATCGCCAGCGGGAAATCGTGGTGAATGATGTAAACCTTCCCTGCCGACACATACTCGTTGATCAGCGAGCGCAGTGTCTGCTCGTAGAAACTGCGGCAAATCGGGCACTCATAGTCGGTGAATAGTTCGATGGTGATGGGCGCGCCCTTTGTGCCGTAAACCTTCACCGGCGCGCTGATTGACGTAGTTGCCGGCGACCTATGCGCCACGTGGTGCGTGGTTTGCGGCGTAGCCGTCAGTGCGGAGACTGCAATCAGCGCCAGCATCGCCGCTCCGCAACCGATCTTCGTCGCTGCACTTTTCCACGCACGAACTTTCGCACGCGAATGCCGCTTCATTTCTGGATCAGCGTTCAAATTAGTCTCCGTTCTTATATGATGCGAGCGTCCGCGCTCTTCCGGAACAGCGATGATGCACGATTACCGGTTCAGAAGTGAATCGAAAAACTGCTTCAGGATCGGCCACGATACGATATCCGAACTCGACGCGATCTTTTGGCCCTCGTAATAAATAATGTACGTCGGCGTGTAATTCACCGGCACGCCGAATCCCATCTTGATGTCTGGTGCGATGTACGCGTCCACCGGGCATCCGTGCCCGCTCTTTCCCAGCGGATCTACATCCGGCGTTGTCGCTTGCGGTGCCGGCGTCGTGCAATCCTTCATGATTGCTTCCACGCGCCGGAAATCTGCGGGCGGCAACGCCTGCTGCACATACTTCGAGATGTCCCCGTTCTCTGCCCACGAAGGCTGGTTATCGAAAAGCGCCGCTTCCGCCGGGCCGAAATCGCCCACCATCGCTGACGCATTCGCCCATCGCGCCGCTTGCCCCGAATATTGGTGCATCGCCAGCGGGAAATCGTGGTGAATCAGGTATACCTTCCCTGACGCCACATAATCCGCAATCATCGGCTTCAGGGCCTCTTCATAAAGCGCGCGGCATCCGGGGCACTGATAATCCGTAAACGCCACCACCGTGATCGGCGCGGACTTCATTCCGTAGGTCTTTACCGGCGCCGCCAGCTCAGACACCGAATGCGCCGCCACTCTGTGCGCGCCCGCCGGCCTTTGCTCCTGACCCGCCGCCGCACTCAATCTCGCGCTCGCCAGCCACAGTCCGACCGTCAACACGCAGCCGAACGCCAGCGCACCGATCCACTCTCTCTTTCTCGCCAACTTAACTTGCGGCCCCATGCGGCAACTTTACTCCACCCTATGGCTAGACAGACGCATTGTAGCGCGAAATGTACCACACCACTCTTGACCGCCGCCCGCGTTCTTGTCCTTTTTCAAACGACCTTCCAGCGCGGCCGAAACATCCCTGCCGCGGCCAAATATCCTCTTTTCGCACAATTCGATGCTCAAACCCGCTTAGTCTTTGCCCGCCCCACGTCTGCAATGGCTCATCCGGTCCCGTCAGAGGCAGTCTTATTCTAAGCCTCTTACTATCAGCTACATGCAGGCGTATAGAATATACTTGACAATAACACACTCAACCTGTATTATGCTCCTTGTGCAGAGGATGCGAACCCGCCCCTCCGGGCCCGTTCGTTACTTAGGAGCTACTGATGAGCAAGATTATTGGGATTGATTTGGGCACGACCAACTCGGTCGTCTCCGTGATGCAAGGCGGCGAGCCTGTCGTGATCCCCAACCAGGAAGGTTCACGCACCACCCCTTCCGTCGTGGGCATCACCAAGAGCGGCGAACGTCTTGTGGGCCAGGTGGCCAAGCGGCAAGCCATCACCAACCCGGAAAACACGATTTATTCGATTAAGCGCTTTATGGGACGGCGCTTTGACGAAGTCAGCGAAGAAATGAAAATGGTCCCTTATAAAGTCGTCAAGCAGGGAGACCACGTCGCGGTCCTCGCGCAGGGCAAGGAATTCAGCCCGCCGGAGATTTCCGCGATGATTCTCCAAAAGTTGAAGACCGCGGCGGAAGACTTCCTCGGCGAAAAGGTCACCGAAGCGGTCATCACCGTCCCCGCGTACTTCAATGACGCGCAGCGCCAGGCCACGAAAGACGCCGGCAAAATCGCCGGTCTCGACGTGAAGCGCATCATCAACGAGCCCACGGCCGCCGCTTTGGCCTACGGTCTCGATAAGAAGAAAGAGGAGACCATCGCCGTTTACGACTTCGGCGGCGGCACCTTCGATATTTCGATCCTCGAAGTCGGCGAAGGTGTGATCGAAGTCAAAGCCACTAATGGCGATACGCACCTGGGTGGCGACAACATCGACCAGCGCATCGTCGATTGGCTGATCGAGGAATTCAAGCGCGACGAAGGTCTTGATCTCCACGGCAAGGGCAACGAAATGGCCCTGCAGCGTTTGCGTGACGCTGCTGAACGCGCCAAGATCGAGCTTTCCACCACGCTCGAGACCGAAATCAATCTGCCCTTCATCACGGCGGACGCAACCGGTCCGAAGCACTTGGTTAAGAAGCTCACCCGCGCGCGCCTCGAAGCCATGGTCAAAGACATCGTCGACCGTTCCGTCGATCCCTGCGAGAAGTGCATGAAGGACGCGGGCGTCGATACGAGCAAGATCAACGAAGTCGTGCTCGTAGGCGGACAGACCCGCATGCCCATGATCCAGGAGCTCGTCAAAAAGCTCTTCGGTCGCGAAGGCCACAAGGGCGTGAACCCGGACGAAGTCGTCGCGGTTGGCGCCGCGATTCAGGGCGGCGTGCTCGCCGGCGAAGTGAAAGACATTCTCCTGCTTGACGTCACCCCGCTTTCGCTCGGCGTCGAAACCCTCGGCGGCGTGATGACCGTTCTGATCCCGCGCAACACCACGATTCCGACTCGCAAATCGGAAATCTTCTCGACGGCTGCGGACAATCAGACCTCGGTCGAAATTCACGTGCTGCAGGGTGAACGTCCCGTTGCCAGCGGTAACCGCACTTTGGGAAAGTTCCAATTGGTCGGAATTCCACCCGCACCTCGCGGCTTGCCGCAGGTCGAGGTCACCTTCGACATCGACGCCAACGGTATCCTCAACGTCTCGGCCAAAGACACCGCGACCAACAAGGAGCAGAAGATCACCATCACCTCTTCGAGCGGCTTGTCCAAGGAAGAAGCCGAGCGCATGGCCAAGGAAGCCGAAGCTCACGCCTCTGAAGACAAGCAGCGCATCTCCGAAGTCGACGCGCGCAATCGCCTCGACAACATGGTCTACCAGACCGAGAAGCTGATCAAAGAAAACCGCGAGAAGCTCTCGGATGCCGACGCCAAGGCTGCCGAGGAAGCCATCGAAGAGGGCCGTCGCGCTCTCAACGAGGGCAAGCTCGATCAGCTCAACGCCGCGATCGAAAGCCTCACCAAGGCATCGCATCGCATCGCTGAGACGCTCTATAAGTCGCAGCAGGCGGCCGGCGCTTCCGCCGCTGGAAACGCCGGACCCGGCGGCCCGTCAGGCACGGCCGGTGCAGGCGGCCAGCAGAAGCCCGGCGGCCAGGGCGACGTAGTCGACGCCGAGTTCGTCGATGTCGACGATTCCAAGCGCCCGAACTAACACCAGCATCGCTGTATCTCGGATCTCCCCGGCGCTTGCCGGGGAGGCCCGAGGCCTTTTGCGTCTGATTGCCAATGGCCACAACCACGAAAACCGATTATTACGAGCTTCTCGGCGTTCCGCGCAAAGCGACCGCCAAAGAAATTCGCGCCGCCTATCGTAAACTCGCGCGCAAATACCACCCGGACCTCAATCCCGGTGACAAATCCGCCGAGGAAAAGTTCAAGCAAATCCAGGAAGCCTACGACACTCTTTCCGATACGAAAAAGCGCCAGATGTATGACCAGTTCGGCTTCAATACTCCCGGCGCCGGCGGAGTTCCTCCCGGCGGTGGCTACGGCAACGTTTCGCCGGAAGATATTCACTTCGATTTCGGCGGCTTCGATTTCGGCGGAGGCCAGGCGGGCGGCAATTCGAGCAGCTTCCGCGACCTCTTCAGCCAGTTTTTCCGCGGCGCCGGCGCGGCTCAGCAGCCCGTTCGCGAACACGAACCTGGCACCGACCTCGAATACCAGATCGATATTTCCTTTGCCGAGGCCATGCGCGGCACCGTGAAGAAACTCAGCTTTACGCGCCTCGATGTTTGCAACGTCTGCCATGGCAATGGCTTCGAACCCGGCGAAGAAAAAACTTGCCCCACCTGCGGCGGCACTGGCCGCGTCACGCAAACCAGCGGCAAGATGCGCTTCCAGGTCACCTGCTCGCGCTGCGGCGGCAGCGGCAAATTGCGCACGCTTTGCCGGAATTGCGGCGGGGAAGGCCGCGTCCAAAAAGTCGATACGCTCGACGTCCGCATTCCCCCCGGCGCGCATACCGGCTCGCGCGTCCGTGTAGCCGGCCGCGGCAATGCCGGCGTGCAAGGCGGGCCTCCCGGCGATCTCTACATCATCATGAACGTGCAGCCGCACCCGTTTTTCGATCGTCGCGGCGACGACCTTTACACGGTCGTCCCGATCACGGTCACCGAGGCTTCGCTCGGCTCCAAAGTGGAAGTGCCCACGATCGACGGCCGCTCCCAGGTCCGCATTCCGCCCGGCACGAATAGCGGCACGAAGCTTCGCTTGCGCGAAAAAGGCGCTCCCTCCGCGCGCCACCAGGGTAAGCGCGGCGACCAGATCGTCGAAGTCCAGGTTGTCGTCCCGAAGCCGGAGGACGAGCGCGTCCGCACGCTCCTGAAAGACTTAGCCAAGCTTGAGCCCGCGGACCCGCGCAGCGAAATTTTTTCCAAGGCCGCCCTGTGATGCGGGCTGGTTGCCTTGGTCTTTGTTGTCATACTGAGCCGCGCTGTTGTTTTTAGCGGCGAAGGATCTGCAGTTTGCCTTCGCCGTTGGGTTTTCGCGGCGGCCGACTTTTGGTCGGGTGCTTTTGACGTCGCCTTTGTTTATGTAGCGGCCGCCGTTGCGCGCGATTTTCGCGCGCGCTTCTCGGTGGGCAGGTGTGATTTGCAGTCGCTGTTGCAGTCGCTGTTGCACGTGAACGGAGATTCACCATGGTCGCCCGAGGTCGAAAAAAAGCCAAGGCCGGTTACATGATCAGCGCCGTAGCCGAGCTTTATAAACTTCATCCGCAGACCCTCCGCCTCTACGAACGCGTCGGCCTGCTCACGCCCTCTCGCTCGCAGGGCAATACGCGCCTTTACACCGACCAGGATCTCGAACGCCTCGAAGTGATTCTCAACCTCACCCGCGAACTGGGCGTCAATCTCGCCGGCATCGAAATCATCCTCAATATGCGCGACAAAATGGCGGATATGCAGTCGCAAATGGAAGCATTCATCAAATTCGTGCGTACCGAAGTAGCTCACAATTTCCGTGCCTCAGACGACCGCCGCTCTCGCAACGCCATCGTCCGCGCCGCCCCGCGCCACGCCATCCGCGTCGAAACAATCCGCAAAGGCTCCTCCTAAAAAGGTCTCTCGCCGCGGAGCCGAACCGAGCTCATCCGCGATCTCCTCTCCGCGTATCCGGCCTAACCTGTCATCCTGAAGGACGCGAAGCGGCCTGAAGGATCTGCGGTTCGCTGCACACGTTGCGACGAAGGACCATCAGAATAGCCAATTCCGGCCCGGAGTTACGCCCGGCCGGAGGCCGCAATAAAAAAAGCGCTTCGCGCCTAAGGAAGCTTTCCACAACCATTTTAGACTTCCACTAATCCACCGCCTTGCGCGGAATCCCCATCCTGCACTACGCTCTTTTGATGGCGCGCCCGGATTGCCCCCTGTGCAATGGCAGCGGCTGGAAGACCGTCGAGCGCCCGGAAGAATCGCAGGCCTTGGCGGCAAACGCTTCCGGCGGCTCCAGTTCATCCACCGGCGCGAAGCCCGTCTGGGCCGTCCCCTGCGACTGCACCACAGGCGATCGCACCGACCGCGCCCTCGCCAAAGCACGTGTTCCCGAGCGTTACCGCCATTGCGATTTCGCAAATTACGAAACCGACAACGAAATTGAAGGTCCCTCGCGCGCCGAGCTCGACTCCTGGAACCGCAGTCTCGCTCAAGCCAAACTCGTCGTCGAACGTTTCGCGCAGGAGTTTTCTCCGTTGCGCGAAATGCAGGCCGAGCAAGGCCTCTTGCTCATGGGCCCGTGCGGCGTAGGCAAGACGCATCTCGTGGTCGCGGCCCTGAAAGAAATCGTGCTCCGCGGCCACACCGGCCTTTTCTACGATTACCGCGAACTGCTCAAGGAAATTCAGGATAGTTACAATCCCGAAAGCCAATCCACCGAAATGGGCGTCCTCGAGCCCGTCCTCAAAACCGAACTCCTCGTCCTCGACGATCTCGGTTCCAGCAAGCCCTCGCCTTGGGCGCTCGAAACCGTCGGCCACATCCTCAATTCGCGCTACAACGAAAAGCGCGTCACCCTCCTCACCACCAATTATCTCGACGTCGATTCTGCTGCCAACGGCGCCGCCCCGTCCCGCATCTCCGGCATGCGCGCGCCCATGATTGAAGACTCCCTCACCGACCGTATCGGCAAGCGCATCCGCTCCCGCCTCTATGAAATGTGCCGCACCATCGAAATCTACGCACCCGATTACCGCAAGGAAATCCGCAACCTGAGCCGCGGCCGCGCCTTTAATTGCTAGCCGTTACGAGGCAATGGTCTCTCACGCGCTACTATCTCGTTGAAAGCCTATATAAGGGCTTCTTCACTGACGGTCAAGTCACTGGGCACAAAAGGGTTAAAAAATGGGTTGCTAGGTGCGATCCGAAGCCTTAAAATGCCTTTGGAATGGGTAAATCCTGGGGAACCTGCGACGCCCGCCCGGGTATCGTAAGCGCGCTCTAAGCGCGTCGGGCCTAGGGGCCATTCCTCTAAAAAAGATTCAAGGGACTCCAATCGGGGGTCCCTTTTTTTATGCCTTTAGTCGTTTATCTCGACGAAAGCGGCGATTTGGGTTGGAGCTTTGGAGCGCCTTTTCGCAAAGGCGGATCCAGCCGGTATCTCACGATAGCAGCACTCTGTGTGCCCTCCGAAAAGAAGCATCTCCCTAAACGGGTTATCAAGAAACTCTACGAAAAGTTCAACTGGCCAATTCATGTTGAGAAAAAATGGTCAATGATGCACCGCGATGAGCGTGCTGAATTCGCGCGCACAGCACAGGACTTCTGCCGGGCCAACGCCGACGTTCACCTTCACGCGATCACGGTCAAGAAGGAAAACGTCCAGTCACACATTCGCACGGACGCCAACAAGCTTTACAACTACATGATCAGGCTTTGCCTTTTGAACAGAATGAGGCAATACCCCGAAGTCCATATCATCCCTGATCCGCGCTCGATAAAAGTTCAGAGCGGGAATAGTCTCCCCGATTATTTGCAGACGCTGCTCTGGTTCCACGTTCCGTGTACGACCATCCTGCGAATGCAACCGCTTGAGAGCCATGAGTGCAAGGGAATTCAGTTCGCGGACATGCTCTGCGGTGCGATTCAAAGCGCATTCGAAGATGGAAATCTCGAATACCTCAACACCATCTCGCCTTGCTTGACCCACTCTCGACTCTATTTCTGATTCCTCCCAAATCACCCAAACCGCCTGATTGCCCCCCCGCCCCTGCCAGCGTAGAATTCTTTCATCCCCGTAGGTCCGCGGACATCCAATGGCTCCCGGACATCACGGCCACATGCCCATGGCGCTTACTGACAATTTCGGCCGCCAAATCACGGACCTGCGCGTCTCCATCACCGACCGCTGCAATTTCCGCTGCGTCTACTGCCGCTCGGGCGAAAACGATATTCCCGGCGCCGAACGCCTCTCTTTTGACGAGTACGGACGCCTCGTCCGTATCCTCGTCGGCATGGGAATCCGTAAAGTGCGAGTCACGGGCGGCGAACCCCTCGTTCGTCCGGGCGTCGCCGAATTTCTCGCGCGCCTGAAAGCCCTTGGCGTGAAGGATCTTTCGCTCACCACCAACGGCTTCACGCTCGCCGAACGCCTCGATAGCCTCATCGCTGCCGGTCTCGACCGCATCAACATCAGCCTCGATTCGCTCAAGCCCGACCGCTTCGAAGCCATCACCCGCACCAAGACGTTCGACCAGGTCATCGCCAGCATCGAAGCCGCGCAAGCTTCGAAGCTCCGCCCGGTGAAGGTCAATGCCGTCCTTGTCCGCGGCCTCAATGACGACGAAATCGAGGACTTCGCCCAGTTCGCGCGCGACCTCAACCTGATCATGCGTTTCATCGAATTTATGCCGCTCGACGCCGGCCACACCTGGACCCGCGATCGCGTCGTCACCGCTGCCGAAATTCATAGCCGCATCTCCGCGCGCTGGCCGCTGGTCCCGGTCGCGCACGAACGCAGCGAGACCGCTCGCCGCTACCGCTTCGAAGATGGCCGCGGCGAAATCGGTTTGGTCGCGCCGGTCTCGCAGCCCTTCTGCGGTCACTGTTCGCGCATTCGCCTCACGGCGGACGGCAAGCTCCGCACCTGTCTTTTCAGCAAGGAAGATCACGATCTGAAATTCCTGCTCCACGGCGCCGCCAGCGATGCGGACATCGAAAACGAAATTCGTGCTATCGTCGCCCAGAAGGAGAAAGGCCATCGCATCAACGAGCCCGATTTCGTGCCGCCCGCTCGTTCCATGGTTTTCATCGGCGGCTAAGCGATGTCGGAAACGTTCCAACGTTGCGCCGCGGTCTTCAGCCTGCCTGTCGTAGGCGGGCGCGGCGCTTGCGGCGCCAGGCACCAGATTGTCATCCTGAGCCGCGCATTTTGTCTTTAGCGGCGAAGGATCTGCAGTTCTCCTTTCGCTGTTGCCGTTGACCTTGTAGCGGCCGACTCCCTTTTCAGTCGGGCGCTTTTGCAGTTGAAGTTGGTTTTCGTACCGGCCGCCTTTTGGGCGGGCGTCTTTGCTTTTGACTTTCCAGCAAACCGTGCTTCTTGGGAGCTCGCGCTAAATGGCTGATGAAGAAGGTAAAATTTTCTCCCTCACCGAAGCCGAACGCCTTCGCGTCCAGCTCGAGCCGATCCTCATTGAGGCGATGGAAACGAATCGTAAACTCGCCGGCTACGACGAGCAGCTCGCCCTTCTTGCCGAACGTATCGGCCGCTCCGGCGGCCTACAGGTCCATTACGAGCGAATAGCCAAGCAGCGCGTCGAACGCAACCGCCTCCACGATGCCGTCGAAGCTGCGCTTGAGCGCATTCAGTCCACTGGCTGCATCGTCAAAGACCTCGAGGTAGGCCTGCTCGATTTTCCCGCCCGCATCGATAATCAGGAGGTTTATCTCTGTTGGAAACTGGGCGAAGATCGTATCCGGTTCTATCATCGCCAGGACGAAGGCTTTGCCGGCCGCAAGCCCCTCGATCCCCGCGATACTGGTTACCAGAGCCCCATCCAATAGTTGCCCGGCTTAGGGAAATTTCGATGTCTTGCTATTATTCTCTTGCAAATAGGGTAAAAATGTGGTAAACTCGCTTCGCAATTTTATGACGATATCGATTGAGCATTCGACGACCCTAGGGGGCCCACACGGCCCCGCGCTCAATAGCCTGGGCGAAAGTCCCACGCCAATTTCTAATCGACGCGTGTCGATTAGAAATCACCATAAATCCTTTAGCTGCAACAAAACTTCCGTTTCTAATCTACGCGTAACGCCCACTTCGCACCTTTCGCCCCTCCAGACAGAAAAGTCAAATCCTAATCGAGAAAGGGCGATTAGAAATTCGTCTAAGCCAAGCAGTTTCAGCAGATCCGCGAATTCTAATCGAGAAGAAAGGGCCTTTTTTCACTCGTGACCGAACACCGCGAAAATCGCCTCAAAGATTCCGCGAGCCCCTATCTCCGCTCCGCGGCGCATCAGCCCATTGACTGGCACGAGTGGGGCGAAGCAGCTTTCGCAAAGGCGCGGACCGAGCAAAAACCGGTCCTCCTCGATATAGGCGCGGTCTGGTGCCACTGGTGCCACGTGATCGACCGCGAAAGTTACGAAAATCCCGAAATCGCTGCCCTCATCAATAAGCTCTACGTCGCCGTCAAGGTCGATCGCGACGAACGCCCTGACGTCGACTCCCGCTATCAATCCGCCGTCAGCGCCATTTCCGGCCAAGGTGGCTGGCCGCTCACGGCCTTCCTCACCCCGGAGGGCAAACCCTTCTTCGGCGGCACTTATTTCCCCCCCGAAGACACAATGGGCCGCCCCGGTTTCAAACGCATCCTCCTCGCCGTCGCCGAAGCCTTCGAGAAACGCCGCGGCGAAATCGATAATTCCGCGCGCACGCTTGAAGAAGCCGTTGCGAAGGCGGAAATCTTTCACGGCGCGCGAGGAGAATTCGATCCTTCGGCGATCGAAAATATCGTCGAATCTTCCGTTCGACTCTTCGATCAGACGTACGGCGGCTTCGGCCACGCTCCGAAATTCCCACACCCCGCGATTCTCGATCTGCTGCTGGAGCGACAAAACTGGCCGGGCGGCGCGCCCTTACGGCCGGTGATCGAAAAATCGCTCGACGGTATGGCCAATGGCGGATTCCACGATCAGATCGGAGGCGGCTTCCACCGTTACTCGGTCGATGAGCGCTGGTGCGTTCCGCATTTCGAAAAAATGTCGTACGACAATTCTGAGCTCCTGAAAAATTATCTCCACGGTTTTCAGGCTTTCGGCAATCCCTATTATCGCGCCGTCGCCGAAGACATTATTTCCTGGGTCGGCGAAGTTTTATCGGATCAGCAGCACAGCGGTTTCTACGCCAGCCAGGATGCGGACCAAACTCTCGATGATGACGGCGATTACTTCACCTGGACGCTCGCCGAACTTCGCTCCGCGCTCTCGCCCGAAGAATCGCGGGTGATGGAGCGTTACTACGACGTCGGTGAAATCGGCGAAATGCACCACAACCGCGAAAAAAATGTTTTGTGGATCGCCCAGCCGGTCAGCGCAATCGCAGACAATCTGAGGCTCTCGGAAATGGAAGTTGCGCGGATCATTTCGCGGTCCAAATCGAAACTCTTGGCGACCCGTAGAGAACGCCGCCCCACTCCCGCCATCGACCAAACGCTCTACGTAAGCTGGAACGCAATGTTTGTCTCTGCCTATCTCGAAGCAGCAAACGTCTTGGACCGGGAAGACTGCCGCGCTTTCGCGCTGAAGACGCTCGAGCGTTTGCTCGCTGAAAGCTGGGACGAATCGCGCGGCTTCCTCCACCGAGTCGGTGGGCCGCCGCTCGACGGCTCATTGGACGATCAGATTTTCGGCGCCACAGCACTGCTCGACGCATTTGAAACGACACTCGATCCGCGCTACTTTGCGGCCGCCGAGCGCACCATGCAGCTCGCGGTAAGGCGTTTCGCCGATGCCGACAGCGGCGGTTTTTTCGATCGCGCCAACGACGCTCCGCCAATGGGGGGTCTTGAAGTTCGCAGAAAGCCGCTGCAGGATTCGCCAACGCCGGGAGCGAATTCCGTGGCCGCCATGCTTCTCGATCGCCTTTACGGATTCACTGGCGAACGCCTCTATCATCAATGGGCGGAAAAAACTCTCGAAGCCTTCGTGGGCTTGATCCCACAGTACGGTTTATTCGCTGGAACGTACGGACTCGCGGCGCTTCTGCATGTTCGCCATCCGTTGCAAGTAATCATCACGGGGGCCGCGAAAGACGCCCAAGCCCACGAATTGGAAAAGGCCGCGCACTCTGTCTATCGCTTCGGAAAAGCAGTCCTCCGCGTCACGCCGGAGCGCCTCACCTCGGGCGCGTTGCCGCGGGCCCTGAAGGAAATCTTGCCTGCTATGGACGCCGCAAAAGCCCAAGCGTATCTATGCGTTGAAACCACCTGTTTGCCGCCAGTTTCCGATCCTGCCGCCTTAAAGAGACTGCTGACCAGCACAGGCATCCCCAGCCAAGCCGCTGGAGCGAAGGCCGCTCCGGAAAAATGACGCCGGTATACATTCTTCTCCATGGAAGTGGGAGCACGCGGGAGATGATAGCGCAAGAAAAGCAAAACCCTTGTAGGACTGCCGCGTAAGCAGTTGCCTGACGCCAGGAATGTCATTACACTGTTTGCGAGGTGAACGGGCTGCCTAAGGGGTTAAGCGGCTCGGCGCCTAGCCTCAGAGTTTTGCCGGAAACGATTTGGTGTTCAAGGTTGGGCGGGATCGCCCAACGGAAGTGCCGGGGCTGGTCCGTTATGAGCAACTCCCGGTACCGTAAACACCCGATTTTTCCGCCAGCTCAGAACCCGCATCCTTGGCCCGCGGGAAACGAAAGGGTCACGCGCACACGGTGGACGAACCTCTCTCGCTCCATTCGGTGGTAGTCGCCACGCCGGAGCAGGTATCTTGCGCACTTGGGGATGAATCAGCCATCCTCAACATGAAAAACTGCGTCTATTACGGCATGAACGCCGTGGGGACACGCGTCTGGAATCTGCTAGGCGAACCGAAGAGCGTCGGGCAACTGCGAGACGTTCTGCTAGATGAGTACGAAGTTGAATCCGCCCGCTGCGAACAGGACTTGCTGCAACTCCTCGAACAGATGAGAACTGAAGGACTGATCGAGGTGCGAGGCGCAGCAGCTCTTTAACCGGACTTCAAATTCTGAGCGGCGTAGACACCGCGCGGCCGCTCTTCAATTTCGACGACGCGACTTCTGCAGATCGCGGGTGTTTACGAGTTTATGGGGACCTGGAAGAGGTTCTGGAGCCTGGACCGAAGCGACCGAAGGGTCGCCGTTGAAGCTCTCGCGTTGATCGTCGCCACGCGCGCCGCCTTGCGGATTGCCGGTTATCGCCGATGGATGTCCATTGTTTCGTTTTTTTTCCCTCCTGACCCGACTGACCAAGCGATCCAACTTTCTTCGAAGGCCTCCGAAGCGCGCGCTGTATCGAACCGTATTGCGAGGCTGAATGCCGGTGCGGCACGGCGGCTTTTCTTTCGCCCCACTTGCCTGGAGCGTTCGATCGGTTTGTGGTGGGTTTTGCGGCGGCGCGGCATCGATGCAGAGGTTCACATTGGCGGCAGAAAAGCCGGCGGACAATTCGAGGCGCACGCGTGGGTGGAGTGCGCAGGGGCCGTATTGAATGACCCCAGCGACGAATACCGGCGGTTTATTCCATTTGGCGGCGAGAACGCCATTGCTGCGAGGCAACTGCATTGAGCGGCTTCGTGGCACTTTTGCAGCGCAACGGCGCGCCCGTGGACCGCATGCTCGTGAGCGGCATGACCTCGTTTCTCTCGTTCCGTGGCCCAGATAGGCGCGGGACGAATTGTTCGGGAATTATCGGTATGGGGCACGCACTGTTGCGGACCACCCGATCTTCGGCGAATGAACAGCAGCCGATCGGTATCGAAGACCGCTGGATCGTCTCCGATGCGCGGCTGGACCAGCGCAATCAGCTTCGCGATCAGCTTTTAAGCGCGGGGCGGGATGTTGAACGAAGCGCCTGCGACGCGGAGCTGATCCTTCATGCTTATCTCGCCTGGAAAGACGATTGCGCGGAGAGACTCCGCGGAGACTTTTCCTTTGCGATCTGGGACGAGCGACTGAAGAAGGTTTTCTGCGCGCGCGATCATTTCGGGATCAAGCCTTTTTATTACGCTGCCACACGGGGCTTTTTTCTTTGCAGCAATACGCTGGATTGCGTCCGGCTGCATCCCGGCGTTTCGGACGAACTGAACGACGAAGCCGTGGCCGATTTCCTGCTTTTCGGACTGAATTGCAACAGAGAGACGACCACATTCAAAGACGTGCGGAGGCTGCCGCCGGCTCACTTCCTCAGCGTATCGGTCGCAGAGGCTCGGACGAGGCGGTATTGGTCGGTGCCGGTGGATGGCAGGATTCGCTACAAGCGAAACGAAGAGTACGTCGAGCATTTCCGCGAAAATTTGTGCCTGGCGGTGGCGGAGCGGATGGATGTGGATCGCGCTGCCATTTTTTTGAGCGGAGGGATGGACTCGGGAGCAGTGGCGGCGACGGCGCGGGAAGTCAGCAGTAAGACCGGAACCGAGCTGAAGGCCTTCACGGTCACCTACGAACAGTTGATCGGGGACCGGGAAGGCTATTTTGCCAAGCAGACCGCCGATTTCCTGAAGATTCCAATCGAGATTCTTTCAATGGATCACGTGAAGCCTTTCGGGTTCGCTGATGCAGACTTCGCGATGCCCGAGCCGCTTGATGATCCGCTCGCCGAAGGTTTATACGAGCAGTTTGGAGCCGTGGCGCAGCATGCGCGCGTGGTGCTGGATGGCGAAGGTATCGACAACCTGATGCATTTTCAGCTGACGCCTTATTTGAAGGACCTGGCGAAGCGCGGCGAATTCGCGACGTTGATTGGTGCGGCCGTAGGTTGTCTATGGAAGAAGCGAGGGCGGATGCATAGCCGGGCGGTGCGCAAAGTTGAGGCGAGGAGCAGTCTGCAGCCGCCCGAATGGATTTCTCCGGATTTCGCTCGTCGATTGCGACTTGAGGACCGGCTGACGGCCGGCCTGCTGCCGAAGGTTTCGCCCTCGCATCCGATTCTTCCCGATGGGCACGCAGCGCTCGAGTTGCCGCACTGGGCCCGGATGTTTGAAGCCTCTGACGTGGGATTCACGCGCAAACAGCTTGAGGTTCGATACGCGTTTCTTGATTTGCGGGTTGTCGAATTTGTGATGGCTCTTCCTCCCTACCCGCTTTTCCTCAGGAAACGCCTAGAGCGAGACGCAATGAGGGGAAAACTTCCCGAAACCGTTTTAAACAGGCCCAAGGCGCCGCTTATGGGAGATCCCGCCTTGGCCGCGCTGAAAGCGAGCGGGGGCTCCGACGCTTCGTGGTGGAAGTGGGATGAGGAGATTGAACAGTATGTGGATGTGGATAGGTTCACGCCCGAAGTGCCGTATTGGCTAGGCGGAAGTTCCTGTAGCCGCGTGGGTTGCCTCAACTTTTGGTTGCAGTCATATCGCGGAGTTCGCTATAAATTGTCGGTGGAGGTTTCGTAATGAGCAGCCCCGAAAAGCCCGCTCCGAAAAAGCTCTACGAGCCCCCTGTGCTTTCGGTTTACGGCAAGGTCGAGGATTTGACGCAAAAAGTCGGCATCGGGGGCCACCCCGACGGTGGACGCGGGATACGCGCTCATACGACTCTTCGCTAAGTGCGGTGAGCTTCGGTTACAGACTGTTCGGACTTTCCGCGGTTTCGAACCTTGCCATACCTGGACTGCCCCGCGTCCAAGTCGAAAATCCAGAATTAGAAATAGTGGTTGGTTGCGGTCCCTGCTCGCTTGCGACCGAGTTTCGAGAAAGGCTCTCGTTCACAAGCTCGTTGTTGACTGCGTCCGGGCGGCCTGCGTTTAGAATCTTTACCGCAGGCGAAATAAGCCACTTGATCTACGACGACGGGCCCGAGTTCTGGCTGCAGGCGAGTATGGGCAAGATCTGGGGTTCGTGGCCCGAGAACTCAAGCTTCGATGACGCAGTGGCGTACCTTCTGGGTCCGGTAATGGGGTTGATGCTTTTGCTGCGGGGGACGGTGTGTCTTCACGCGAGCGCGATCGTCATCAAAAGCCGCGCGGTTCTGTTTCTGGGTGACGCTGGCGCAGGCAAATCCACCACTGCTGCGGCCTTAGCACAGCGCGGACATGCACTCCTAGCAGATGACATCGTGTCAATCCTAGAACGGGAGGGCGAGTTCATGGCGACTCCTGCCGTCCCGCATGTGTCGCTGTGGCCTGAGTCGCCGGCGATGATTCGCGGAACTGCGGCCGACTCGAAATCTGCTTCGAGTCCCCTGAAGCAGAGACTCTCTCCCAGCAATTTTCAATGCGATCCGACGCGGATCAGGGCGATTTTTGTATTTGGAGAGAGGGTTTCGAGCCGCGATGCACCCCGAGTCGAAAAGATGAATGCACGTGAACAGTTGCTTGCGCTGGTTGCCAATTCTTATGGTGTCAGCTTGTTGGATCCAGCCCGTCGTGGGCGCGACTTCCGGCTCTTTGGCGAAATGGTTCAGAAGGTTCCCATCTTGCGCTTGATCCCCCATGGCGATCCGCTTCTGCTCGATCGGCTTTGCGCCGTGATCGAGGAGAAAAGCAAGACCGACTAGGACGCGCCAGGGCATTGCCTCGTTCATTGAGAAAGCCCTCTTTTAGTAGCTCCCAGCATCTGATAAGCCACAGACAATAAAATGGTTAGTTGCGAGTTCCTTCGAGGGGATATCCGTTTCGGCACTCAACGACGATGTTGATCGCTCTAGAACTCATGCAACCATGTGAAACTGGCGTTGCATCGGAAGTGTTCATATTTGGGAATCCAGCACTTAAAAGAACCGCGGGTGAATCTTAGACGGAGGTCACGAAAATGAAAAAGTGGTTGGGGCTAGTTGCTTGTTTGGGACTGATGGCCTTGCCGGCGGCGGCGCAATTTAAAGGGGTGGACACACCGTCATTTGAGATCGGCGGCGGGTATGCGTATCGTTCGTTCGATGCACCGAATTTCCCAAATGCAAATTATGACGTCAACACGACGAATGCCTCCGAGCCCAGGATGGCGATGAATGGCTTCTTCGTAACGGTGGGTTACAATTTGAATGGTTTCATTGGAGTTGTTTCGGATTTTGATTGGACACACGTGAACGCGCCGGACGACCTATTCGTCCCGGGCAACGATAGCTTCTCTAGTCTTATGGTGGGCCCACAAATCTATCCTATTGGACACCACAAGATCACTCCATTTGCGCATGTAGAGTTCGGTCTGGCCCACTTTCGGGAGGACCTCACCAATGTTGATGGGTATTCTGGCTGCGGAAGTGCGACAATTCCGCCGGACGGCGCCAGCACGTTCCCGTGCGTAGCGACTGATGGCTCGTTTGCGGTGGACGCAGGCGGCGGAGTGGACGTTTCTCTCACCCACAACTTTGCAGTTCGTCTAGGTGAATTCGATTGGGACCAGACTAGGATGTTCGAGCCCGGTGCGGCGACTGGCAATACTAACCAGAACAACTGGAAAGTGAAGGCTGGGATTATTATTCGCTTGGGCGGGAAGTAAGAATAAAAAGACAGAATGACGAGGCCGCCTCGAGATCGGGGCGGCCTTTTTTATTTTTGGCACCGGCGATTTTGCGCTATCTTGGTGCGCCGGAAAAATGCAAGCGCGAGCGGAGTTTGCGGCTATCCAACCCGCGTCAACGGAGCCGCGTCCAAGCAAGGGCATTCAAGAGCACAGGGCACGTTGGGCGCAAAGAAGCACCGCATTGATCGATTGCGCTGAAACCGCGGCACGAAGCTGCCGGCGGTCGAAATTAGAAGCGAGGGCGATCCCTGAATGAAAAAGTTTGCCGGAATAGTTTTGTGCATCGTGCTGCTGTGCGCGACGGCGGCGCGAGCGCAAGACGATACCCACAACATCCCTGGCCAGAACAATACGCCAACCAGCGAGGAATCTTCCAGCGCGCCGGAAACTCCGCAGAAGCCTGCGGAGTACAACGTGCGTGCGACGCCGAAGATGCAGTTTTCAGTAGGGTATTCGTACCGGGCGTATTCGCCGAACGCGTCGACGACGTTAAAGCTCAATGGCGGCTATATTTCCGGCGAATACAACATTTTTTCCTGGGTCGGCATAACCGCCGAAGGTACCGCAGCCGTGAGAAAACAGGGCGCCAGCAGCCTCGGGACCGCACAGACGCTAAGCGTCTACTCGGGGCTGGTCGGGCCGGAGTTTTATCCGCTTAAGCATCGGAAGTTGACGCTTTTTGGGCACGTGATGATTGGCGAAGGTTACTACTACCTTTATGCTCCGGCCTCCGGGGGGTTTTCGAGCAAGGTGACGACAAGCAGCGGGTTTTCGTTCGAAGCCGGGGCCGGCCTGGACGTGCGTATCAAGCGGCACTGGTCGCTTCGCCTGGTGGAAGGGGACTACGGCGAAACGAGCTTCAGCGTACCGAGCGCCAATCCGCACCAGGTGGCCTACCGGATTTCGGCTGGGATCGTGTATTTGAGGGGCGAAAAGTAGTCCGGTCCGCGGTTTTGCGGCGGCCATGCTCAGTTTGCGCTTGCGCAGGACGCGCGTTCGTTGCAGATTACGCCTGAATGGGTACGATGGTTTTAAGCCCCACGCTGCGCCGCCCGATCTTTACAGCGCTCCTCGTGGTTGCGGCAATATTGATTTGGCAGGCGAGTGAAATATGGCTCGCGAATCATCGCTTCCTCATCGGCAACATCACTGAAATGGAAAAGGGCGCCGCTCTTGTCCCTGGCGATGCCGAGGCATGGGATCGCGTCGGCCGATATTACCTGCTGAATTTTTCCGACCCCAATATCCCGAAGGCCATCACGGAATTTCGGCGCGCCGTTAAGATCGATCCGCTTTCACAGGATTACTGGATGGATCTTGCGAGTGCCTACGATGCAAACGGCAATGATCCTGCAGCAGAAAGCGCGTACGAAGAGGCGCATCGCGTGTATCCGGCGTCGGCGCTGGCGGATTGGAATTACGGCAATTTCTTGCTCCGCGAAGGCAAAGACGATCAGGCCTACCAGGAGATTCAACTTGCCGTGCGGGGCGATCCCGACCTTCTGGAGCTGGCGATATCGCGCGTCTGGCATTCGAGCGGAGACGTGAATCGGCTGCTTGACAACATAATCCCTGCCGATGTGAATTCCTATATAACCGCTCTGGATTTTTTCAGCAAAATTCATCAGGGGAAGCCCGCGCTGGCCGTATGGCAAAGGTTGACGGCGCTCCACCAGCCCGTGGCGCTTAACCGCACATTCGTTTTTTTCTCCGAGCTGTTTGAAGAGGATGACAGCGCCGACGCCTTGCCTGCGTGGAACGAAGCGGTAGCGGCAGCGCAAGAGCCGGGATTGGCGATAAGCGGCGATTCCTTGATCTCAGATGGATATTTTCAAGAAGCTTTTCCGGATGGTGGGCTCGGCTGGCAGTGGGTGAGCCAGCCGGGAACAACGATTGACTTTGATGATTCGACGCCCGACGCGAAGGGGAGGTCGGTGCGGCTTGATTTCAATGGGGGCGCGAATGTGAATATCACCGAGCCTCTGGAATATGCCGCCGTTGAGCCGGGGCGATCGTATCACTTCCACGCCGAGATGCGAACGGAACAGATCACCACGGAAAGTGGCATGCGGTTTCTTGTTTCGGATGCGAGGCATAGCGGCTTGCAGATCCAGTCGGATAATCTGATCGGAACGAATCCCTGGACTAGCGTTGACCTTGACGTGAACACGCCACCGATAACCCACTATCTGGCCGTGCAGTTGGTTCGAGATCCGAGCGCGCGCTTTGACAACAAGTTAAGCGGGACGGTATGGATTGCGGACGTGTCGTTGACGCCGCTGCAAGGCGCCCCGAGCCAGCCACAGTCGAGCCAGGCACAATGAGGAAAGTGTTGCGCGCGGGGATCTGCCTGCTGCTGGCGTTTGCGGTCGCATCTTACGGTGCTGTGGAGACTTGGTCCGGGTCTCTGGTCGAGATTGGCTCCGCGCTGCTCTTGGCCGTGTGGGCGATCAGCGCACTTCTCGATGCGCGGGTCGACGTTCGGTGGGATCCGCTGAACTGGCCGCTCCTGGCGTTTTGCGGAGTCGGTGCTGCGCAGCTGTTGTTTCATGTGACGGCGTACCCGTTTTTGACTCGGGTGGAACTGCTGTGCGCGGTCGCCTGCTGGATTGTGTTTTTTCTCACGACGCAGGCGTTTCGAACGCGAGACGACCTGCAGGTCCTGGCGTGGTTCTTGGTGATTTTGTGCTTCGCGGCTTCGCTGGAGGCCATCATTCAGTTTTTCACCTCGGGCGACAAGATTTATTGGTTTCAGACTGTGCAATCCGGCGTGAAGCCGTTTGGTCCGTTTGTGAACCGCAACCATTTCGCTGGGTTTGTGGAGTTGACGCTGCCGACGGGGTTGGGGCTGCTGATGTTGCGCGGGATCCGGCGCGACTTGGTGCCGCTCATGACTTTGTTGACGTTGGTGCCAATCAGCGCGCTGGTGCTTTCGAGTTCCCGTGGAGGAATTATCGGTGTTTGTGCGGCGCTCTGCGTGCTGGCGGCGTTTCGGTGGAACAGGCGCGGAACCGATAAATTGCGCGTGGGGCCGATTGTGGCGGCCGTGGCCGCTGCGGTGCTGTTGATTGGGTGGGTCGGCGCGAAGCGTGCCATTTCGCGATTTGAGCCGGGCACGGGCGAGGAGATCTCGACGGGCAAGCGAATTTCGATGACCCGGGGCGCGCTTCACATGTTCCTCGATCACCCTCTGATGGGAACCGGGCTGGGTACTACAGTGGTTGTTTACCCGCGGTACGAGACGATGTATGACGGGCGATTAGTCGATCACGTTCATGACGATTATGCCGAGACGCTGGCGGAAACCGGGCTGCTTGGCGGTGCTTGCGGCGTTTCCTTTCTGATTTTGCTATTTGAAGGGGCCAGGGAAGGCTATCTGGCGGAGCAAGGGCATTTCTCTCGCGCGCTGCATGCGGGGGCAATAGCGGCCGTGGTCGGATTGTTGCTGCATAGCTTTGTCGACTTCAATCTCCACATTTTTTCGAATGCTCTGCTATTCCTCGTTCAAGCGGCGTTGGCGACTGCGCCGGCCGTGAATTCGGCGTCAGCGAGAGTGTTCCACTACGGAACCGAAATGAAGCGCAGCCGTCCGCCGGAGAACGGCACGTAACGCCCGTCCTTGCAGCGGTTTTGGAGCGCCCGAACTAGGGGATTTCCCGTATGTTGGCTACTGCGGAACCCTGTTTCCACTACAGACAATCCTTTGTTGACACCTAAGGAGAGACTACGCCATAGTGTCTTGGGGTCATCTCTCTCAATGGCTGTTACGGTCCGATGGGTAACGGACTGGCTCAGATGCTTTAGTGTATGTGCGTTGGCGACGACGGTTGCCGTAGGCGTGTTGGCGGCGCAGAGTCAGGACGAGGCTACCCCGCAACAGACAAACGAAAAGATACAACAGCTCGCGGCCCTCGCCCGAGCTTCGACGACGGACCCGCCCCTCGGCGCGGGCGACGTATTGCATATTGACGTCTTCGACGTTCCAGAGCTTTCCCGCGACGTGCGCGTTACGGATTCGGGTGTGATTAGCTTCCCTCTAGTGCCGGATCCCATTCCGGCGGCTGGGCTCACGACGTTTCAACTGGAGAAAAACATCGAGCAGGTGCTTTCTGCCGACGGACTTGTAGCCCACCCGGAGGTTTCCGTATTCGTGAAGGAACAAGCCAGCCAGCCCGTCACGATCGTGGGCGCGGTAGGGCATCCGACCGTGATGCAAATCGTGAGGCCGACGACGTTGCTGGAGGTGCTGGCCAATGCTGGTGGGATTGCGGACGATGCGGGGGCCACGATTATCGTTACGCGAGATCTGCCGCCTACGCCTGACCACGTGCAACCAGTCAGCGCGAAAGATGTGGGCGCGACCGATCCCGATATAGACCCTGACGCGGACGTAATCAAGATTCCGCTCAAACAGCTGCTCGATTCGGGCAACACCGATTACAACATTCAGGTCCGCGGTGGCGACATTATCACTGTGCCGCGCGCGGGCGTCGTTTACGTCTTGGGTTTCGGGATAGCGCAGCAGGGTGAATACGTGCTCCAGGCTCACGGCGACCAGATCACGGCGCTAAAGGCAGTCGCTATGGCGCATGGATTGACCAGTTTCGCGAAGGCCGATGATTCCGTGATCATGCGCAACGATCCAAAAACGGGGAAGCGAATCGAAATTCGCGTACACCTGAAGCAAATTCAAAATCACAAAGCGGACGACGTTCCCCTCGAGACGAACGACATTTTGTACGTCCCCGACAGCAAAGGGAAGAGAGCCCTGGCGCGGGGTTCTGAAGCGGCGATTGGCATCGGTACAAGCTTGGCCATCTACCGAGTGGCGTATTAGCAATTGTTGTTCAAGTTCCGACTCAGGCTCGAGGAAAGCGGACCGAAAACCGATGGAAGAAGCGACAAGATTCGCGCTTCGTGATCGCAGGACCAGTGACGCTCTTACCGTTCTCCCGCCGCCGGCGGTAGCTTGGGAAGCGCCGCGAGAACCCCACCTGCTTGATTACTTCATCATCCTTCGCAAGCATCAGTTGCTCATCCTGACGTTTGCTCTCACCGTAGTCACCCTCGTAACTATCGCGACTTTCAAGATGAAGCCCGTGTATGAGGCGAGCGCGCAGGTGGAAGTGGACCGGGATGCTCAGAGCGTTCTTCCTTTCCCAAGCTCCGACGACTACGACCAGTACATGGATGAGGAAGATTACATCGAGACGCAAACCAAGGTGTTGCAGAGCGAGACGCTCGCGCTCCAGACCATCAAGTCCCTGAACTTGGGCCAGTATCCCGAATTCGGCGGAAACGGGGCCTCGGATTTTACGCAGAGCGGGACGGTGGATAGGCCGGCGATTCTCGGGGCGTTTCTCGGTCGGCTGACCGTGAAGCGCGTACCCAATACGACTCTGATCGAAGTGAGTTTCAGCGCGCAAGACCCGCAGCTGGCTGCAAAAGTGGTGAATGCGCACCTCCTCAATTACAAGGAAGCCGACTTCCGTAGCAGCCAAATGGCCATTCAGGACGCCTCGGACTGGCTCTCGCAAGAGCTTGAAGATTTGCGCGTGAAGATGCAGAACGCGGAAGATGCCCGAGTTGCATATGAGCGGCAGAACCAGATTTGGGAGCTTGGCGACAACCAAGGCCAGAATATCACCACAGAGAAGCTTGCCGATTTGAGCAAGACAGTCACCGAAGCGCAAACAGACCTCGCGCAGAGGCAGGCTCTCTATCAGATGGCGATCTCCGGCGACGTAGACGCGATGCCCGCTGCCATTTCCAATCCTGTAATTCAGGGCCTGCTGAAAGAGAAGAGCGATTTGGAGGCACAACACGCAGCGGCGCTGGCGCAGTTCGGACCGAATTGGCCCAAGGTGCAGCAAATTGCCGATCAGCAGGCGGAAGTCGATAAGCAACTGGCGGATGCCCACAAAGTGATTGCTGATACGGCGCAAGAGGACTACCAGACAGCACAGAATCGGCTGGCGATCCTGCAGGCGAACCTCGACCAGCAGAAAGCGCAAGCGAACGAAGAGTCCGAAAAGCTGGTGGAATACGGAATTTTGCAGAACGACGCGAACGCGACGAAGCAACTCTACGACGGTCTCAATGAAAAGCTGAAAGAAGCGCAGATCGAGGCTGGGCTGAAGTCGAGCAACATCCGGATTGTGGATCAGGCGCTCGTGCCGACGTCTCCGTCCGGTCCGGCGCGGACGCGTAACATCCTGCTCGGGCTGCTGGTGGGAATCGTGGGAGGAATCGGGCTGGCGGTATTCCGCGAATACCTGGATAACACGGTGAAATCGCCGGACGACGTCGAGCGCCTCACAGGGCTCCCCTCGCTCGCTGTGGTGCCGACGCTGCCGAGCATCAGCGCTCGCAGCGGAAAAGTTGCGCGCCTTTCGGGAGAAACAGAAGGCAGTGGAAATGGCTCGCGTGTAGAACTTCTCGCGTACGTTCAACCCAAATCCCAAATTTCCGAAGCCTTTCGTGCTCTGCGAACGTCCCTTTTGTTGTCGCAGGCCGAGCATCCGCCTCAAGTGCTTCTTGTCACAAGCGCTTTGCCCCGCGAAGGCAAGACGACCGCAGCCGTCAATCTGGCGGTGACTCTGGCACAACTCGGCGATCGCACATTGCTCGTGGATTGCGATCTCCGGAAACCAGGCGTGCGGCGCGCGCTGAATCTCATGTGCAGCCGGGACGCGGGACTGAGTTCTTACCTTGCGGGCGTTTGTTCGCTGGAGGACGTCACCGTGCCCCATCCCACGATTACGAATCTCTCGGCGCTGACGACCGGGCCTGTCCCGCCAAGTCCGGCCGATCTGCTTTCGTCGCACCGTATGCGCGACGGCATCGCCGAACTTCGTCGCCGTTTCAAGTTCATCGTTGTTGATTCGCCGCCGGTGATGGCGGCAACCGATGCGGTAATTATTTCCGCGCTGACCGACGGGGTTCTCCTCGTGGTTCGCAGCGGCCAGACGCCGAAAGAAGCGTTCACCCGGACCCGCGATTTGTTGGCAGCCGTGAAGGGGAGATTGCTCGGCGTGGTCCTCAACGGCGTGGATTCGAGCGCGCCCGACTATTACTACTCGTATCGCTACTATCCGTACGCCTACGGCTACGGTTACGGCGAGGATGTGGCCAGAAGTTCCCCAATTCCTATGAGTCCCGATAACGATGCAGACCGTTCGAGCTAGGAGACGACCGTGCGATATCTAGTTACTGGCGGTGCCGGTTTCATTGGTTCACACATGGCTGAAGCGCTCTTGGAGCGCGGTGACCGCGTTTTTATCATCGACGACCTGTCCACCGGTTCGGTGGACAACATCCGCCACCTGAAGGGGCGCGACCGCTTTCACTACTCCTTCGACTCGATTACAAACAAGCATCTGCTCGCCGAGCTCGTGGATGAATCCGACGTGATCTTCCATTTCGCGGCCGCGGTTGGCGTGCGGCTCATCGTCGAAAGCCCGGTTCGCACAATTGAAACCAATGTGTATGGAACACAGTTGGTTCTGGACGCGGCTTCGAAGAAAAAGAAGCTTGTGGTCACTGCTTCTACTTCCGAGGTGTACGGAAAGAGCGACAAAATCCCCTTCCACGAGGACGCCGATCTGGTGCTTGGCCCCACCGTGAAAGGCCGCTGGAGCTATGCGGCTTCGAAAGCGTTGGATGAATTTCTTGCCTTGTCCTATTGGAAAGAGAGGGGCCAGCCGGTAATGGTCGTCCGATTCTTCAACACCGTTGGACCGCGGCAGACCGGGCGATACGGGATGGTGCTGCCCAACTTCGTGCGCCAGGCGCTGGAAGATTCCCCGATTACGATTTACGGCAGCGGCCAGCAGTCGCGTTGTTTCTGCCACGTGAAGGACACTATTGAGGCGCTTCTCCGGTTGACCTCGAATGACCGTGCAATCGGCGAGGTGGTGAACATCGGTACGGATCAGGAGATTTCGATCGAAGGGCTGGCGCACTTGGTGAAGCAGCGGACCAAAAGCAATTCCAAGCTCGAATATGTTCCTTACGATCGCGCTTACGAGCCCGGTTTCGAGGATATGCTGCGCAGGATGCCATCGCTCGATAAATTGCAGGCTCTCACCGGTTTCCGGCCGTCTACGCCGCTCACCACGATTGTGGACAACGTGGCCGAACACTTCCGCACAAAGAGCCTGGTGGATTATGTTCCGGCCGTAGCTAGCCCGTCCGCGGCGGCGACGCTTCCTTGATCCACGCTGTCTTCGCGATAGCTTGAACCCGTGGACCTTTGTTGACGTCGATTAGACACATTGCTCTGAATCCCTCTTTGGTTGGCGTATCCTATGCCGAGGATCAAACAAATCATGAGCACCGCCTCGGACAATCCGCCGGGAGATCGCCGAACCCAAGTGGAACAGGCAGACTCCGCTTCCCATTCTCCTCGCGGCGAGAACTCCAGGCGCCGCGCCGTAACGACCCTCTCCGTCCTGGTCCCCGCTTACAACGAGCAATATCTCGTGGAGAGCAGCCTGCGCAGATTGCAGGTGCTCGCGGAATCGCCGCTCCTCGAAAGAATCAAAATAATCGTCGTGGACGATGGCTCGTCTGACGGGACTCCTGCGGCCCTCGCGCGCTTCCGCGCTTCTCTCGAAGGCGAAGACGTCGATCCCAAACTCACATGGGTTTGGGAGCGCCACCAGAAAAATAGCGGCAAGGGCGCGGCGATCCGCACGGCTCTCGAGCACGCCGACACGGAGCTGGTCGTAATTCACGACGCGGACCTCGAATATCATCCCGGCGATCTGCTGCCGATGGTCGAGCTCTTTCTCACGGAAGAAGCCGACGCCGTCTTCGGGTCGCGATTTATGTCCGGCGGTTACAAACGCGCCTTGTTTTTCCGGCACGCGCTCGGCAACAAGTTCCTTACCTTTCTGTGTGACCTTGTCTGCGATCTGAACCTCACGGACATGGAAACCTGCTACAAAATGGTTCGCACCGACCTGCTGAAGAGCATTCCCCTGGAAAGCGCGACTTTTGACGTGGAGCCGGAACTCGCCATCAAGCTGGCCAAGCGCGGCAGTCGGATCTTCGAGGTCCCGATCAGCTATTCAGGTCGCACCTACGCGGAGGGCAAGAAGATTGGCTGGAAAGACGGAGTGCGTGCTCTTTGGGCCATTGCGCACTACGCCTTTTCCGACCGCATTTACAAGACGGACGAGCGCGGCGGCGAGATCCTCGAACGGATGAACCGCGCGCCGCGATTCAACCGCTGGATGGCGGATATCGTGGCGCCTCATCTGGGCGATCGCGTGCTCGAAATTGGCGCGGGCCGCGGAAACATGTCTTTGCACTTCATGCCGCGCTCGATTTATTGGGCGACCGATGTGAACTCCCATTATCTGGAATATCTTCTAACCTTGCGGCCCACTCGTCCCTACATGCGGGTCGGATATACGGACGCGGAGAAATTTGAGACGTATCCCCAAGGGCAGGGATTCGATTCAGTCGTTTGCCTCAACGTGATCGAGCATGTGCCTGATGATGTGGGCGCGCTGCGCAATATTTGGGGCGTGCTCGAACCGGATGGGTGCGCTGTCGTGCTCGTGCCGTACGGCCCCGGGCTATTTGGCACGCTCGACGAAGTTCTGGGGCACTGCCGGCGTTACACCACGGAGCAATTAACCGCTGTGGCGAAAGAGGCTGGGTTTCGAGTCGAGAGCATCGTGAGATTTAACCGCCCGGGCGTGCCCGCCTGGTGGCTCAACGCAAAGGTGTTGCAGCGGACGACCTTTGGCCGCGTCCAGATCCGAATGCTGAATATTCTCACGCCCCTCTTCCGTAGGATCGATCCGTGGTTGCCGCTCCCGCCTCTCTCGCTGATAGCCGTTTTGAGGAAGGATTCTCAAACGCCGGGCCAGCTCGTTTAGAAAAGGCGATGGACACGCATCCGTGCAGAAGCTGAGCAAATACGAAGCGATCCTGATTCTGCTCTTCCTGTTCACGCTGCCTTTCGTGAATCCCTGGGTGCGTGGTGATGGCGTGGGCTATTACGCGTTTGCCCGCGCGCCACTCATCGAGCACAGCCTGGATTTTCGCAACGATTGGATGCACGCAAACACGAGCTTTCAAATGTCGCGGCTCGACGTAAACGGAACCGGGAAATCGATCGATCCTGGCCAATTCACGCCGACCGGCCACCTGAACAATCACTTCGCTGTGGGACCGGCCATTCTCTGGGCGCCATTTTTGCTTGTGGCGCACGGATTCGTGAAGGCCGCGGACGCTTTTGGCGCGCACATCGCCGCCAACGGGTTTTCGCGCCCGTATCTGATCGCGATGGCGCTTGCAACGGCTCTCTATGGATTTGCTGCTGTCTGGATTTCCTTCCGCATCGCGCGAAGGTTTGTGGCCGAGCCCTGGGCGTTCATCGCGGCGCTCGCGATTTGGTTCGGCAGTTCGCTGCCCGTCTACATGTATTTCAATCCGTCTTGGTCGCATGCGCAGTCCGCGTTCATGGTGGCGCTCTTCCTCTGGTACTGGCTGCGCACGCTGGGCGGTCGGACCGCCCGGCAGTGGCTGATCCTGGGCCTTATCGCGGGGTTGATGATGGACGTTTATTACATCAATGCCGTGCTGCTAGCGTTGCCAATGCGGGAATCGATTTCGGCATACTGCGTGGCATTCGGGGAGAAAGCCGCGGCCCTCGCAGGGCGCATGCTTGCGCGTGACGCCGTGTTCTCGGCCGCGTTGATCGTGGCTTTTTTGCCGACGCTCATCACCAAAAAGATCATTTACGGAGGCTTTTTCGATTTTGGATATACGGAACGCTGGTTCTGGAACTCCCCCGCGTTTCTGAAGGTGGCCTTTTCAGCGGACCACGGGTTTCTCTCCTGGACTCCCGTCTTGATTCTCAGCCTCATCGGATTAGTGTTGTTTGCACGGCGTGACCCGAAGCTCGCACTGGCTTTGCTGGCAGTTTTCATGCTTTATGTTTACGTCATTGGCTGTTATCAGGATTGGGATGGCATCTCGTCCTTCGGGAACCGGTTTTTCGTGTCGTTGACGCCGATATTCGTGATCGGCTTGGCCGGCCTCGTCGATTGGCTCGCGGCGGTGCTGGAGGCGCCGCGCGCGGCGTGGACGGCCGGCATCGCGACGGCTGTCCTCGCATTTATGAATTTCGGGTTGATGTTTCAGTGGGGCATGCACCTCATTCCTCCGCGCGGCCCGATTTCGTTTCGCCAGGCGGCTTACAATGAAGTTGCGGTGGTGCCCGAGATGGCCGCGGGGCTGATGAAGGATTACCTCACGCGGCGGAGCGGGTTAATGAAACGCATCGAGCAGGAAGATGTGAAGCAGTTGAAACTGAGCGAATCGAGGGACCTGCCGTGAGCGAGTTGAGCGCCGTCGCGCCCGAATCGGCTCTGAATGCGCCGCAAACGCCCGTGCTCCGCATTGCGCCGGCGCGTGGCTGGTGGGCGCTCCCGCTTGCGGAGTTGTGGGAATACCGCGAGTTGATCTACTTTTTCGTTTGGCGCGATATCAAGGTTCGTTATAAGCAGACGGCGATTGGCGCCTCCTGGGCCGTGATCCAGCCGCTCGCGACGATGCTTTTGTTCACGGCTGTGTTCGGCAAGCTGGCGCATATACCTTCGGAGGGATTGCCGTACGCCGTGTTCTATTACGCGGCGCTGCTGCCGTGGACGTATTTCGCCACGGCTTTGCAGAGCGCGAGCAATATCGTGGTAAGCAATCAGCACATTCTGACAAAAGTCTATTTCCCGCGGCTCACTTTGCCGCTCTTTTCCGTTTGCACCGGCCTCGTGGATTTCGCGATTTCGTTTGTGATGTTTGCACTGCTGCTGGCGTGGTACCACATCGCCCCGACGTGGCATGTGATTTGGTTTCCTGCGTTTCTGTTGCTGGCGATGCTGACGGCGCTAGGCGTGGGGCTGTGGCTTTCGGCCTTGAATGCGCTCTATCGCGACGTGGGGCACATTCTGCCCTTCCTCGTGCAATTTTGGATGTTTGCCTCGCCGGTTGTGTATTCAAGTTCGATGGTGCCCGCCAAATGGCGCTGGCTCTACGGCCTGAATCCGATGGCGGGTGTGATCGAAGGTTTCCGGTGGTCGCTTGCAGGGCGCGGAGCGGCGCCGGGAGTGTTGTTTGCCGTTTCGTCCGCTATTGTTCTGTTGATATTTATCGGCGGGCTGGCATTTTTCCAGCGGATGGAGACCGAGATCGCGGACCGCGCTTGAATCGCTCCGCCTTACGGTTGGCGCGTCGCCGGGCGAATCGGAATCAGCTGTTCGTGCGCTGGACAAATGGGCTTGTAGTCGCAGTGTCGGCATCCGAACCCTGGCTTCACCGGAAATTCCCCGGCACGGATTTGGCGGGCCACGTCGGCGATTGTGGCCTTCGTCGCAGCCAGCGCTTTCGCGTCGCGGGAAGTCACAATCGGCTCATTCGTCATCAGATTGTAAAGAATTAGTCGCTCAGGCTCGAGATCGAGAACCTCCTTCGCGGCCAGCGCATACACGCTCAGCTGGAAGTCCTGCTCCGCCTTCTTCTGGTCTTTTGGCCTCCCGGTCTTGTAATCAATGATTTCGACTCCCTTCCCGCTGATGCGATTGATCTGGTCGATCCGGCCGGTGATCACAACGTCATTTTCGAGCGGAAGCTCAAACGGTTTTTCCAGACACATCACGTCCGGCGGCGCGTCCGAATACTTTTTATGGAACTCCTCAAGCTGTCGGCGCCCCTCTTTGCGGTATTCCTGCTCGTGATAATCGTCGGTGAATCCGGCTGAATACCACTCGCGATCGTAGGCGGCGAGCACGTCGTCGAGCGGGACGCGCTTTCTCTCGTGCATCTGCTCGGCGAAGTCCCGGATCGTTGTGTGCATCACTACGCCGAAGGTCATCTGAGCGTGCGGCCCGCCTCGAACTCCCCACGAACGGCGAAACTGATACTTCATCGGACATTCGGTGTATTCGTTGATCGCAGAGGCGCTCAGCTGCAGCGGTTCGGGCCGTGGCGGGTGATAGGCCTTGGCCCACAGTGCGGCACGCGAATATGCGCCCGTAGTGGATTGTGCCGATCCGGGAATCGAACCGAACAGGCGCGCCGGTTCCGTGGGATTCGCGGCCGGCTCAGCCAATTCTTCGATTGCAGGCACCTCCACGCGCGGCGTGGATTGCAGGGCGTCGAATTTCTGGATTTTGGGGTTCTGAAGAAAATCTTCGAGGAAAGGCGATTCCTTTTTGCGTTTGTTCACGATCGTCGAAAGAGTCAGCTGCTGGCGCGCCCTTGTCAGGGCAACGTAAAAGAGCCGGCGCTCTTCCTGAATGTGAAAATCGCCGCGCGGCTTTTCCTCCTTCATCAGGTCTGCTGGAAATTCGAAGACCGGCTCATGCGAACGGACAGGGAAATCGCCTTTGGCGAGCCGCAAAATGAAGACGCGCGGGAATTCGAGGCCTTTCGCCGCGTGGACCGTCATCAGCTGCACAGCGTCGTCGGACGACTCCTCGCCCAGGCAAATGTCTCCGCCCAGTTCCTGGAAATAGTTCCAGTATTCGAGAAAGTCGCGCAGCTTTTTCCCTTCGCTCTTGCGTTCCCACTCTTTCACGAACTCAACCAGCCGCTCCAGATATTGCTGATCGGCGTCCGACGGCAGTGGCGATACCTCCAGACGCTCGATCAACGCGTCGAGCAGCTCCCGTGTGCTGAGCCGCCGCGCGGCCTGGCGCATTTGGCTTAGCAAGGCGACAAGTTCAGACAAACGGACGCCTTCGCGATTGAAAGGAGGCTCATCCTTGGCGGCTTCGATTTCGTCGCAGAGCGAACGTCTCTTATTTCTATCCGCCCGCTCCGTCAGCCTCACCAGATCGCGTGGTTGTAGGCCCCAATAAGGGGCGGCGAGAATTCGCGCACAAGCGACGTTATCGCCCGGATTGCCGATTACGCGCAGATACGCGAGCAGGTCCCGAACCAGGGTACTCGAAAGAATCGAAAACCTGCGAATCTCAAAAGGAATGCGTCTGCGCCGCAGCGCCGCCAGCAGATGCTCCCGATGCGTGTGGTTGCGGTAGAGAACGGCAAATGACTTCCACGCGGCGCCCGCATCATGCAGGCGATCTATTTCTGATGCGACCCAGTGCGCTTCTTCCTCAGGGCGCGCAAATTCCACCACTCGCACTTTGTCGCCTTCCGCTTTCTCGGTGGTGAGATTCTTGTCCGGCAGCAAACTCGATCGCTCGTTTTGCCTGATCACCTCTCCTGCCACGCGGAGAATACGTTGCGTCGAGCGATAGTTCCGCGAAAGCGAGACGAGAAATCTCCTGGCTGCCCCAGCCGCCGCGGCCCCGCGCAACCCGCAAAACCGCTCCAAAAAGATCGTAAAACTGCCGAAAGAAGCGCCGCGAAACCGATAGATCGCCTGATCGTCGTCTCCCACGGCGACGATGTTCCGCCGGTCTCCCGCCAGAAGCCACAGCAATTCCAGTTGCGCCACGTTCGTGTCCTGAAATTCATCCACGAGAATGTGCTTGTATTGCGCGCGCATACGCTCCAGCAGCCCTTCGTCTGAACGAAGCCGTTCCACAGCCTGCATCAATTGAGCGCCGAAGGTCACCAGCCTGCGCTCGCGCAGAAGCCGTTCGCTTACGCGATAGGCACGCGCGATTTCGTCCTGCTTGGCGAGCTCCTCTTCGGCAATCGCCCGTTCGTCGTCCTCCATCGACGGGCGCTGCCGCAAGTATTTGCTTCGCAGTTCGTCCACGTAACACTGATAGTCATCCGGCGTGACGAGTTCATCCTGGCATCGCGAGAAAAACTTCACGAAATCTTTCAGGAATTGTGCTGGCTCGGCAAGGCGTTTGAATCGGTTAAGCCCCAGCTCCGCGATACGCCGGCGAAGCAGGATGCCATGATCGATTTCGTCTAGCGCCTGGATCTGTTCGTCTTCGGTCTGCAGAATCCTCTCGATGCAGAAGCTGTGAAAAGTACTTAGGCAGACGTCCTTGGCGCGTTCCCCCGCCACTTTCAGGATCCGGTGTTTCATTTCGCCCGCGGCTTTATCTGTAAACGTGAGTCCCAGGATGTTTTCGCCGGAAAGCCCCGGATCGGATTCGAGCAGGTGGCGGATGCGCTCGATGATGACGCGCGTTTTTCCCGTGCCGGCGCCGGCAACCACCAGCAGTGGGCCGTCGCCGTGTTCGACGGCTGCGCGCTGTTCGGGATTGAGCGGAATGCTTTCCGCTGACTGCTCCGTTGGTGCCATGCCCTGGGATGCCATGCCGGTTTCCCCGGCCTATTCTATATCTGTGGCGAACAAAAAGCGAAATCTATTCGCCGCTCTGCTCGATTAGTTTTGCCACCAGCGCCGTCCATCCCGTTTGGTGGCTCGCGCCCAGCCCCGCTCCCGTTTCCCCGTGGAAGTATTCGTAAAAGAGAATCAAATCCCGCCAATAGGGATCATCCTGAAAAAGCGCGGTGCTGCCGTAAACCGCCCGTTTGCCGTCGAGCCGCAGGAAAATGCGTGTGAGCCGCCGCGAAACTTCGCTCGCTGCGCTCCAAAGCGACATCTGCCGGCCGGACCGCGCCGGACATTCCACCTGAAAATCGTCCCCGTAGTAATAGTGAACTCGCTGCAACGATTCAATCAGCAGAAAATTCAAGGGGAACCACACCGGGCCACGCCAATTGGAATTTCCTCCGAACAAACTCGTCGAGGACTCCGCTGGCTCGTAGTCCACGGTATGCGTGCGGCCGTCGACTTCCAGTTTGTATGGGTGCTCTTTGTGAAATTTGGAAAGCGCGCGCAGACCATGCGGCGAAAGGAATTCGTCCTCGTCGAAAACATACCGGTATATGCGCTCGAGCTTTTTGCGATTGGCGATGGTCAGCAGCAGGCGCGCGCCGCGGTCTGACTTGCGGCTCATATCGACGTGTTCCGCCACATCTTTATTGTGCTCGAGAAACCATTGCATTCGTTTGCGGAAGCCATCCAAACGTAAATAATCCTCAGGCTCGAACGTGCTGACGGCGAACAGAGGAATGAGTCCCACCATCGAACGAACCTTCATGGGGATGTGAGTGGTCTCACCCATGTGGAGCACGTCGTAGTAAAACCCGTCCCGTTCGTCCCACAGCCCGATGCCTTCGCCGCCCATATCATTCATCGCGCGGGAAATGTAAACGAAATGCTCGAAAAATTTGCTGGCCACATCTTCATAGGCCTGGTCATATCGCGCGAGCTCGATAGCCATGCCCAGCATATCCAGGCAATACATGGCCATCCAGCTCGTACCGTCGGACTGTTCGATGAAATTGCCGGGGCCGAGCGGAACGGAACGGTCGAAAACGCCGATATTATCGAGTCCTAGGAAGCCGCCCTGAAAAACGTTTTTGCCTTCGATGTCCTTCCGGTTCACCCACCACGTGAAATTCAGCAGCAACTTGTGGAAGACGCGCTCGAGGAAAATTCGATCCGGCTCGCCCTGCACGCGCGCCGCGATTTTGTAAACGCGCCACGCCGCCCACGCGTGTACAGGCGGATTCACGTCTGAAAAATTCCATTCGTACGCCGGCAGCTGCCCATTGGGGTGCATGTACCACTCGCGCAGGAAAAGCGCGAGCTGATCTTTCGCGAAGTCGGGATCGATCAGAGCCATGGCCACGCAGTGGAATGCCAGGTCCCATGCCGCATACCACGGGTACTCCCACTTATCCGGCATCGAAATCACGTCCGCGTTGTAGAGCGTCGTCCATTCCCTGTTGCGGCCCAGTCGCCGCGCGGGCGAGGGCGGAGGTTGCGTGGGGTCGCCGTCGAGCCACCGCCTTACTTCGTAGTGGTAGGCCTGTTTGCCCCACAGCAGGCCGGCAAACGCCTGGCGCTGCACGCACTGTGCGTCAAGACTCAGAATCCCCCCGGAGCGCTGCGCATAGAATTCCTCCGCCTCTTTCATGCGCGCCGCGAACACTTCGTCGAAATACGCGCCGAAGACACTTTCGGCGCTGCCGGCGCCCGCCGCAGGATTGTGGTTCGCAAACCGCAGACGAATCGTGCGGCTTTCGCCCGCCGGAATTTCCAGCAGGTAATGCGCCGCTGTCTTGGTCCCGCAGAGGGCGGGGTTCACCGCCTCGCACTCGCCGTTGACGATATAGCGATGGAACGCATCTTTGACGTACGGAATCTCATTCTTCAGGCCGAAAAGCCGCTCCACGTTTGTCTCGTTTTCGGTGAAGAGAAGCTCCGGATTGCCCTCGGCGAGCAGCCAGCGCTTCATGTAGTGATATTCCGTCGCTTCGATGATGCCGATGCCGCGCGGCCCATCGATTCGGGCCGCCACTGGCTTGTCGTAAGGATCTCCCCACGCCCATCGGTTTCGGAACCACAGCGTGGGCAGCGCATGCAGCTTCGCCGGATCAGGTCCGCGGTTCCAGGCCGTCAGCCGGACGAGAATATCCTCGGACTCCGCTTTTGCATACTCGATGAAAATATCGAAGTAGCGGTTTTCGTCAAAGATCCCCGTATCGATCAGTTCGTATTCAGGCTGAGTGCGATCGCGCCTGCCGTTTTCAGCCACAAGCTGATCGTACGGATACGCCGCTTGCGAATACTTATACAGGAACTTCAGATAGGCGCTCGTCGGCGTGGCTTCGAGATAGAAGTAGTACTCCTTGACGTCTTCGCCGTGATTGCCCTCGCGGTTTGTCAGCCCGAAAAGCCGCTCTTTGAGGATTGGATCCTTCTCGTTCCAAAATGCGAACGCGAGGCAAATATGCTGGTGACGATCGCAGATCCCTCCGATCCCGTCTTCACCCCACCGGTAGGCCCGTGAGCGCGCGTGATCGTGCGGCAGATAATTCCACGCGTCGCCGTTGGGGCTGTAATCCTCGCGCACAGTGCCCCATTGTCTTTCCGAAAGATAGGGTCCCCAGCGCTTCCAGTGCACGGCCCGTTCCGCAGCTGCCGCGAGCCTCTCGTCTTCTTTTGTGATCAACTCTTTGTCTCCGGCACGAATAGGCAGTTTATCAGGCGCGGCGGTTGCGGTCGCATCGGCGAATGCAGATTGTTTCGATAGCAGCGGACCTTATAGCCTTTGCACCGTCAGTTTTGTATTCTCGAACTCGATGAAAACGCGCAGTACAGCGGACCTTCCGACGACCGAAGCGCCTGAATCGGCGCGTGACCAAGTCACTTCCCCGGCAGCGGCTGAACCATCGCCCTGGTCTGCGCTGCTTTTCGTAATGCTTGCAGCCACGGCCGTGATCTTCCCCTTCTTTTTTCTCGGTAATCCCAGCGGACACGACATTCAGTTCCATATCAGCTCGTGGATGGAAGCCGCACGCCAATGGCACCAGGGAATTATCTTTCCGCGTTGGGCTGAGTGGGCGAACTGGGGCTACGGCGAGCCGCGTTTCATATTTTATCCGCCGATTTCGTGGATCACCGGCGCGATCCTTGGCTTGCTGCTGCCCTGGAAGTTGGTGCCGGGCGCGATGATCTGGATTTCGCTGGTAGTCGCCGGAATGTCGATGTGGGTGTTCGCGCGCGAATGGCTCAGCGGCCCGGCGGCCATTCTCGCCTCGATGATCTTTGCAGCCGATCCCTACCATTTGGTTACTCTCTATTACCGCAGCGATTTTGCCGAACTCTTGGCCGCGGCGCTCTTTCCTCTCCTTTTCTGGGCCGGCCTTCACGTTGCGCGTGGCGAGAGGCCCTACATTCCCACTCTCGCGCTTGTCTTCTCTGCGATCTGGTTGTGCAACGCTCCGGCAGGCGTGATGGCCACCTATTCTGTCATCCTCGCCATGGGCATCACGGCTTTTTTAGAACGCAAAGCGCGCGGCTTCACCTGGGGATTGTTCGCCCTCGGCTGCGGTTTCGCGCTTGCCGCGTTTTATATTGTTCCCGCCGCTTACGAGCAGCGTTGGGTCCAAATTGCGGGTGCGCTGACCACCAGCCTGCAGCCTTCGCACAATTTTTTGTTTGCCCGCAACAACGAACTCGGGTTCGTGCAATTCAATACACGGGTCTCGCGCGTAGCCGTGGCGATGATTGCCGCCACCCTGGCCGCGGGCGTCTTGTTTGCCCGCCGTTTTCGCACGCAGCGAGTGCTCTGGTGGGTGCTGGTCGGGGCGGCCGTTTCATCTGCGTTTGTGATGCTGCCCGCCAGCCTGTTTCTCTGGAAGCTCTTGCCCAAGCTCTGGTACGTGCAGTTTCCTTGGCGTTGGCTGGACGTTCTGGCGATTCCCCTGGCCGTCTTCGTCGGCGGCGCAGCCGAGAGTTTTCGCCGCCGCTGGGGATTTGCCCTCGTTGCGTTCGTCGCGATCGCCGGGATCGCCACCGTGGCGACCCTCATCGTCAAAGATGCCTGGTGGGACGATCAGGACACTGCCTATATCGCCCAGGAGATTCAGGTCGGGCACGGCTTCGACGGCATGGACGAATACACGCCCCTGGGCAGCGTGCATTGGGATTTGCCGGGCGCCCCGCAAACCGACGACAAGGATTTGCCGATTCCTCCCGAAACACCGCGCGTCGAGGAGGAAGACCCCGATTCAGGCGACGTGGTGCCTGCGAAAGATGTCTCGGTCAACTACCAGCATTGGTCGGCTGAAAAAAGGGATTTCGCGGTGAACGCCACGCAGGATATTTCGATCGATCTTCGCCTCCTCAATTACCCTGCATGGGACGTGCGCGTCGACGGCGCGAAAATCCAGCCGGGTTACGAGCCTGATACAGGGCAAATGGTACTCCCGCTCACTGCGGGCAAGCACCAGATCGATCTCCGCTTTCGCCGTACCTGGGACCGGACGCTCGGTGGCTTGATCTCGCTATTGACCGCGATATTTCTTTTCGCATTTTGGCGGCTCACGCGCAATCAGCCCCGTCCCGCCGCTTAGCAATTCATCCCTTTGCCACCTCTGCCGTTTCGGGCTCGGCCTCGAGTTTGCCCGGTTTCACGATCATGCGGATTGGTTCCCGGATGCCCAATTCCGCCGAGAAGTTCCGCACTCGTTCTTTCAGGCCCGGCGTCACCTGTTGGCCGCGCGCGATCAGCAGCAAGCCTTTCGACGACCGCACGTCCTCGCCGAACACCATTCCCACCTCGATCTGTCGAAGTTTCAGCTCGTGTATCAAGATCTCTTGCTTACCGCCGCCTTGCAGCTTTGCGAAGGCCTCTAAAAGGATTGGGTCGTAGCAGCCGTTTCGGCTGCGCAGCGTATCGAAGGGATGGCTTTCGTGCTCCGATTCGAGAACGTCGAAATCGAGAGCGAGCTTCAGGGCGCGCGCTCCCCAGGGAATGCTTATACCGGAGATGTGGTCGCGCGATTTGCCGTCGCTGTTATAGGGCCGCATGTGAAAACGCAGAATTTCTCGCACGGCGTCGAGCCGCGGGATGCGCGCCAGCAGTTGTTCCAGTACGTGCGGAATTCGCTCGAGCATCCGCTGCTCCTCTTCGCCGAGAGACTCTCCCTTGTAAACTTTCTCCTGCGTTTTCGCTGGCAGGGTCACGTAACCCACTTGCGAGAGCATCGTCGCCACTTCCACCGGCCAGCGTTCTGACACCTCGAAGTGGTCCATCATCTTCACGATCATTTGCTTCACGCGCGTCGCCCGGCCGAACGCAGTCGGGTTTGCCAACGCCAGGATTTCCGTGAGCGCCTCGATGCTGCCGCGCAGCGTTTGTTCCAGCAGCACGCGCTCGGAAGTAACCAGCCGGTATTGTTCCGCGCTTGCAGCCAGCGCTCCAACCAGGATTTCTGTCGGGCAGGGCTTCGTAAGGAAACGGAAGATGTTGCCGTCATTCACCGCGCCGATCGCCGCTTCCATGTCGCCCTGTCCCGTTAGCAGCACGCGAACGCTGTCCGGAGCGATTTGCCGGGCTTGCCTCAGAAATTGCACGCCGTTCATCTGGGGCATGCGCAGGTCGGACATAACGATCACGAACGGACCCTTCGTCTTCAGCGCTTCGATTCCCTGCATGCCGCCTATCGCGGTTTCCACGTCGTAAAGGCTTCGCAAGGTTCGCGTCAGCCCTTCAAGAACGTTCTTCTCGTCGTCGATGCAGAGAATGCGGGGCCGTTCAAGCGACATGGATCATTGCCCCTTTGCCCGTGCCGTGCTCTGTTCGCCCAGCTCGTCCAGCTTGTCGCGCCACTCTTCTAGCTGCATCGCCAGCCCTGCTTCCGCCACCACTTCCGCATCGATTTCTTCTGCCACGAGTTCCGGCGCAATGGCCCCCCCATTTTCCGCCTCGTGCGCCAGCAGGTTCGAAAGATACACAATCGGGACTACACCCAGCTTGTCGTGGGGAACGCGGCTCGGATGATGATGGTGAGCGACGGCCTCCACCAGAGGATAGGGAAGCCCCCACAAGCTGAGGAGGTATGCTCCCACCTCCGCATGCGACACCCCGATCAGTTGCTCCTCGATTGCGTAGAGCGGCCGCTTTTCCTGTCTTGCGCCCTTTATCGCACGCGCGAAGTGCTCCGGGGCTCTCTCGGCGATCACCAGCTTGCCGATGTCGTGCAGCAACGCGGCGCCGACGGCAACTCCTCCCGCCTTCGTCTTCCCCGGACCGGCCCCGGCGATTTTTGCGGCGAGCTGCGAATGCTCGTGGAACTGCTCCAGTGAGAACCCGGGGATCGATTTATTCGGCTGAAAGCAGCGGAAGGCTTCGAGCGAAAGAACCAGGTTCTGCAGGATGCTGATGCCTAGATAGCTCACGGCCGTGCGTATGTCTGAGACTTCCCGCGTGACCCCGAAAAATGCCGAATTCACCAGCTGCAGCACCTTTGCCGTGATTGCCACGTCCTGTTCCACGATTTTGACGATGCGGTCGAGCGAGGTTTCCGGGTCGGAAAGCGCGTTGCGCAACTCGGCGAATGCCCGCGGCACGGAAGGCAAGTCTTGCAGCGAGCCCACAAGGCCTGTCAGCATTTTGCTGTTCAGCGCCTGCAAGAGGCTCGTTGCCCGCTCGATGGCGATTCGCAGCGCGTCCGGGTCGCACGGCTTCAGCAGGAATTGATGCGCCACCGGGACTGCCCGGAACGACGCTTCAAGCTCCGTATAGCCCGAGAGGATCACGCGCAGCATTCCGGGGTATTTTTCGCGCACGGCCTCGAGCAGCGCCGCGCCGTCCACTCCCGGCATGCGCATATCGGAGACGATCACGTCAAAGGTCTCCGCCTCCAGCATTGCCAGCGCTGCTTCGCCGCCGGGTGCGAATGACATCTCCCATTCATTGCGCTGCGGACGGAGCATCCGCTGCAAGCCTTCCAATATTTTCGGCTCATCATCCACGAAGAGGATCCGTTTCATGACGTTGCGTCACCTTGACTTTCCGTCGACTCCCCGAGAGGTAGGCGAATGTAAAAGGTGGTTCCTTTTCCGACTTCAGTCTCGAAAGTGAGCGTACCTCCGTGCTTTTCCACCACGATGGCGCGCGCGAGCGCGAGCCCTTGCCCTGTCCCTTTCCCCACTTCTTTTGTCGTGAAGAATGGGTCAAAGATTTTGTCCCGCACGCCCTCGGGAATGCCCGTGCCTGTATCCGAAATCGCCACTTCCACCCGGTCGCCCTCTTGTGTGGTTTTCACTCCGATCCGTCCTTTCTTCTGCGTGCCCTTCACCGCGTCGGCGATGGCGTGTGCGGCGTTGATCAGCAGGTTGAGAAACACCTGATTCATGTCGCCGAGATGGCAGAAGACGGGCGGGATCTCCCCAAAATGCACTTCGACGTCCGCCACGTACTTCAGTTCATTGCGCGCCACAATCAGCGTGCTCTCCAAAGCTTTGTTCAAATCGGCGGCGGCCTTGTTCGGGCTCCGGTCGACGTGCGAGAACTCTTTCATTCCGCGTACGATCGTGGCCACGCGGTTCACCCCATCCAGGGCTTGTTCTAGAGCTTTCGGAATCTCCTTCTCCAGGTAGTCCCAATCGGCCTTTTTTCGCGCGTCGGCAATTTGCGTTTGCGCGTCCTCCGCGGCTTTCCCGTTCGCCATCGCCTCGCAGAGCTCGCCGTAGGTTTTCACCAGCTTGCTCACGTCGCGAAATGCATCCTGTAAGAAGCGGGTATTGTCCCCCACGAATTGAATGGGCGTGTTGATCTCATGTGCGATGCCCGCCGCCAGGGCCCCCACAGCCTCCAGTTTCTGCGAGTGGCGCAGTTCCACTTCCATGCGCTTGCGGTCGGTCACGTCGTTAAAACAGATGACCGCACCCTTCATCTCTCCCGCCTCGACCAGCGGGAAAACAGAAAATTCTGCCTCGAAGCGCGTGTCGTTCGTCCGCCGTAGATCGTTCGGCACGGCGCGGTTTCCTTGCCGGGTCGCCAGAGTGCGCGCGATAGGGCACTGGTCCGCGGAATGAGAGCTTTTCTCGCCCTCTGGGCGGCAGAAGATTTCGTGCGAGTTCTTTCCCGTGGCTTCCAGGGGAGTGCATTGCAGCATCGCCGCCGCCGCCCGGTTCATGAACGTGATGCATCCGTTCAAATCAACTCCGTAGATGCCCTCGGCGGCGCAGTCGAGAATCAGCAGACGCTCCCTGGTCAAATGCTCGCGCTCCTTTTCGGCCAGCTTTCGCGCCATGAACTGGCCGAACTGCGCGCCCGCATTCATAAGCAGAAGCAGGATTTCTTCGTCGGTTTCAATCGTCCCGCGGCTCAGAAGCTCGATCACTCCCAGGGCATCGCCGGATAGCTTTATGGGGAACGCTAGCGCGCTCTGCAGGCCGCGGTTGGCGGCTAGTTTGCACTGCGGCACCTGCTCGTGTTCGGCGAGATTTTCCAGCCATTCAGGTTCGCCGTGTCCCCAAGCCATGCCCGGCAGTCCCTCGCCAAGGCCAAGGCGTTGCCTTTCGAAGTTGGTGTCGGCAACGCTCCCGGGCCGGGTCCACGTCCGTGCGAGTGCCAAATCACCGGACCATGGATCGAATTGCCAGAATTGGCCCCGGTCGCAGCCGCAGGTTTCGCAAAGCACGCGGAGAATGGCAAGCTCTGCCGCAGCCAGTGACTCGGACTCCGCCAAAACGCGGGACACGGCGTGTTGGGCGTCGCTTCGCCGTATCACTCGTTGCCGTTCGATGCAATAGAGCAGAATCCGTTCGATCGCAGCTGAGTTAAGTCGGCTCTTCATCACATAGTCCTGGGCTCCGGTCCGAACCAATTCCAGAGCCTCCGCCTCGCGATATTCCGTCGTTAGCGCCACGATCGGAGTCTCAGGCGCCGCAGATCGTAATTCCGCGAAAGTGGCTAAGCCCTGGCCGCTGGGCGTGTTTGAGTCAGACAAAATTGCGTCAAATCTTTGAGAATCAAGCATTTGTACGGCTTCCGAAAGGGTATGAGCCGTTCGCACTGAGAAGGCTACATGGCGCGCGTCCGCCATTTTGGCGCGAAGGTCCGCTGCTTCGGTCAGGTTTCCGTCGAGCAGCAGCACCCGAAGCGTTGCTGCCCTGCGGTTCTCGGACTGCCTGTCGTCTTCGGACTGGGTTTGTATGTACGTGTTCATGAATGAGTTGCGCGTCCCCGCGAGGCGGTACTCGCCTACGTTTGGAATCGTCAAGACAAGCGGGGAAGATTAGGGGGCAGTCGCCGGAATCAGCGCGGGAATCACCCTATGGCGCAAATTGTCAAGCCTTTGGGGGCGTGGCGCTTTCCCGGCTTCCAAAATCGCCGGTTTGCCGTTGCCCTGGTTCTAGTACCCCGATTTGTATTGACTTTTGGGTATACGTGTGATAAACTAGCGCCTGGAGCTTAAGAATGAGCGGACCGTCCCGCAACCAACCCACAATGAGCCGTCGAGTCCTGATTCACGGCAGAGGAGTCGTCCAAAAATCGCCGAAAACAGCCCGAATTTCTAATCGATAGTATTTACGATTAGAAATCGCCGCAAGTCGCGCATTTTCAGGTACATAAAAATTTCTAATCGATAGTAAAACAGGGGGTCTGAAACAGTGAAAAGCGAACAAAAACGAAAGCAAAAATATCGTCGGGCCCGTCGCCTCCGGTAATCATCACGGCGCGGGTTCCTCAGCCTCGCAACGCTGCCACCGGTCAATCAAGCTTGTCAAACCCACGTGGAAGGGAGTACAAGCAGGGTCGGGCGTATGGCGGCCCCGGTGGCCGCCCGTGGAGGAGAAAATGGCTGACCAGTTGAAAGACGCGCTGAATGTTCCGGGGAAGCTCGATCGGCGCAGATTCCTTGGCGTAGCGGCGGGTACGGCGGGAGCGATGCTGATCAAGCCCTCTCTCGTGCGCGGAGCGGAGGCCAATTCTGCGCTGCGCATCGGCTTGCTTGGATGCGGCGGGCGCGGCACGGACGACGCCACCGTGTTTGTGAACAGCGCCAACGCCCGGATCGTGGCCCTCGCCGATCTGTTTCAGGATCAACTCGATACGGCACGGGCGCATTTCGACACGTTGCAGCAGGCGAAGGGCTATCCGGCGCTCGACCCGTCGCAGCTTTTCGTCGGGCCCAATGCGTATCAGGAAATCGCCGCGTCGAAGGAACTCGACGCCGTCGTAATTGCGACGCCGCCCTATTATCACGTCCAGCATTTGGACGCGGTAGTCGCCGCCGGCAAGCATGTTTACGTCGAAAAGCCGGTGGCAGTCGACGTGCCGGGCGCGAAGAAAGTGCTTGAGATCGGAAAGCGAGCGGAAGGAAAGCTGAGCCTCGACGTAGGATTCCAGATTCGTGAGTGCCCGCTTTTTGTGGAGGTAGTAAAGAGAATCCAAAGCGGCGCGATCGGCGAAGTTGCGTGCGGCGAGGCGCATTACTTCGGCGGATACATCAGCCGGCCGGCGTGGCCGAATGCCTCGCCAACGGAGCGGCGCCTCCGCAACTGGATATATGACCGCACGCTTTCGGGCGACATTATCGTCGAGCAAAACATTCACGTGATCGACGTTTGCAACTGGGTTTTGCAAGCGCACCCGCTGAAGGCATCCGCCACCGGTGGTCGCCTCGCCCGGCCGGAGGATGGCGACGTCTACGGCAATTACAACGTGATTTACTACTATCCTGGCGGGATCGACGTGACGTTCAGTTCGACCCAGTTCTCGAAGGGCTGGTCGGACATGAACGAGCGGTTTTTCGGCACGAAGGGCACGTCGCAGTCCCCATACAGCGGGCCGCTCGGAATTTGGGGAGACGAGCCATGGCAGCCCGATCCGGTGATCGATCCAGCGACGGGCAAGCCGGTCTCTAATCTTGCGCAGGCTGATCCGGCCAAGAAGCTGGCGTTCGTGGAGAGCATCACGAGCGGGAATTTCCACAATCAGGCCGCGCAAGGCGTTGAGACGGCGATCACCTGTATGATGGCGCGTGAGGCGGCATACACGGGGCATGATGTGACGTGGGAAGAGATCAACAAGTCGACCGAGGTCTACGATCCCCACATCGATTTGAATAACCTGAGCTAAAGGAACGGCTGAGATGATGAAGTTGTCGCTGTTGGCAGTAGCCCTGGGGGGCCCATGGCGCGGTGCCCTCTTTTCGCTGCGGCCCGCCGCAGCCCGTCACTCGATGTCGGACTGAAAACGACGTATCTCATTGAAAACAAAGGATGGATGCTCGGCCAGCCCGTCACAAACATCGGTTTCCCGCAGGCGAGCTCGAGCCGACAGCATGCCCGAACCATTTCCGGGAATCGTGGTTCGGCCCCTGCCGGCAGTGGGGACAACTGACTCGCGGCCATGGTATGCGATAGCTTTGTTTCGAGTGCGAGGGTGAAAATGAGTGGAACTTCACGGCGTGATTTCTTGAAATTTTCGGGCGCAGCCGCCTATGCCGTCGGGAGCGGTGGCGGTGCGCTTGCGGGCGGGTTGCACCGGTCGGATGATGTGGCTGAGCCCGCGCGCGTCGGATATACGAATAGCGGAGCGCCGCAGATCAAAAAGGGCGTGCTTCTGAGTATGTTCCCGGGCAATTTGAGCAATGCGGAGAAGTTTCAAATGGCGCGCGACGTGGGTTTCGAAGTCGTGCAGGCGCCGACGACTCCCGACGAAAGCGCGGCCGAGGAGATCAGGAAGGCGGCTGACGCTGCCGGGATTCGGATTGATTCTGTGATGAATATGGATCATTGGAAGGACCCGCTTTCGTCGAGCGATCCAGCGGTGGCGGCGAGGAGCCTCGACGGAATGAAGACTTCGTTGCGCAACGCAAAGCTGTGGGGATCGGATGCGGTATTGCTGGTTCCCGCGGTAGTCGATGCGCAAACCTCATATCGCGATGCGTGGACTCGTTCCCAGGCGCAGATTCGGACGCTGATCCCGCTGGCCCAGGAATTAGGCGTAGTGATCGCGATTGAGGACGTTTGGAACAAGTTTCTCCTGAGCCCGCTCGAGATGGCCACCTACATTGACGAGTTCCACAGCCCCTGGATTCGATCTTGGTTCGACGTGGGAAATGTGGTGCTCTACGGATATCCGCAGGATTGGATTCACACCCTGGGGAAAAGAATTGCCAAGGTGCACATCAAGGATTTCAAGCACACTGGCGATTCCTACGCATGGGTGAATCTGGGCGACGGTGACGTAGATTGGCCCGCCGTGCGGCAGGCATTCGCGGACATCAGTTATTCAGGCAGCGCCATTGTGGAACTCAAGGGCGGCGATGAGGCTTATTTGCGCGACGTAAGCCAACGATTCGACCGGCTCGTGCTGGCGAAACCGTAGGGCTCTTTGGACCGAGCGTTTGATGCTCACCCTTCTTGAGCGTGCGTCTCGCGTTTACTCTGGTTGAGCCGAGCCCTTGCTGATAGCGTCGTTTAGCAGCTGATCCATTTGGGTATGAGCCTGCCGCGAGGCGTCACGCTCCTGATCGCCGATTTGCCGCATCTGGTCGCCCAAAGTCCGCTGCTGATCGCCCAGCGCTCGCATCTGCTCGCCAATCTGGCGTTGCTGATCGCCGGCCTGTGACTGGGTCTGGCCGATCTGGCGCATCAGTTCCCCCAACTGACGCTGGAGTTCCCCCACCTCCTGCTCTGTACCGCCGGATGTGCTGAGTTGCTTCATTTGCACTTCGAGCTTTTCCATTTGCGCGCTTAAATCTGGCACGGTCACGTGAACGTCGCGCATTTTCTGTCCCAAAGCGCGCATCTGATCGCCCAGGTCGCGCATCTGCTTGCCGAGGGCCTGCTGCTTCTGGTCCAGATCCTGCTGGGCTTTGAAGAGAGCTTTCGCTTGATTGACCGTAGCCTGGTCGTGAATGATGTAGGACTTTTCGTCGTGCTGAAACCAGATGAAGTCGCCGCTGATTTTGCTGCGCAGTGCCGTGGCGTGTTCGACGTCTTCCGAATCGCCGGACATGATGACCGGAGAATCGTTCGAGACGATCACGAAGCGGTTGCCGTCATCGCCAATGTTGATTTTCACCGGGGCGCCCATCTGGAAGTTGAAATCAAACGGTTGGATTGCGATTTTGGGCATCGCGTCCAGGCGCATGGTCAGGCTCTTCAGGACTTGGCCGTTCACACTCTGCTTCCACTGCTTGTCGTCTTTCAGCTGCTTCATCTGCTCTCGTACTTCCTGATTGATCTGTTCCTGAAGCGCTCGAATCTGATCCTTGTAGGAGCTATTGGGACCCCCGTGCATCGTGGGCGTCGGCTTTGCGGCGGAAACGCCGGGTGCCAATGGAGCAGGCGGCTCGACCGGGGGCTCAGGGTTTTGCGGGCCAGCTGACGGCGCTGGGAGTCGCGCGGCTTGTGCGAGCGCCGGAATCGGATCGGCCGCAGCGGGAATCACGGGCGCAGGTTCGAGAACGGCGACCGCATGAACGGGAGCTTCGGGGCGAGTCGCATGATTTCTCAGGAACCCCGGTACTGCAGGAGCCGCCGGCACCGTGGAATCTTGCCTCGACGTCGATGGACGCGCAGCGGCCGTCAGCAGCACGAGTGGAACCCCGAGTACGGCGAGACCTGCCACGAAAGATTTTCTGATACGCATCGAAACTGCTCCTTTCCAGCTGAGAATGCGGTCAACGCGTCGATCGGCCTCGCCTGGCGACGCCATCGAGACCCCCTGCCAATAAACGCGGCCGGAGCTTTCCGAGAGCGCCGCGAAGAATCGGAGAAGAGTCTCGGCATAGAAGGCGCGATCGGCACCGGCAAGAAGAGCGGCTTCGTCGCTGGCTTCTTCGGCGGCGTCCATAAGGGCGCGATAGAGCCACCAGGAGAGCGGACTGAACCAGAAGAGGGCGCGATGGATCAGCGCGAGACGTTGAGTGAGCGCGTCCCGGCGTGCGATGTGCGACACCTCATGTGCGATCACGGCCGACAGCGTGGGTTCGTCCCATCTGCGCCAATATGACGGCAGCAGGATCGCTGGCCTAAAAATGCCGAGTGTGAGCGGAACGGAAATGACATCAGACTCTCCGAGTCGTGGCGGCGACAGAACGCCGCCGATGCGTGCCTGGCGAAGCAGTATTCGAATCGCATCACAGTCGGCAATCGTCTGGGCCGAGCGAGCAAGGCGGCCACCAACAATCGAGCCAACGACGACACGGGCGAACATCAGCAACGCGACAACGCAGAAAATCACCGCCGCTAGCGTGGTCCATGGGAAGGCTGGGTCGGCAGCAGTTCGCGTCGCCGCCAAATTCACGGATCCGCGCGACGGCCGCCCTCGGTCGAAAGCGATTGGTCCGAGGGCCGCATTCTTAGATTCACTCAATCTTGAGGCTGCGCGCGATGAGGGAACGGTATGACTCGCGCTTCGAGATAGCGCTTTGCTGTCGGCGCGCGCGACGAAGCCAGAACTCTGAACCGAGTCCAGCCGATTCGTGGGAAAGCCGATATTCGCGGAATCTGCCTTTGGGGCTGCGAAGGGTATGGCAGCCGCCGAGGTTGTCTTGGCGAATAATGGCGAAACGGGAATCGGCAATAATAGCGGTGGGATCGCCGGCGCGAGTAAAGGCATGGCGAGCGCGGCATAAAGAACGCCGGTCCAAACCGCGAGACGCACCGGGGGGTTCTTCACCCGAAAGATGCGAAGCAACAAAGCGGCAGCAATTCCGATCGCGAGCGAGCGCACTGCGGGGTCTACGAGGTGAACAAGGAGCGACGAGGAGCGCGCGATCGAGTCCGGGTTCATGATTTTTCGTCCTTTCCAGCGGGTCGTACAGGAGACTTTGCGGGTGATTTGCGGGCTGCAACCGATTGGCTGATTTTGCGGGCAAGGCGTTCCAAGTCCTTGCGGTCAACCATATCGTGGTCAACCATGCCGATCAGGAGCTGTTCGGCGGAGCCGTTGCAGAAGCGGTCGATAATGTGCTTCACGGCGCGAACGGCGACATTCTCACGTGCTTCGGCGGCGCGATATATGAATGTGCGGCCTTCGAGGGTATGCGCGACGTAGCCTTTCGCTTCAAGGCGGCGAAGAATGGTGCGAACGGTCGACTCTTTCATCGGACGTTCGGAGGACAGAGCCTCACGGCACGCTTCTGCGGTGCACGGTCCATAATTCCAGACGTAGTCCATCACGACCTGTTCGACTTCGCCGAGATTGCGGGGCCTGAGTGTGTTATTCATTGTAGCGTTACAACATGTAGCAGATGATTGTCCTTCTGTCAAGAGGGAAAATGTGGCGACCAAGAACGGAAATTGCTGCGTGCGCAGGATCGTCGCTTTGTGACGACGCTTCCACTGTTTCGGCACACACTGATTTCTCGTTTACAGCCCAGAGGAGGAAATGTAGTATGTGCGTTCGCACGCGAACTCTTGACCGACAGGGTGGATATTTTTGCGGGTTCGTTCAATCAGGTGGTGGGCGCGGATGACGGGTGTGATTTGCGTAGCGAGCCTTGGTTTATGGCTTGCCGCGGGGCGCTCGTCGAAGGCGCAGGCCCCGGCGCCGACACCGCTGGCGGCGCAAGACACCGGAGTTTACACCACAGCCCACAGTTCGATCTTAGCCGCAGTTCGTGAGTTTTTCGGGATCCGCTCTACGCCGGTGCAGCCGATCGCATTCACTCACAAAGTCCACCTGGCGAATGGGCTTCAGTGCGTCTATTGCCACACCGGGGTCGATGAGGGCCCGGATGCGACGATTCCGAATACGAATTTCTGCATGACTTGCCACGTCGCGATTGACACCACTAACCCTGAAATCCAAAAAATAGCCGCCTACCAGTCGCGCGGTGAAAACATTCCATGGGAGCGCGTCTATGGATTCGAGCAATCGGCGCACGTGAAGTTCAACCACGCGCCACACATTCGAGCAGGAATTGATTGCTCCACATGTCACGGCGATATGACGAAGCAGACAGTTGCTGTGCAAGCGGTGAAGCTCGACATGGGGTATTGCATCACGTGTCATGAACAGAAGAAGGTCTCGATCGACTGTGTGACTTGCCACTACTGAGGAAATGAGAGACCAAGGACGGATTTGATGCAGCGGCGTGATTTCCTGAAAATCTCGGCGGCAAGCGGGGCGGTAGCGGCTCTGGAAGGCTGCGGGAATCCGGACCACAAGCTGATCCAGTTCATTCCGGAAGAGGATCTGATTCCCGGAATCGCCACGTGGAAGCCAAGCGTTTGCACGCTTTGCCAGAGTGCGTGCGGCACGCAGGTTCGCGTGATGCAGGGCGACGCGGAAGTGGTGCGCAACGGCCAACTAGGCTTGATCAAGATGGGCCTTGCCAAAAAAATCGAGGGCAATCCGGCACATCCGGTAAGCCACGGGAAACTGTGTCCGCGGGGCCACGCCGCGCTTCAGGTGACGTACCATCCTGACCGGATCAAGGGCCCGATGGCGCTGACCGGCCAACGAGGGTCGGGCGAATATCAGCTGATTTCGTGGGACGAAGCGCTGAAAAGATTGCAGGCGCAGCTTGGTCCTTTGGCGACAGCTAAGCAAAAAGGCGCGCTGCTATTTTTGACGGCGCCGCTGATTGGCCAGCGCAGAACCATCGTGGAAGGTTTTGCGCAGGCGTTTGGCGGTTCACCGGTTGAGTTCGAACTGTTCGATCGCAGCGTGCTCGAAGAAGCGAATTTACAAAGCTTCGGAATTGCGGCGATGCCGACGATCGATCTATCGCACTCGAATTATGTGATTTCGTTTGGTGCGGACTTTCTGGGCACTTGGAATTCGCCAGTCGCGCAGTCGGTCGGCTATGGAGCCATGCGCGAGCGGCCCGGGCAGCGTGGGAAATTCGTGCAGTTCGAGACGCGCGTTTCCCAGACGGGCGCGAATGCGGATGAGTGGATCGCGTGCCCGCCGGGCATGGAAGGCGCGATTGCACTGAGCCTGGCACATGTGATTTTGGGCGACAAGTTACGCCCGGCAAACGCGGCGGGAGCCTTAGGTACGGCGATCGATGGGTGGTCGACGGGCCTGACGGAATATGCGCCGGAGAAAACTGCTGCTCAGGCCGGAATAAGTGCGGCGACGATTACTCGAATTGCCCATGAAAGTGCCTCGAACGGGCCAGCCGTGGTGCTGATCGGAGATTTGGCAACTGCGCAGACGAATGGGCTGGCCAGCGCGCTGGCGGTAAACGCGTTGAACATGCTGCTCGGGAGCGCAGGAAAGCCCGGAGGAATCGAGTTTTCTCCGACAGCGGTGGCTGGCGGTGCGACCGCTTCAGGTCGTGGGGCAAACGGTTCGATCCGGGATGTCGTGCAGCTGATCAATTCGAGCGTGCCGAAGGCGCTTCTGCTTTATGGAGCGAATCCCGTGTTCGCCACGCCGGAGGCATGGCAGGTGAAAGCCCTGCTTGAAAAAGTGCCGTTCATCGCGAGCTTCGGCAGCTTTGTCGATGAGACGAGCATTTTGGCGGATTTGATTCTGCCCGACAGCTCGCCGCTCGAATCGTGGATGGATGGTTCGCCGGAAGCGGGCACGACACGCATGATCGTGAACGTGGCGCCACCGGCGATGAATCCGATACACGAAACAAGGTCCATGCCGGACGTACTCTTGACCATCGCTCAACAGACGGGCGGAGATGCCGCCAAGGCGCTGCCGTGGAAATCATATGAGGATGCGGTGAAAGCTTCGCTGGCGCAATACCAGAGCGTGAAAGGTGGTTCGGTGACTGCTACGAGCGCGGATGACTTTTGGTCGAAGGTGCAAGCTGCCGGGGGGTGGTGGAGCGCGGAAGCCGAACCCGCAGCAATCCGCTTAGGAGAGACGGGCACGACCATCAGGACGACAACGGCACAATTCGATGGCGACCCGGAACAGTATCCTTTTTATTTCTTGCCCTTCCCGTCTCAGATGTTTTACGACGGCTCGCTGGCGAATCTGCCATGGATGCAGGAAGCGCCCGACCCGATGTCGAGCGCAATGTGGGGAAGCTGGGTGGAGGTCAACCCCGCAACGGCGCAGAAGTTGGGGATCGCACAGGCGGATCTAATTGAGGTCGCATCGCAGCATGGAACGGTGCGCGCGCCCGCGATGATTTCGCCGGGAATTGCGCCGAATGCGGTGGCGATGCCGATCGGGCAGGGGCACGAGCACTATACGCGGTACGCGAGCGGGCGTGGCGCAAACCCGATCGCGATCCTGGCGCCGATGAGCACGGAAAATGGCGCGTTGGCGTGGGGCGCGACCCGGGTGAAGATTTCGAAGGTCGGCGTAGGGCGGCTGGCGCTTTTTGGTGGAAGTTTCAGGGAAGACGAAATAGACCGCGAGCCGAGATAGGCTGGCGAGCGCCAAGAAAGAGAAGGCTTACCGGCGAAACGCAGAAGACGCCGAGGAAAGCGACGCTGAGACGGTCAGGTTGCGAGGTGAACGATGGCGCGGCAATGGGGAATGGTGATTGATCTGGACCGCTGCACGGGATGCGAAGCGTGCGTGGTGGCGTGCCATGCGGAAAATAACATTGACACGGTTGGCGAAGATCAAGCAGCGCGCGGGCGCGCAAAACACTGGATTCGCGTGGAACGGTATTACGAAGGCGAATACCCCGACATAAAAGCGAAGTTCATGCCCGTGCTGTGCCAGCAGTGCGCGGCGGCGCCCTGCGAGCCGGTTTGCCCGACGTTTGCGAGCTATCACACTGCCGAGGGATTGAACGGACAGATTTACAACCGCTGCATTGGCACCAGGTATTGCGCGAATGCGTGTCCTTATACGGTGCGGTTCTTCAATTGGTTCAATCCGGTTTGGGATGAGCCGCTGAACCTGCAATTCAATCCCGACGTTTCCATCCGCAGCGTGGGCATGATGGAAAAGTGCACGTTTTGCGTTCAGCGGATCAAGGCGGCAGAGATTCAGGCGGAGGCAGAGAAGCGTCCGCTGAAAGACGGAGAGTTCGCACCGGCCTGCGTGCAAACGTGCGCACCGAAGGCGATGGTTTTCGGCGATTTGAATGATCCGACGAGCGAAGTGGCGCGGCTCGCGCGATCGAATCGCGCGACGAAACTGCTCGAGGAAACCGGAGCTCGGCCGCAGGTGACGTATCTGAAACGGGGTTCGTGGAACGGCGCGGAAAATGCAGAAAACGCCTGAACAGATTAACGAAGATCTGCTGCGGCCATTGCAGGGGACGGGGAACGTCTACCGGGTCGTGCTGGCGTTTTTCGTTTGCGTCGTGATCGTGGCGGGTTATGCGTTTGGGCATCAGATCGACAACGGAATCGGCGTGGCCGGAATCCGGCGCCCGGTCTTCTGGGGCTTTTACATCACGAATTTCGTTTTCTGGATCGGACTGAGCCATGCCGGGACGCTAATTTCCGCGATTCTGCGGCTGTGCAATGCAACGTGGCGTCGGCCGGTGACGCGCTGCGCTGAGGTAATCACGGTATTCGCGCTCTCGATTGGCGCGGCGTTTCCTGTGATTCATCTTGGGCGACCCTGGGTGGCGTTCTGGCTCTTCCCGTATCCCAGCGAGCGCGGCATCTGGCCGAATATCCGGTCGCCGCTGCTGTGGGACTTTTTCGCGATCAATACCTATCTGATGGGCAGCGTGACGTTTCTGCTGCTGCCAATGATCCCGGATTTTGCGCTGGTGCGCGACCGGGCTGTGGGCTTTCGAAAAAAGATCTATTCGGCATTGTCGCTGGGCTGGAGCGGGACGCCGAAGCAGTGGCATCGGTTGGAAACGGCGATGCACATCATGGCGATCGCGGTGATTCCGGTGGCAGTATCGGTGCATAGTATCGTCTCGTGGGATTTTGCGATGGCTCCGGTGCCGATGTGGCATTCGACCATTTTCGCGCCATATTTTGTGTGCGGCGCGATCTTCAGCGGCATCGCAGCACTGATCATCGCGATGGCGTTGCTGCGGAAATTCCTGCACCTCGAGGAATATTTGCTGCCGATCCATTTCGAGAATTTGGGCAAGCTGCTCCTCGTCATGAGCTTGCTTTGGGTGTATTTTGTCGCGTCGGAACGGCTGACGGCATGGTACGGGAATGAGCCGGCCGAGATGACCGTCTTCTGGCTGACGCAACGCGGATCGTTCTCACCGCTTTTCTGGACGATGGTCTTCTGCAATTTCATTTTGCCGTTCCCGATTCTTGCGATCAAAAAGCTGCGGACGATCACCGGGTGCGTGATCGCCTCGATCGGCGTGGTGATTGGGATGTGGCTCGAGCGGTTCCTCATTATCGTACCGTCGCTGTCGCGCAAATATTTGCCGTACTCGTGGGCGACGTCCGCATATAGGCCGACGTGGGTGGAGATCACGATTACGGCGGGGACGTTTGCGGCAATGGTGATGCTGTACATGCTGTTTTCGAAATTCATCCCGATCATTTCGGTATGGGAGCTGAAGGCTGGACAGCACCCGGTGGCTGCGGAGGAATACGCACGCTTTGCCGATGGGCAGACGCGACTTGCGGATGAACTCGAACGAAGCGAAGCAGGAGCCGAATGATGGCTGCGCCCGATTCCATTTACGGGCTCTTTCCGGGGCCTGCGGCAGCGGACCTCGGGTTGAACGCCTTGCGCGATGCGGGCGTGGCACGCGAAAAAATTGTCGTGATGTCCGCCGAACCTTTTGAGGAATACGAGTTCGCGCACATGGGAAGCAGCGTGGCGATGTACCGGATCGCGGCGTGCGGGGGGATAGCCGGCGGCGCGCTGGGATTTCTGCTCGCGCGATTCGTGCAGACCGCTTATCCCTTTCCGCTGATCACCGGGGGCATGCCGCTCGTTGCGCCATGGCCGACCGGAATCGTGACTTACGAGCTGACGATGCTTTCCGCGATCGTGACGACGGTGATCACGCTGCTGATCACGACGGGGCTGCCAAACTGGAGAAAAGGGAAGATTTACGACGACGAAGTCTCCAGCGGCATGGTGCTCATCGGGATCGTCGACCCCTCCGTGGGCGCCCGGGCCGACCTCGAAGACCGCTTGCGGCGGGCCGGCGCGGCAAAAATCAAAGGCACCGGGCGATTCGCCAGAGGCGGTTAGCCCCTCTTTGCGCTTTCGTTTTTGTTCGCTTTTCGGTGTTTCCGACCCCCTGTTTTTCTATCGATTAGAAATTTCTATGTGCCTGAAAATACGGTACTTGCGTCGATTTCTAATCGAAAATACTATCGATTAGAATTTCGTTGTTTTGCGAGCTGCTTCGCCCCGGGCACACCTCTCCTCTTTTGTTTCCGCACTTTTTTCGCGGAATTTTTTTCCGCGAAAGCGCGGATTTCAGCTTCAAAAACAATCGAAGGGTAGCATGCAGAAACCGTGATTTCTATTGTGGGAACTACGCAGTATGGAACTACCAGGACCCGCTGCGAACAGAGGCAGAGGATGCAGAGAAGGCAAAGGAAGCAGAGGAGAAGAGCGCAGGCAGCCGAAACCCGGCCGATGGGCGGCAATTTGGCACCTAAAAATGGGCTAAATTGCACGGTTTTGGCCCTTAAAAAGGTTTAATTTGGCCTATTTGCACGCTTGCGGAGCGTGGGGCGCATTTTGGGGAAAAAGCGAAGCTTTATCGCAGAGACGCTGAGACAGACGAAAAGCGCAGAGACCGGCCGCGGCGAGGGCAGGCCATTCCGGGTAGCCCGATCTCAAGCAGACCTTATTGGACGGTGAGGCTCAGGCCTGGGACGGTCTGGGTGGTGCCGTTGATCGTGATCGAGACGCTGAGGGGCTGAACAGCGCCCGTCGGCGTGCCGGGATTGGTGGGGCCGCCTCCACCACCACTGCCGCCGCTAGTTCCAGCAGAGCCGACGCCCCCGCAGCTGACAGCCACGAACATGACGGCGAACAGTACGGCGCTGAGCGCGAATTGCCAACGACGTTCTCTACGCCCGTGTGCGAATGCGAGCACGGCCAAAAGACCCGCAGCGATGAGGGCCGGTATACGAGACGCCTTGCCGAGTTCCAGGGCACCGTGCGGTGCGCGTTCGATCAGGGGCGGAAACATTAACGCCGAGGGCGCAGGGACGTGGCGCGGAGCGTATGACAGCGACGTAAGATCGAAGGCGGGGGAACGAGAGTTTGAGTGCGGACGGAACTGTGGTAAGGTGGCGCCGGGTGGTAGGGTGGCGCGCCGTGCGGCGAATGTGCGCGAGGTGCGCCTATGGACTGCCCGCAATGCCATCAGCAGGTTCCTGCGAAGTTCCATTGGTTTTTATCCGGCGCGAAGGGATCAGTGTGTCCGCATTGCCAAGCGGGCTTG
>DATJOL010000016.1:0-3228 GCA_035507075.1 Candidatus Aquilonibacter sp. | reverse complement strand
CGAAGATGCTGCTGAATGAATTTCGCCTCAACCCGCTCGATCCCAATTCGCAAAAGATCATGGAAGAGCAGATGGAGCAATTCTTCTTCGGCGGCGGTTCGAAGTTGCCCGAAGGCTACGTCGCGCCGAAACACTAGCGCGAAATCGGTCGCAAATTTCTGCTCCGATGGAGGCATCAATGATGCTCTCGTAGGGAGGCTTGCGGTCTCAAAAGGGCCAAAAAGGGGGCGTCTTGGCACCCCTTTTGGCCGGAACGTCTCGCGGGAGCCTATCTTGGGCGAGGACCGCTGGCACTTCCTCCGCCCGACGAGCCGCCGCCGCTATAGCCGCCCCCTCCACCGCCGGAGTAGGCGCCACCTCGATAGCCTCCACCGCCACTGTAGCCTCCACCGCCTCCCGACGAGCCAGTGCTCCTGGCGCTTCCTCCGCTACCGCTACCACTTCCGCTTCGTGTGCCGCCCGTAAAGACGCGCCCGCCGCCCAAGCTCGACCCGCCTGCGCCGCGGATCACCACTGCGCTCCGGCCGCCGCCGCTTCGCACTAATTCAATCGCAGCGCCGCCCGGATTCGACACTCTAATCCCACTCCACACAGACCAGCCCGCCGAACCCGCTCCTCGAAAATCGAGTTTGGCAACAAGCGCGGATTTAGCGGCCGAGCCGGAAGACACAACTCCCGATGACTTGAAACGGCTCTTTCCGTAATCGTAGAGGATCGCACTTTTCTCCTCCTTCGGTTCGGCCGCACCCGATTTGGCCGGCACTTCTCTCCCCGCCAGAGTTCGGCTGTCAATCACTGGGCGCTGCGCGGCGGGAAGAATGGGTAGAACCTCCCTGAAATTCTTCGGGGGATCGTCTAGAATCGCCACCTTTCGCGAAGAGTCGACCTGCACTAACTTCGCCGGCTCGTTCCCTTTTCCAGAAGGAACGAAGAGCCCGTATTTCAGGTTGATCGGCGGCTTGCCCTTCTTGTCAGCCGGGTTCCTGGGAACGAACCCAGTTTTGCCGCCCACGCGCACCCAACATACGGGTGGATGGTGATGGTGGGGATGATGCTTTTTATTGTGCAGGACCAACACGAAACCATGTTCACGGTGGATCCAGCTTCCCGCGCGACAAAGCGTCCAATCCCAGTACTCTTCGCCCGAATATTGATATTGCTCAACCCACTTCTTGTTCTTCGGATCCCACGCGTCATTGACGGTCTCGGTCTGACTAACGCACGGTCTGATCCCATAGGAGTAGATTTGCGTGGCGGGCTTCGGAGGTAGGTTCGCGGGCGATTGATTCGCGGCGGCGCTTTGGAGCTGATTTGGCGGGGCAGCTTGCGGCGACGGCGACGAGCTTTGCGGCGATGATTCGGCCGGCAGGCTTGGCTGCCAGCACGTTCCATGGGGCACGCAAGAGGAGAAGCTGCCCGTCTTGTAAAGCTCGATGAGTCCCGGGACGGGTTCGGAAAGTCCGGATGCTTTCAGCGCCGCAGCGAGATCGGATTGCCGCAAAGCCGCTCGGCTCTTCGCCCATTGGTCGAATTCATCCGGAGGCGTGAGCGTGGCAGGATCCGCAACGCTAGCGGACGGCCCATGGTAAACGACCGTCTGCCCGGCACGGAGTTGTATCTTTTGCGGGCCCGTGTCTCGATGCTGCAGACTCCAGGCGTTCGTTATGGCAGTGTCTTGTAGCGGCGTCACCGCCATGCCATCGACATAGCTGTCCACTCGAAGAAAAATGCTCTCGGGAGGCGTAATGGTGATTCGGTTGCTGCTGGGAACTTCGATCGCGAACTCTCCCGAAGGCAGCGGGTGCGCGTCGAGGACTGCACTGCCGTTGACCAAGAGAACTCTCGTCAATGGCGCGCGGTAGACATCCAGCTCTTCGAAAAGCAGCGTGGAGTTATCGGCCAGGTAGATGAGGGACCCATCCTCCAATTCAATCTCGGCGCGTCCCGCGCCTGTGGCGACGGTGTAGCCCTGCTCGATCGCAATGCCGGGCAGCGCCTGCACCCAGTTTTTGCCGATAGCGCCCTTACCGTCGCCCGCGGAGAGGCGTACGTCGCGCTCGACGTGCGTGAGGCGGACGATCTGCGGCTCGATGTAATCTCCGGACCCGCTCGACGTGTCGGACAAGCTGGCCGTCTCGGATCCCTTCAGTGTGGCCGCGCTGCTTGGTGCAGGGATGGAGAACGCAAGAACGAAAAGGAAGGTGGCACCCCGTCGCCAGAAAGCGTTCATCGGAAGCCTCCAATGCTACATTTCGGGTCCCACGTATGGGACGTATCGGCGCGCTTCCCGTTTCGACGTTATAGGTTCCGTAAATAACGCGAGCCAAAACTGCAGTTCGCTTCGAGGTTGAACACCGGTGTCGCAAAGGGCATGCTTGCGCTAAGATTGAGTTGCTGGCAAAAGGAGAATTCGCGCTCGTATGACGGCTGCCTCGAAAAATTCTTTCTCGACTCGCGCTACCCTTCGCGTGGGCAAGGATTCATTTGAAATTTACCGGCTGGAATCGCTTGCGTCGTCGAAGGTGGGCAACGTGGCGCGGCTGCCCTTCTCGCTGAAGGTGCTTCTCGAGAATCTGCTGCGGCACGAGGACGACCGGTTCGTCCATGCGGACGACATCCGCGCGCTGGCCGGCTGGGATCCGACTTCGGCGGCCGGAGCCACCGAAAAGGAAGTTTCGTTCATGCCGGCGCGCGTCCTGCTGCAGGATTTTACCGGCGTGCCGGCGGTGGTGGATCTCGCAGCGATGCGCGATGCGATCCGGAATCTTGGCGGCGACCCGAAGAAAATCAATCCGCTGCTGCCTGCGGAGCTGGTGATCGATCATTCCGTGCAGGTGGATAAATTCGGCTCGGCGAATTCCTTTGCGTTCAACGCCGAGATCGAAATGCAGCGCAATATCGAGCGCTACGCGTTCCTGCGCTGGGGACAGAAGAGTTTGCGGAATTTCCGCGTGGTGCCGCCGGATACGGGCATTTGCCATCAGGTGAATCTGGAGTATCTGGCGCGCGTGGTCTTTAGCGTTGAGCAGGATGGCAAGCGGTTCGCGTTTCCCGATTCGCTAGTGGGCACCGATTCGCACACGACGATGGTGAATGGCCTCGGCGTTTTCGGCTGGGGCGTGGGCGGAATCGAAGCGGAGGCCGCGATGCTGGGCCAGCCGCTCTCAATGCTGATTCCGGCCGTGGTCGGATTCAAGCTGCACGGGCGATTGCCCGAAGGCGCGACGG
>DATJOL010000015.1:0-24179 GCA_035507075.1 Candidatus Aquilonibacter sp. | reverse complement strand
TTACCTTGACATCATGCGGGAAATCCGAGAGGCTATCCGTTTTGGAAAGCTCGAAAGATTCCGCTCTGACCTTCAGGCTCGCCTCTCGTAACGACACCCAGGCAGGTGTTGGGCGCGGTTCAGAGCGGGGCGGTATCTTCGCCGGGTTTTTCCAGACCCTGCCGGCCTCGGCAGGTGTGCCCGCCCTGGCGGGAAAGGCGCAATGATCGTGATATTCGGACTGCACAATCCGGCGGAGATCGCTGTGCTCGCTTTTGGTCAGTCGCAGCCCGGTGGGCTGGGAGTACTGCTCCCGATTCTCCTCATCATTCCGATTTTTTATGTCCTGATGATTCTTCCCGCGCAGCGCCGCCAGAAGAAAATCAGCCAGATGCACGCCGCGCTGAAGAACGGAGACAAAGTCATCACCAACGGCGGCATTTACGGCACGATCGTCGGCGTCGAACCCGAAGCAATTCAGCTCCGCATCGCCGACCAGGTCAAAATCAAGGTCTCGCGCACCGCCATCGCGGGTCTCCAGGCCGAACCACCCAAGGAGAGCTAGCTAGTCCTCATGAATCCCCAGCTCAGATGGAAGTTCATTTTTATAACCGTTGTCGTTCTTCTCTGTATTTACGGCATTATCGGCCTCCCCTCCTTTCCCACCTCGTTCGCTCAGGTAAGAGACAATCTCGCCGGCCGCATCAAGCTCGGCCTCGACCTCAAAGGCGGCAGCCACCTGGTCCTTCAGGTTCAGGTCGAAGAAGCCGTCGGTCTCCGCTGCGATCAGGCGATAGACGACCTCACCCGCCAGATTCACGACAAAAACATTCTTGTCGGAGAGATTCGCCGCCTCAGCGATACTCAAATTCTGGTGCGCAACGTCGATCCTTCCACCTCCGGCGCGTTTCGCGACTTGGTCAGCACCCAATTCACCGACTGGAGCCTCGCTCCCGCCGCCGGCGAGCAGAACGGCTACCTGCTCTCGATGAAGCCTTCCGTCATCGCCGATATCAAGACGCAAACGATGCAGCAGTCTCTTGAAACCATCACGCGCCGCATCAACGCCCTCGGCCTCACCGAGCCGACCATCGCCTTCACCGGCCGTGAAGATAATGAAATCCTCGTGCAGCTTCCCGGCGAGGGCGATCCGTCCCGCGCCAAGGCCGTCATCCAGGCGGGCGGGCAGCTCGCTCTCACATTGGTACTGGACGACCAGACGTATCCCTCCGAAGCTGCCGCTCTCGCCGCCCACAACGGCGTCCTTCCGGTCGGCGCTGAAATCCTTCCCGGCCGCGCCGACACCACCACTCCCGACCAGTCTCAATCCCAGGTCTATTACATCGTCAGCCGTTCGCCCGTCGTCACCGGCTTGGACCTCAAGGGCGCCACGCCCGGCCCCAGCTCGCGCTATCCCGGCCAGTATGAAGTCGATTTTCACCTTTCGACTGCCGCCGCGGCGCGCTTTGGTCCCTTCACGGAAACCAACACGGGCCGCCGGATGGCGATCGTCCTCGATGGGAAGGTCTATACGGCGCCGACCATCAACAGCCGCATCGAGGACTCGGGCGTCATTGAGGGGAACTTCTCGCAGGAATCGGCCGAAGATCTTGCTCTCGTCCTTCGTTCCGGAGCGCTGCCAGCTTCCATCAAGTATCTCGAGGAGCGCACGGTTGGCCCGTCGCTCGGCGCCGATTCGATTCGCGAAGGCGTTCGCGCCTCCGTGGGCAGCCTGATCGTCGTCATGGTGTTTCTCGTGTTCTATTACCGGCTGAGCGGTGTCAATGCAGTTGTGGCGCTGGCTCTCAACCTGGTGATTCTCGTCGCCTTCATGGCGTTTGCAGGAGCGGTTCTCACTCTTCCTGGCATTGCGGGCGTCATCTTGACGATAGGCATGGGCGTCGATTCCAACGTGCTTGTCTTTGAGCGTATTCGCGAAGAATTACGCGCGGGGAAATCCAACACCTCTTCGGTCGAGCTCGGTTTCGCGAACGCCTTTCGCACTATCGTCGACACGCACGTTACGACGGTTGTCTCGGCCGTCTTCCTGTTTCTATTTGGCACAGGTCCGGTGCGCGGCTTTGCCATCACTTTGACGATTGGTTTGCTCGCGAATCTGTTTACTTCGATTTACGTTTCTCGCGCCATCTTTGACTATCACTTGACGTACATCAAGCGCGAGGAAGCGCTGAGCATTTAGCCGGTGGCTGCAGTCGAAATGTCCCGTGGCCGCAAATTGTCGGCCGCATCGATAGGCTGAAGCGACTTAACCGCTCCCGGGAACAAATCGGGAACCAGCGGTGTCAAACTAGGACGGATTGGACTCGGAATGGAGATATTTCGCGACGTCAATATCAACTGGATGGGCAAAGCCAAGTATTTTGTTACGCTTTCCCTGATTCTCCTGGCGGTGGGATGGACCTCGATTTTCCTTCATCACGGCCTTTTCTACGGAATCGATTTCCGGGGCGGCACGCTGGTCTACGTTCGCTTTGCCAATACGCCGCCGGTTGACCAGATTCGCAAAGGCCTGCAAGCAGCCGGTCTGGCCAATAGCACCATTCAAAGCATCAGCGATATCTCCAATCCGGATTCGCGCAACGACGTGGTGATTGGTCTTGAGCAGAAGGGCCAGGGCGATCAGGCTCTCGACGTCGGCAAGGAAGCGATTCTCAACGTGCTTCATAAAATGTTCAGCACCGATACATCCGGCCGCCCGGATTTCAATTCGATTTCGGTGGCTGACCTCGCCTCCTATCTGACGCAAAAGGATCCGTTGAACCTCGGTGCGACTGCCGGCGAGCGATACAACCAGTTGGCGCAGCGGCTCATCTCCGCGCGTGACTCCGATCACGGAGGCATCGTGACGAATTTTGACGAGCTGAAAAATGTCGACGGCGCCACTCCCAACGTGATCGCTTCGCTCAATTCCGGCCTCTCGCTCGGCAATTTCACCATACGCAATGTTGAGATCGTCGGACCCAAGGTAGGCGCCCAGTTGCGGCGGCAGGCTTTGTTTGCAACGCTCTATGCTCTCGGGGGCATGTTGATATATATTGCCTTCCGATTCGAGTGGGTCTACGGGGCGGCGGCGGTCATTGCGGTTTTTCACGATGTGCTCATCACCCTGGGATTCTTCTCGCTATTCCATTACGAGATTTCTCTCACGGTGATTGCGGCATTGCTGACTTTGGTCGGCTACTCGATGAACGACACGATCGTGATTTTCGACCGCGTGCGGGAAGACCTTCGCTTGATGCGCCGCGAAGCGTTTCCCGACGTCGTCAACAAGGCCATCAACCAGACGCTTTCGCGGACCATTCTCACCAGTGGCCTGACGTTTCTCACGGTCCTGGTACTTTATCTCATGGGCGGAGAGGTTCTCCGGGCCTTCTCTTTTGCCATGGTGGTGGGAGTTGTGGTAGGAACGTACTCAAGTTTCGGGATTGCTGCCCCCATCGTCGTCCTTTGGAACAATTATCGGGGCCAGGGTGCTGCTGTACGCGTCGGATCCGCAGCCGATAAGCGCGTGCCGGCAGCCGCAAGGAGGTAATCAATGTTCGAAGATATGGTTATATCCGGCGCGAACGTCAGAAAGACGAACACTCGCTGGACCGTGTTCGTCTCCACGGCGATTCAGGCGGTCATTCTGGGCATCCTCATCTTGATTCCGCTCATCTACACGGAGGCTCTGCCCAAAGCCATGCTGACGACATTCCTCGTCGCTCCGCCTCCTCCCCCGCCGCCGCCACCTCCGCCGGCCGCGGTCGTTCACGTGAAGCCGGTCGTCCATCTGATTCAGCAGAACAAGCTCATGGCCCCGACCGTCATCCCGAAGAAGGTCAATATCATCAAGGAAGAAGAGACTCCTCCGGACGTTAGCGGCGTCGAAGGCGGCGTCGTGGGCGGCATCGCTGGCGGCTCCGGTGGTGGAGTTCTCGGCGGCATCATTGGCGGCGCTCCGGGTTCCAACCTGCCGCCTCCGCCCAAGCCCAGCGTCAGCCGCATCAAGGTCGGCGGCAACGTCCAGGCGGCGTCTCTAGTCCGCCAGGTCATGCCGATTTATCCTCCGATCGCCCGCACGGCGCACATTCAGGGCACCGTCGTCCTGCACGCGATCATCGCCAAGGACGGTTCGATCGAGGAGCTTCAATATATTTCAGGGCCCCCTCTGCTTATGAGGGCCGCAATGGACGCCGTCCGCGAGTGGCGGTATCGTCCCACGCTTTTGAATGGCGAGCCGGTCGAGGTCGACACCACGATTTCGGTCGTCTTCACCATGGGCGGTTAGCAGTTCACGGCCCGGGGCCCGCTTGCGGGATTCGAGCCGGTTGGTGGCAAGTTTTACAGCCGGCAGATTTCCGCTGCCGAGTTATTTGAAAAGTACCGAGGAGGAGCAAACTCTATGCTTTCGACTGTGTTGGTAAGTTTACTTTTTCAGCAGCCCGAAGTGGGTTGGGATTTGGTCACCATGTGGCACAACATGGGTGTCCCGGCCAAGCTCGTCGTCATTCTTTTGTTCATCATGTCCGCGTGGTCAGTCGGCATCATGATTGACCGCGCCTTGATGTACAGCGCCGCCCGGAAGCAGTCGCGCATCTTCGTGCAGCAAGTTGCCGGCGCGCTCAAGGACAACAAGCTCGATGAAGCGATCTCCATCGCCGAGCGCAACAAGAAGAGCCACATCGCCAAGGTCGTAGCCACCGGCCTCTCTGAATTCCAGGCTGCTTCATCGCAGGTGAGCGACGAGGAAGTCATCGAAGCCGCCAAGCGCGGCCTCGAGCGCTCCGTCGCCATCGTCCACGCCGAAATGAAGCGCGGCCTTTCCGGGCTCGCCACCATCGGTTCCACGGCTCCGTTCGTCGGGCTGTTCGGCACCGTGATGGGCATCATCAACGCCTTCAAGGGCATTTCCGCTTCCAAGGCCACCGGTCTGTCGGCGGTCGCCGGCGGCATTGCTGAGGCCCTGGTCACCACCGCGCTCGGCTTGCTCGTCGCCGTGCCTGCGGTGTGGACTTTCAACTATTTCACCAACCGTGTCGAAGCCTTCGACGTCGAGATGGATAACTCCTCGATGGAGCTGATCAACTACTTCATCACCCGTCGCGGCGGAAAGAAGTAAGCCATGGCTTATAAACCGAAAGCACCGCCGGTGATGTCCGCCCCCAACGTGATTCCCATGGCGGACATCATGCTGGTGTTGCTAATCATCTTTATGGTGATCACGCCAATGCTCACCAAGGGCGTATCGGTGGATATGGCCAAGGCGGAGACCGCAGAAGATATGCAGAATGCCGATAAGGACGATGCCGTCATCCTCGCGGTTACGCACGACGGCACCCTCTATCTCGGCAGCAAGAAGATCGCCCTCAACGAAATCACCGACCAGGTCAAGGACCTCATCTCCAACCGGCTCGATAAGACCGTCTACGTCCGCTCCGACGCGCGCGCCAAATACGGCGACGTCGTCAAGGCCGTTGACGAGATTCGTTCGGCGGGTGTTGATAACATCGGTCTTCTCACTCAGAAGATCGAGACGAATAAGAAGGTTCCTCCCGCTGCGGAGCAGGCTCCTCCTCCTCCCGGCGGTTCAGACTAGCTTCTTGGCGTCGCGTCTCTCAGGCTTCGGCGTTTCGGCCTGAGGGACTCGGGCGGTCGTTTTGGAATTCATCGTCCCTCAGGGGCTTTCTCCCCTGGGGGAGCTGTAGGAAGCAAAAGGAGTCCCCCATGGGAATGGCAGTTGGCAGTGGAAAAGGAAGCATGTCGGAGCCGAATATCGTTCCGCTCATCGACGTTCTTCTGGTTTTGATCATCATCTTCATGGTCATCACTCCGACCACACCGAAGGGCTTGGACGCACTCATACCGCAGCCCACGCCCCCGAATCAGAAGGAGAATCCGGACCTCCTGAACAAAACCATCGTCGTCCAGGTCACCAATGGCGACAAGGTCCTCATCAACCAGGACCCGTCTTCCTGGGATCAGCTCGGCCCCACGCTCGAAAATATCTTTAAGGACCGAGCCGAGAAGGTCGCCTTCGTCAAGGGCGATGACAATGTCGAGTTCGCCGAGGTCGCCCGCGCCATTGACATCATGCGCGAATCGGGCATCGAGCACGTCGGCCTCATCACCGCCAAGATCGAAGCCGGTCAGTAACCCGTTTTTGCGTTCGCTTTCATTCGCCGGCCGCGCGTCTGATCGCCGGCCGGCGCATCCAGCGTCAAGGAGAGGCAGGGATGCAGCGTAATCCTCACACGCGTCTTTTTCTTTGTGCCGTTCTCGCCGCCGCCGTCGCCGCCGGCGGTTGCAACAAGCTCCGCGCCCGCGACAAGCTCAATAAAGGCGTTCAGGCCTTCCGCAGCGCCCAATTCGACCAGGCCATCGAGGATTTCAAGCAGGCCAAGGAGCTTGATCCCTCCCTCATGAACGCCCGCCTGTACTTGGCCACCGCTTACGCCAGCCAGTACATCCCCGGCGCTCCTTCTGCGGAAAATATCGACATGGGCAATCAGGCCATCCAGGAGTATCAGGATGTCCTCACGGTCGACCCCAACAACCTTTCCGCTATCGACGGTCTCGGCTCGCTCTATTTCAATATGGGCGGCACGCCGTTCGACGAGAAGAAGCTCGAGGAATCCAAGGCCTACCACGAGAAGCACATTCAACTGAAGCCAGATGACCCAGCGCCCTACTACTGGCTTGGCGTGATCGACTGGACCCTCGCCTTCCGCGGCAACAAGGAAATGCGCGCCGACTATAACAAGGACGCCAGGAAACCCATCAAGGACGCCGACCCGCTTCCCCCGGCGCTCACAACCGACTTCCAGCAGAAATATGGCTCAATCGTCGACGAAGGCATAGACAACTTGAAAAAGGCTATCGAGTTGCGCCCGGATTATGACGATGCCATGGCTTATCTCAACCTCCTCTATCGTCAGAAGGCTGACATGGAGACCACTGTTGATGCCCGCAACGCCGATCTACAAACGGCTGATGATCTGGTCGAGAAGGTCAAGGCCATCAAGCAGAAGAAAATGGAAGGCGGAGGCGCCGCTCCCACGTCTTGATTTTTGGCGCTTCCTAATTTCTCTTCGTATTTCCGCGGCGGGGCTGAGAGCCCCGCCGTTTTTATTTACCCTTCGGACCCGCCACGGGCGCGTCCGAAGAGATAGTCTGGTGTCGCGCCAAGTGTCGCGACTTTCCGCATCAATCCATCCGCAATCCAGGTGCGTACTCATTTTGTGAGTGGAGGCGCCAATGCGTGGCAAGCTCGTCGTCGGTTCTGTCATGGCGGCCGCTCTCTTGGCGATCCTTTCCTTCAGTCCTTCTCGCTCCGCTCGCGCTACGGCAATCGTTTCACCAGCAGACGCCTCGCGCACGCCCGTCCTCGTCGAACTCTTCACCTCCGAGGGCTGCTCCGATTGTCCGCCTGCCGACGCGCTTCTCGAAAAGCTCGACCGCTCGCTCCCGGTCGATGGCGCCAGCGTCGTTGTCTTGAGCGAGCACGTTGACTACTGGAACGACATCGGCTGGAGCGATCCCTACTCCTCGCGCGAATTCAGCGAGCGCCAGGCCGCCTATGCCGAGCGCTTCCGCCTTCCGAGCGTCTACACGCCGCAAATGGTCGTCGACGGCCGCTTCCAGCTTGTGGGCAGCGATGAATCCGGCGCTGTTTCGGCCATCGAAGATGCTACGAAAGCCCAAAAGGCCAGCGTCACTCTTTCCTCCGTTCGCTGGGAGTCGCCTAACTCCATCGCTCTGCACGTCGAGACCGGCCCGATGCCGCCGTCCATCGATACAAAATCCGCTGCGGTATGGATCGCCGCTGCTGATGACACGGACCGATCGAGTGTTACGAGCGGGGAAAACGGCGGCCGGACGCTCACGCACGTAGCCGTGCTGCGCACCCTTGTCCGTGCGGGAATCATCGACCGCTCCTCCGGTTTCTCCGGTAACGTCAGCGTCCGCCTCAACCCTGCCCACGCGCGCGACATGCGCCTCATCGCCTTCATCCAGGAGCCCGCCGCCGGGCGCGTATGGGGCATCGCCTTGGCTCGCCTCTCGAATTAGCGCATTTCCTTCGAACACGCCACTCTGGAATTCTATGTTGCAATGGCAACACTATTATGTTGTAATAGCAACATGGAGGTTGTCATGTACCACGCGCTCGAAGCCATCAAGCAAAGAAGGGCCATCAAGGTCTTTGACCCCGTCCCGGTTCCGGAATCCGTCCGCCGCCAGGTTCTCGCCGCCGCTTGCCTTGCTCCGTCGAGCTTCAATATCCAGCCCTACCGTTTCTACTGGGTGGAGTCGCCGGAAAAGCGCGACGCCGCCGCGAAGCTCTGTTATGGGCAGTCTCCCGCCGCCACGGCCTCCGCGTTAATCGTCTGCGTCGCCGACATCGGTTCTTGGAACGCCACGGCGTGGGATCACATCGCATGGATGCGCACCGCCGGTTTCAGCCCGGAGAAAATCGCTGAATCGGAAACGAAGGCGCGCCTCGTAAAGTGGTTTTTCATTCAGGGATGGTTCAACGTTCTCGGGGGCGTGAAGTGGGCCATTCTTCGCACGCTGCACATCTGGAAAATCGTCGGCGTCGCTCCCTACACGCGTCAGGGTCTTTTCAAGTGGGCCACCAAAAGCGCCTCGCTCGCTTGCCAGAACCTTATGATCGCCGCCGAATCGCTCGGCTTCAACACTTGCCCGATGGAGGGATTCGATTCCTTGCGCCTTTCCAAATTCCTCGGTCTTTCGCGCCGCCATCACGAAATCATCATGGTCATCGCCCTCGGCAAAAAATCCACGCAGCACGTCGACCACCCGCAGTGGCGCCGCCCGCTCGAATCCACGGTGACGCTCCTGTGATCGCCATTGACGGCAGGCTCATCCCCGAAGAAATCATGAAGGACTCGATCCTCATTCATCTCGCCGCCGCCTATTCGTCCGTCAGCAAGCGTCTCGAGCAGAAGACGCATTGCTCGGAAACTCGCGGCTTCATTCTCTCCACATTCCGCGGCGGCGCCGTCCTCAATCAGAATCAGATCGCCGTGCTTCTCAATTTCGACCGCACCGTCGTGCACCGCGTCGTCAAGACCCTGGTTCGCGAAGGGCTCGTATCGGAGAAAAAGGCCTCTTTCGGCCGCGCGCATCTTCTGCGCCTCACGCCGAAGGGCAGGCGTTATCGTGCGTCTCTCATCCGCGAACGCCGCGCCGCCGATGAAGCCCTTCGCAGAAAACTTTCGCCCCGCGAGCGCGCCACGCTCCTCCGTCTCCTGAAACTCATCGCAGCCCTCGAATTCTGACAATATGCAGTGCAGTCGTTGTGACTTTCCCGCGCGAAATCATTGCAAGCAGCGCCAGCTTGCCACGCGATTTTGCGGAGTGCGTCGCCACCTCGCGCGCGCCGGCGTCGCCGTGCAGGATTCCCCCGATATGTGAATATTACTGACACCCTGTACACTTTTCCGCACGATCGGGCAGACACGCCATGAAATTGCTAAACTTAAACTGTGGCTACGCGCATGCGCTTCCATTTGTGGATTGGGTGCAACCGCGGGCCGGCGTGTCCGCGTCCTAGACTTGAGCCGTCGGAGATGTTTGCCGTATGAAACGCGAAATCGAACTGGATGCTGTTCGCGGCTTCATGCTCGCCTGGATGACTCTCGTCCACCTTCCCACGGCCATCACTCCCTGGGTCAACCAGCCCTTCGGGTATATTTCCGCGTCCGAAGGTTTCATCTTTCTCTCCGCGCTTTTCACCGGCCAGATTTACGACCGTTACCTCCGCCGCGCCGGCCCCGGCAAAATGAGCGCCAAACTTCTCTTGCGCACCCTTCGCCTCTACGGCTATCACGTTCTTCTTATCGTCTTCGTTTTTCTCGGCGTGGCCCGCTACGCGGTCGGCACGCACAGCAAGGGCCTCATCAATCTCCTCGACTACTATTTTGCCGCCGGTCCCGCCCACGCCTTCCTCAACGCCTTGCTCCTCGTCTATCGCCCGCCGCTTCTCGACATCATTCCTCTCTACATCATCTTTCTCTTCCTCTCGCCCTGGATCATCATCGCCGCCGCCCGCATCGGCTGGCGCTTCTTCCTCGCCGGCAGCTTCGCTCTTTGGCTCGCCGCGCAGTTGGGTCTCCGTCAAGTTACCTACGCGTTCCTTGCGCAACACTTCGGCGTGCGCATCCCGCTCAATGAAATGGGAGCCTTCAACCTCTGGGCCTGGCAGCTGGTTTGGGTTCTTGGAATGCGGTGCGGCGTGCGTTGGGCCAATGGGAATTTGCATCATGAAAAATGGGCGCGGCGCGCCTGGCTGCCCGCCGCCGCTCTGGCGGGCGTTTTCCTGGCGCTTCGCTATGTCCAAATCTTCGGCCTCGATCTTGGCCGCTTCGCGCCCCTGTTCGACAAGTGGAATCTCGGTACCGCGCGCCTGTTCGATTTTGCCGCCATCGCCGTTCTGCTCGTGCGCTTCCGCCAGCGTATCAAGCCGCTTGCCGTCCGCCCCTTGGCGCTTCTCGGCCAGTCCTCGCTTCAGGTTTTCTGCACGCACTTCCTGTTCTGTTTCGTCGGCATCGCCATGATGGATGCCGCCGACCGCATCTACGGTTGGGGACAGGTCGCCCTCGCCGTTGTCACCTTTGCCTCTCTCTACTTGGTCGCCCGGCTCCGCGCCCGCCCCGAGCTTTTCGCCCAGTCCGCTTCCGCCGGAGAATCCTCTGCGCCTTCTCCGCCCGTCCCCGCCGGCGAAGGCGATTTCACCCGCGCCGCCTGATCTCTCGACGCACACATCGCTGTAATCTCGCCCCTCGCCTCAACCACTCCAAACCAATCTGTTTTCTCCCACGAGGCGTACTTCCTTTGGGATGTAGCCCGTTCTAGGCCGCCTCCCGCAAAGGACTCCGGCCCGTATCTTTCTGCCCCGGCTCCGAATCTGATATCTTGCGTCATTCTTCGACGACTAGGAGAACCTCATGGCAACCGCAAAACTCATCGTGATGTACCCGCCTCCCAAAGATGTCGAGGCGTTTGAGAAGGTCTACAACAACGAACACGTTCCCATGGCCGTCGCCAAGCTCGCCGGCAAGACAAAAATAGTCGCGACAAAAGTTCTCGCTTCACCGCAGGGCGCGCCTCCGTTCTATCGCATTGCCGAGGTTCACTTCCGTTCCATGGCGGATCTCGAAGCCTGCGCTGCTTCTGCGGGCGGCAAGGAAGTCATCGCGAACGCCGTCTCGATCTCTTCCGGCGGCCCGCCAGTCTTCCTCGTCGCGGAAGAGGAAACTTTTACCTTCGCGCAATCTGCCGGCAAGTAACCTCTTCGTATCGCTTCTGATTTTCCTCTGTGTCCACGCCCTTGCGCCCTATACGAGGCGCAGGGGCGTGCTCACGCCCTCATTTGACCCGAATGCTATAATCACTCGCGGAAAGGCAAAGGGCTATGTTGCCGCAGGGGAAGTCCTCAAAGCTTCCGGTCCGTTGTTTGGGTGTCCTCTCGCTCGCATTAGCTCTCGCGCTCTCGGACGTCGCGGTTTTTTCCTCCGTTCGCGCGCAAAATTCCGCCGCGCAATCCCGCCCGGCCCAGACGCCCGCCGATCTATGGACTCCCGCGCAGACCATTCAGCCGCAGGAGCTCGTGCGCGAACTCGCCGGCGGTTCGCACCGTCCAATCGTCGTCTGTGTTGGTTTTCGTCCGCTTTTTGAAGGCGCGCACGTTCCCGGCGCCGTCTTTCACGGCTCGGCCTCCAATTCCGAGGGCCTTGACGACCTGAAAAAATGGGCGCAGAGCATTCCCCACGCTGCAAACATCGTCGTTTACTGCGGCTGCTGCCCCATGGTCCATTGCCCCAATATCCGTCCCGGTTTCGCCACGCTTCGCGACATGGGATTCACCCATCTCCGCGTTCTCGTGCTGCCAGACGATTTCGCCGCCGATTGGGTCGCGCGCGGCTACCCGGTCGAAAAGGGCCGTTGACTCCCCGCTTCTTTTTCGACGATTTTTGCGCCTCGTGGTTCTCCCGGAAATCATTCTGGAATATCATGGGGCGCCCGAATCGCATCCGCCTTTCACCCTGCCCGGCGGGCTCTCATCTCCCAGCGAACGTTGCGGGTTTCACGATTGCGCTTGACAAAAAGCGTCGTGGAAAATCCATTTTCTGAACGCAAAATTTAGGAGCCGAAATGAAACCTTCCTTCCTCTATATGTTCCTCGCGCTGGCGTTTGCCGCCGCGAGCGCCTCCGCCGACCAAGTCACGCTGAAGAACGGCGATCGCCTCACCGGAAAAATTGTGAAGTCCGACGGCAAGGTCCTGCTCATCAAGTCCGATCTCGCAGGCGACGTGAATGTTCAGTGGGATGCGATCACCTCAATCGAATCCTCCCAGCCGCTCTACCTGAATCTCAAAGACGGCCAGACGATCGCCGGCACGGTGGCTACCTCCGGCGGCAAATACGTCGTCACCACGAAAGATGCTGGCGTTGTCTCCACCGATGTGAGCGACGTCGGCATCATTCGCAATCAGGACGAGCAGCTCGCCTTCGAGGCGCAGATCGACCGGCTGCGCAATCCCAAGCTCACCGATTTCTGGGGCGGGTATCTGGACACGGCGTTCAGCTTGGCAAGCGGCAACGTCGACAGCCTCAGCTTCGTCATTGGGGCACGCGCCGTCCGCACCACCACCCGCGACAAAATCTCCGTCTACTACAATTCCGTTTTCTCCAACAGCAACGTCACCGGCCCCACGCTGACCACCGCCAATTCCATCAACGGCGGGATCCGCATGGATCTCAACATTACCGACCGGTTTTTCGTCTACGGCTTCACCGATTTCCAGCATGACGAATTTCAGCAGCTCGATCTGCGCAATACGCTCGGCGGCGGTTTCGGCGACCACGTCATCAAGACTGCCGCGACGCAATTCGATGTCTATGGCGGCGGTTCCTACGACCAGGCGTACTATTCGACTCCGCTCACGCAGAAAAGCGCCGAGGCGATGATCGGCGAATCATTCTCCAAGCAGCTCGGCCCTAAGATGATGTTCACCGAGGAGTTCGATTTCTTCCCGAATCTCTCCCAGACCGGCGAGTACCGCTTCAATCTCAACGCGGGGAACACCACGAAGATCAATAACTGGCTCAATTGGCAATTCACGTTCAGCGATCTCTATACCAGCTTTCCCCCGCCAGGCATCAAGGGCAGCAACATCGTCCTCAGCACCGGCGTCCGCTTCACCTTCGGCAAAGGCGCCTCCTGATAGCACATGCGCTGCGCCTTTCGGACGTTGTGGCGCAAATTCTGAATCGGAAGCATTGCCACTCGCGCCGGACTGCTGTATACGTCGCTTCGCATCGCTGTGCCACACCCGAAAGGACATCGAATGCATTCACCCTTTGTCGGCGAATTCATGGGAACGTTGGTTCTGATTCTCTTCGGAGACGGTGTTGTTGCGAACGTCCTCCTGGCGCGCTCCAAGGCGCACGGTGCTGGCTGGATGGTTATCACGGCAGGGTGGTGCTTTGCCGTCATGGCCGGAATCTTTACGGCGGTGGCTTGCGGGAGCAACGACGCGCACATCAATCCGGCGGTGACCCTCGGGTTCGCGGTGGTGAGCGGGAACTACTCCAAGGTCGTGCCTTATGTCACCGCGCAGATGCTGGGAGCGTTTGCCGGTGCCGTACTGGTCTGGCTGCACTTTCTCCCGCATTGGAAGGAGACGCCGGAGCCCGCGTTGAAGCTCGCCGTCTTCTGTACGTCCCCGGCGATTCGCAATCGAGCTGCAAACTTGATCAGCGAAATTATCGGAACGCTCGTCCTCGTGTTCGTGGTCGCGGCAATATTCTCGAAGGGGGTCGCGTCAGCGGCAGGATTGCCGCCCGGGCTTGGCGCGTATCTTGTCGCCAGCCTGGTGTGGGGTATCGGTCTCTCGCTGGGCGGGACCACGGGATACGCCATCAATCCGGCGCGCGATTTGGCTCCACGAATCGCCCACGCTCTGCTGCCCATCACAGGCAAAGGCAAATCCGACTGGGCGTATGCCCCGATTCCCGTGATCGGTCCGCTCATCGGCGGCGGCATGGCTGGCCTGCTGATTCGAATGATGAAGATGTAGCGCTTGGATGGGGAGATGGTCGCAGCATCCGGACAGGACATTATACGATCTCTACATTGGTGTAATGGCCTGGCGCGGAAGCGATTTTTCTGTCGCAGGTGAGGAGAGGAGCATCGAGCAGCTCGGCAAGTGCTACATAGACCGAATCATAGTCCGTCAGCGTTGTGCGGAGTTCCCAGACGCGCGGAAGCAGGAAGTTATGCGGATAGCGATTCAGCCAAAGGCCGCCGAGATCATCGAGGGCTTCTTGCCCCCCCGCTGTGAAGTAATCGTCTTGTCTCGAACATAGCGCCACAATACCTGAGCCACTTCAACGTCGAGCAGGTGAGGAGTGTGGTGGGACTCCGAAGGAGAGGAAATGCGCTTATCGACCTTAAGCCCGGCTGGGGTTTGAAGAAGACACTCGATTGCGGCAGACGCATCCAGAACGATCACCGAGCGTCCCGCCCGCCGGACGGCTTCTGCCGCCGACACCGCGCCTGCAATGCGAGAGCGGAGGCGCAGCCGTTCTCGCAACTCCACCATGGTAGGCCGCTCCGCAAGGCGGCGAATCTCTGCGAGCAGATAGCCCGAAAGAGACATGCCGGCCATAGCTGCCTGAGCTTTTGGCGTGCGATGCAGATTGTCGGGAACATTGCGGACCTGAGTCATCCTTGACATGCTCTAAACATGAATGCATGCGCAGCACATATCAGCTCCATCGACCGGGTACGGTAGCTTCAGCGCGACAGCCTTCGCGTTCTGCGGGTCTACGCCGTGTTGCGCCAGGCAGCTTGATGGCTTGCTCGTCGAGCCGTAGCTCGCGGGCACAGCGCAGGGTCCGGTTTTGGCGGGTCAATATCGAATTCCAGCTGGTTCGCCGAGCCGTAGCCTGTGAAGCGGGCGAAGGCTGGTGGGCCTGGGTAGACTTGAACTACCGACCTCACCCTTATCAGGGGTGCGCTCTAGCCACCTGAGCTACAGGCCCAACTGGGAAGGAAAGACCAAATAATTTTACCATTCGTCCTGCGGAGTTCCTAGCCCGCGTTGCAATCCGCCGCTCCCAATTTGCGAAAGATGCAGCAGCGCGGCCCATCGCGCCGCCTCGCTTGCGCGCCCGTCCGCGAGCCGCGCTCGCCAGCCTGGCAAGTTACAGCTTGTTCAGCCCGTCGAGCGCGGCCACCTTATAAGCTTCCGCCAGCGTGGGATAGTTGAACACCGTGTCGCGAAAATATTCGATGCTCCCATCATAGAAGAGCACGGATTGCCCGATGTGAATGATCTCGGTCGAACGCTGCCCGATGGCGTGCACTCCCAGCAGCTTTTTCGTGTTGCGGTCGAACAGCAGCTTGAGCATGCCGCTTTCGTCGCCCAGCATCATGCTCTTCGCCAGCTCCGCATATTTCGCGATGCCCACTTCGTACGGAATCCTCTTCGACGTCAACTGTTCCTCGGTCTGCCCCACCATCGAAATTTCCGGAATCGTATAAATGCCGTAGGGAAACAGTTGCGGCAAATGCTGGAACGGCAGCCCGAACATGTCGCAGCTCGCCAGCCGCCCCTGCTCCATCGACGTGCTCGCCAGCGCCGGAAAGCCGATCACGTCTCCTGTCGCGTAAATGTGCGGTACTTCGGTGCGGAACCGGTCGTTCACCGGAATTCTGCCGCGGGCGTCCGCCTTCAATCCCGCCGCTTCCAGGTTGAGCAGGTCGCCGTTCGCCTGCCGCCCGACGGCGTAGAGCAACGCGTCGGCATACACTTTCTTCCCGCTCTCCATTTCCGCGAACACCACGTCGCGCCCGTCGTCCACTCCTACGTGCGTCACTTTTTCGCCCAGCCGAAAAGTCATTCCCATCTGCCGCAAGTGGTAGGCGAGTGCTTCCACGATTTCGCGGTCCACAAAATCCAAAATCAGCGGCCGCTGGTCGATCAGCGTCACCTCCGTGCCAAGCGCGGCGAAAAACGACGCATATTCAAGACCAACCACGCCCGCGCCCACCACGATGATTTCGCGCGGAATGCCTTCGAGTCCGCGCAAATCGTCCGTATCCAGGATTCGCTTTCCGTCGAACGGAATGCTCGCATCGTGCGCCGGTCGCGTGCCGCAGGCGATCAGCACATTTTCGCCTTGCAGCATCGTTGGCGCGCCGTCGCCCTGCACTTCGATCGTGTGCGGACCTGCGAATTTCGCGACGCCTTGAAACACATCCACGCGGTTCCGCTTCAGTTGCCCGCGAATCACTTCAGTCTCACGCCCGATCACCGCCTGCGCTCGCGTCGCCAGATCCTGCATGGAAATATCGTTTCGCCCGCGGTATTCCGTTCCGTAGAACGACTTCACCGCCGTCCCTGTCAGTTGAAAAATCGCCTCGCGTACGCTTTTGCTGGGAATCGTTCCGGTGTGGACGCAGACGCCGCCGATCATCACCGTGCGGTCGATCACCGCCACTTTCTTGCGCGATTTCGCGGCGCAGATCGCTCCCTTCTGCCCGGCGGGACCGCTGCCGATAACAATTAGATCGTAGGAAGTATTTGGCATAGTTTTGTCGGTCCCCGCTCAATGGAATCCGGCGCTCGAGACATTCGCACGCCGGCGGTTCGGCACGTTGGCAGGAAGGGGAAAATCTCGCGCCGCATGATTACGCCGGCTAATAAGTCGCAAGCGACCGGCTTCTTCAGCATACTCAAAAAGCATGGCGCCTGCTAGCCGGTGACGCGGACTCTACACCAGTAGAATCAAATCGATTTCCACTCGGACATCCTTCGGCAGGCGCGCCACCTCCACCGTCGAGCGCGCCGGAGGATTGTGCGCGAAATATTTCCCATACACTTCGTTCATCGCCGGAAAATCGTTCATATCCTTCAAATACACGGTCGCCTTCACCGCCTGATCGAGCCTCGATCCCGCTGCCTCGACAATCGCCTTCAAATTTTCCAGCACGCGCTCGGTCTGCGCGGCAATGTCGCCGCCAACCACCACGCCCGTTGCCGGATCGAGCGCCACTTGCCCCGCGGTAAACAAAAATCCGTTGGCGCGCACCGCCTGCGAATACGGCCCAATCGCCTTCGGTCCTTTGTCGGTTGAAACGATGCCTTTCATTTGCTGCCTCCGTTCCATTTTGCAGCTGAAATTCGCATCACGGTCGCGCCGCCTCCGCCGCATACCGCGCCCGAAAATCGGCGGGGATCCCTTTCTGATAGAGCCACACGCGAAATATCTCCGCCAAATCTTTCCCTGTCGATTGCTCGAGCGACGAACGCAGCACGTTGATTCCCGCCTCCTGCCCGCGCAGCAGTGTCACCATCTGCCGCAGTCCCGCGCGCACCTGCGTTTCGCCGTACTCGTCCTCAAGTGTTGCGTAGAAGAGCGGCGCTTTGGCCCGCGCAATTTCTTTCGTCGCCGCCGGATCGCTCGGCCTCACGACGCCAAGAGGCTCTTCGGTGCCGCGCTTGCACGCCGCGTCGTACCGCGCCAGGTACTCGGCGATCCTCCGGCGCCGCCCCGCTTCTCCCTCGCGCGCTTGCGTCATCACGATCGTGGCGTATTCCGGCAGGCCTTGGCCCATCGAAATCGCCGCAAACGGCGGCGGATAGATTTCGTCGCCGAACCAGTCGTGTGCGAGCGAAAGCGACACTTCGTCCAGAAATTTCCGGCTGTCCACGCCTTCCGCCAGCAGCGCGGGAGACACGAGCGCTCCGCCGGGAAATCCCGAAGCTACGCCGTCTTCGACGTTATCGCCCTCGTGCAGTTCCGCCGATTCCACGATCAGCGGCGCGGCCGCCCCCCGATCCGACGGTCCAAATTCCGTCTTCATCGTGTCCCACGACTGCTGCAAATCTTTTTGCGCTGCTGCCACATCGCCCTGGAGCGGCGCGCTCGACCAGAAACGCCCCCCCGTGGCATCCGCGCCGGGCGGCGACACCTCATATTTCCCCGCGACGACGAATGGCGGCAGATCCGCCTTGTCGAGCGCGAACGTGTAAATCCATTCTCCCTGGCTCTCTTTTCGTCCCTTCAATTCGCCCCGCGCCGATACCAGAAATCCCACGGGTACACGCACCATGTAACTCATCTTTTGCGGGCGCTTGGGATAGGGCGAAAGAAAATGCTGCGGCGGCTGCAGCGCTGGCGACCATCCGCGCGATCCCAGGTGGAATTCATTCGCGCCGAGCGTGATATGCCATCCGGGATCGTTGGGATGGCTGAGCGTGTAATCAATTCGCAGGCGCAGCTTCTTGCCCTGATTCCACGGTGGATCGAGCGGAATGCGCACCGAGTTTGGGGAATCGAAACGGTATTCCTCCGGCAACGGCTCGAGTGCCACGTCGCGCCCGTCGATTTCCGCGTGCGCGCCGCTCCGCCCATACTCTTCTTCCGGCGGAAGCTTCACGTCCACAAAAGTAAGTGGCGTGCTCCCTGTGTTTTGCAGAACAAAATCGGCCTGGATGTGAAGCTGCGGAGAATCTCCCGGCACGAACTGAATTTCGCGCTGCTGCTGCACCACGGTGTAGCCCGGCGCCAGCGGCACCGAACACGCCGTAGAGAAAACGAGAAGCAGGCCAACCAGCGCCGCCGCGAGAACAGACGCGTGAAGTTTGGATTTCAAGGCAGGTGAATTCTATCGAGTCATCCGAGCGCGGTCAAAATCGGAATTTGACTGTGTAGCGAATGCCGCGCACACCTCGCGCTTATCCCGAACCCGCGAAATGGCGCAGAATCTCTGTGTCGCTCACGCCGTGTTTGTGCGCCGCGATAATCGCGCTCGCCTGCGAATCGGGCACGTTGTGCTTCACCAGTTCGAGCAGCGTGCTCGCGCGCATCTCCGCATTTTTCATCCGCCCCAGCGATGCGCCGGACAGCACCGGCTTTCCTTCCTCGTGCGCCTGCGCCACGTCCATCACGATCTCTTCTGATAGGCCTGCGAGTTTGATGGCCTGCAATTCTCCCACGCCCAGCCCCAGTTGATTCCACTGCGCGAGTTGCATCACGTCCTGCTCCGTCATCCCCACTTGCAGGAGTCCTGCGACTGCGTCGCCCGCATCAAACTCCGCTTTTTTCGCGTGATACAGTTTCAGGAGTTGCACGCAGTCGTCGTCGCTCATTCCTGCCTGCCGCACTTCGGCAATCTGCGCGATCTCATCCTGCGTGATCTTCGCCGCTTCCAACTCCTTGATCGCGTCATAAGACATTCCCGCCTGGTCCAGCGGCGCCGTGTTCAGGGGAGGGATCGAATGGCAGCCCGCGGCTGCGAATGCCGCGGCGAGAACGAAGGGCGTGAGCGATCGGCGCAAATTCCGCGCGCGCCCGATGCGCCCCGCGCCGGCGCATCGAGAGGGAGACGCGCTGACATATGCCGCCATTTGCTCATTTTATGCGCCTGCGCCCAGTTCCGCTCCGATTCATCGCGCGTTGCTTGGCCTTTCGAGCAACACGCCCGCGGAACAGGAAAAGGTGCTTAGCGTTGCGGCAGCGGGAGGAAAAATCGCCCAGTGGGGCAGGGAATCAGACGTTGTAGACGCGCTCAATATCGAACACGCCCGGAATCCGCTTCACGCCGGCGAGAATCTTCTCGAGCTGCTTGCGGTCGTGAACGTCGAGCGCCACTTCGATCCTCGCGCGCATGTCCTGCCCGCCGCTTTCAAACGTGCGAATGTTCGCGCCCGTCTCGCTGATCACGCCGGTGATGTCCGCCAGCATTCCGGGACGGTCCTCGGTGAATATGCGCAATCGCACCGGGAACGTCGTCTCGGTAACGCTGGCCCACGCCACCGGCATCCGCCGCTCGGATTCGTAGAGAAGGTTCTGCACGTTGGGGCAATTGGACCCGTGTACGGCAATGCCGCGCCCGCGCGTTACGTACCCGACGATTTCATCGCCCGGAATGGGATTGCAGCATTTCGCGCGGTAAACCATCAGATCGTCGTGGCCCTTCACGACGATCGCCTGATCGCCCATGCCGAACATCTTCTTGACCGACGAGACCAGCTTCGGCTGCGTATCCTCCGGCGTTTCCGCCAGCGTTTCGCCGCTTGCCTTGGCCAGCGCCTGCCGCGCCGACCATTTGCCGTAGCCCAACTCGGCGAACAGGTCCTCGGTACGCGAGCAGCCGTAATCGGAGGCGACGCGCTGCCATTCCTGGTCTGAAATCTTCTTCAGGTTGATGCTCGCGTGCCGCGCCTCTTTTTCGATCAGCCGGCGGCCCACGTCGATCGCGTGACTCCGCTCATGCAGGTTGATCCATTGTCGGATTTTGCTGCGCGCGCGCGAAGTGCGTACAAAGTTCAGCCAGTCGCGCGAGGGTTCGTGTCCCTTTTGCGTCAGGATTTCCACCACGTCGCCGTTCGCTACGGCGTGCCGCAGCGGCACGATCGACCCGTTCACTTTCGCGCCTACGCACTGATGGCCCACTTCCGTGTGAATCGCGTAGGCGAAATCAACGGGCGTTGCGCCGCGCGGCAGCACCACCACGCGTCCCTTCGGCGTGAACGTGTAAACCTCTTCCGGATACAGGTCCACGCGCAGCGTCGAGAGAAACTCGCTCGGCTCCTGCATCTCCTGCACCCACTCGATCAATTGCCGCATCCACACGATCCGCTGGTCATCGGCCGCGGAAGATGCGAACTCCCGGCCGTTCTTGTATTTCCAGTGCGCGGCGACGCCTTGCTCGGCGATGCGGTGCATCTCTTGAGTTCGGATTTGCACTTCAAAAGGCTGTCCGGCGTGGATCACGCTGGTGTGCAGCGACTGGTAGAGGTTCGGGCGGGGCATCGCGATGTAGTCTTTGAAGCGGCCGGGCACGGGTCGCCACATCTGGTGAATCACGCCTAGTGCGCCATAACAATTTTTCACGGTGTCGGTGATCACGCGCACCGCAAGAAAATCGAACACCTGATCGAGCGTACGTTGCTGTTTCTGAATCTTCAGGTGCAGCGAATAGAGCCGCTTGATGCGCGCCTGCACTTCGGCGGGAATCCCGCTTTCCACCATCTTTGCGCGAATCTGTTCCGTCACGTCTTCGAGAAAGCGGTCGTGGAATTTCTGCTTCGACGCGATTTTTTTTCGTAATTCCAGGAATGCTTCGGGCTCGAGATACTCGAACGCCAGATCCTCCAGCTCGCCGCGAATCAATCCCATTCCAAGCCGGTTTGCGACCGGCGCATAAATATCCAGAGTCTCGCGCGCGATCCGCTTCTGCCGTTCCGTATCCAGATATTCCAGCGTCCGCATGTTGTGCAGCCGGTCCGCCAGCTTCACCAGAATCACGCGAACGTCGTTGACCATCGCCAGCAGCATTTTGCGGACGTTTTCCGCCTGCCGCGCTTCCGGCGCCTGCAGATCCAGGCGGCTGATCTTCGTCGCGCCTTCCACCAGCGTGGCAACGTCGTGCCCGAACTCGTCCGCAATGGTCTCGATTGGAATTTTCGTGTCTTCCACCACGTCGTGGAGCAGCGCGGCGCACAGCGAGGTCGTATCGAGCTTCATGTCCGCCAGGATGTGGGCCACTTCGACGGGATGCGAGAGGTAGGGTTCGCCGGAAAGCCGCGTCTGCTGGTGATGCTGCTTCGCCGCGAAATCGTAGGCGCGCCGCAGAAGTTCTTGGTCGTCGCCTGGGCGAATCCGCCGCATCTTGTCCGTTAGCTCGACGAAGCGGAGATCCACCGCTTTCCGCGCGGCCAGCGTTACGGGCGACTTCGGCGCCGGTTCCATATCCTTCCATTGTAATCCCACGTTCGCCACTTAGCACCGCATCAAATAGCGCGCACCGAAATGCGCGAAATTTGCATCGAATGAAACGAGACGCGAAGAAGACGCCCTCGCGGCAAACGCGCCTCGGGCGCTGCAGTTGCCAGGGCGCCGACGCCGTCTGCCAGGTCAATTCCGGCGTTCTGGCTCCGACCAGCTTGACAGTGCGGTAAGCCGTCAATAGAGTTGGAGAGCTCGAACTGCCATTCCAGCAACGCGTCCGGAGCGCACCGCTTCGGCCCGCGACAACGCTTGAGGAGGCACCCCATGCAGAGAGTTCTTCGACCCCAATTCGCAGTTGTCGTTCTGGTTGTGTTGGGCCTTCTTGCAGCGCCCCTGCCGCTCGGCGCGCAGGCCGGCGGCGCCTCGGTTCCCGTCACCACGGTCGTTACGGTGCTGGGGCCGAAATACACGCCCGCGCCTGCCGTTTCCAAGGATGACATCTCCGTCTATACAGGGAAGACAAAGGAAACTGTGACCGACTGGTATCCCGCCCAAGGCGATAAGGCGCGACTCCAGCTCGCGATTGTACTCGACGACGCTCTTGAGACCAGCTTCGGCATTCAACTCAACGACATCCGCGCATTCATCAATTCTCAGCCACCCACCACCGCCGTCGGCGTCTTTTACGCCAGGAACGGCACCGTGCAGGTCGCCTCGCAGTTCAGCACCAATCACGACGCTGTGGCGAAATCGGTGCGTATTCCCCTCGGCTATTTCGGTGCTTATTCGAGCATCTATCTCTCATTGATGGATTTCATGAAGCGCTGGCCGGTGACGCCTGGCTCGCGCCGTGAAATTCTTCTCCTCGCCGACGGCATCGACCGCTTCCGCGGTGATTATCCTCACAGCCCCGACGTGGACTCCACCGCGCGAGCCGCGCAGAGAGACGGCGTGATGATTCACTCGATCTTCTGCACCGGCGTGGGGGGCTTCTCCCGCAACCTCTTCCGCATCGGCCTCGCCCAGGGCAACTTGGGCGAAATCACCGATGCAACGGGCGGAGAAGCCTTCTTCCAGGGCTTCCAGACGCCAGTTTCGCTGGCCCCATTTCTTGATCAGCTGAACGTCGTGCTGAAAAATCAATACTGGCTCTCGTTCACCACGGCGCCGGCGAAGAACTCCAAGGGCGACCTGCGCCGCTTCCGCGTGCGAACCGAGCTGAAGGGCGTGGAACTCTCCATGCCCGACAACATCTTCGTTCCATATTCGTAGAACGAGGCTCGCGCAGGATCTCGCCTCTGCGATCGGTGCAGTGGGTGGGGTCTCAGGAAGGGGATTGCGAAGCCGAAATAAAAAAGCCCCGGTTCGATCGAAATCGAACCGGGGCTTTGCGTTTGTAATTGCTCTTACGACTTCTTTATGACAACGAGTGAAGCAAGCCAGAACCCGAATGTAGAAAACCAAACGCCCGGTCGTGAGGACCGGGATGGAGAGTCGTACTCGCCCGAAGGCGAATCGTGCTCCCTTTTCTCTTAGAAAGGAGGTGATCCAGCCGCAGGTTCTCCTACGGCTACCTTGTTACGACTTCACCCCAATCATGGATCATACCTTGGGCCGCTGGCTCCTTGCGGTCACCCCGCAGACTTCTAGTACAATCCACTTTCGTGATGTGACGGGCGGTGTGTACAAGGCCCGGGAACGTATTCACGGCAGCGTGCTGATCTGCCATTACTAGCGATTCCAGCTTCATGCAGGCGGGTTGCAGCCTGCAATCCGAACTGAGAACGGTTTTCTGCGATTGGCTCCCCCTCGCGGGTTTGCGACGCTTTGTACCGTCCATTGTAGCACGTGTGTGGCCCTGGATATAAAGGCCATGAGGACTTGACGTCATCCCCACCTTCCTCCGACTTAACGTCGGCAGTCCCATTAGAGTGCCCAACTAAATGCTGGCAACTAATGGCAGGGGTTGCGCTCGTTGCGGGACTTAACCCAACATCTCACGACACGAGCTGACGACAGCCATGCAGCACCTGTCTCTCTGTCCCTTTCGGGCCTTCCGTATCTCTACGGCGTTCAGAGGATGCCAAACCCAGGTAAGGTTTTTCGCGTTGCATCGAATTAAACCACATTCTCCACCGCTTGTGCGGGCCCCCGTCAATTTCTTTGAGTTTTAACCTTGCGGCCGTACTCCCCAGGCGGGATACTTAACGCGTTTGCTTCGGCACTGAAGGGGTCAATACCTCCAACACCAAGTATCCATCGTTTACGGTGCGGACTACCAGGGTATCTAATCCTGTTTGATCCCCACGCTTTCGGGTCTCAGTGTCAATGTTGGGCCAGATCGCCGCCTTCGCCACCGGTGTTCCTCCAGATATCTACGTATTTCACCACTACACCTGGAATTCCACGATCCTCTCCCACATTCAAG
>DATJOL010000014.1:0-34181 GCA_035507075.1 Candidatus Aquilonibacter sp. | reverse complement strand
CGCGCCAGATCTTCGTTGAGCAGTTCGATGAGCCGTTCGCGCGTGACCTGTTCGTATTCGCCGGACTGCGCGGGGTGCGTTCCCGTCTTTGTGCTGACCATTTCGATCTCCTTCGCCAATGGTCGGATAGTTTGCTTTTCGCAGAATAAGCGCTCGGACCGCGCAGGTGATATCCACGTTTGACTGTATGAGCGGTTCTATCAAACAAGTAGAGCGAGCCGCCCATCCAATGAAAACAGGCCGGCATTCCGAAGGAGTTTGCCGTCTCTGGAACACCGTACATCAATGATTCAGAAACGGATACAGGGCGGGCAGGATTGTCGCTGGGCGTTTGCAAGCGCATGATCGCCCCTGATTCAGCCAGTCCCGGCGGCGCGCCGACCGCGTCGGCGGCTTAGCAATGTGAAAGGTAGGCAGAGATGCTCCTCATTTTGCTGGTCATCGTGCTGTTGCTGTCGATCGGTTCAGTTCCGGCTTGGCCCTACAGCCGCGGTTGGGGCTATTACCCCAGCGGCGGGCTGGGCATCATCGTGATTATCCTGCTCATACTTATATTGATGAGATTCTGACGCGTGTCCGCGCGACGAAAGCATCCGCGCCGCGTTGCGGACGCGCGACTGGAGAGTTGGGTCCATCCGTCGACCTCGCAGAAACAGCCGGTTGTGCGATAATCTCGCGCCATGCAGGCGCTGACGGCTGAAAAAGTCCGCGATCTCTTGCAGTTGCGTCCGCACCCGATCGAGGGCGGCTATTTCGTCGAGACGTACCGCTCGGCGCTGCGCCTGCCGCAGAGCCTGCTTGGCTCAGCCTATTCGGACGAAAGGCTGATCGGCACGGCGATCTTCTACCTGCTGACGCCGGATACATTCTCAGCGATGCATAAGCTGCCCGGCGATGAACTCTTCCACTTTTACCTCGGCGACCCCGTTGAAATGCTGCAGCTCAATCCGGATGGCACGTCTGAAATTTTCACGCTGGGACAGGATATCGGCTCCCGCATGCGCCTGCAGCATTGCGTGCCGGGCGGGTGTTGGCAAGGCTCGCGCTTGATCGCGGGGGGCGCTTTTGCCCTGCTCGGCACAACGATGTCGCCGGGGTTTGACTACGCCGATTACGTCACCGGCGAAAGGGACGAGCTGATTCGCTCCTGGCGGGACCGCGCTGCAGTGATTTCCTCGCTTAGCCGCAAATAGGGCTTGACGCTTCGCCTTTTATTCGCCTACGATGCCGTAGCACTGACGCCAGCTTTCGGCATCGTATTAAGTACAAGCACAGGAACCAGTCGCCATGGCCAAACGAACCAGTCGAAGCAGAATTCCCGTCCGACGCCCCGCAAGGCGACCTGCGCGAAGGGTGGGGGATTTGGAAAAGGGCTTCTACATTGCCGCGATCTCGTTTGCGGTGGCGCTGACTGCCTTGCTGGCGCATGGCGCGTCGTATTCGGTGCCGAGGCCGGCATGGTCGCCGATTGGGCTGGAGCATCGGGCGGTTTACGTCCAGCCGCAGATGCGTTCGCATAATGCGGCCGTGTACGGCCGGGCGATGGTGCTGAACGCGAGGTACGATAGCCGCCCTTATTGGCGCGGGTCGAAGCTGGTGATCGGCGCGCCGACTGACCAGGCCACGGCGGATCTTGCCATCGAACATCTAATTCCGTGCGAGAGCGGCGGCCGGGCAGTCGACCGGCTGGATACGAACGGGAAAATGTCCTACGGTATTCTGCAGTTTCAGGATTGGCCGGAGTGGGAGCGCATTTCGGGGATTCGCGGTGATCCTGACAATCGGGATGATGCGATTCGCATGGCCGAATGGGGCATCGAGCACGGGCGCATCGGCCATTGGACTTGCGCCAGAATACTGGGCGAAGACTAGCGGATGGCGGGCGTGAGGCATGCTAGGATCGGGGTGTGCGTTACGCGCTTCTCATCCTCGCAGGCCTCCTCTTTTTTCTGTGGCTGGGCGCGTTCGTTCTTTTCCACGTAGTCGGTTTGCTGATTCACGTGATTCTGCTGATCGCGATCATTCTGTTTGTAGTTCACCTGTTTTCTCAACGCCGGGCGGCTTGACGAGACCGCCGTGATCTGGCTTTCGTCGCGATTGACGGCGAGCATGATAGTCGCGACAAGTTTTGCGGCCGGACTGAATGTTTACGCCACAGTCCTCACCTTGGGGCTTCTTGCGCGATTCGGCGCCATAGCGCTGCCTCCGGCGCTGCATCCCATCGGAAGCTGGTGGGTGATTGGCGCGAGCGCCGGACTTTTTCTGATCGAGTTTTTTGGCGACAAGATTCCAGCTTTTGACCTGATCTGGAATGCTCTCCAGACGTTTGTGCGAGTGCCCGTTGCCGCGCTGCTTTCGTATTTCGCGGCGGACCAGCTCCCTCCCGAGACGAAACTGCTTTGCGCCCTGGCCGGAGGACTGATTGCGCTCGCCGCCCATGGCGGCAAGACCGCTCTGCGCGCTGCCGTGACGCCTTCCCCTGAACCGCTCTCGAATATCGGTCTCAGTTTGGGAGAGGACGTCGTGGCAGTCGGCCTGACATGGCTTGCGACAAAGCACCCCTATCTTGCCGCTGGCGCAGCGCTAGCGGGCGTGGTGCTTGTGGTCTTCGCGCTGAGGTTTGTGGTGCGTGCACTGCGGGCGGTGTTCGAAGGAGCGGAACGGGCGGCTGAAACGTAACATTGCACCAGAGATTTGGCCGCGGCTGGAAAGCCGCGTTATAATCAATCTTACCTGTGGGGGCGACACGGTTTCGACGGAAGCTGTCGCGGCCCGAAGGCATGCCGGGCGCCACCTGCCCGCAATCGGGTGGAACAAGACAACTGGCAACTCACAGTTGGCACTCGCTGCCTAACCAAAAGTAGGTAGCGCGCTTCCCCAAGCGTTGTCTACGCGGTTGGGATGAGGCGTCACACAGTAGGCTGGCCGTCGCCTTTCGGTCCGTAACGCGGCGGCGAGACTCATCGGACTAGCCGCGGGCGCGTCTTGCCCATTCTGAGTTCCCGTGGCGAACGTGCGGCTTGCCCTCAAGGCAGAGCCGCTGCCGGAACGGGCTAAGCATGTAGTCTTCGGGTGGCAAGGCTTCTCGGACGGGGGTTCGACTCCCCCCGCCTCCATTTTTTTGCTTGGCACGCAGCGCAAATATATCCTATTCGCTCTTGTTCGATCGCACGGCGACTACGTCTCGGACGACGGCGGAGATGGCTTCGCCGGCGGAAGACTGCCCCTGAAGATGGCGGAGCCAATCCTTCTCGATCACGTCGTGGAAGCCTTTCCAACTCGGCTGCTGCCACAGGCCGTTGCCCTCGGCGTAAGGAATGTAATCGGAATGGATTTCTTTCACGAAATAGCCGGCCGTGAAATAAAGGATCGCGTGAAGCAAATCGGGCGGCGCCTTCTTTTTATCCTCAGCAAAGCCGGAGAGCATCTCGTTCCCGATTTTTTCGACAAGAGCGTGCGAACCCTCGTGGAAGAGCACTTCCTCAGCCGTTAGCTTCTGGTTTGCAGGATCAAGGCTGGAAACCGTGATGCGCGTGGGAAGCAACGTGGTGAAAGCGCCCGAATCATTGGCGTACGCAACGACGTCGACGCGCACGGCATTCACCGGCCAGGGCGTTTCGTAAGCCTGCGCCATATCCTGCGATAGTGTGTTGCCGTCCTGATCGGCCAGAGCGACGGCGGAAGCGATCCATGTGCGATTCGCGTTGTCGTGATAGGTCCACCAGTGCGCGCGATAGACGGGCGCGGCATCGTCGAGAACGTGAATCAAGCGCGGGTCGAGACCCGAGAGCCGAAGCGAATCTTCATTCTCGAAATTTTCGAGCGTGTTCTTAATGATGCGCATGCGATCGCTGGTGACAAGATCAAGCCCGATGAGATTTTCCTGGTAATAGGCTATCGCCGCGTCCCAGGCGGTTTTGTCCGTGCCGCTCAACGTGGCCGAAATGGACGAGTCATGGGTGAATTCGGCCTCGCGGCCGATTTTTCTCCCACCCATGCGCGTGATCGCCTCTTCCAGTAAGAAAAGATGGAGATTCACCCAGAAGCCGCTGTGGAACTCGAAATAGCGGTCGCCGGCAACGGGAGTGCCCCCTGAATCTTGGCCGCGCGTGCGCGTTGAATGAGCGGGGGGATTTCTGGCTGCGATTGTCGCAGACGGGAGACACAGCGATAACAGGGCGATGACCGGCACGAGAAACCTGCGGGGAAATCCGGCTGCAGGGAAAAGGGAAAAGCCAACGTCCGCTTTACTTTGCTTGTTTTTCAGGGCGCTAATCAAAATAGGACCTTTTTCAACGCCGGGACACCCGGATCGCATAAGACGCCGGTCCGCGCGCGGCGCTTTATGACTTATGCGGAGGCTTGCCTGGAGCCTTCGCGGATCAGCTTTTCGACTCGCTCGGCGTCGGCGGGAACGTCCACGCTCACAGCGTCGTGGGCGGTCTCAACCACACGGATGCGAAATCCGTTCTCGAGCCAGCGAAGCTGCTCGAGCTGCTCGATTGGTTCGAGCTGACCGGGCGGGAGTGTAGGGTACTCGACGAGGGCGCTGTGGCGAAAGGCGTAAAGACCAAGATGTTTCCAATGGGACACGGCTATTCCGGAGGATGAATCGCGGACCCACGGAATCGGCGCGCGGGAAAAATAGAGCGCGTTGCCGTCGAAATCGAGGACCACTTTCACGATATTCGGGTCCATGATGTCGTTCGCTTCGGTGATTTCGATGCACGGCGTGGCGACTTGCACCGACTCGTCCTCGATCATCGCCGAAACGATCGCGTCGATTGTTTCCGGTGCGATCAGGGGCTCATCGCCCTGCACGTTGACGTAAATGTCGGCTGGAATATGCGCGGAAACTTCGGCAACGCGATCGGTCCCGGAACGATGGTCTACGCGCGTCATCACGGCTTCCACGCCGAAGCCCTCGACGGCTGCGCGAATGCGTTCGTCATCAGTAGCTACCACGATGCGAGTCACGGTTCTCGCCTGGCGGACCCGCTCGACTACGTGCTGAATCATAGGCCGCCCGGCGATGGGCGCAAGCGGTTTGCCTGGAAAACGCGTCGATGCATAACGCGCGGGAATGACGGCAAGAACTGTGGCGTGTTCGGGCATCGTGTTGAAGGAGCAAGCGCGATTTTAACACGGCCCCGAGGAAACGACGCTGGCCTGAAACACCGTGAGGGTTCTTCCCGGAATGATTGAGGCTTTTGCCTTATCGCGCTCTACCGTCAGATTTGCGACAAACGGTCAGGCTGGGTGGGAGAAACGAGTGTTGCTTCATGGTTGATGAAGACGATCCCACGCCCCGCCGAGAGTTTGATTTCCCTAATTCAGGTGGTATCATCACCGCGGGGCAGTTTGGGGGCAAATTGATCGGACGATCGACCCCGAATAGCTGTCGCGGCCACGGACTTTTGGCTTACGTGGCTGGCGGTGTGCTGCTCGCCCTGCTCGCCTGCAATATTCAAGCCCAGGACATGCCTGCAGGACCTTCCGGGCCCGCGCCTTCCACCCAGAACCAGAACAATGTTAAAGGCCCGGTGATGAAGACCGAGTCCGATCTCACGCTCGTCTACGTGACCGTGACCGAGCCGACCGGACGCCTTGTGACGGGGCTCGAGCAAAGCAACTTCCGCGTTTTCGAAGACGGCAAAGAACAGGAGATCGTGAAGTTTGCCAGCGAAGACGTGCCCGTCTCGATCGGCGTGATCTTCGACATGAGCGGCAGCATGAGCGACAAGATCGACAAGTCCAAGAGCGCGGCTATGCAATTCATGCTTACCGCCAACCCGCAGGATGAATTCTTCCTGGTCGACTTCAACGATCGCGCCCAACTGGTGAGCCCTTTCACGGACGACGTGAATCAGATCGAGAGCCGCCTGATGTACGTCGGCGCGCACGGAATGACCGCCCTTTACGACGGCGTCTACCTCGGCCTGAGCCAGATGCGTGGAGCACACAACAGAAGGAAAGCGTTGCTCATCATATCCGATGGGGGCGATAATCATAGCAGGTATGGGGAGAACGACGTCCGCAACTTCGTGCAGGAGTCGGACGTGCAGATTTACGCTATCGGGGTCTATGACCCGGATGGCGGCCCCACACCGGAAGAGCGCAACGGCCCATCTCTTCTGAACGATCTAACGCATTTGACCGGCGGTCGGACTTACACGGTACAGTCGCTTTCGGAATTGCCGGACATTGCGACCAAGATCAGCCAGACGTTGCGCAACCAATACGTGATTGGATACAGGCCGAGCAATGAAGCCCACGACGGCAAATGGCGCAAGATCAAAGTGCAGGTCCGCCCGCCCCGAGGCGTTCCTCCGCTCACCGTTTATGCAAAGACCGGGTATTATGCGCCGGGCCGCTAAAATTCGAATTCTTCCCTTTCTTTCACTCGCTGTTGCCGCGCTGATCGCGACGGCACTTTGCGTGCGCGCGCAAACGGCAGATCCCGCCCAGATGCCCGCGCCTGTGACGCCCACGATCAATTTGCCCCCTCCGCCACAAGGCGATGCCCAGGGCGAAAAAGGCAGCACGATCAAGTCCACCGTGGAAATGGTGGTGCTGCACGTCACCGTCACCGATGACCGTGGGCAGCCCGTCGAAGGCCTCGCGGGCGCCGACTTCCGCGTCTTTGAGGACAAGGTCGAGCAAAAAGTCTCGCTTTTCTCGCACGAAGATATACCCGTCACGATGGGATTGGTGATCGATAATAGCGGCAGCATGCGCGAAAAACGCGCGCAGGTGAACGCCGCCGCGATGACGTTCGTAAAAACGAGCAATCCGCAGGACGAAGCCTTCGTGGTGAATTTCAACGACGAATACTATCTCGATACGGATGGCGACTTCACCAACGACCGCCAGAATATGGCCGACGCCCTCGCGCGCATCGATTCTCGCGGGAGCACGGCGCTTTACGACGCCGTGATCGGCTCGCTCAATCACATCAAAAAGGGGCACAAAGATCGCCGCGTCCTGCTGCTTGTGACCGATGGCGATGACACGGCAAGCCGTAGTTCGTTTTCCGATACGATTCGCGCGGCGGAAAAATCAAACGCAACGATCTATGCCATCGGCGTCTTCAGCGACGACGACCGCAAAAACGACAAGCGGATGGTCCGCAATTCCACCCGTGTGCTGAAGGAGCTTGCCGACGCCACGGGCGGCGAAGCTTACTTTCCCGAAAATCTCACCGACGTGACGCCGATCTGCGAGCAGGTGGCGCGCGAAATCCGCGATCAGTACACGCTCGGCTATTATCCCACCGACACTGCGAGTGACGGCACCTTCCGCGCCGTGAAGGTGGATGTTGCCGCGTCGGGACACGGCAAGATCACAGCCCGTACGCGCACCGGCTATTACGCGCAGAGCACCCCTGCCGCAGGCAACTGACCTCTTACATCGAAACTCACGCATCCCAGAAGCCGCCAGGCACGCGTCTTGCCTTTAGCCGCGCCGCTCGACCACACGATGCAGCACGATGAGGACATCACGGTTACTCTCGCCCCACGGAGGCCGTAATGCGCAGACGCCGTCACGGACTTGTGCTGATCTGAAGGTCCACAGACGTCGTGAATCAGCTTAATCCTATGAATGGGTTCTCAATCACTACGCCTGCAACATGCCGCCCGTCAGGTGGAACTGCTCGATGGCGAAGACGAGGCTTATGCAGCATCGCGCTCTTTCACTACCCGATGATTCTTCCAGCTAAGACTGCTGCGAGAACGCTAGCTAGGGTTTGGCCGAGGCCGCTGTGGCGATTCCCGGCACAGCCGTCCCCGGAGCATCGAGTGAAGCCCAATTGAAGAGGGAGCGAGCGTCCCAGAACCGCATCCAGCTGCTGCCCGCGCCCAAAACTACCACCGCAACCCGCTGGCCCTGCGGAATCTGCAACAGCGTAGCGAAACAATAGCCCGCCTTGTTGATGAACCCGGTCTTGGCTCCCAGCACATCCACGCCTACTCCCGTTCCCAGCAACTTGTCCGTGCTGCGAATCGGAATCACGCGCGCCGTCGTGTGAACGTCATAAATCCGGGTGCGGATAATCGGCCCGATCGTCGCATCCGAGGAAGCAAACGCTATCAGGTGCGAGATATCGTAAGCGGTCGACACGTTATTCGGATCGAGCCCCGTAGGATCTTCGTAATGCGTATTAGTCAGGTCGAGCTGCTGGGCCATGTCGTTCATGCGCTGCACAAACGCAGGCGTCGAGCCATCAGACGTGCGCGCCAGCACGCGCGCCGCGCCGTTATCAGACGCGATCAGCATCAAGTGCAAAAGTTCGCCCAGCTCGATCTGATCGCCCGCGCGAAGGTGCGTCACCGACGCATTGGTCACATCCGGCCGCGTCACTTCCACCACCTGTGTCAGATCCGGCTGGTCCGCCATGAACACGACTGCAGTCATCAATTTCGTCAGGCTCGCAATCGAACGTTGCTCCTGCGAATGCTGCTCCCAAAGAACCACGCCAGTCGCGGGGTTGAACACGATCGCCGCTGCAGCGCGAATTTGCGGCACGATGTTTCCAAGCGAGTCGCGCCGGAATTCCGTTCTTTCCATCTCCTGCTGCCTGGCTGCAGCGTAACGCGCCCGCGCTGCCGCCGCTGCGCGTGCCCGCGCCAGTCGCTCGCGTCGAGGCAATCTATAGGAGTGAACCTGTCGCGGCGCAGGCGAAGAACTCACAGTAGTCTTTTTTGCAACCGCCGCCTTTGCATGGTGCGTTGCCACCCGCGTCGTCCGGTGGTGGACCGGAGTCCTATGATGGAGAGCGACCGCGTTAGGAGCTGTCGAGTCTTTTGGTGAGGGCGCGGTTTGGGTCGGCGTATCGGCCATCGCACCACGGGCGCAGACGAACCACAGCACGCCCAATATCATTGCGAATAGAAAGCGAATGAACCAGGTGGGACGGTCCCGGGTGACCATGTGCTAGAGCAATTCCCCCGCGTCGCGATACGTTCCTCCTCGCGGCGCAACAAAATCAACAAGCGCGACGAAATCATATCACCCGCTTTGCGAGCCGTTCAACGAACTTCTCGAAAAATCGACACATTTTGCCGCAAGAGGTACGGCGGCTTAAGTACTACAGAGATCGATCCGGCGCTATTCAGGCGTGTCGATCTGCGCGCGTTGCAGCCTGTCAGAATAGTCGATGTAGAGTGTCTTCCAATCCGAATAAAAATCGAGTGCTGCGGTTCCTGATTCGCGGTGCCCGTTCCCCGTATTCTTGATGCCCCCGAAAGGCAAGTGAACCTCGGCGCCGATCGTCGGCGCGTTTACGTAAACGATTCCCGTCTCAATATCCCGCAGGGCACGGAAGGATTCATTCACGTTGCGCGTATAAATCGCAGCCGACAAGCCGTAGTGAACATCATTGGCGATTTCGATCGCCTGATCGAACGTATCAAACGGAATGAGCGAAACCACCGGGCCGAAAATCTCTTCCTGGCAGATTCGCATCTTCGGGTCGCAGTCCGAAAATACGGTGGGCTCGTGGAACCATCCATGCGCGAGGCTTCCCTTCTCGATTCGATGCCCGCCTGCCGCCAATTTTGCGCCTTCCGAAATGCCGATCTCGACGTAACCCATCACCGTGTTCAACTGCTGCTCGTTGATGCACGGCCCCATCTGCGTGCTGGAATCCAGCCCATCGCCGACGCGCAGCGCCTTCGCACGGGCCACAAATTTGTCGCAGAATTCCTTGTAGATTTTCTTCTGCACCGCCACGCGGCTCGCAGCCGTGCAGCGCTGCCCCGTTGTTCCGAACCCACCCCAGACCGCGCCGTCGATTGCCAAATCGAGGTTCGCGTCGTCCATCACGATGATGATATTTTTGCCGCCCATCTCCAGATGGCATTTCTTGAACGTTGGAGCGCACGCCTCGCTCACCAGCCGTCCCACCTCCGTCGAACCGGTGAAGCTCACCAGATCCACGCCTGGATGCCTCAAAAGCGGCGCGCCTGCCGAAGGTCCGTTGCCGAAGACCACGTTCAAAACCCCTTTCGGTAACCCTGCCTCTTCAAGCACCTGGGTGAGGTGATACGTGGAAAGCGGCGTATCTTCCGCGGGCTTCAGCACCATCGTGTTTCCGCAAACCAGCGCGGGCATCGTTTTCCAGGAAGGAATCGCCATCGGAAAATTCCACGGGGTAATCAGTCCGGCCACGCCGACCGGCTCGCGCACAGACATCGCAAATTTGCTTGGCAGCTCCGACGGCGTGGTATCGCCAAACAAACGCCGCCCCTCGCCGGCCATCAGGTACGTCATGTCGATGGCTTCCTGCACGTCGCCGCGCGTTTCGTCGAGCACCTTTCCCATTTCCTGCGTCATCGCGCGCGCGAAATCTTCTTTGCGCTTGGTTAAAATCTCTGCCGCGCGAAAAAGAATCTCCGCACGATGCGGTGCCGGCGCGAGCCGCCACTTATTGAATGCCGCGTCCGCCGCGTCAACGGCTGCGTCGATGTCTTCATCGTCCGAAGCAGGAAAATGCCCGACGAGTTCGTGCTTGTTGGCAGGATTGCGATTTTCAAACGTCATCCCGCTTTTTGCGGGAACCCACTCGCCATTGATGTAGTTCTTGAAGCTGCGCGGCTCGAACGAGGTCATGAGCAAGCCTCCGGCAGGACCATCGGTTGATTTTAGCAAACGTGCCCGCGTTAGCACTGTGTACTTCCCAATAAGGCGCATATCGCAACGCCTAATCGCGACGTGAGGCCAAAAACGATCTTTGCCATGCTCAGGCATCCGATTCAAACGACTGATTTGACCGATGCGATCTCGGCAACAGGAGAGGCGTGTGGTGAAATTTTTGGCCGGCGCCAGCGTTAACTCTTAATAGGAGGCCGATATCATGGCTAAATTCATTCTCCCTAAAAGAATCATTCTTGCAGTGTTCGTAATCGCAGTGATCTCTGTGTCGGCAGTTGTTGGATTCGCTTCTGCTTCGCCACAAAGCGTTCAAACTGTTCCCGTCGCTCAAGCTCCCATGGCCGGGATAGACATGGCCGATATGCAAGGAATGCAGAACAACACCGACGCATCCAGAGCCGCTACGCAAGACATGTCCGACCCGGATATGAGCGGCCCGGACATGGGCTTGCACATGTACATGACGGATTTGCGCCCCGCCAATCCTGCCGACGAACGACGCGCGGCCGAGATCCTGGCAGAGCTTCGCCCGGCAATCAAAAAGTACGAGGACTATCACGTAGCGCTGGCCGATCATTACAGGATTTTCGGGCCCAAGGTTGTGCAGCCGATCTATCACTTCACGAATTATCGCAATGCGATTTTGGCCGCATTCAAGTTCGATCCGACACGCCCCACCTCTCTGCTCTACAAGAAAACGCCCACCGGCTACGAGCTCGTCGGCGCAATGTACACCGCCCCGCGCAGATTTACCGAAACCCAGATCGATGCCCGCGTGCCGCTCAGCGTCGCGCGCTGGCACCAGCACATCGACCTGTGCCTCCCGCCATTCGGCACGAAGCTTCAAGATATCGACTTCCATGAGTTCGGCCCGACTGGTTCCATTGCCACTCAAAAAGCCTGCGACGCCGCGGGCGGGCGCTGGTATCCGCAAACTTTCGGCTGGATGGTCCACGTCTACCCGTTCGAGGCCGACCCGAAGAAAATCTGGGCGCACTGACGTTTTGGCGCGCTGGGAGAAATGCTCCGCCGATAACAGGGGTTGCACTCAGAAAAGTCGCTTAAGGCAAAGTGGCGTTACTGTTGCGCGGGCTTGCTGGCCAGGCTTCCCGCAGTTGGGCTAATGGAAGCGGCTGGGTGTGGCGCAGCGCTTGAGGAAGCCGCGGCACCCGAAGAAACCGCCGCGGGAGCTGCGGTCGTCGGCTTCGCATTGGCTGGCGTCTCCGGGACGCTCTCCACCGGCGCAGGCGGCCGAGGAGCTGAAACCCCGGCTATGTCCGAACCGAGCCCGAGCTTTTGCAAACTCGGTGCGTCGAGCTTGCCTGTCGGTTCGATGCCGTTAGCCGTCTGGAATTTTTGGAGTGCTGAGACCGTGCTCGCGTCCCACTTGCCCGTGGGATCGCCCTGATAATAGCCGCCATGCGAGAGCGCGGTCTGAATTTCGCTGATGCGTTCGGGTGTCGGCGCTTTCTGCCGGGGCACGAATTTACCCGACGTTCGCCGCCTCCGCCGTCTCCGCGTTGTCGAAGTTTTGTGTGCCGTGCCGGTATGGCTGGTCTTGGCGATCTTGGAGGAGCCATTCGAAGCGTTCGGTGAGGTGCTTGTCTGTCTCCTAACAGTAGCCGCCCTCAGCAGAGCAAGCGGCCCGAACATTGCAATGACCGTCAGGACAAGCACACATCTCTTCATACGTTTATGGGACGCTCCCAACCGGTCCATATGATGCCCGGTGAGTTGGCGCTGCGGAGCGGCCATCCCCCTGACCGCTAGAATACACCCCCGAACCGAAGCCCCCAACCGAACAAACTCCCCGGTGGTCCAATCCAGCAACTCGCGATGAGCGAACGATTTGGCCAGCAATGAGCCTCACTGACGAAAAGGAGCCCGAGCCCCCTGCCCGCTCGGTGCCTACCTAGCCCTGGCTCGCCACTCGCGCCAGATCCGGCAGCTCGCGAAACGCTCCTCCATCCTGCAAAATAAGGCGGTCCCCAAAATCAGCTTCGCGCAAGGGCAAGATCAGTTCGCCGGCTCCCGGCCCGAAAAGCACAATCGATTTCGGCTTATACGAGTGCCGAACCCGCAGCACCACGCCCGATGCAGCGCGCCGGACAGCATCCAAAGCATCAGTCCCGTCATTCAGCGCGCATTCGACGGCATAAACAAGAAAAATACCGTTCCGCTGCAGTTCAGCAGACCGCGCCTCGGAGGAATAGAAGTACTCTTCCGCTCGCCCCGGCGCAGCAGCTCCCACCAGTAGCGTCTGGATGTGCACCGGCCGGTATCGCGTAGCCAATTCCAGCCGCTCAATCCGCGCGCGAATATGCTCTGCACCCACAGCCGCTCCGCATCCATCACAAATCGGCATACATCCGCCCCTTTTCGCTCCCTCGAAGCCGCGGTCAGTGTGCGCTCACCGGCCCTTTCTTCATCGAAGGCCGCTTCATCAAAAACACAAACGGAATCATCGCCAGAAACAAATAGGCCAGAATCCGAAACGTTGTGTTGTACGACATCATACTCGCTTCGTGCTCCACCATCGCAAATAACGCACCCCGCGCCTGATTCGTCGCCATCACCGGCCCCGAGCCCTGCGAGAGAAAATACCCGCGCAACATATTCATCAGTGACGTAGCGAGCCGGCTTCCGTGCCTAACGTGCGCGCCGAGCAGGTTCACGTCAAACTGCTCGCGCCGCGTCTGAATCGTGCTCACGGCCGCGATGCCGATGCTCCCGCCCAGATTTCGCACAAGATTGAACAAGCTCGTCGCGTTCCCCATGTGCTCGTTGGGAATCGGGCCCATCGCAATCGTCGTCAACGGCACAAACAGCATTCCCAGTGCCAGGCCCATATAAAATTGCGGCCAGCAAAAGTCCCAGAAGCCCGCATTCGTATTCAACCGCGAAAGCTCGATCAGGGTGTACGCGCAAATCACCACGCCCACTCCCAGCATTTTGCGCGCGTCCACCTTCGCCAGCACCATCCCCACCAGCGGCATCGCAATAAACGACCCCACCCCGCGGGGCGCCATCGCAATTCCCGCCTGTAGCGCCGGAAACCCGAGCACCGTCTGCAGCACAAGTGGAATCAGCACGAGGCTGCCATAAAGCCCCACGCCGAGCACGGCCATCAGAAAAACTCCCGTCGAATACGTGATGTTCTTGAACACTCGCAGGTCCACCACCGGGTCTTTGGCATGCAACTCGTAAAAGACAAATCCAATCAATGACACCGCGGAAATCACGGTCACTTCGGTGATCCAGTGCGTCCCGAACCAATCCTTTTCCTGCCCTTTGTCGAGCACGATCTGCAGGTACGCGATGCCCAGCGCCAGCATTCCAATGCCCCAGTAATCGACGCGCTCTGACCGCCGCCGAATGTACGGCGGATCGAATACGAAGAGCCGCGTCATGATGATCGCCAGAACCCCGATCGGCACGTTGATGTAAAACACCCAGCGCCAGCTGTAACTATCGGTCAGCCATCCGCCCAGCACCGGCCCCAGCATTGGCGCAACCACAATTCCCAGCCCCCAGAATCCCATCGCCTTGCCGCGGTCCTCCGGCGAAAACGACTCGAGCAAAATTGCCTGCGAAATCGGCTGCAAACCGCCCCCGCAGGCTCCTTGCACCACGCGGCAAAAAACCAGAAAGCCCAGCGACGGCGCTAATCCGCAAAAAAACGACGCCGTCGTGAACCCAATCACGGACATCATCAGCATCCGCTTGCGCCCAAAATAGTTCGATAGCCAGCCCGTAAGCGGCAGAATGATGGCGTTCGACACCAGATAAGAAGTCAGCGTCCACGTCGCCTCATCCACCGTCGCCGAAAGGCTGCCCGCAATATGCGGCAGCGACACGTTTACCACGGTCGTGTCCAGCACTTCCATGAACGTGCTGAGCATCACGGCAACCGCAATGATCCACGGATTGATCCCGGCGGGATTCCGCTGCTCGTCAGGCATCTGAACTCCGGCGCGGCATGAATGTCATTGAAAGCAGCGGCAAGCTCCTCGTGTTTCTATTCCAGCGCCCCGTTCTTGCTCGCGTCCCGTCCAACCCTCGCTTAAACGCTTGAACAGATGCTACCGTACGGGCAGCGATGCTCTCTCTACAGCATTCTTGGGAGGCAAATGCACGCAGGCTTTTCTTAGGGCAGGTGACCGCAGAAACACTCGATGAAATCGGCGTGGGCCTGGGCTTGTTACGTAAGTCCTCGAATCTTGAAAACAACTGGATGCGGAGACGGAGCCGCTACAGGCAGCGTCAGATGCAGGCCTTGCGCATTCTGCGCCCACTGAATCGCTCCATTATGCCCGAGCAGCGTCACGTCCGCGATTTTCCTTCCTGCTGTCTGCGGGGTTCCGCTCGCCAGGCTCTTGATCAACGCGCTTCCCGAATCCGGCCACGCCATCAGGAACGCATAAACAAAATCGCCCTTCGTCGTGAAGCGAACGTCTTCGAACGTGTACAGTCTCACGTCCTGCGCGCCGCCGAACTGGCCCGCGGGCTGCGCGTTCGTAACCGACGGCCCTTCGCCGTACACGCTCCACGGACGCGTACCGTGAATGCCTTCGCTGGAAATATCCATCCATGCAGTGAAATCGGCCAAGAATGCGAGCTCGTCCGAATCCGGCGTCCCATCTCCGCGGAGCGGAATGCTCAGCTGCAGGTTCCCATTCTTGCTCACGATGTCCACCAGCATCTGGGAGACTTGCTGCGCGGTCTTGTACTTGTGCTGCTCGAAAATTCGGCGGTCGTAATGCCACGAACCGATGCAGGTGTCGGTCTGCCAGGGCCGCGCCTCGCCGCCATTCGTCACGCCGCGCTCGACGTCGAGCAAAATGCACGCGCGCTGCTGATCGTTTAATTTTTTTCCCGTCATCACCACGTCGAGCTTACCGCCTCCACGTGCAACGCTCGTATTGTAGTAATACGCCGCGATGCGAAGCCCGATGCCGCTGCGCGGATAAATCGGCAGCACGGTGTCGTCAAAGTAGAGCAAATCCGGCTGATACTTCGTGATCAGGTCGATCGTTCGGTTGAAATATTTTTCGATGTACGCGGGCGCAAGCGGCGGATTCCCGTTCTGCGGCCAATCGTACTTTCCCACCGTGTGATATTGCGCATACAAATCCTGCGGATCGAGCCCATCCCACCATTTCCCCACGCCGGCTGATTTCGGCGTGATCCCGTCGTAACGAACGCCGGCCAGCGGTCCGGTCGGGTCGGCGCCCTGCGCATCCTGATACCAACTCCACGCGCGATCGCCGTGCGACGAGACGCCGAATTTCAGTCCCGCGTGCCGCGCCGCTTTTGCCCAACCGCCGATCAAATCTTTCTTCGGCCCGTAAGCCACCGCATTCCACGGCTGATATGTGGAATCGAAATTATCGAAATTGTCGTGATGATTCGCCAGCGCGACAAAATATTTCGCGCCCGCGCGTTTATAAAGCGAAAGCAGATGCGCGGGATCCCAGTTTTCCGCCTTCCACGTGTTGATCACATCCTTGAAACCGAAGACCGAGGGATGGCCATAATTCTCCACGTGAAATTTGTAAATCGTCCCGCCGAACTGATACATCCGCTGCGCATACCAATCGCCCATCTCCGGCTGGCACTGCGGTCCCCAGTGCGCCCAGATGCCGAACTTCGCATCGCGGTACCAATCCGGGATGCTATAGCTCGCCGCGAGCGATTCCCAATTCGGCTGAAACGGACCCAGTGCGACGCCAAACCCCGGCGGGGCCGGAATTGGAGCGGGCGCAAGGGGAAGAGCGTAATCGTAACCTGCCGAAGCGTCTTGCGCACCCAAAGCGCGCAACGCCGGCGCACCAAGACCGACTCCCGTGCCGGCAACCGCCGCCGCGCTCTGTAAAAATTTCCGCCGGGAAAATTCGCGCCCCATAGTTCACCACCGGACTGAATGAATTCAGCCGGATACTATGTCTGCGGCGGGACATCGTCAATCGCTTTGTCTGGCCGCCTCGAACCTCTCCGCATTTCATGCCTGTCTAATCGCGGTGCTCGTTTACCCCCCTTTCTGACCGCGATTAGAAATTTTTCTGTCGTTTGTTTTCAGCGACTTACGCCGATTTCTAATTATTTTCATTTGCGATTAGAAAGGCCATCGCTTGTGGCTCATGTTTCGCTAGTCCTGAGCCTTCCGGCTCTTCGCCTTTCGTGCGCTTTTGCTCCTCCCAAACTGCTAATTTACTATCGATTAGAAATTCGGATCTGTTGCAAATGCTAGGGTTGCGGCATTTTCTAATCGCAGCGATATCGATCAGAAATGGCCGCTTGAGGGGCGTTTGGGGGTGGTCTCGGGCGCGCGGGCTGGTGCCTCTTGGTGGGCGATTAGCAACTGCGGCCACGGTCAGCATGACTTAATTTCAGGTCATAGTTTAACACACGTTAACGTCTCCTGTCAATTGATAAATGTGTGTCAGATTGGAGACAGTCAACCGAGGCAGAGGAAGGAGGGGACGTAAAGGAGGCCGAGGAGAAAATCAAAACCGCGATTTGTGTACCTTAAAACGGGCCTAAAATGCACGGTTTTGGCGCTTAAAAAGACCTAATTGGGCCTATTTGCACGCAGGTTCGCGGCGACACCTGGGCATCGGGCAATTGGCGGACTTCGCGCTCGGAGGGTGCGAAATTGTGCTCCGGCAGAGAAAGGCCTCGGGGCAAGCGCCTACACCACGCTTGCCCCGAGCTACATGGGCCCGTCGCGGTGGCGCGGGCTTCGTCCCGATTAGGCCTACGACTCGGTGCTTTTTCATATTGACATTCTATATGGGAAGGCGTTAAGTTCCGCTAGGCAATCTATAGGAGACGCTGTGACGACTGAACAGACGAATCTGCTGCAAGGAACGCTCGACCTGATGATCCTGAAGGCGCTGGCGCTGGAAGAGATGCATGGGCTGGGGATTTCGCGCCGCATCAAGCAGATCACGCATGGAACATTCCAGGTAAAGCCCGGCTCGCTCTTCCCCGCCCTGCACCGGATGGAGGAAGCGGGCTGGCTGACCTCGACGTGGGGCGAATCGGAAAATAATCGCCGCGCGAAATTTTATAAGCTGACCAAGGCAGGACACGGCCAGCTCGAAACGGAAACGGAGCGGTGGGGCAGGATTTCGTTGGCGATTGCGCGGGCGTTGGAGGCGACGTAAGGCGGCAGGTGGCGAGTAATTAGGAGTAAGCAAAAGCTGACCGCCTCGCGCGGACTGCGCGCGTCCCCGCTGCGAGGCGCGGGGCAAAGGCGGTCGCTACGACGGCAGGGCCGAACCAAAAGCTCGGCGGTGGCGCTGGGGTATGAAGTAGGCGGTGCGGAGGTGGCTGGCATGGATATTTTTGAATTGATGATGGCGAGGGCCAGGAGTTTTTGGCGCCGGATCGTGCATAGGCAGGAGGTGGAGGACGACCTGGAGGCGGAGATTCGCGCGCAGGTTGAGTTGATGACGGATGAGAAGGTGCGGCAAGGGATGGCGGCGGACGAGGCGCGGCGGGCGGCGAAAATTGAGCTTGGCGGTGTGGAGCAAGTGAAGGAGCAGGTGCGGGCGGTGCGGACGGGGGCTTGGGTCGATTCGCTCTTTCAGGATGTTCGTTTCGCGCTGCGGATGCTGCGGAAGAATCCGGGATTTACCGCGGTCGCCGTGTTGACGCTGGGGTTGGGAATCGGTGCGAATACAGCAATTTTCAGTGTAATTGACGCGTTGCTTCTCCGTGACCTACCGGTTCATGAGCCGCAGCAGTTGGTGCAGATTTCGCAAGTGTCTCCTAATGGCGACAGGTCGCGCCTTAGCTATCCTATGTTCCAGTACATAGAGGAGCGCCAGCGCGCTTTTTCTGGTGTGTTTGGCTGGCTTGGCGACGGGATATTTCCCGTAACCGTGGGCGATTCGGTTTCGTTCGATGACGTTTGGGCAGTAACGGGAAATTTCTATTCGGAGCTTGGTGTCTCGCCGGTGGCGGGGCGCCTCATCGTTCCGAGCGACGCCGATCCCGCAAATGGCTCGCCGCCGCAGGTCGCCGTGGTGGGCTACGGTTTCTGGCAGCGGCAATTCGCCGGCGCTACATCTGCCGTGGGAAGCCAGATACTGGTGAATGGCAGTCCATTCACGATCATCGGAATAACGCCGCAGAACTTTTCGGGCATGAGCGCCATTTCTGCGCCGGACGTCACGCTTCCCGTAACTGCGGTTTCGCTGCTTACGGAAGGGCGGCTGGATTTAACCGAAAACACGCGCGGGTGGATGTCCGTGGGGGCTCGCCTGAGGAATGGCGTGGGTATTCCGCAGGCTCTTGCACAGCTGGGAACGTTCTGGCCGCAGCTCCGTGCCGTGACACTGCCGCCGGAATATACGGGTGGATTGCGGCAACAATTCCTGTCGACCAAAGGCGATGTAGCCTCAATCGCGACTGGCACCGATTCCCTCCGGGGCGATTTCTATCAGCCGCTTTTCATGCTGATGGCGATGGTCGCTCTGCTGTTGTTTGGAGCGTGCCTCAATCTCGCGAATCTGATGCTGGCACGAACGGCGAATCGCAGTCACGAATTGAGTGTGCGAGCAGCCGTCGGAGCAAGCCGGTGGCGCTTGGTCCGGCAGTTGGCAACCGAAAGCCTGCTCCTTTCGGGGTTGGGCGCTGTGCTTGGCTTTGCACTGGCGCATTGGTGCAGCCAATTGCTTGTGCATTTCATGACCCAATATTATCTGGTTCCGGAGGTACTGAATCTGAGCCCTGATCTGAGCATCTTCTTGCTGACAGCGGCACTGGCCATCCTGGCGGGGTTGCTTTGTGCGGTTGCGCCTGCGTGGCTGGCAGCTCGGCAAGACCCAGCGCAGACACTTCAGCAGAACGCCCGGAGTTTCAGCGGTTCGGTTGGGAAATCCGGTAAGACGCTTGTGATCGTTCAAGTCGCGGTATCGGTCGTCTTGCTTGTCGGCGCGGGGCTCCTGGCGCGAAGTCTCGGATCGCTTCGCTCAGCGAGGCTTGGTTTCGACAAGAATGGGCTAATAACGATGGCACTGTATGGGCGTCCACAGGGATACGAAGGCCTCGATACGCAGAGCTATTATCGCGAGTTGGTGCAACGAGTTTCCTCGGTTGCAGGCGTTGGCGGGGCGACGTGGTCAGGGGTCACGCCGGGATGGAAGGATAGGCTCAGCGCCTACGTGTCTCCAGCGGCTGGGGAATCGTCGCGCGAGGCGCTTTCGGCGTACGAAGGCTTCATCTCGCCAGGATTTTTTCAGACCATTGGTGTTACCGTGGCCGAAGGGAGGGATATCGATTGGGGCGATGACAACAGCGCGCCCCACGTTGCAATTCTCAACAGTGAGCTGGCGAGCGAAATGTTTCCTTCGGACCGTGCGCTTGGGCAATTTATCCGCGTAGGGGATGACCCGAATTACGCGGAAGTCCGAGTGGTCGGCATAGTCAACGACGGACGAGTGCTGGATATTCGCGATCCCCAGAGGCCGGCCGTTTACCTACCCATGCTCCAGAGCGCGGACTTCCAAAAAGGCGGAGGAATGATGATCGTTCGCCTGTCAACCGATTCACAGGAAACGGTCGCAGCGGTGCTCCAGCAAATCGCGGCGCTTGGCCGCGAATACGCCGTGAATGTGAGGACGGTCGAGGACATATCCGAGCAGGCGCTCCTGCCAGAGCGCATCATGGCGGCTTTGTCCGCTTGCTTCGGAGCGGACGCATTGATGCTCTCCATCGTCGGGCTTTACGGGCTGATGTCGTATGCGGTGGCGGGCCGAACGCGCGAAATCGGAATTCGCATGGCGTTGGGGGCACAACGAGGTGAGATTCTCGGTAGTGTGTTGAAGGAGAGTCTGCTGCTTGTAGTTATAGGGATTGTGATTGGGCTGCCGTGCGGGCTTGCGGCGACGCGATTAATTCAAAGCATGTTGTACGGGATTTCGCGCGTGGATTCGGTCACCCTGGTCACCGTCACCGCAGTACTGATTGCTGTAGGGATGGTTGCGGGGTACGTCCCGGCGCGGAGGGCGATGCGGGTGGATCCGATGGTGGCGCTACGGCACGAGTGAGGGAGATGGTGGCTAATACGAGCGGCTAGAGTTAGGCAGGGGCGACGGCGAAGTCCAGCAAGGCCGCAAGAGCTGAACGGCGGAAAAAACAACGGCAAAGGCTGACCGCCTCGCGCGGACTACGCGCGTCCCCGCTGCGGGGCGCGGGGCAAAGGCGGTCGCTACGAAGGCGGGGCCGAACCAAAGGCCCGGCGGCGGTGCTGGGGCACGAGGCAGGGCTAATACGAGCGGCTAGAGTTGAGCAGGGGCGACGGCGAAGTCCAATAAGGCCGCAAGAGCTGGAACGGCGGAAAAAACAACGGCAAAGGCTGACCGCCTCGCGCGGACTACGCGCGTCCCCGCTGCGGGGCGCGGGGCAAAGGCGGTCGCTACGAAGGCAGGGCCGACAGGCGAAGAGGTCACTTCTTTTTTCTCCATTCAGGAATCCACGATTCGGCGGAACTCACGCCCCTTTTCCAATCAATAACAAACGAGCCGGAATACGGATAATCCTGCGGTGCGGAGCACATTCCCTTCCGGACCGGATTCATCCAAATGTATCCGGCGACCGCGTCGGCCCTCTCGCCGCTGCGAAGAACTCGATCGTAGAATCGTTTTTGCCAGAGTTGCTCTCCCGTTCGCGCGCGATGAAGGTGTGCGGTTTCGTGCTTTAGATCACTTACGAACACAATCAGATCGCTTCGCGGTTCCAGACCGCATACGATCAGATGAAGGTGATCGGGCATAACGCGATATGCGTGGACGGCGAAGGCGTGCACGGCCGAGCGTTCGCGAAGCTGCTCGACCAGCCGTGCAGCAGTTTGCGGATCTCTGAATATGGGACGCCGTCGGGCGCAGCAGAAGGTAAGGAAATACGTGTTTTGACCCATATAGCGGAGAGGATGCAGGCGGATTTCTTTGCGCCGAAATTCCACGGGCACGATCGTATTCATGCGCGCCCGAAATGCAAGAGGCGGTTCGTTTCGTGGCGACCGGCTTTCCGATGGGCTGGTCATCCCGGATTTCGATTTTGGGGGTTGGGAAATCAACCGCAAGAGCAAATAGGCGAAAGGCAAAGGCTAACGACAGAACCGCCGATACGCCTAGCGCACGAAGTGGAGGAAGAGCGTGATGCAGCGGCGGAGGCTGCTGGTCACGAGGAAATTTTCGCGGACGTGTTCGTGTCCTTGCTGACCGAGGTGTTCGGCGATAGCCGGATTCGCGAGGAGGAAACGGAGTTGGTAAGCGGTTCCCTCGACTGAGTGCGCCAGCATGCCCGTTTGTTTGTGGATGACCTGGACGGGAATGCCGCCGACGGCCGAAGCGACCACCGGCTTTTTCTTCCAGAGCGCCTCGGTGACGGTGAGGCCGAAGCCTTCTTTGAGGCTTTTCTGGATGATGATCGTGGAAGCTTGTTGGATGGCGTTGATTTCGAGTGCGCTCCAAGGCGGCAGATTGAGGATGTGAATATCCGGATCGCTGCCTGCGGCTTCGCGGCATTCGCCGAGCACGGCTTCGCCTTCGGGATCGTCGGAGGCGCCGCCGCCGGCGAGCACCAACTGGCAATCGACGTAGCGCTTAACGATTTGGTAGGCACGGACGACGCCGAGCGGGTCTTTCAAGCGGTCAAAACGGGAAATCTGCGTGAGGATCGGGCGCTTGGGATCAATCTGAAAGCGCTCGATCACTGCGCTGACGTATTCGGGATCGAGCTCGCGATTTTTATCGGCGAGCGGATCGATGGAGGGATAGAAGAGATACTGCGGGATGGGAAGCTTGCGGGAAAATTCCGGCGACGAAAATATCGCGCAGTCGTATTTGGTCACGTAAGGCGCAAGAAAATCCCAAACTTTCTTGTTCGGATGCGAGAGGTCAATGTGGCAGCGCCAGATCCAATGGCCGGAGCCGTTGCGCGCCTGGACGAGCGCCGCGGGCTGCGGATCGTTAATGACGACGAATTCGCTGTCGAATTGCAGGCGGGCGCGATTCTGCTCGTTATACGCGAGAAAGGTTTGGAAGCTTTCGTCCGGCAGACCGTAACTGCCGCCGTGCAAGGCATTGTGGAAAGCCTTGGTCACGGCGAAGAAGTCATCGCCGCCCGTGATAACTTCCCAGCGGACGCTTAGGTCCAGCTCCTGCAGGAGCGGAACGATGCGATTGAGCATCTCGGCCACGCCGCCGCCGACCGCAGTGGAATTGACCATCTGAACGGAGCGATGGCCGAGACGCGCGGCCAGCGTGCGCAACTCGGAAATTTCCGCCTTGCCCAAAATGCCGACGTAATCGTCCAGAGTGGTGACGTGCGGCTCGGTCTGCTGCGCCGGCTGGGCAGCCGGCTGCGTTTGCGTTTCTACCTGTGGGGTCATCTTCGTAGCTCTCTATCCACCATGTCGATAATTCTGCTGCGGGCGCTGTCGAGCGTGTTTGCGTAAACGTCGATCTGGTTCACGCGCCGCGCCAGGTCCTTCAGGCCGAGATCTTCACCCAACCACTGGGAGAAATCGTTGGAGCGCAGATGAAGCCGCAAGCGCGAGGTGAGAAAGTGAAATTGCATCCCCGCGTGGGGCAACTCCCGCAGGCCGTCGCGGAACTGGCGCAGATTGCGCGCCTCGAATCCCAGCGGCACTTGTTCTTCGATGGCTTCGCAAAAGTAAAACGGCTCGAACCCGGGCTGGGAGGCGTCCACGGGATTGCGACGGCAGTAGTCCCCGACGATCATCGCGAGATCCTCACGCAGGGCCGGCAGCGATACGTATTCGCGCACGTCCAGGCTCGCCAACTGCTCCGCCAAAGCCGGGCGATTTCTCGAACTCTGCACCCACTGCGCGAAATCGTTTGAAAAACCCTCGGTCAGGAAGTGGTGGCGTCCGAGGCTTTGGAACGTGTGATAGAAGATGGAGCCGTCGGAGCATTCTTTGATACCCGCCTCGAGTTCCAGCAGATTCGACGCTTCCTGATTCCCAATCCGAATTAAATACGAGGCCGTGGCAAATTGAAATGGAGTGTTCACCTTAATTCCTTCTCCAGTGTGTTCAAGAAACGGAGCACTTCGCCTGGATTGCGGAGGTAGAAGAGGGCGTTGGTGTTCTTGTTGTCGCCAACGTGAATGGTCACGTGGCCTTCGAGCGCGGCGAACGCGGGCTCATCGGGCTCGTCGTCACCGATATAGGCAAGCGCGGAGTGCGGCGAATCGGCCAGCACGCGCTTCATTGTCGAGCCTTTGCCGGGTATCTGCCGCGGCAGCACTTCCCACACTTTTTTCCCGTCGAGGACGTGCAGGGCGTGGCGCAACGGCGCCATGATGGCGAGCAGCGCTTCGTTGGCGCCGCGAATAGCCGCCTTATCCGCGCCGCGATAATGAACCGTGAAGCCGTACTTTTTATCTTCAATCTTGACGCCGGAGAATTCGGCCATCGCGTCGCGAGCGCTTCGCCGCGCCCGGCTCAGAGCCTTGCGCTGTTCGACGCTGATCTTCGCGGCTTTCCGCGTCTCTTCCCCGCCGTGCAATCCGAAATAATGAAGCGACTTCACCCCGACCATCTTTTCGAGCGAGCGCACGCTGCGACCGCTCAGGATCGCCACCGTCGTGTTCGGCAGCCGCGAAAGCCTTTCCAGGATCGCTTTTGCTTTCAGCGAAACGCGAACGTCTTCCGGCCGCCGTCGCAATCGGACGAGCGTGCCATCCAGATCGAGCAGCAGCACACGATTGGGCGCGTCGCTCAATTGGCCGGCAATTTCGGTCAGCGCGCGAAACGCGTAGCGCGGCCTCGGTTGTCCGATCGAGCGCAATTCACCCGTGCGAGCGGAAATCTCCGTCGTTCCACGGCGCGACCCTCGAGTTATCAGCGAGACCTTTTCCGTCATTGCGCCCTCAACGCTCCTCTCCGATGGCCAGCTCCGGCTCCTCGATTCGAATCTCCGCCAGCTCATTAATTAGACTGCCGGCCCAGCGATAAACGTTGTTCTCTCTCACCGTACGGCGCATGCGCTGCATTCTGATTTGCCGCTCTTCCGGGTCCATTTCGAGCGCCACGTGGATAGCGTCGCTTATCGCCTCCGTATCGTAAGGGTTCACGATCAGCGCGTCCGGCAATTCGCGCATCGCGCCGGTGAACTGGCTCAGAATGAGCGCGCCCTGCTCGTCATCGCGCGAAGCCACAAATTCCTTGGCCACGAGGTTCATCCCGTCGTGCAACGACGTCACCATGCACAAGTCCGCGGCCCGGTAGTACGGGAGAATTTCCTTATGGCTGTGATGCCGCGTGAGCAGGGCGATCGGCTTCCAGCCGTTGGACGCAAACCGCGCGTTGATGCGCGAGGCTTCGCTTTCGACTTCGACCATGAAATCGTGATAGCGCGGAATGATCGAGCGCGTAGGCGCGCCAATCTGCACGAACGTGAAATGCTTCACGTAAGCCGGATATTTTTCGAGGAAGCGCTCGATCCCCCGGAAGCGTTCAATGATTCCCTTCGTGTAATCGAGCCGATCGACGCCCACCCCCAGGTACCTGGCGTGAATGCCTAGATTTTTGAAAATCGCCGCGCGCACTTCGTAAGGTGAGCTCGTTTCCTGCGGAATGGGCGATTCGCGCATATCCACGCTGATCGGGAATGGACGCACGAAGGTCGTGTGGTCGGTCCGCTTCACGGCAAAGCGCTCCCAATCGATGCGCGATTCCAGCGCCGCGTCGACCGTCTCAAGAAAATTATTGCAGTGCGCCTGAATGTGGAATCCCACCAGGTCAGCGCCCAGCAATCCGTCAAGCACTTCCCTTTGCCACGGGCAGATGCGAAACGCCTCCGGATTCGGCCACGGAATATGCCAGAAAATCGCGACGCGCACGTCTGGGCGCCGGCTCTTCACCATGCGCGGCAAGAGCGCGAAGTGATAATCCTGCACCAGCAGCAGCGCATTTTCCGTCCCTTCCAGCTCCTCCAGCACGGCGTCCGCGAACTTCCGGTTCACGGCGTGATAGCTTTCCCAATCGGAAACGCGAAACGTTGGCCTCGTGTGCGCGATGTGGCAGAGCGGCCAAAGGCCCTCGTTCGCGAAACCGTAGTAGTACCCCTGCTCCTCGTCGTGCTTCAGCCAAACGCGCCGCAGCGTATATTCCGGGTGGTCGGGAGGGACGCGAATACGGTCGTGCCGATCGACCACCTTGCGGTCCGCGTTTCCCGAGCCGTGCGCGATCCACGTGCCGTCGCACGCGCGCAACACCGGCTCGAGCGCCGTCACAAGGCCGCTCGCCGGCACTTCAGCTTCGATCGTCTTGCCATGGTAAACGTGCGCGTAAGGCTCGCGATTGGAAACCACGAAGAGCGGCCCGAGCAGCCGGCTCTGAACGATGGCGCGCAACCGCTCCGGCGTCCAATGCGATTCCCCAGTTTCGCGCAGCCGCGCCTCGTATTCGGCCGCGGCACGCGCTTCCGCAAGGCTGTGCGCCAAATTCACCACCTCTCGCGAGAAGGGCAGCAGGAAATCCTCATTCGGCAGGCGTGGCGGCGGCGTCACCCGCCCCGTGCGCAATTCGCGCAGCCAATCCGCCGTTTTCGACAGCGGTTGAACGATCGTCCAGCGAATGATCAGGCCGAAGGCGACAAGAATCAGAAACGCTTCCCCGAGCACGTGCCAAAGCGTGTCGCGCCAGATCGTGCGGCTCTGCGCTTCGATATAACTGGCGTCGTAGAAAAGCGCGAGAACACCGTTCATTCCCGCGTCGTTGAGCAGAGGCTGGTAATACGCCTCGGTTTCGCGCCCGTCGACGCGAATTTCCTGGCTAACGCCGGTCGCACTTGCCTTCACCTTCTCCAGCGGCAGCGCCGGCGGCGTGAAATTCGTGACGATATTCGGGCTTTCGGCGAGGATCTCCCCGCCCTCGTTATAAACGATCAGCCCCTCGAGCTGCTGGCGGTCTCCAAAGCGGTCAACGATGCGACGCAGATCTTCGTGTGAGTGCCGGGCAAGCGCCGGTTCGACGATTTCCTGCAGGCTCTCAGCCAACAGCTCCGCGCGGCGCTGCAAGTCTGTCCTCATGCCAAGCTTCACAGACCGCACCTGGCTGCGCGCGATCACAAACGTGAGCACCGCCATTCCAATCACAAGCGAAATCACGAGCCGAAGGCTAAGTCTCAAAACAAGGGCTCCTGAAAGGCACACTCGAAGACTGCTGACGGGGACCGGGGTCGGCGTCGGCGGCCGGGCCGGGTGGCAAGCAACTACAACGTCAATGTTATCACTATCGAACGGCGAGGAGCATACAAGATTCAGCGTATAAGGCGTAAGGTCGGTTGCTGGGGAAGAAACAGCGGCAACTTGGAAAAAAATAGTGCGCGAAAGAAAACCCTCAAAAGAACCAAAAGAGAAAATTATCCGGGCGGCACCGGCTGAGGGACCCGAACCGCCCGGCGTTTTCTCGCCCGTCTCCGCAGGGTCTGGGCAAGAACCTGTTATGCGCTAGTTGAGGTGCTCTCCGTTGCGCATGAATTCGTAGCGTTCGATGGCCGCGGCTACCCCCACTTCGCCGGAAAAGTCGGGGCCTGACCGCAGGATCCGCCCCAGGCACCGCACACGCACTGGGCCGGCTTGAGTCAGTTCGTGCGGGAGCGTCATCACGATCTCCACGGGCGAACCGCTCCTCAATCCCTTGGGCAGGCGGAAATAGAGCCCGCGTGAGCTGACCTCGCGCGACTCCGTCGCTGCCTCGCCTACTACTGCTTCGTCGGTCCACCGGACCGTCAGCGGAAGGCGCATCAGGAAGCGCCGGGCCGAACGCCGTTCTTTCAGTGTCACTTGCGATCTCCCTCCTGCTCTCTGGGGACGCGTACAGATTAGACCGGAGGGCCGAATCAAACCAATAGTGCGAGAGGCTCAATTCCGGAGGGACGTTTTCGGTACAGAAGTACTAGGCATGGGAGGGCAACAAGTGGCCACACGAAGCAGTACTCGGACGGCCCTGTATCGGCCATTACGAGTCGCGACTTCCCGCGAAAAAAGGAGGTGTTAAGCCTGGTCAATCAGGCGATGGTGGATGGCGTAAAGGGCCAGTTCGAGGCGGTCGGAAACGCCCAATTTATCGAAGATATTGTGGAGGTGATTCTTCACCGTTTGTTCGCTGATGAAGAGCTTTTCACCGATTTCGCGATTGCGGAAACCCTGCGCCACCAGCTGAACGATCTCTTTTTCACGGTCGCTCAGAAGCGGCTTTTCGCGGCGCGCCCCTGCTTCCGCCGATTTCTTGAACGCGTCGATCACCTCGGCGGTCATGCGGTTATCCAGCCAGATTTCGCCGTCGGCCACCTTGCGGATGCTTTTCAGCAGCAGGTCGCTGGCGGACTGCTTCAGCACCACGCCCCGGGCGCCCAGCCTCATCGCGCGAACCACGTCGCGGTCGTCTTCCGCCGCCGTAAGCACGATCACGCGCGTGCCGGTGCTATCGAAGTTGACCTCCTCCAGCACCCCGAGCCCGTCTTTTTCGGGCATGCGCAGGTCCAGCAAGAGAATATCCGGCTTCAGCTTCGGCAGCATCTTGGTGCACTCGACGCCGTTCGCCGCCTCGCCAATGATTTGCACGTCTTCGGCGCCCTCCAGAAGCTTGCGAAGGCCGTCGCGAAAGATGGCATGGTCGTCCGCCACCAGGATACGAATCGCCTGTTTCGTTTTCGTCATAATCTCAATTCAACGGGATTTCAACGGTCAGCCGTGCCCCATGGCCTGGATTCGACTCCACTGTCAGAGTGCCCCCAACACCCCGCGTCCGCTCTTTAATTGAAATGGGCCCAAGCCGCAACTTATCGAGTTCTTCGCTGCTATAAGTGCCCGAAAAGCTGAATCCACGGCCGTTATCATCAATGACGAGATAAACTTTTGTCTCGTCTTGACCCAGTTTTACCACGACGTGGCTGGCATGCGCATGCTTTTTTACGTTATGAATTGACTCCCTGTATATTTGGAATAACTCCCTGCAAACCCTGTCTGGAAGCCTCAAATTGCGGTCTTCCACGAATAAATCGATGGCCAGGTCCTGTTCGCTGCGAAAACGCTCGGCAAATCCGAACATCAATTCCCGCATATCGGCGCTCTCCACGCGCAGGGGCCGCATCTCGGTGACCATCCGCCGAAGTTCGTCGCTTTCCTCCTGGATCATCTTCTGGAGATTGCCCAGTTCCGCGCCCAGGCCGTTGCTCGACTCGGGGAGCTTGCCTCGGAGCACGTTGAGCTGGATTTTCAGGCTCAAAAGCGTCTGCAGAATGCCGTCGTGGAGGTCGCGGGAGATGCGGCTGCGCTCGGCTTCCACGGCGCGCGTGCGCAGGTTGCGGAGCAGGAAGAGGTTTTCCAGGGGCGGTCCGAAATGACGGACGATCTGGTCCAGCCAGCGCAGGTCCTTGGGCGTAAATCTATGCGAACTGTGCCTGGCATTCGCCGCCTGCGGCTCACTGCGGGCCAGCAGCACGCGCCCTGCCGGCCGCTTGTCCAGCTCCACGGTGGACGCGAGCAGGAAGCGCGTGCCGAACTCTTTCTGCGTCGCTCCGGATGGGGCCGGAATCTCGCGGAATTGCCAGCCTGTGCGCCGGTCCCAGCCGAAGCCTCGGCCTTCGCCATTGGCGAATTCCCAGCCGATTGAGACTTCCAGCGAATCGAGCAGAAAAGTGTCGCCACGCTCCAATGGCAGCGTGTCCGGCCCCTGCGACGTCGCGTCGCCGGGCCGAAGCTTCCACACGAAAATCCGCTCCAGTTCCTCATCCCGCACCGCGAGGCAGGCCACATCGCACGAAAATTCGTCGAGAAGCTCACCGAGAGCCACTCGAACCGATTCGGTGAGTCCGCGGTCGAAATCCAGTGCGGCCGTGATTTCTTCCAGGAACCTCTGGCGCGAAAGCTGTTCCCGCTCGCGGGCACCCAGAAAGCCCATGCCCAGTCCCGAAACCAGCATGCCTATGGAGATCACCACCCAGTGCCAAACGCTCTGCCAGTGGAACTCCTCGCCAAAGCCAACCCGAATGAGCGCTCCCGCCGTGGCAATGCTCACCAAGATCGGCACGGCCCGCGTCTTCCCCTGGGTGGCCAGCGCGAACACCGAAAAGAGAAACAGAAACCAAAATGCCGAAGCGCTCGGCGTCAATATGAGGAATAGAACCAGAATCGCGAAATCGGCCGCGAGCGGGATGTGGAGCTTCGTCTTGCCGGACAAATGCTCCGCGATGACCGCCGCAATCGCCGCAATCAGGTAAGTCGAGAGGAAAAGGACGTCGATGCGCCCAACCGGCCGTTCGGCCGTTTCCAGCAATGCCACCAGCGACAGCGCGACAAGGATCGCGCGCCCGAGCGTCACCTGACGCTCCAGATAGAGCCGTTCGGTGTTTTCCAGCGCCATTGCGGAGACCTTGAAAGTCTAACAATGGTAGCGGGGTACGTAACGGCGACGTGGGCGGGGTGTCGTCTTATGGTAATGGCCGGACCGGAAGCTGGTCTCGGTTAGATGTGGTACGATCAGGCCGCAATTATGACGACCCTTCGCATCGTCGCGATCATAATCGGACTGGTGGCTCTCCGATTTGCATTCGCTCCGCCGACGTTTTTTTATAAGCGCTACGTGCGGCGATGGGGGACACACAGAACAGCGATCCTTTTCGCGCTCTCGCTTTTTGTCACGGCAGCTCTGATTTTTATATCTGCGCGGTGAGCTCTGCGGCGTGAACCTCTTTTTTAAGCTGGGCCCGCTTGAACAAGAATCGCGGAAAAGCTGTGGGACGCTGTGGAAAAGCGGGGCATTTTAGACGTTTCCATTCGTCCCGGTTGATGCATAATCTTTGCGAACCAGCGGTGAGGGCCTGGCGGAGTGCTCCAAAGCTACACGCGCAAGGAAGTGGGACGCATTCTGGGAGTTCAGGAGAGCCGCCTGCGGTATTGGGAGCGGCTGAGGCTGGTTCGTCCCCAAGCGCGCTGGGGCGAGCGCTTTTATTCCTTCGGCGATCTGATTTCCCTGCAAACCCTGCAACGGCTGACCGAAAATAATATTCCTGCGAGCCGCGTAAAGCAGGCGATTTCCCTGATGGAAGAGGAATTCGAAGCGCCGTCGCTGCGGCTGCACGAGCTCGCAACGATCGAGCGCGGCGGCGACATCCTGATCGTGCCTCCGGGCGATTCGCGCCCCTTCGATCCGTTTCGCCGCCAATGGGGATTGCCTTTCGAGTCGTCTCCGGAACCCGCAAAGATCCGGTCCATGGAACCGCGCAGCGCAGAAGAGCTATTCGAGACTGCGCTCCTACTCGAGAAGCGGCCAGAATCATTGCCCGACGCCGCCGAGAGTTACCGGCGCGTCCTCGAGCGCGCGCCGAACTGGATCGAAGCGCACATCAATTTGGGCGTGGCGCTTTATCAAATGGGGATGACGGAAGAGGCGCAGGCCGCGTTTTTATCCGCCGTGAAACTCGATCCATCGAACGGAATTTCGCGCTATAACCTCGGTTGCATGCTCGAAGAACAAGGGAAGGTCATCGAGGCCATCGAACATCTTGGCGCTGCCGCCCGCGCCATGCCGAATCACGCAGACGCGCACTTTAATCTGGCGCTCGCGCACGAAAAAAACGGCGACCGAGACTCGGCTCGAGCCGAGTGGGTCCTCTATCTGCGCATCGCGCCAACCGGGCCGTGGGCCGACCAGGCGCGCGCCCATCTGAAGCTGTGTTCGGAGCGGCGCAAACCCGCCGAGCCAATTCCCTTTCCCACCAAGCCCGGATCCGGTCGAAAAAACGCGGACGCGTGATTTCGCGCATTCGCGCGCGCGCCGGAGGTCTGGAAGGCTTCTTTGTGACGGGCTGGCGGGAGCGCTGCGCTTTGTTTTCTATAAGTTACGAGGAATTCAGTCTGACATCGAGTGACGGGCTGAGATTCGCTCACGCCGAGTCTACTACGTATATAGTGTACAATTGGGATGCGTTCGGGCGGGTGGTTTGTGGCGGGGATGATGGTGTGGAAAATGCGGAAAGGAACTGCAGATCCCTCACCGTGGAAAACGCGGTTCGGGATGACAAGTCTGCTGGGGGATTGCGGCCCGCAATCAACGAACCGACGCGGTCGGAGGTCGGGAAAAAAGCGGAAGGCGCCGACTGGAAAGCGAGTCGGTCGCTACATGAGGTCGGGCCGAGTTCCTCAGCTCGCGGTGACCGTCCTGTGTGGGAGGGAAACAATTCAAAAGCGACGTCAACGGTAATTGAGGAGAAAAGCCTCGGGGACCGCGGACGGCGCGGCCCCCGAGCTACATGGGGCGGATGGCGCCGATTTTAAGGTGCGCGATTTAAGGCGCGCGCTTGCGCTTGGCTTCTATTGGTTTGGCTGTGAATCGACTGGAGTGGAATTATCCAGTTTGGATTCGGTGGAGAATTTCTTGTAATCGCTGAAACGGTCGATCTCGTCCTGCTGCCCCTTGAGGAATACGATGCGAGCCGAGGCATGCACTTCGACATACGAAGGCAGCCAGACTTCGTTGTTGATCAGAGCCTGCTCGAAGACAAAATTCGATCCTTTGGAGATCGAGGCCAAGAGTCCCCCGCCGATCTTTGCATTGTTGTTGAACCGCGCCTCCAAGCGAACCACATCCCGCGCTTGTTCATCGATCCAAATCACGCCCACAAGCTTCTGCACGATGCTGTCCACGAGTTTTTTCGGTTTGTAGTCGGGGTTCGGTCCAAAATCAAAAACAATGACTTCCTGGCCGCGAAACAGCTCGCGGCGGGGATTGGTGAATTTTTCGGCGCGGAGAAAGTCTGAAATCTCCGCCTGGTCCTGCTCGTCTTGTTTGGCTTCTTTCTTGGGATCGCTTTCAAGCTCGGTCGCCTGTTTCTTTTTCTCGTCAAATTCCTTGTTGAAGCGGTCGTCGGCTTTCTTTTTCTCCTCACCCTCGAGCGGCTTGCCGCCTTGCGCGATGAGATGGCGCACGGCCTGTCCGTTCGCGCCCACATAGAAAACGTCGTATTCCTTCACCGAGCGCGGAGTTAGCCGACCGTCGGAGCTCCTCTGCTCGTCTATCTCGGTCAAATGGCAGGTGTACTGTTTGACGATTTCGTCGATGCCCTGCTGATTTTTGGCCACGTCGCGCAGAAGCTGGGCGATATCCGGCAAGGGGCGGCCTTCGGCTTGAGGAAAATCGAAGACGGAATCCTGAACGGGCGCGTTGACCTCTACGCTGGTGACAGTGATCTGATAATCGCGGCCGTCCCGGCGCAACTCGATGCGGCTCGGCTCGAGAATGCCGCTTACCGGTTTGTAGTCGAAGTAGTCGATTTGCTCCAGCATGCCAGCCGGTTGCGTAGACTGCGGCGGCGGAGGCTGACTGCCAGGCTGAGGGGCGGAGGAATCTTTAGAGACTGGTTGCGGAACGATCTCGCGAACGATCAGATGGGTTTGCGCGTCGAAGAAGACTTCACGGGTGACGCCGGGCGCGAGCGAAAACTCGAGCTGATATGTTTCGCGTCCGCCGATATTTTGCGTGCCGACGAATTTCTCGCCCAACTTGTCTTTCTTTGCATCGAGCAAATGACCGTTGAGGTAGCGCGAAACGGCCTCCCATTCGGCAGCTTCCGCGCCGGTGAGCGTGTGGGGCGAACTTCCAGGCTGCTCTCCCCACGCGGATCTCCCGTTGTAGGCAACGATACTGCGGTCAGGTTCGATGACAAGTTCGGAGTAGAGCTTATTGGGCGCCTTTGTAATCAGCGAGTAGGAGCCGGTGGCATCCGTAGACTCGTCGCGCAGACTGCCGGAAATCGTCAGGGACTGAACCTTGGCCAACGCCCTGGCGCCACCTTCGGCGCGTACGTAGTCCTGAATGATCTTTTGCGGTGTCTGGCCGAAGCAGCTGGTGGACAGAACGACGAAGGCTGCGACGGACAAGAACTGGCGAGAGCGACGCATATAAGGGTCCCAATGATTTTACATACGTTTCGGGCGGGTGGTGGAAAGCGCGGAAAGGAACTGCAGAGGGATGGCAAAACAGCGGGTCGAGCCTCGATTCGAAGAGAAAAGCCTCGGGGCCCGCACACGGCGCGGCCCCCGAGCTACATGAGGCGCCGCGCGCGCGGCATATGGCGGAAGCGCGCGAGATGGGGCGAAAAGCGCCCGACTGGAAGGCGAGCCGGCCGATACATGAGGCGCGGCGGGATGCGAGCTAGGTTTGCTATTTCAGGCTGACGAGATAGGCGGTTACGTTGTGGATCTGGTCGTCGGTCCACTTCGGCAGCATGTCAATGTGTGCCTCTAGCGGATTATGGACGACAACTTTGGGGACGCCGCCGTTGCGCGCGTACGTGAAGTGATTGCCGTCCGCGTCCGTGACGGTGACGAGGAAATCGTCGAGATGGTCGAGCTTACCTTCGACTACTTTGCCTCCTGCCAGCGTGACGGTAACGGTGGTGGGAGGAACTGCGACGCCGCTCGCGCCGCGACCTCGGCCACCGCCGCCGGAGACGATCGCGTTTTGCAGCGACTTCGCGTCCATC
>DATJOL010000013.1:0-10116 GCA_035507075.1 Candidatus Aquilonibacter sp. | reverse complement strand
CTTTCCGTAAGGCGTAAGATCGGCTCCCCGCCATCTTCCCCAGCCCCAACCGAGCGTGCTCGCATACTTCTTGCTGTCTCGAATCATGAACTCCACCTGGAAAAACGCCCCGGTCTGGACCAAGCCTTGGGAGTTTGGCTGCTGGAACCATGCCACTTTGGCAAACGCAGTGCCGTCCGGCCACGGATCGATCTGATGTTCCGCGATCGCCTTGATGGCCACGTCATTTCCGAGAATTTCTCTCATCGTGCCGTTGTCAGCCCGGTCGGTGCTGCTGATTGCTTTCCAGTTTTTATAGTCCGTCTGGAAAGCAAGGCCGTTCGGCGCCGGAGAAACGACGGGAGCTTTGCCGGCTTGTCCAATCCAGTCATCATACTGATTGTTGGCGGCGCTGATCTGTTCTGGAGTAGCCGGTGCCTTCGACTCGAGCGAAACCAGATAGTTCTCAAGCACGGCCAGCTTTTGCGGCGTGATCGCGGCTTCAGGGTGAAGCCGCTGGTAATCGGGCAAGGGCATCGCTCCAAGTTCGATTTGGCTTATTGCCTCGAAAAGCACTGCGTGCTGCTGAGCGGCGGTGAAGCTGCCGATTTCCGAAAAGTTCAGATGGCTTCGCCCCTCCCGCACGTCTTTCACCACGAGCCAATAGGCCGGGACCGGCCGGTCAAACCACGATAATTTTGTTTGGCTCGAATGGCAGTTGTAGCAGGAGGTTTCGAGTATCTGCTTCACCTCAGGAGGAGCCTGCAAATCCGCCGCGGGCTCCGAGTTCGCCAGATTCGGCCGAATGAACTGAATCGCCACAAAAACAATACATCCAGCCACCGTCAGCCAGCCGGCATCTCTTGCTAGTCGCCTCGGCATAATTCCACTCCGTTCACGCGAGCCGCGCCGTTTTTTTTCCTTCCACCTGAATCTATAGCCCGTGAGATTGCCAGACGTGTTGCCGAGAAATTTCAGCCCGAAACGGTTAATTGTCTTGGGGATTTCTTGCGTAGTCCATGGCTTTAAGGAACCCCCGCAGCTCGCCTGCTGTTTCACTCTTGCCGGCGCCCCATTCGGTACCATCGCTGAATACGACCAATTCAATAGAGGCCGTGCCGTGCGTTATAAATTGGCCGTTGTTGTCTTTCGCGCTTATCTCATGCCCACGCATGAAAACCGTTGGCCGCAAGCAACTGCCCGGCTTTCTGAAGACCGTCATTTTATGCCATGTCCTTAAAACAGTCCCGTCGTCGCGGATGAAACTGAGTTCGATCACGTAGCCACGGACGCATTTGTCGGACACATTCGTTACGTCCGCTTCTATGCCGGGCACGGTCATTTCATGGCTTTCCACCACGGAGACCTGTAATGGCGCCGCCCCCTGCGATGCTTCATCGCCCGTGGTGGCGCTCGTCTGCGCGAAGGTCGAAGCCGCGAAAGCAGCGAGGGCTAAGAGAACTAAGAAGAGGCGCACTTTCATATGGACACTCCAAAACCGCAGAGTCAGCCAACCCCAAAGCCCGACCCGATAGAAATACTCCGATTCGCAGCTCCCTGGCAAGGGTTCTCAGGCGAATATAACTTCAAACCGGGCTCCAAAGCCTCAGAAGACGCCAGGAATCAGTCGTTTTGTGCTTCGGCTATAGTCTTCATAATCCGCTCCAAAAGCCAGCCGGAGCGCAGTTTCTTCAATGTGGATGCGGTACAAGACAGCCAACGTCGGTGGAACAAAGACGACGGCAAAACAGGCCCACGTCCGAGTGTGAAGGGCAAAAGCCACCAGAATCAGCTCCAGACCGAGATAGGAAGGGTGGCGCACGAGACTATAGAGCCCCCTCCTCTCCAGCTTCTGTCCGGAGCGCATGGCCACGTTTACGCTAAACGCTTTTCCCAGCGTGACGACCGCGACGGCGCGAACTCCCAGACCGAGAACCAAAATTCCAAGCGCCGCCGGCCGCAGCCAGCTATAGCTCCCCGGCATGTCAACCGGAAAAAACCCGCTCATCCACTGGTCGGCCTTGAAAGATGCAACGAAAACAAGCAGCAGGATGATCTGTGTTCCACGGTCGTGTATCTTGCCCTCGCCCCGGCGCGTTTGGGTGAGTACGATGAGGAGGATTTCTCCCACGCCCCATGCGCTTGTGAGTGCATTAAACAGGAATTCGAGATTCATGACCGCCTGCCTCCTGATTTCAATTCATACAGCCTTCAAAATTGCCTTGCGCTTTCGCGTGACGGCAGGAGAACAGTGCTCCGAAGGCCCAAGGAAAAACAGTAGTGCGCGTCATCGACGAAAGATGACACGTATCAGCATGACAGCAGTCATGCGTTGGATGTGACGGCTCTGGGTACCGCGAACACTTCGCCCGGTGAGATGATGAGCATATGAGCGGACGGCCATCGCGCGGGCCACAACGGGATGGGGCAGGCTCGGGCACGCACATTATCCACTCGAACTGGCAACTTATTCGCGGCCGCTGGATCGTGCGCTGGGTGGCAGGGCTTTATGCCGCATATTTCTTCGTCACGCCGGCATATCGGCGCTCATTCGTGGTCTGGATAGGATTCGCGGCTTGTTACGCGGCCTTCGTGATTCTCTATTTCCTCGTCGGGAAGATCAGAGGGCGCCGGCGAACCGTGGCGTTCGCGTTGTTCTTCCTTTTCGTGTTTCTTTATTACCCGCTGAACCAGGGAGCGTACGTGCTGTTCGCCTACCCGTTCGCTATGCTCTGCTTTTTTCTCACTCGGTTGCGCACTGTGTTCTTGGTGCTAATCGCGACGATGGCCGGTGTTGCCGCCGAGACCCGGTATCTGGGCCACTCTTTTGGCACGCCGGAAAGCGTTCTCTTGTATTGCGTGATTTTTGGGCTCAGTAACTTCAGTTTTGCCCAGCAGGCACGAACGAATTCTCTGCTGGCATGCGCGAATGCCGAGATCGTGCGGCTGTCGCAGGAAGCAGAACGAGAGCGCATCGCGCGCGATCTGCACGATCTGCTTGGCCACACATTGACCGTCATTGCGATGAAACTGGATCTCGCGAGACGCCTTCTCACCCAAGACTCCGGCCGTGCGCGGAGCGAGATCGTGGAAGCCGAACAGACGGCTCGAAATGCACTCGCCGAGGTCAGGGAAGCGGTATCCGGCTATCGCGCCGAGGGGCTTGAGGCGGAGATCAGCCGCGCCCGGCGAAGCTTGCTTTCAGCGAATGTAAAGCTGACGACGGCGCTCGAGCCCGTGCATCTCTCATCGAACCAGGTAAACGTGTTTTGCCTGGCGTTGCGTGAGGCCGTGACAAACATCGCCCGGCACGCTCACGCAACTGTGTGCAACGTCACGCTTCTCGAAAAGAACGGGACTATTCATTTCGCGATTGAAGACAATGGGCTGGGCGGCGAGATCCACGAAGGCAACGGCCTGCGCGGCATGCGAGAGCGCGTGCAATCCGCGGCCGGGGCCATGAAGCTGACAGGCTCGGCAAATGGCGGAACGAGCCTTGAACTGACCCTCCCGGCAGAAAGTGAATCTTCGGCACACTCGGATTCAAGGCTTGCGGAAGAGGCGGATACTCTTTGACGCAAAAGATACGCGTAGTGCTAGCGGAAGACCAAAGCATGCTGCGGGGAGCGCTGGCGGCGCTGCTCTCGATCGAACCCGATATTGAGGTGCTCGGCTCTCTTGCCGACGGGGAGCAAGCGTTTCACGCCGTAGGGAGGCAGCGACCGGACGTTTTGGTCACAGATATTGAGATGCCGAAGATGAGCGGCCTGGAACTCACCGCCCGCGTGAAAGAACTTTATCCGCAAACACGCGTCCTGATACTGACGACCTTTGCGCGTCCAGGATATTTGCGGCGGGCGCTGGAAGCCGGAGCTTCGGGCTATCTGCTCAAAGATCGGCCCTCGGAGGAACTTGCTGACGCGGTCCGGAGTGTCAGTCGCGGGATACGCACTGTGGATCCGCAGCTCGCCTCGGAGATATGGAACGCGGAAGAAGATCCGCTCACAGACAGAGAACGCCTGATCCTGCGCCGTGCGGGTGACGGTGAAACTACTGCCGAACTCGCGCGTTCGCTGCGGCTCACGGAGGGCACTGTACGCAACTATCTTTCCGAGGCCATTTCCAAGTTGGGCGCTTCCAACCGCTTCGCAGCGGCCCGCATTGCCCGCGATAAAGGCTGGCTTTAAGATGCGATGCTGCCCTTCTTGCCCGAAAGCCATGCGCCGATGAACATTCCCACTCCATACGTGATGAACGCCTGCGCTGCCGAACGAATCGAGTCCGTTGCACGCTGGTCCACGTAAGTCTGCCCGGTGACAAAGAATCCCCGCCCCCGGGGCGCCGTGATCGGCAAAAGAGGGAATTTTGCCGCCATCAATTAATCTTTTTAATCGTTCGACGAAGCCTCCATCCGCTCCGCCGAGCGCATTTCCTTAGCCCGCGCAATCACGTCCTTCATATACGCGGCAGCCAGCCGCGCGTTCTTATCCACAAAATCAATCTCCGGCGCCTTCCCCTCGATCAACGGCAGCGGATGGCACAGCTCATAACTCATGTACCCGCGATATCCCGTCTCAACCAGCCCGAGCACTTCCGCCATGCACTTCTCTCCCGGCGTGATCGTAATTCCCTCCGGCCCTTCGTCATATTCCCCGCCGTAATGCGAGAGCACTTGCCGCGCACCCACCTCTGCCGTCGCGCGCTCCACCTCGGCGTCGTCCGCGCGCTTTTCGAGCCGCCCGTCGAAGCACATCTTCAAATTCGTCGCGCCAATCTCTTCAATCATCCGCAAACAATCCTTGTAACTCTTCACCACCGGCGGATGATTCTGTAGCGCCAGCGTAATTCCACACTCGCTTGCATAACGCGCCGTCTCAGCGAGCCCCGCGCGGCACCAATCCCAAATCTGCTCCTCGGAAAACATCTCATGCGTCTGCCGCCACGTGCTCTTCGCCACATCGTAGCTGCCGCCGCCCTCGGCAAATAGCGTCACGCCCGGCCACGCCATAAAGACGCGCATCAGCTTCGCGCCCAGGTTCTGCGTCATCTCCAGCAGTTCGCGCACATACAAAATCTGCGATTCGCGATGCTCCGGAATCGGGCTGCTGAAGTCGTTATTCGCAGCAACTGCATAAATCTCGACGCCCTGCTCGTTCGCGAACCTCCGCAATTGTTCGCACCGGCTCTTCGGCATGTCCAGCGGATTCCCGTGCGGCCGCTTGCCGTCGATCTCGATTCCGCTGTATCCGTACTTCTTCGCGCGCAGCACCACATCTTCCAGCGCCAACGCGCCTCCGCGATACCACACGCCCAGGTATGTAATGCTATATAAGCCGACCTTTATGTCCGCGTCCGCCGCCTTGCCCGCCGCAAATCCCGCCGCGTGCGACCGAATCCTTTCTGTCGAATTGAACTCCGTCTGTGTCATGGGGTCCTTTCCTCCAATCGAAATTCGCTCAAATCGCCCGTTTAAATCGTCTGCGTCACTTTGCTCAGCGTCCGCGGATGGTCCGGATCGAGTCCCTTCACGATCGCCAGGTGCCCCGCAAAAAGCTGCGCCGGCACGATGTACGGAATCGGCGTGTAAAGGTCTGCAATTCTCCCCGTCACGTCCGCATGCCAGCGCAATTGGATCGACTGCGCCGTCTTCGACGGAATCTTCTTATGCCGCGTGTCCGTGATCACCAGCGTCTCGGCCTTCACGCTTTCCAGTCGCTCCAGCACCGTCGCGATCGAAGGCCACGTCACGCCTGGCGGCGCAAACACAAACGCCGGCAGCGAATGCTCCAGCAGCGCGATTGGCCCGTGCATCAAATCCGCCGCCGAAAATCGCCCCGTGAGCACGTAACTCGTCTCGATCATCTTCAGCGCCAGCTCGAGCGCATTCGCATAGTTCAGTCCGCGCCCCACGGTAATGCTGCGATTCATAAACCGATACAGCTTCGCCAGCTCCTCGATCGATTCCTCCGTGTCGAGCGCGCTCGCCGCGTAGCCCGGAAGGCGGTGCAGTTCGTCCATCTCCACATTCCCGCCTAGCGCATGCGCCAGCAGATAAATCGTCAGCAGTTGCCCCGTGTAAGTCTTCGTCGCCGCAACCGCTTTCTCTTTCCCCGCGCGGACCAGCAGCACGTCCGTCGCGATCTTCGTCATCGCGCTTTCCGGCTCGTTCGTGATGCCGATCGTAAACGCGCCCTGCTTCCGCGCGTCCTCCAGCACCGCGTTCACGTCCGTCGATTCGCCCGATTGCGAAATTCCCACCACCGCCACGCCGCGCAGATTCACCCGGCTGCGGTAAAGCGTCACAACGGAGGGCGCCGCAAGCGACGTTGGGATGCCCGTCGTGATTTCGATCAGGTAGCGCGCAAATTCCGCCGCGTTGTCCGAAGTGCCGCGCGCCGCGATCGCGATCATCGTCGGCGGATGCGCCTCGAAGTGCTGCCGCAGCACTCGCGCGCTTCCCAGCCCCGCCGTCAGTGTTCTCTCCAGCGCCGCCGGCTGCTGCCGCACTTCTTCCAGCATTTTAGAGGTTTTGTTCACAAGCTACGCCCTTCGCTCCATTTCTGAAAAGGATCTCACGGGTGCGCGCGAGGCCGCTTCACATTGCAATCGTCGCAAAGCGGCCCGCGCCATTCCGTTCGAGGCCTCCCGCAAATCTGCTACGCCATGCTGTCCTTCATGTACTGCAGCATGATTTTCACCTGCTCCACGCTGTTCGACCCCGGCGGAATTCGGTACTCGAATTCCACCTCGGCCGGTATCGGCCACTGATTCTTTTTCAGCAGCTGCATCACCGCCTTGATCGGCGTGTCGCCCTGCCCGTCCGGAACGATCGGCCCGTTGTTGTGCGTGCCATCCTTCACATGCATGTGCGAAATGTTCATATAATTCGACTGCAGGAATGTCACCGCATCGAAATTCGCGCCCGTGAAGTGCCCGATGTCCAGATTGATCTTGAAATATTTTGACATCGCCAGCGCCTTCTGAAAACTTTCCGGCGTCGCAAATTGATTCGGATCCGTAATATTCGCGTGGTTGTGGAATGCTATTGGATATTGGTGTTTGTCCGCAAACGGCGCCAGCTTCTGCGCCACGTCCAGCGTCGTTGACGTCGAAATCACCGTCGCTCCCAGCGCCTGCGCCTGCTCGAACGTCTTATCGATCTCCTGCGGCGTGAAATCATCGCCCATCCCATTCATGCAATACGCATAGACCACGATCCCCGCGTCGTCGAACTTCTTCTTGACGTCCTGGAAATGACTGATCGGAGTCAGCAGCCGCCATTCGCGCAGCTCGTCTCGAGCCTTCATCGCCTCAGGGCTCATCCCGCGTCCACGGCCGCCGCCCATTCCGCCCCGCCCCATGCCACCGGCGCCTCGCGCTGCGCCTCCCGCGCCGCCGTTCGCATTCGCCTGCGCCATCGCCGCCATTCGCGCCGCTCGCTCCGCCGCCTGTTGCATTTGGTACGCGGTCACAGGCTCCACGTGGTTTGACATCAACTCGATCAGCCCAGCGCCGCACTGCTGGCAATTCTGGATGATGTTGTCCACATGATCCTGGCCTTCCACGTTCGGCATGTCGTTGAAGCTGTAGGTGATCACGCCCAGCCGAACGCCGTCGTACGTCGAATCGACCCTCCTCATCAGCAATGCCAGTGGCAGCCCTGCACCCAATATCTGGCCAAATTCTCGTCTCGTGTACATTTACGGTCTCCTTTCAACCTCGCCTTTTCACCATCGCTTTGTCTGCCGCACACCTTCGAATCGGCGCAAATCTGCGCAATTCGCTGAGTCTAGGTTTCTAACGGGACGAAGGATTATTGCGGCACGCTCTCTGATACGGCGAAACCGCATGGGCAGTCAAGCAGTTTCATCCCGCGAATTTAGGCCAGATCCTCGCCTCGCACGTCCCTTTCCCCCGCCCTCAGCACGCCTGCAAGTCTGCATCCCGCCGCCCTCTATGCCCCGCATCCGCAAGTCGCATACAGTCTGCGTTTTCGCACTGAGCTATTCGCTTTATGAATAGCTTGCATAAACACATCTTTGGGATTGTTTCCCTCCTCCAAAGACCTACGGGCCCCCGCAATCCCTTTCATCCATTAAATGAATTGGACGGCTTGCGCCTTCCGGTGGCATCTTTCCGCTGTCAATTTCGCGCGTTCTCCTGCGCGCGAAGCTCGGTGTGTCTTGCGGCCGTTGCGTTGCGGCCTCTTTTTAAAGAGTGAAAAGCGATTTTTATTGACACTGCTCGTTGGCTCGTGTTACTTCACGGTCAACTCGAAGTCGCCATCGCATGACTTTCGCGGATCGCTTGTTTTTCTCTCGAGCAGTTTCGCGCTGAACTCAGTTTAAGCTTTGCGGCTGTACTTTCACCATTTAAGGGGCGTCTTATGAAGAAATCGATGGCATCGATTAGGCGTGTAGGTCTCTTCTTCGGGCTTCTTTGCATCATCCTCTTCACAGTGAGTCGCGCGTCCGCACAGGAAACCGCGGACATCGTCGGCACCGTCACGGACACCAGCGGCGCGGTCATCCCCGGTGCCACTGTCACTCTCACCAACGTCGGCACCAACGTCTCGCAAACTGCCGCAAGCAACGCCAGCGGCGACTACGTGTTCACCCTGCTCCAGGTCGGCACCTACAACGTCAAAGTCGAAATGAAGGGCTTCAAGACCTTCACTGCGCCCAGCATCACCATCGCCGCTGGTGATCGCGCCCGCGTCGATGCCAAACTTGAAGTCGGTGACGTCACCGAAACCGTTGAAGTCTCCGGCAATGTCGCTCCGGCGCTGCAAACCGATACATCCACGATCGGCTCGCTCGTTCCTTCCGAAAGCGTCGAAGACCTCCCGCTCAACCAGCGCAACATCATCAAGCTCGCCCAAATTCAGCCCGGTGCCACCGAAGGCCAGCCTAACTCCATTGCCGCCGGCAATCGCCCGGACGATCGCCGCATGACTTCCTCCCTGTCCGTCAACGGCCAGGACGATTCGACAAACCAAAATATGATCGACGGTTTCGACGACAACACACGCATCATCGGCACCATCGGCGTCCGCCCCTCGATCGACGCGATTCAGGAAGTCAGCATCACCACCAACAAATACGATGCTTCCGTCGGCCGCACCGGTGGCGGCGTGGTTGAAATCGTCACCAAGGCGGGAACAAATGATTTCCACGGCTCCGCCTTCGAGTTTTTGCGGAACAAAGTCCTCAACGGCAACCCGAACTACAACTTTACCGAAATCCTCGATCAGCAGGCCGTGAAGGCCGGATTGCCCAATGCCTTCGATCCGCACTCCCCCGCGGCGCCAAACCCCGCATTTCGTCAAAACCAGTTCGGCGGTAGCGTCGGCGGCCCGATAATCAAGGACAAGACCTTTTTCTTCTTCGATTACGAAGGCTTGTCTTACGCGCAGGGTCTCGCCGCTGCCAACTACAGCGTTCCGACGTATTGCGAAAAGGGCATGGGTAATAGCAGTAGCCCCTTTGCGAAGCCATGTCCAGACGGCGGCACGACCGTGGGGGATTTTTCCGATCAGCAAGATATCTCTCCCATCGGAGGAGGCTCCGCGTGCACTCCGACGTCTGCAACTGGGAGCTGCCCTTGGGTAGACGTTTCTAATCCAACTGCTCTCGGCCTTGCGTACTTCAACATGTACCCCCTGCCCAACGAAGGCGTTCCGGGCGCTCTCACCAGCAACTACACGTCGGCGCCGGTAAAAATCCAAAATGCGAAAACGTTGGATGGTCGCGTCGATGAGCATTTCAGCGACAAAGACAGCCTTTTTGGCCATATCACCTACAACGGCGAAAATACATTGAACCCCAATGGCTTCCCAAGCGTGTACCTGGACTCCGGTGGCAATCTGACAACTTCCAGCGCTAGCGGTGCCTTGAAGGTGACGCCTGTGGTCACCTCCTACGCCGGTCCCAACAATGAAGACCAGTATTTCTTCGGCCTCTCCGAAGTTCACGTCTTCAGCCCTACGCTTGTTCTTAACCTCAAGGCTGGGGTGATGCGCAGCCAGATCCTTTCCTTCCCGGCTAACCAGGGTACCGACATTTCCACCAAACTTGGTATGCCATGCACGGCCACCGCTTGCGTTAACTACGCCACTTCGATCGTTGGCTCCTCAGG
>DATJOL010000012.1:0-41209 GCA_035507075.1 Candidatus Aquilonibacter sp. | reverse complement strand
TAGGGTGGCGCGCCGTGCGGCGAATGTGCGCGAGGTGCGCCTATGGACTGCCCGCAATGCCATCAGCAGGTTCCTGCGAAGTTCCATTGGTTTTTATCCGGCGCGAAGGGATCAGTGTGTCCGCATTGCCAAGCGGGCTTGCGCCCGAAAGCTGTGTGCGCGGTGGTGCTGTTTTTGCTTTCGTGCGCATTGGGCGACGGCGCGCTGATTCTGCTGCGGCGCGCGGGGGCGGAATCGTGGCTGGCGTTTAGCGCGTTTTTCGTGGTGTTTGCGGCGGCGTATCTGCTGGGGCTGCGCGTGATTCTGCGTTTGCAAGTGAAGGCGAGCGGCCGACCGGGGCTGGATGCTTCGCACGTTTGACGGCACGAGGACAGCGAGATGGCGTCAGTACGATGTGGCGCGTGCGTGGGGGCGCAGGCGTTGAGGCTTGCTGGCTGCGGGGAAAAACGAAGAAGCGGAATTCTTGAAAAGAAAATGGTGAGGGTTTGCACGGCTGCGCGCACGGGGGACAAGCTGGCGAAAGATAGCGCGGCAGATGGGGGTTTCCGCTAAGACGTGCCGGCGCGTCGCGCAGAAAGCGGGGCAAAAGTCCCTGATGCGAGTTTTGCCCCATGTGGACAAAAACGCCGACGCAGAGCCCCGCGTAAGTGCTCAAGGCTCAGGGACGAAGTCGTAGCAGATCAGGTGGGGCGAAATCAGGTGATTTTGGAACGACTAATTGCTGTGTTTGGGGAAGGCAACAGGGTGGTATCGATCCACGAGCCGGCGAACGTCTCGGTAGCCGTAGTAGTCGATGAACTTCCATAGGCTTGGAAGCACCTCTTTCGTGACCTCCGGCGAATGGTCGTCGTGGCCAGAAATCAGCTTCATCCAGTAATCGAGGTACGGGTTCAGATCCTTGGGCTTGATAGCCGTCGCCTCGATGAACCCCTCAAATCGGGCGAGGTACTCCAGAAACCGCTCGAAGGCTTCCCTTATCGCGGACTGTTTCTTGTCGTACTGAGCTTCCGGGGCGATGCCGAGCGCGGCCGCAACCATCTTGTAGGCGACAGTAACGTACTGGTCATCGGCCTCGTCTCTGAATTTGAATAGTGGTATTCTCTTCTTCCGCCAATCCAGCATGTTCATCGCGTCCCTTACGGCCGGATCATTAAAGAAGATCTTCATCTCGGCCGACACAAACTCGAGACGCTTCCAAATTTGCCCCTTGCGGTACTGCGACAGGCCGATCACAAAAGCGAGGGCAGCTGCCAGAATCTTTACGACTTCCATCTGATCCGAGAAGCCGAGGGATTGAAACCAATCGAGCATGAGGCGCCCGTTATACCATGCACGGCCCAGCGTGGACCAAAAATCCGGAAGTCTGACGCTGTACGTGCCGGACCCTCAGCGGCGATCTTGAAGCGTCTGGGGCATGGATAAGACTGGGCGTTACTTGGCGCGCATCCGGGGCGTTCTGTGGCATCCCTCCCTGGCCACTGGTACAATCGAGTTGGGAAAGTATAAGTTCCCCTGGAACTAGATGACACATAGTCTGCAAAACACTTCCGCGATCGCCGCCGGGAAGCGGTTCCCGACGCGATAATCCGAGAATCCGCAGTGGTAACCAAATTGCAACCTGGTCGTTCGTACCGGTGTCTCGTAGGGTGTTTCTAAGAATTGACGATGCGGGCCTTGCGGACAGGCAATGGCATGATAGTATCCAGCGCAACGTACCGCCTCGGGGCCCTGGACCAGCATCCAAGCTTCCAGGGGGCGATTTTGGAGGGGGAGGAGGGCTATGACCAACACCAGCGCAGCCGTTGTGGAGAGAGCTTTCGGTCGACTGCCGGTCGTTCTGACTCCGAAAAAATTAGCGGCGTGCCGCGAGGCAGCGCCGGACGAGTATCCGCAGTACGATCAGGTGTCAGATCTCCTGACCATCGCGGAAAAGGACTTTTTTGAGCCGCTCCTGTTGCAGACGCCACCGGCGAGCTTCGCGCAGCAGTTCGAGTATTTGGCTTACAAGTACACGCCGATAAGGTTGTTTGTTCTTTCTCTTTTGAAGAACGTCCCAGGACAGGAGTTGGCCGCCTTCTGTTTCGATCCACCTATCACCTCGGCTCACTGGCTGATTGAGCCGCCACTGGGGCTACCGAAAGCAGATATCGTTGCTGCGGTCGGAAAATACATTGATTCCGCGCAGCGGCTGGTACTGTCAGTGCCCACGCTGCAAAACGTATCCGCAAAGGATGTAATGCAACTTCTCGCTCCCACGACCGAGGTGGACTTCGGCCTAACAGCATTGGAGTTTGTGTTTGAGGGCACAATTCAGGCAAACGATTGGGTTGTGACGGAGACCTTCACGAAGACGAGACGCGCCATGTTGGATTACGAAAATGCCGCGAAGAAAATCTCCAGCGACGTCCAGCTTGACGCCGCGCTGGAGGCCATCAGATTCGAAAACGAGTCGGACCTGCCCGGTCCATCTGATTTGCGCCACACATTCCTGCGATATGGTCGAACGCAGTAGTCCATGCTCGTGGACACGTCGAATTGGTACGACAGCGATCCAGACGCCTTAGAACTTCTTCAGGGGGACGTGGTCGAGTCAATCCCGGTTGTGTTCGGACCGCCGACGACCAAGCGCTGGATTATCTTGAGACCCACGCCAGCTGGGACACCGATCGAGCAAGCCGAGTCCGGCTTGCCCAGAATGTTCAGAGCTGATGTTGCTGAGAAGTATTCGAGCGCGTGGAGCAAGCCGGATGAACTTGTGCTTGCTTGGGCTCGAGTCAGCCGCATCATGATCGTGTCGCAATCCTGCGATCTGGATTGGCGGAAGAACGTCCAAGTCGCCCCAGTTGAATCCGCTTCGGCTATCAGTGGAGAGACCCTCGTCCAGCTGCGAAGCAATAATGTCGGATACTGGTTTTACCTGCCGGCCGCGGAAAACATCGGCGAGTGCTACGCTGACCTGAGCCGCATCACGTCGGTTCATGCTACGTATTTCAGGCCTGACGCACTCGTGAAACGCTTGACCTCCTCGGCACGAATTGAGCTGCAGAATTGCCTTGCCGACTTCTACGGTCGTGCGTTCGGTTTTAATATCACAGATCGCGTCCCGCAGAACGCGGAGTATCGGTGCATTCGCTGTTTTTCGAGAGGCGCAGAGGCGCCGCAGCAGACCCTTACCGTAGAGATCGGTAATTTTCCGCCGTGCGCGAAGTGCGGCGATCAGGGTCTCTGGATTAAGATTTCGGCGTAGTCATTCCCTGCGGGAGATCCCGCATCCGACGCGGACAAGGAATTAGCGTTCGTGGCGAGCCCAAACCTACTCTTTTCGCCCCACCGCGTTCGAATCAGTCGGACTCTGTCTTTTCAAGATGTTGCGGATACACGTCGAGGAGGGTTTTTGCCACAAATAGGACGCTGAGCGGCGCCGGAGTCTTTTCGCGGTCAATTTAAGCGCCAAGGCATCGCCTGCGGAATCGTGGGCAAAAGCTCGCCGGCTACGACCGTCTGCAAGATCGCGTCGCCTGGGTTTTACGCGCCCAGGCGCTGAAATTTATTATTCGGTCGACCCGATAACGCTGGCCAGGACAGGGTCTTGCGCCGGATCCCCGGCAGGCATCGACTGCTGTCCCTTGCGCGGTATCGCGGTCGGAATCAAGTGGGCTCCGCGCATTGGGTCGGTCATAGCGCCGACCAACTTTTCGAGATGGCTGCACAGGGCCTTCAGGTCCGAGCCGTTGCCTTCCGTCGGCACTTCCTCGGCGGGCAGCTCATCGAGTTTTTTGTGGCAAGCCAAGTGATCATCGGCGCATGAAACGTGTGGACGGCCGCCGCCTTGTGACACTCGGCAATATCGCGGTGGTGCTGCGCCGCGGTCGAGTTCGACCCACTCAAATTCTCTGCCAACGCGGCGTGGGGCCGACTTGTTCATGCACCGAGCCAGCTCAGTGTGCGCGGCAGCCTGTTTTTCGTGGTGCAACTTCTGGCAGCTTCTTGTGGCGAGATTTTTTACAGAAATCACAGACGAGTCCCCACAAAAGTCCCCACAATGAGGAAATTTCGTGGAAATCTCGGAGGGAGCTAAGTGCTTTGAAAAGAAAATGGTGAGCCGCCCAGGACTCGAACCTGGAACCCGCTGATTAAGAGTCAGCTGCTCTACCAATTGAGCTAGCGGCCCGGCAAACGAACATTCTACACGAGAAAACGAAGTTCTCAATTCACGGCATCCGGCGAAATAAACGATTCAATCGAAAGTCCGCTGAGTGACGGCCATTTGCGTGAGCCGGAACGAGAGCAACTCAAAGCCCGCGGCGGCAAGACGCGGCTTGGCGCGCTCAACGATTTGCGCGGCGAGGGCGTCTTGCGCCCTGATCTCCGACGAAGTGGAGCTATTCAGCACGAGGCGCGCAGAGCAAAGCAGGACGAACGCCGGCACGTGATTGTAATTCGCGGCGGAGTAGATTGCCTTCTTGGCGTCCTGGACACGCGCCGCGCCGGAAACGCTGTATAGCGCCGCCGAGCCGTCACGGAGGGCCACGGCCTGATCCTCATAGCTGACTTGAATCGGGCGGGTATCGACAACCATCAGTCTTTCGATTCCCGTAAAGATCAGATGCCGTCCGGTGCCCACTTCACGGACCGGATGACCGCGGCGATAGAGGATGCCGCGCTGGTATTCGAGCAAAGTAACACTGCCGGGGCGACCACCGAAGACACGCATAGCAACGCTGGCTATGACGAAGGCGAGGCAAAGGATCGTAACGATCATCGTTCTTTCAAAGTTCTTTAAGGTTCTTGCAAGCCCGCGTGCTGCAGGATCGAGCGAAAATGCGGGTGTTCAGTTGCGATCCGGAATTCAATTAGGACCAATCGCCGCACGCCCAAAAGAGGAGCGCGAAGACAGCTCCGTGATCTCAACATTCGAAATCTTCATACCGAGGCGCCTTAGCTCCTCGTTGACTGCGCCGGCGAGGTCTTCGGCCGCCTTGACGCGGTATTCGGGGCTCTCGTCTGCGATGCCGCGAGATAATGTGGAGCGCAGAGTATCGCGAACGATGGGCAGAGAGTCGCCGATTCTATTCTTCAGGGTGGTTGCGGCGAGATAGGGATCGCCGACCAGCATATCCGCGCCGATGCTAACGACGGAAGCGCACTGGAGCGCGTCGCGGTAGAAAATGCGGTCCAGAATCACAGGGACCGGACGCATATCGATTACTTCGATCTGGACGCGGCGCGTGAAATTCTGGTAGCTGCCGGGGCCGAGCACGTCACGGAACGACCCTTTGATGAAACGGACGCCGCGCGCGTAGTCGGGAATATACACGCGGGGGAAGCGCCGAAGATAATAGACGAACGCGATCGAGACAATCGCAGTGACGAAAAATATTACGGAGAGAATGTCGCCCAAGTTCATCGCCAATTATGATTTTCGCAGAATGGCGGTGATTTCCTGAGCGATTTGACGCGCCCGGACAAGATCGCCGGGACCGAGCGAAATGGCGGCAACGCGCGCGTGGCCGCCGCCCCCATATTTTTCGCAAAGAGAGGCGAGATTCACGTCCGCAGAAGCCTCTTTCCAGGGGCTGGTGCCGACAGAGACCTTAGCGCGCGCGGGCGAGGCGCTGACGCCGACAGAATAGGTGGCGTCGCGGTAGAGATAGTAGGGAATAAATTTGTTGTAGCCCTCGAGGTCGAGATCGCTGACGTCGAAATAGATGACGCCGTCGCGATAATCGGCGCGTTCGCGCATGATTTCCATCGAGCGCTGATGGCGTTCGAGGAGCGGGACGAGATGCTTTTGGACGACGGGGAGGTCGATCATTTCCTGCAAGGAGCGATAAGCGAGATGCGGGATGAGCTGGGGGACGAGGTTATTTTCGGGAGCGGCTTCAATCACGAGCGCGAGCTTCATTGCCGGATGGGCAAGGCCGACAGCTTCTTCGGGCGAGGCGAATTGGGCGCCGTCGATAATGTCGCCCCATTTGATGAGGTCGGCGATGGGCGCTGAGTCGAAGCCGAATTTTTGCGAAGCGATGGTCGCCAGAAATTTGGTGCAGGACTTGAAATCGGGATCGTAAAACTTTTTGCCGGAATGGTCGTGGCGAAAATGTTCGGCGTCTTCGGGAGTGAGGAAAGCGCTCTGGTGATGATCAAACCACCAGGTGAGCAGCGGCGAGCTGGAATATTTGAAATCAACGATGACGTTTTCGTCGCCGTCGAAAGTGCCGTTGTCGAAGGGTTTCGACGCTTTGTGAGTCATGCCGGTATAAAGGAATTCGGCGTCGGCGGAGATACGTTCGCGATAAAAACGCGAAAATATCGCCGCGGATGAAGCTCCATCAAAACACCGATCGTGGAAGCAGACGCGAACCTTCAATTCAGGCACCCCGGATTTGATTGCGCCGCCCGGGCAAAATGGGCCCGAGAGGAAAGTCAATAAAGATGGCGTTTGCGGAGCCGGAAGTCAAGCGGGAGTTGAAGGCTTGTTTTTTGCGAGGGTGCGCAGCGCCGCACAAGTGCGCCGGGAACAAAAGAGGCGCGGCGCGTTAAGACTTGCCGAAGATCTGCTCGGCGATATCGGCGGCGACGGGGAGGCGGAAGCGTTCGCCCTGGAAGGCCTTGATCATAAGAAGGATCCAGAGGACGAAGGCCGCGAGTTCGACAAGCGAATAAAGACCCCAGCCGAGCGATATGACCCTGAATGCGCCGAATCCCAGGAGGCCAATCCCGAAGAAAATCCCAAGGATGAAACTGAGAATATGAAGGGCGCCGAAGGTGACGATGGATTGCGCGGCGTGAAAGCGAACGAACGGGCGTTTATCCACGAAATAGAAAATCAGGCCGGTGACCCAGCCGAACAAATAGCACAGCGCGCCGGCGACGTTTTCGGATAGCCCGGTCTGGGCAACGGCGGGCGATGGGGCCGCCGCGCCTGCAGGCGGGGCGGTGACGTTGGTCGGGGTTTGGGCGGAGCCGCACGAGGGACAGAAAGCCGCACCTGTATCGACAGACGCGCCACACTTCGAGCAGTAGGGCATGGAAAGCCTCCCAAGAATTGGCGCGAGAGTATCAGAAATGAGCGTGCGTCGACAAGCGGATAGGCAAATTGCTATCGGATGGCGATTGCGGCCATCATCCGTCCGGTGGTTCGTTCGCGTCGATAGCTGAAAAGGAGGTCGGGACGGCAAGCCGTGCAGAATCCCGACGCTGAAATATTTTTTGCCGGGACTCCGGCCTCAATCAGGATCGCGCGGTTTGCCCCGACGAGATCGAGCCGCACGGTCGGAGTTGGAGGTGGGTGGCCGGGCGGACGCATTGTGAGCCACGGCAGCCAATTGGGATCGTTTTCGCCTGAGGCGAGCGCGTCGAAAGGGCCATCAAACCATTCTCGAGCGTTTGCAAACTGGGCGTGGAACTCTTTGGCCACGTCGCTACCGACCTCGTAGCAGCACTGACCAATACAGGGCCCAATGGCGGCGATCACATCAGCGGGCCGCGTCCCGAACTGCATTTGCATGCGGCCGAGCGTTTTTTGAGCGATGCGCTGCACTGTGCCACGCCAGCCGGAGTGAATCGCGGCTATCGCGCGGCGCTTCGGGTCAGCGAGCAGAATTGGAACGCAATCAGCGGCCTGCACGATGAGAAGAACGCCGGGGTCACTTGCGAAAAGCGCGTCGGCCTTCGGCGGTTCGTCAGCAGCCGAGGCGCTTCCAGCGTCGCAGGCGATGTCCGAATGGATCTGGCGCAGGGCTGTGCGGCGGAGCTTTGCCGCGCCTATGGCGCGAAAGAAAGTTTCGCGATTCGCGATCACGCGTTCGCGAACGTCCCAATCCGTGAAGCCCAAATTCAGAACAGTTTCCGCGACCGGGCGGCTTCGGGTCCCGTGCGGGAACTCGCTCCCGCCCCCAGGACGCGTGCTGAAGCCGTGCAGCAGCCAATCGAGGCGAGCGAGATTCGGCGATTGAAGAATCTGCAAGCGGCCGACTCGCCTCAGAGGCCATCGTGCGCTTGAGCTGGACGTCACGGGGCGCTTCGAAATGGCGCGTTGTCGCGTGCGGCGAGCGGTCTTTTCAGTTGAGGCAGGCATCTCAAGTCCAGCTTAGCAAATGGAATCCGTTCGGTCGTGCCGGGTGGCGCCTCATATATAATCGCGCGACAGGCGCGTGACGGCGCAAGGTGTTTGTGAGCTTCGAGGGAGAGGGCGTTGATCGTCGGACTTGGTTTGGACGTAGCGGAAATTGACCGGATCGAACAAGCGATCAAGCGCCACGGCGCGCCGTTTATCGAGAGACTGTTCACGCCGGCCGAAGCGGCATATTGCCAGCGTTACGTCAGTCCGTACGAGCGCTATGCCGGTCGTTTCGCGGCGAAAGAGGCTGCGATGAAGGCGCTCGGCACGGGTTGGGCGCGGGGAGTGCGCTGGCGCGATATCGAAGTGGTGCGCGAGGAGAGCGGCAGGCCGACGCTAAAACTTGCGGGCGCGGCGCGAGCGATTGCGGATGGTCTCGGCGTGAAACGCATCGTGATGACGATCACGCACAGCGGGAATTTGGCAATCGCACAAGTAATCTTCGAAAGCTAAGCTGCGGTTTGCGAACTAGCGGTTCTTCCACTTTGGCGCGCGCTTCTCGACGAGCGCTCGCAAGCCTTCCTGGGAATCCTCGAGATCGGCCAATTCGTTCAGAAAGACCTTCATGGAATTGCGAACGCCATCACGCAGCGGAAGGCCCAGGCTGCCGAGAATAGCTTTTTTCGCCATTGTGAGCACGGGCCCGGACTGCGCGGTGACTCGTGCCACGACGTCGGCTATTTTCTGTGGTAGTTCATCTTCGTTGACCAGCCAGTTCACGAGTCCGAGTTCGCGCGCTCGTTCCGCCGTGATTGCTTCGCCGGTGAGAACGAGTTCGAGCGCCTGCTTGGGGCCGAGAATGTAAGGAAGCACGGCCGCAGCGAGCGGAGGAAACACGCCGAGCCGGATTTCAGGCTGCGCAAAACGAGCTTTGGGTGTGGCGATCACCAGATCGCCGAGGGCGGCAAGCTCTGCACCGCCGCCAAAAGCGGGACCGTTGACAACGACGAGCACCGGCTTCGAAGTATCGAGCATTGCTGAAAAAGCGCCGTGGAACGCATCGAGAAGCTGAAAAACGCGCCGCTGCGTGTATTCACCGAGTTCGATGCCGCCGCAAAACGCCTTGGCAGCCGAGTCCAGCACGATCAGCTTGATTGCGTTGCGCTCGCCCAGCGTATTAATGCCGGCTGCGATTTCGCTGAGCATGCGCTCATTCAGAAGATTGTGGTCAGGGCGGTCGAGCGTGAGGCGGGCGACTTCGCCATCGATATTCACTTTTACGAATTGGAATTCATCGAGCTTGGGCGGGGCCAAAGCCATCGATCCGAGGACTTCGACGCCGCGCCGTTCTTTGGTCATCGTTGACATGGATTTCTCGCGAATTAAAAGCTTAGGGGCTTTCGGCTCGGGGAGCTATGGCGCATGTGATGAGCGATGCGCAATCCGGCAACGGGCCATCGCGTTGCGGAATTGGCCTTGTTTCTCCGGCTTCGGGAGCAGAGAATGTGGCGCGCCGCGGGCAGCCGCAGCTGAAGCGCGGTGCTGCGGAGAAGATGAACAAAAAACTGGAATTCGTCGGGCTTGGCGAAGCGCTGATCGATATCTTCGAGGATGGAACCGCCTTTCTGGGAGGGGCGCCGCTTAATGTGGCTGTTCACGCGCACCATTTGCTGGAGCCATTGCAATTGGGTGAAGGGATTGTGGTGAGCGCGGTTGGCGACGACAAATGGGGCGCCCACGCGCGCGCGGTGCTTGCGGAAAATTCTCTGACAACGGAATACATTGCGACCGATGCGCATCCCACCGGGACAGCGTCTGTGTTCGTCCGCAACGGAGAGCCCGGATTTGAAATCACGCAGGATGTGGCTTGGGATTACATGCGATGCAACGCCGAGAGGGACGCCTTGGCGGAACGATGCGACGCCGTGTGTTTTGGTAGTTTGGCACAGCGCTCGCAGGTGTCGCGGGAGACGATTCGAGACTTTCTAAGGCGTGCGAAAAATGCGTGGCGCCTCTACGACGTGAATCTTCGCCGCAGCACTCTGAGCGGGAGTTGCGGCTACTCGCGTGAGATTGTCGAAGCAAGTTGCCGGCTCAGTTCGGCGATGAAGGCGAACGAAAGCGAAATGATGGAACTCGGCGAGATGTTCGGCATGCGGCTGACGGATACAGGGGAAGAGTCAATCTTGGCGCGAATGAGATTTTTCCTGGATGAGTTTGGCCTTGAGGCAGTGGTTGTGACGCGTGCGGAACGGGGTGCAATGGTTCTGACGCGCGACGAGATGATTGTGATGCCGCCTGCCGAGGGGGCGGGCGAAGAAGTCCACGCCGTAGGGGCCGGCGACGCGTTTTCGGCGGGGATTCTGTTTGGCCGATCGCAAGGTTGGCCGTGGCGCACCACGCTCGAGCTGGCGGCCAAAATGGGAAGTTGGGTCACACGGCATGTGTCGGCAATTCCGCGGCTTTCGCCTGAGATCATCGAGTTCGCACGCAACCAGACGAACCAGCTCAGCCGCGAGAGGGGGCTGCGTTGAGTTTAAACGGGCAGCTAATCAGGGCGGCCTTCGCGGGCTCGCTGGCTGGTTTGCTTTTTGGGTTTGATACCGCGGTCATTTCCGGCACAACCGATAGCCTCGTCCACGTCTATCGGTTGAGTCCTGTGCAGCTGGGCCTGACGGTTTCGATGGCGCTTGTGGGTACGGTGATCTCCGCAATCTCGGCCGGAGTGGTCGGCCAGGAGATCGGTAGCCGGGCGACGCTGCGCATCACGGCTGCGATTTACATCGTTTCTGCAATCGGATCGAGCCTTGCGCTGAATTGGCCGATGTTGCTGGCCGCGCGTTTTATTGGCGGGCTGGGCATTGGCGCGTCGTCAGTGGTTGGACCCGTTTACATTGCGGAGATTTCGCCTGCTTCGTGGCGAGGGCGAATGGTCGGCATGTTTCAGATCAATATCGTCGCTGGGATTCTGCTGGCGTATCTTTCGAACTACGGCGTGCAGCACCTCAATCTGGGGCAGCTGCAGTGGCGCGCCGAATTTGGCGTTGCGATCGCGCCGGCGCTATTGTTTTTTGCGATGCTTTTCGGCATTCCGCAGAGCCCGCGCTGGCTGATCACGCGCGACCGCGCTGAAGAAGCGCGCGGGGTGCTCGCGCAAATTGGCGACTCCGACCCGGACGCGGAATTGCGCGAGATTTCCTCTGCGGTGCAACGGGCGCGGTCGCAGCACGGAGAAAGCCTTTTTGTACGGCGATATGCGTTTCCGATTTTCCTGGCGCTGTCGATCGGCACGTTGAACCAGCTTTCGGGCATCAATGCCATCCTTTATTATCTCAATGACATTTTTGCGGGCGCCGGATTCAACGCGCTTTCCGGCGGGGCGCAAGCCGTCGCGGTGGGGCTGGTGAACATGCTGGCGACGTTTGTCGCCATGGCGGTGATCGACAAGATGGGCCGTAAGAAACTGTTGCTTATTGGATCGGTTGGATGTGCTGCGGCCCTTGCCGGAGTGACGACAATTTTTGCGCGCAATCAGCACCAGAATTGGCTTCTGCCGCTTCTGATCGTCTACATTTTTTCATTCGCGATCTCACAAGGCGCTGTGATCTGGGTATACATCAGCGAGATTTTCCCTTCCACCGTGCGCGCGAAGGGTCAAGCGTTGGGCTGTAGCGCGCATTGGAGCACGAATGCGTTGATCGCGCTGACGTTCCCCGTGATCGCGGCACGCTCGCACGCAGCGCCGTTCGGGTTCTTTGCCGCGATGATGGTCGTGCAGTTTCTGGTCGTTCTGTTTGTATATCCCGAGACGAAAGGCATTTCTCTCGAAGCGCTGGAGAAGAAGCTGGGGCTCGCGGCAAGTGTTCCGCCGGCGGCTTAAAGAACAGATTCGGGAGATAGTCGCTCAGCCTTGATACACAGTGCGCCCGGCGACGATCGTCGCCACCGGCGCGCCGCGGAAGGCGCGGCCATCGAAGGGCGTGTTGCGCGATTTGCTTGGCGACTCAGCGGCCTTGTAGGTCCAGGGACGGTCCGCAGAGAAAATCGTGATATCGGCGGGCTGGCCGGCGGCGATTTTGCGCTCAATCCCGAGCACTCGCCCGGGGCCCGTGGTGAATAGTTCCACAAGGCGGATCAGCGAAAGCTTGCCTGTGTGGACCAATTCCGTGAGGCCGAGCGGGAGAGCCGTCTCGAATCCTGTGACGCCAAAGGGCGCGCGATCGAATTCGACGTCTTTGCTGGCGGCGTGATGCGGTGCGTGATCGGTAGCAATCGCGTCGATGCTGCCATCGGCAAGCCCCTCGATCAGAGCATCGCGATCGCCGCGCGAAGCGAGCGGCGGGTTCATCTTGTAGCGTGTGTCATAGCGCACGTCTTCGTCCGTCAGAGTGAAATGATGCGGCGTGACTTCGCAAGTCAGGCGAAGGCCTCGCTTTTTGGCGGCGCGCACGTAGTCGAGCGATGCGCGCGTCGACATATGCGCAATGTGCAACCGCGCGCCGGTGAGGCCGGCGACTTCCACGTCGCGCCCGACGCAGATCGATTCCGATTGCGATGGAATTCCTCGTAGTCCAAGCCGGGCGGAATGTTTTCCCTCGCGCATCACGCCGCCAGCAAAAAGCGATGGATCTTCGCAATGGTCGATCACGGGCAGGCCAAGCGATTCGCAATAATCCATGGCCTGGCGCATGAGCCGCGCAGTGGCGACTGGTTTGCCGTCGTCGCTCACGGCCACGATTCCCGCATCTTTCATCGCGGCGATTTCGGCGAGCGCTTCGCCTTTGCTTCCGAGTGAGACAGCTCCGATGGGCCACACGCGGACACGGGCGGATGCTTTCGCACGTTCCACGATACCTCGCGTTACCGAAGCGCTGTCGTTCACGGGTTGGGTGTTCGGCATGCAGCAAACCGCCGTGAATCCTCCTCGCGCAGCGGACTTCGTGCCGGTTTCGATGGTTTCGGAGAGTTCCTGACCCGGCTCGCGAAGATGGCAATGGAGGTCGATAAAGCCCGGCGCGACGATCAGTTCGTGTGCATCGAAAATTTCCGCGCCGTTGGCCGAAAGATTTGCGCCCACGCTCGCGATTCGCTCGCCATCTATCAGCACATCGAGCGCGGCGTCCGTCTTTGAAGCAGGATCGAGCACGCGGCCATTCTTAATCAGCAGCATTTGAACGTTCCTTTGCGGGGTGGGGCGCATCGGCGGGAGCGCCTCCCACGAGGTGGTAAAGCAGCGCCATGCGAATCGCCAGGCCGTTGGTAACCTGCTCGAGGACACAGGATTGCGGGCCGTCCGCAACTGCCGGATCGATCTCGAGGCCGCGAATCATCGGCCCGGGATGCAGCACGAGCGCGTCAGGCCGGGCAAGCGCCAAGCGCTCGGGCGTCAACTGGTAGCGCAGAACATAGTCTGCTTCGGCCAACGCCGGTTCGTGCATGCGCTCGGTCTGAACGCGCAGGACCATGACTACATCGGCGTCTTTGAGCGCGTCCTCGATGCAGGGGACGCGGCGGATATTCGGCGCCAGGCCTTCGAGAATGGGCGGCATCCACATCGGGGGGCCGCAAAGCGTCACCCGCGTGCCGAATTTCGTGAGCAGATGGATATTTGAACGCGCGACGCGGCTATGGAGCAGGTCGCCAAGGATTGTCACGTTCAAGCCCTCGAGGGTGCCCTTGCGATCGCGGATGGTCAGCGCGTCGAGCAAGGCCTGTGTAGGATGTTCGTGGCTTCCGTCGCCAGCATTGAGGACCGGGACACCCAGGCGTTCAGCGACAAACTGAGGCGCTCCTGAGGCGCCGTGACGAATTACGATGCCGTCCGGGCGCATGGCTTCCAGAGTGCGAACCGTATCGATGAGCGATTCGCCTTTTTTGAGGCTCGACGACTCCGCCTGCAAGTTCATCGAATCCGCGCCAAGCCGGGAGGCAGCCGTAGCAAAGCTGATGCGGGTCCGCGTGGATGGCTCGAAAAAGGCCAAGGCGACGGTTTTGCCGCGCAGCGTGGCCAGCTTTTTCAGGGGATGTCGCTGGAATTCCTGGAAGGGTTTCGCCTGATCCAGAAAAAAGTTCACCTGCTCGACTGTGAGTGGCTCGATACCGAGCAAGTGTTGCAGGCGCTGGAGCACTTGTTCCCTTTATGTCGTCCGCCGGGCGCGGCGGTCTCCTCTTGTTCAGAACCTAGGTTACGCGATCCACGATTACAACCCGCTCTTCGCCGTCGATCTCGCGGAGCCGCACTTCGACGATTTCCGTGTCTGTGGTTTCGACCGTGCGACCGACAAAACTGGCCTCGATAGGAAGCTCCCGGTGGCCGCGGTCAATGAGCACGCACAATTGGACGCGGCGAGGCCGGCCCAAGTCGAAGAGGCCGTTCATGGCCGCACGGATGGTTCGACCCGTATAAAGGACATCGTCTACGAGCAGCAGGTCGCGTCCATCCACCTCAAAGTCGATATCCGTAGCGTGGACGATGGGCTGGGCGCCGACTGTAGAAAGATCGTCGCGATAGAGTGTGATGTCCAGAGTGCCCAAGCCCACGCTGTGATTGCCGTCAGCCTGGATCGCGCGGGCCAGCCGTTGTGACAACGGCACCCCGCGACGCCTAACTCCAATCAAGGCTAGCCCTTGGGCTCCGCCGGTCTTTTCTACAATTTCATGGGCTAATCTTTTGAGCGTACGGTCGATTTGCTCGGCGGAGAGGAGCTCACGCTTTTCTACGATGCGCATCGGGTGCCTCATCCTAGCATAGACGAGGAAAATCGCAGCCGCCCAATGCCTGTGGAAAACGCATTTTTCCGGCTGGCCCCGCGTTCCCTGCACTGATAGACTGGCGCGCAGTGAGTTCGCCCGAAGCTGCCCGCATATCGAAGTCTGCAGACGGGCCCACGGGGGTTAACCTCCGAGTTCAAGTCGGCAGCCTGTCCCTCAGCAACCCCATCATTGCCGCCAGCGGGACTTTTGGTTACGGCATCGAGTTCGCCCAGTTGGTTGACCTCAATCGTCTCGGCGCCTTAGTGGTGAAAGGGCTCTCCATTCAGCCAAAGGCCGGCAATCCCGCGCCGCGCATGTGCGAGACGGCAGGGGGCATGGTCAATTCAATAGGGCTGCAAAACGTCGGTGTAAGGGCGTTTGTAGCAGACAAGTTGCCCCTGTTGAGGCGATTCCAAGTGCCCATTTTGGCCAATGTGTTTGGCCAAACTACCTCGGAATACGTGGAAGTGATTCGGATCCTGGAAGATGCGGAGGGCCTGGCGGGCTACGAACTAAACATTTCATGCCCCAACGTGGAGCACGGGGGCGCGGAGTATAGTACTGACCCCTCTTTGACTGCGGAAGTAGTAGCCGCCGCAAGAAAGGCAGCCAAGCGACCCCTTTGGGTGAAGCTCTCCCCAGCTATTGGAATCATTAGACTTACGGCAAAAGCGTCCGAGGATTCGGGCGCGGACGCCTTGGTTGTCGCGAATACCTATCCGGCACTGTGTCTGGACGCACACAATCGGAGGTCACGTCTCGGTAGTACCACCGGCGGGTTGTCGGGTCCGGCTGTGAAACCTATAACCATGAGGTTGGTGCACGAGGTTAGTCGGGTGATTCGGATCCCGATTATAGGGTTGGGCGGTATTGAGAACCCTACCGACGTAGCAGAATATATGCTCGCTGGCGCCTCGGCGGTGGAAGTCGGCACTGCCCATTTCGTTGACCCGAGGGCTTCCCAACGCCTGGTCGCGGGTCTCGAGACGTGGTGCCAGGATGAAAATCTATCTGAAATCAGCAGCTTGCGGGGTGGTTTCCAGAGCGATTCAGGTTGCTCAGGGGGCCCCAGTAAGGCTATAATGTGCTGATTCAAATGAGGATAGCGACAATGAGAGCGAAGCTGTTCGTCGTACTCGAGTCAGTGTTTTTAGGATTGGGACTGCTCATCGTAACCCCGTCGATCAACCCCACGACGGTTGCGAAATCGAGCGCCCCTGCCCTTCACTCGAACATCTCCGCAAGCGCTTCCCCAGCCAAGCAAGCCAAAAAGAGCACCGGACCCCAGCCCTTGGCGGTCTGGGAATGCATCACCAGCTGGTACGGCGAGGATTTTGACGGTCAGCCGACTGCAACCGGCGAGACTTATGATATGTATGCAGATACCGCCGCTCACCCGACGCTGCCGCTTGGGTCGATTGTGCGAGTGACGAACCCGAGGAACCATCGGAGCCAGATCGTGCGTATCAATGACCGCGGGCCTTATGTGGAGGGCCGAGAGCTGGATGTCTCCTACGCGGTGGCGCAAAAGCTGGGATTCGACCAGCGCGGGACGGCCAGGGTGAAGCTGGAGCTGCTGGAGGTGCCAAAACGCAGCGCAACGGAACGAAGCTACTGATCGTCGCCCTCGATTTTGACCGCGCGGGGCCGGCTTATGCGTTGGCAAGGCGGCTCCGCGGGTCAGCCGGGCTCTTCAAGGTAGGAAGCCAACTCTTCACAGCCGAAGGACCCAAGGTGGTCGAGAAACTGGCCGACTTGGGCTTTGGCGTCTTTCTGGACTTGAAATACCACGACATCCCCAACACCGTGGCGGGAGCTGTGGCTGCGGCCGCGGAGCTACCGGGCGTCAAGATGCTGACGCTCCATACGACCGGCGGCCTGGCTATGATGCGGGCGGCTCGGGAGGCGGTCGTCGCTAAGAAGAAGAGGCCTGCGCTTCTCGGCGTCACGATACTCACGAGCATGGACGCGCCGACCATGGAAAGGGTCGGCTTGGTCGGAACGCCAGGGGTGAGGGCTGTGGCGCTGGCGCGGCTGGCGAAAGAAGCCGGTCTGGACGGTGTGGTTGCGTCGGCGCATGAAGTTGCCTCGATACGCGAAGCTTGCGGGCCGGACTTCCTGATCGTGGTTCCCGGGATTCGCCCGGCGAGCGCGTCGGTGAACGATCAGTCTCGCGTGGCTAGTCCTGCCGATGCCATTCGAGCCGGTGCGAGCTACCTTGTGGTTGGACGACCGATTACGGCCGCGCCCGATCCGCGCAAAGCGGCTCGAGCGATTGCCGCAGAGATTGCATCGGCCGAGGCCGCCCCGAATCCGCGCGCCATGGTGGCTGGGCTTCCTTAGGCTGAATAAGCGCCCGGGCCCGGCACAACGTTTGCGGGCAAAAGTGCTATACTCGAATCCTCGGAAGCTTTCCTTCGCACCGGCTTTGATATAGAGTACGCCACCGGGCCAGGTGAGTCCGAGAGAGGACCTAGTATGGAACTTTTGTCTCCCTTTCATTTGATTGTAATTCTTGCCGTTGTCGTGCTGCTTTTTGGCGGCCGCAAGATTCCCGAAGTGATGCGCGGCATGGGCGAGGGAATCCGCAGTTTCAAGGAGGGGATGCGCGGCGACGCGGGGCAACCGGGGCAAACGACAGCGACCGTGACTTTGACCGCTTCGCCGAATCCCGCAACGCTCGGCCAGCCGACTACGCTGACGGCGGCGATTTCTCCCGTACCGACGGGCGCGGCTCTCGGAACAGTGAGCTTCTTTAACGGCTCGACGCTGCTTGGCACAGGCAATGTGAATGCTTCGGGCGTTGCGATGCTTGTGGCGAACGGTTTGCCGGCAGGCGCGCTGAGTTTGACCGCTGCATATTCGGGCACCGCGACGATCGCGGGTTCGGCTGCTGCGCTGGCGTTGAATGTGAACGCGCCGGCTGCCGCTGTTACGACCTGAAGCGGGAAGAACGGCGAATTCTGATTCGATGTAGAAACGACGGCGGCTTATTGCCGCCGTTTTTATTTGCGCTCCCGCATTCATTCGCGCCAGCCCACTTGCCGCAGCATCTGCCACGTTTTCGAAAGCGGCAGGCCCATCACGTTGAAATAGCATCCTTCGATTCGAGAGACGAAACGGCCGCCGATTCCTTGAATGCCATAGCCGCCGGCTTTGTCGAACGGTTCGCCGGTTGCGATGTACCGATCGATTTCCTCGGGCGATAACGCGAGAAATGTGACGCGAGTCGTTTCGACGTGCAACGCACGTTCTTTTGTGAGCGTGTTGATGATCGCCAAGCCGGTGAGAACTTCGTGCGCGGCACCGCTGAGTTTGCGGAGCATCTCGACAGCTTCGGCTGCGTCGCCGGGTTTGCCCAGAATTTCGCCAGCGCAAACGACCGTGGTATCAGCGCCCATAACGAGCGCGGCGTCGGGCGGCTTGACACGACCGGCGACGGATTCAGCCTTTGATTCGGCGAGGCGCAGAACGTAGGCGGCGGCGCTTTCGTTTGGCCGAAGCGACTCATCCACGTGAGCCGGACAAACCTCGAAAGAAAAGCCGGCGTTGCGCAGAATTTCCGCGCGGCGCGGAGAGCCGGAGGCAAGGATCAGTCTCATTTTGGAGATTTATGCATTTCTAATCGCGGCGGTCGTTTACCCCCCTTCCTGACCGCGATTAGAAATTTGTCCGTCCTTTCTTTTCAGCAACTTAGGTCGATTTTTAATTTTATTCATTTGCGATTAGAATTTTGACCGTTTTATTCATTTTCGACGGAGCGGCCGTGAGTGGTGAATGGAGCTGGCGAGCGGTGAAAGCTCTTCGCGCCCTCCCGCCGGTCTCTCATGGCTCACGGCGCTAATCGCGGCTAGTGATTGTGAAGTACACTCCTCAGTTTTCGAATACCCCTTTACGCGTCGATTAGAAAGCAGACTTTTGATACAAGAGCGGGACTTATTGGCATTTCTAATCGACCAGTGTCGATTAGAAAATGGGCCCCGGAAGCGCCGTCTCGCCGCATTTGCACACTCCTCCTGCCGGTTTGGCAGCCTTTTTTCGCGGAAATTTTTTCCGCCGCTGCACGGATTTCAGCTTCAAAAAACGGCTAAGGGTAGCATGCGGGTTGGGTGATTTCTATTGTGGGAAATACGGAGTATGGAACTACCAGGACCTGCGAGTGGTGAGGAGTGTGAACCGTCCAAGGTCCGGCGCGAAGAGCGATGCGACTGGGTAAGGGCGGTCTAGTACCAGACATCATTGAGCGGACCGCGTAGGAAACAGTACACACCGTGTAAGAATTTCAATACTGACCGGGGAAGACTGGCTGAGAGCCGCCTCCTGTTTTTTCCTAATTGCTTATCCATGTTGGGGTTAGGCGTTGAGCTTGGGGAATACGACATTTGGCGTGGCGCGTGCAGTTATGCATGCGAGCAAGGGGTTACCACGGAGGAATAGAAGAGATGAGCGACGAAAGACACGATGATGTGGTGACTGATAATTCAGCGCCACGGTGGATCGGGCTTGCAGTGGTGGCATTGGCGGTGATTTCAATTACGGGATTGGCCATAGGCTGGTCGGCATCGAACCACGCCAAGGCCGTCGATCAACAGCTGAACTCGCAGGCGCAGACGGACAAGCAGAATGAGGATGTTTTGGCGCAGCGGCTTTCGAAGGCAGAAGACACGAACGCGCAGCTCGAAGGCGAGTTGAGCGTCGTAACCGACAAGATGAAGCTGACGCAGACGGAACTGGATCGCGCGCGCTCGCAAGCCACCAGAATCAAGGCGGACGACGCGAAGCAGTTTGCCACGCTGCAGAGCAGCATGAGCGACATGAACGGGCAGATCGCGACGAAGGCGAGCGTCGATGACATGAACAAGCTGGGCACCGACGTGACCGGGGTAAAGACCGATCTCGACACGACCAAGAACAACATGAGCATGATGCACGACCAATTCGGCAACCTGATCGCAACGAATCACGATCAGATCGAGGAACTGCGGCGTCTTGGGGAGCGCGACTACTACGAATTCACCATCAACAAGAGGAACACCCGCGAAAAGGTGGGGAACGTGATGGTTGAACTGCGTGGGACGAACCCCAAGAAAAACCAGTACAACGTGACGATCTTCGTTGACGACCAGAGCCATGTGAAAAAGGGCTTGAGCGCCAACGAGCCACTCTATCTCTTCGAAACCGGCGCACGGACTCCGCTGGAGTTCGTGGTCAACCAGGTGAGCAAGGACAAGATCGTTGGTTACCTGAGCGCGCCGAAGGCGAATCCGACGCAGGCCTCAACCTCGACGAATTCCTCCGGCAACTAACAAGGGAGATACTCGCCTCTGGAAGGCGAGCCAAGGCAAAAAGACGCCCCGGGAAACCGGGGCGTCTTTTTTTCTCGAAGGAGGATGAATACGAGAGGCGCGAGGCGGGCGCAAAAATGGCCGAACAAGACAAGGTGCCGCGCCCGCCTGCGGCAGGCAGGCTGAAGGCCGCGGCGCTGCGTTTCAACCTGGCGGCAATGCTGCACCGGCGTCCAGATACGGCGCCGAGAGCTGGAAGATTATTATTCGGCTCGCTTTTGAGCGCGGAGTTTGCGGCTGAGGAAAGTCTTTGCAAGCATTGGCAGTTTCTCGTGCGGGAGCTTTCCGGCTTCGTAGAGTTTCATCTTCGCTTTTACGGCTTTGCGGCGGCGGCGCTGGCGCTTCTGTGCAACGTAACGCTTATCGTGGGCCATTCAGATCCTCTTTTCAGGGTCAGGTGATGATTGCAAGAACCGGCTGCATCGATTGTAACCGAGAAGCACATCGATGCAAGTGCCGCTGTGATTCGAAGCTTTATTTCGCTAGCATGATTGGACCGTGCCGAGGATAGCCATCTACGCCAGCCGCATCCTGACGCCCATGGAAGAAGTGAGCGATGCGGTGATTCTGGTGGAGGGCGCGAAGATCGCCGCAATCGGGCATCGCGACGAGATTCAGGTGCCTTCGGACGCGGTGCACTATGCCGCGCCGGGATCGACGGTGGTGCCGGGCTTCGTGGACGTGCATATCCACGGCGCGGGCGGGCACGACGTGATGGAGGGAACGGAGCGCGCGCTCGATAAAGTGACCGAGATGGCAGCGCGCTACGGCACGACTTCGATCCTGGCGACTACGGTGACGGCGCCGATCGAGAAGACGTGCGAGGGGCTGGAGGGGATTGCGCGGTACGTCCGGAATCACGAGCAGCCCCAGGATGGCGGGAAACTGGCCGCGGAAATTCTGGGCGTCCATCTGGAGGGGCCGTTCATCAGCAAGGCGCAGCGAGGTGTGCATCCGCCGGAGTCGCTGGTGAAGCCTTCGATCGAGATTTTGGAACAACTCATGAAGGCGGCGGACGGGCTGGTGCGGATCGTGACGACCGCGCCGGAACTGCCGGGCGCGATCAAGATGATCGAGCATGCGGCGGCTCGCGGGATCGTGCCGGCGATGGGACACACGAATGCGGACTACGAGGAAGCGAGGGCGGGAATCAAGGCGGGGGCGCGGCACGCCGTGCACACGTTCAATGCGATGCGGCCCTTCGAGCATCGCGATCCGGGGATTTTAGGAGCGATTCTGACGGATCCGGAGGTTACGGCGGAAGTGATTGCCGACGGACATCACGTGGCGGGGCCGGCGATTCAGGTGTTGATGGGAACGAAAGGCTTCGAGACGGTGATACTGATCAGCGACGCGATCGCCGCCACAGGCATGGGCGATGGAACTTATCCGCTGGGAAATTTCAAAGTAACCGTGAAGGACGGCGTGTGCCGGAACGAAGAAGGGAAGATGGCCGGCAGCACGTTGACGCTGGACCGGGCGCTGCGGTTTGTGGTGGCGCTGGGAGTGCCGTTTGCGGATGCGGTGAAGATGGTGACGATCCAGCCGGCGCGGCGCATTGGAGTGGCGGGGAAGAAGGGGATTATTGCGCCGGGATGCGACGCGGACCTGGTGGTGCTGACGCCGGATCTACGGGTGGAGGGAGTGATGACGCGAGGAGCGGGGCTGGTTTCGAACGCTTGAGGCAATCCTTGTAGCAGCGCGCTGATGGTCTAACCTTTCGTCACCCTCACGTTTCGGTCGGCCACGACCACACAGCAACGAGACCAACCTTCGATATTGTTTCGGTCAAAAACCTCCACCACACGTTTCGTAAGGAGCTCGAAGTCCGGCCGATTGAGGCGCAGAATTATGATTCCGCAGTGAGAGCCCGCGCGGAATTTTCTGGCAGGAGCCGTTGTTCGGTTTGAGCGGCGCGCCATAAATCCTCGTCGCTGGCGCCTCTCAACCCTTCATCGTCGACGGTGTGAACATCGTGGCCGAGGGCTGTGAGTGGCGTCGCGAGCAGGTTCGGGCGATTTTCGTCGAGCTTTATTTTTATCGACCAAGCGGGATAGCAGGAACTGGAAGATCTTCTTCGGCCGAACCAGCGGCAAACATGATCGCCGCTTTTATGTCGTCCGGGTGAAGGCTCGGCAAGGCCTCAATGATTTTATCGGAGGAATGACCCACTGCCAAGCTCGCGAGCACAGAGCGGAGCAGTACCCGCGTTCCGCGGAACGTAGGCTCGCCATGACAGATATTCGGATTGCGTACGATCCGTTCAAGACAGTTGCCGTTGGTTTCAGTCATAGAAAGATTGCCCTGGCAAGAATGGTATCACGCATGACGTTTTGAAGAGGCAATCGTCAGGAGTTCAGCGGGATTTTGAGCTCTTCGGCGAGTTGGTAAGGATCGAAGGGGCTGCAGGCGAAGAAGCGGCCGTCAACTTCGATGGTGGGAACTTTGCGGCGGCCGTCGTTTACCTTGAGGACGATGCCTTCGGCACCGGGCGTTTCGTCGATATTGATTTCACGGAAGGTTACACCGCGCTCTTTGAGGAACTGCTTGGCGCGCCGGCAATCGGGGCACCATTGGGTGCCGTACATGATGACTTGACTCATTGTGCGTTTCTCTTGGCGCGATCACGAACGCGCGGCTATCTACATTTCACTCCATTTGATGCGGCGATTCCAGCGCGGATTCGCGGTCCGACGCGCGAAGATAACCGCCGCGTAAACCGATGCCAACCAGGCCCTCAGAGGCTTAATGCTGGCCGCCATCGTGCGTGGCGCCTATGCGAGCGGCGGCCTGAAGACCGACGAGCGAGCGCTCCAAATCGACGGAAGCGTGGCGCCAAGACTCGTCACCGGGCGCGGCTTTCGAAAGGCGCGCCTTCGCTTCTTCAAGCGACTCGCGAGTGCGCGCGACGTCGACTTCCTCGGCCTTCTCGGAAATTTCGGCAAGCACGATGACGCGATCGGGCAGCACCTCCGCGTAACCGTGCGCGACGGTGAGATAGCGCGGCCGGCCGCCCTTTTGATACGTCAGGATGCCGATGCCGAGTTCGGTGAGCAGAGGAGCGTGGCCGGGGAGGACGCCGAGGTAGCCGTCCTTGCCGGGCAATTCGACGGATTGCACGATCTCCTGCAGCACATGGCGCTGCGGGGTGACGACTTGTAGCTCGATGTCAGTGGGTAACGTAGCCATCTGTTTTCCGTGTGCGGCCAGGCCTAGGCTGTGGCCGCCATTTTTTCGGCGCGTTCGCGAACCTCTTCAATCGTGCCGACCATATAGAAGGCCTGCTCGGGAAGATCGTCGTGCTTGCCTTCGACGATTTCCTTGAAGCCGCGAACGGTGTCTTCGATCTTGACGTATTTGCCGTCGATGCCGGTAAATTGTTGAGCGACGAAGAACGGCTGCGAAAGGAATTTTTCGATTTTGCGCGCGCGAGCCACGGTCTGCTTGTCGTCGTCGGAAAGCTCTTCGATACCGAGGATGGCGATAATGTCCTGCAATTCCTTGTAGCGCTGCAGGACGGATTTGACCGAGCGCGCGACGTCGTAGTGATCCTGGCCGATGATGCGCGGATCGAGAATGCGCGAATAGCTGGCGAGGGGATCGACGGCGGGATAGATGCCGCGTTCGACAATCTGGCGGCTGAGGTTCGTGGTGGCGTCAAGGTGAGTGAAGGTGGCGGCCGGCGCGGGATCGGTGTAATCGTCCGCGGGAACATAAATGGCCTGCACGGAGGTGATCGAGCCGTGCTTGGTGGAGGTGATGCGCTCCTGCAATTCGCCGATTTCGGTGTTGAGGTTCGGCTGGTATCCGACGGCAGAGGGCATGCGGCCGAGAAGAGCGGAGACTTCGGAGCCGGCTTGCACGAAACGGAAGATATTGTCGATGAAGAGGAGCACGTCGAGGTGCTCTTCGTCGCGGAAATATTCGGCGACGGTGAGGCCGGTGAGGCCGACGCGCAGGCGCGCGCCGGGCGGCTCGGTCATCTGGCCGTAGATGAGGGCGCAACGCGATTTTTCGGAGTTGCCGGGAACGACGACGCCGGACTCCTGCATTTCGAGCCAGAGGTCGTTGCCTTCGCGGGTGCGTTCGCCGACGCCGGCGAAAACGGAGACGCCGCCGTGCTTCATGGCGACGTTGTGGATCAACTCTTGAATGAGAACGGTCTTGCCGACGCCCGCGCCGCCGAAGAGGCCGATCTTGCCGCCCTTGAGGTAAGGCTCCATGAGGTCGACGACCTTGATGCCGGTCTCGAACATTTCCATTTGCGTGGACTGATCTTCGAGCGACGGGGCGGGGCGGTGAATGGGGTAGGTTTTTTGGGCGTTGACAGGGCCGAGCTTATCGACGGGCTCGCCGAGCACATTGAGGACGCGGCCAAGAGTGGCGCGTCCGACAGGGACGGAGATGGGATGGCCGAGGTCTTCGGCCTTCATGCCGCGGACGAGGCCCTCATTAGGCTTCATCGCGACGCAGCGGACGCGGCCTTCGCCGAGGTGCTGCTCGACTTCGCAGATGAGGTCGATAGGCTCGGGGACGTCATAGCCCTCGCTGGTGATGCGGACCGCGCTGTGGATCAGCGGAAGGTGACCTTCTTGAAATTGGACGTCGACTACGGGGCCGATGACTTCGATTACGTGGCCTATTTTTCCTGCGTCAGTTGCCATTTGGTGCTCCTGGTAAAATCGTGATTCGTGATTAGTGACTGGTGATTAGTGAGGCGGCGCGGTCACCATGCACCCAGTTCACTTTTCTCGCTCCATGACTCGTTGGTTCAACGAGCTCGACAGCGCGTTAATCAGCTTGGCTACGACATCGCAACGACCATGCGCATTTGTGAATTCAGGTTCCTGTAGATGGCCAAGGTCGCGCGCCAAAATCAGGAAGTATCTCGTTTCTTCAAGTTCTCCCCGCGAGATCTGCAGCGATCGCAAAAGCTCCCGGGTGGTTCTCCGGCCAAATCCCTCTGCGATATTGGCGCAAACGGAAGCAGCTCATCTTCGAACTTGCCCCACGATTCCAAATCGTTCACACGCAGGAAGCGCAGCCGTCATTTTGTACACGGCAAGAGTGAGCTTATGACCTTCTTGCCAAACCGTTAGATCCGAAAATCGATTGATCTTCACTAGCGCCACTCCGGATCAGCCGCGAATTGTTCACAAGTCACCAGTCACCAGTCACGGTTTTAGGACATGGCGCTGGCGGCGCCGCTTACTATTTCGATCAGCTCCTTGGTGATGCCGGCCTGGCGGATTTTGTTCATGTCCAGGGTCAGGCGCTCGATGAGGTCGGCGGCGTTGCGCGTGGCCGAATCCATGGCCGTCATACGGGCGGCGTGCTCGGCGGCTGCGGACTCGAGCAGAATCCGGAAGACTTCGGATTCGAGGTAGCGCGGCACGAGGCCGGCGAACAGTTCCGCGACGGGCTGCTCGTAAATGTAATCGACGAGAAAGCCTTTGCCGCTCGGAGCAAGATCGTGGGGCAGATCCGCTTCGTCGGATTGACGCGAAATGGCGACCGTTTCCTCCGCCTGGGATTCGGTGAGGACGGCCGGATCGATCGGGAGCAGCTTTTGGACCTGCAGCTTCTGGACGAGCACGTTCTTAAATTCGTTGTAGACGGCGTAAACCGCGTCGACTTCGCAGGCGGAGTACAATTCGGCGATTTTGGCGGCAATCTCCTTTGCGGATGAAAACTCGACGTTGGATGAGACGCCGATCCATTCGCCGACGAAGTCGTAGCCGCGCTTTTTCAGTGTGTCACGGCCCTTTTTGCCGATGACCATCACCTGCTTCTGTTTCGAGGCGTCTTGGCGGAGAAACTGCAGGGCGCGGCGAATCACGTTGGTGTTGAATGCGCCGGCCAGCGACCGGTCGCCGGTTAAAACGACCGTGAGAACGCGCTCTTCGGGGCGGCGTTCGAGAAGCGGGTGCTGCGGCGTTTCGATGCGGGCGGCGGCGGACCGCATGACGCGCAGGATCTCGCGCGCGTAGGGACGGGCGGCAAAGACGCCTTCCTGGGCGCGGCGCAATTTCGCGGCGGCGACGAACTTCATCGCGCGGGTAATCTGCTGCGTACTTTTCACGGAGCGAATCCGGCGCCGGTAATCAAGAAGTGTGGGCATCGCGTGTCGTCAGCTTAATCCAATCACGAGTTAATCCGCCGCGGCGGCGGTTGGACGCGTCGCTTTGAACGTGTCCTTGAAGGCGTCCAAAGTCGATTTCAAATCGGCGCGCAGCGAATCATCGAGCGCTTTCTTTTCGCGGATAGTCTTGAAGATGTCCGGTTTGTTGGTTTCGATATAGATGTAAAGCTCGCGCTCGAAGCGGCGAACTTCGGCAATTTCGAGATCGTCGAGATATTTACTGCCACCCGCCCAAATGATCACGACCTGGCGCTCGACGGGAAGCGGCTGATACTGATCCTGTTTGAGGATTTCGACGAGGCGCTGGCCGCGGAAAAGCTGCGCTTTCGTGGCCTTATCGAGCTGGTCTGTGCCGAACTGCGCGAAAGCGGCGAGATCACGATATTGGGCCATGTCGAGGCGGAGGGTGCCGGCGACCTGGCGCATCGCCTTGATCTGGGCGTTGCCGCCGACGCGGCTGACCGAAATGCCGGCGTTGATCGCGGGGCGAATACCGGCGTTGAAGAGGTCAGCTTCGAGATATATCTGGCCGTCGGTAATCGAAATCACGTTCGTCGGAATATATGCGGAGACATCGCCCGCCTGCGTTTCGATGACGGGCAGAGCTGTAAGCGAGCCTGCGCCGAGCGCGTCGCTCAGTTTGGCCGCGCGCTCAAGCAAGCGCGAGTGCAGGAAGAAGACATCGCCGGGATAGGCTTCGCGGCCGGGAGGGCGGCGAAGCAACAGGGAAATCTCACGGTAGGACTGGGCGTGCTTGGAAAGATCGTCGTAGAAGCAGATGGCGTGCTTTTTGCGGTCGCGGAAATACTCGCCCATGGCGCAGCCGGCAAACGGGGCGATGTATTGCATGGTGGCGGGTTCGGTGGCGGATGCGGCCACGACGATGGTGTATTCCATGGCGCCGTTGTCGGCGAGCGTCTTTACCACTTGCGCGATGGTGGAGCGCTTCTGGCCGATCGCGACGTAAATGCAGATCATGTCGCCGCCGCGCTGATTGAGAATCGAGTCGAGAATAATGGCGGTTTTGCCAGTTTGGCGGTCGCCGATGATCAGCTCGCGCTGCCCACGGCCGATGGGGATCATCGAATCGATCGCTTTGATGCCGGTTTGGAGCGGCTCGCGGACCGGTTGACGGTCGATGACGCCGGGAGCGATTTTCTCGAGCGGGTTGCGGTGATCGGTGTTGATCGGTCCTTTGCCGTCGAGCGGCTGGCCGAGCGGATTGACGACGCGTCCGACGAGAGCTTCGCCGACAGGCACGGACATAATGCTATTGGTGCGCTTGACGGTATCGCCTTCGCTGATTTCGGTGTAATCGCCGAGGAGCACGACGCCGACCTGGTCTTCTTCCAGGTTGAGAGCGATTCCGAAAACTCCGTGCGGGAACGCGAGCATTTCGCCGGCCATGCAGCGATCGAGTCCGTGGACGCGCGCGATGCCGTCACCGACCGAGATTACCGAGCCAACTTCTTCGACGGCAACGGTCTGCTCGTAGTTTTCAATCTGCTGACGCAGAATGCTTGTGATCTCGTCTGCTTTGATATTCGCCATTCCTTGCTCCTGAATCGAAACTCAATCGGTGCATGCGAGAGTGCAGCGGGAGAGTTCCCGATCAGCGCAAAACTGAATGCGCAGAAACGCGGGTCACTCGCCCTCAAGCTGCTCGCGCAGACGGCTCAACCTTTCACGGATCGAGCCGTCGTAGATCGTGGAACCCACGCGCACTACGGCGCCGCCCAGCAAGGCCCCATCTTCACTAAAGCGCGCCTCGATTTTCTTGCCCGTGCGGCGCTCGAGAGCGAGCGTCAGATTGCGCCGCTCCGGTTCGCCCAGGGCGCGCGCCGAAGTCACTTCCGCTTCGGCGATTCCCATGCGGGCATTCAACGCGTCAACGAGCGCGCGCTCGATTTCGCGGAGCAGCTCGGTACGGCCGTGACTCACGATCAGGTGAATGAAGTTCGCGACGTTCTCATCGAGACGCATGCGGCCGGCAAGGGCCTGAATCACCTTTTGCTTCACCGAAATATCGATGGCGGGGCTTTCGAGAAAGTTTCGCAGATCGGCGACGCTATAAAAGGCTTCCACGAAGCTCGCGAAATCGGCCCTGACGCGCTGTGCGCCGCTTTTTTCGATTGCCACATCAGCCATGGCGGCTGCGTAACGGCGTGCGAGCGCTTCGCTCAATTGCCGCTCCCCTCGAGCGATTCCACAAAGGCGCTGAACACGGCGGCTTCGGCCGCGGGAGTCATGTGCTGGCGGAGCAGCACTTCGGCGCGTTCGACGGCGAGGCGTCCGGCGAAGGCTCGCAGTTCGAGGCGGGCCGCATGTTCGGCGGCGGCGATTTCGGCGTGCCCGGTGCGCTCGATATGCTGCGCTTCCTGTTTTGCTACAGCGCGGAGCCGCTGCGCTTCGGCTTCATTGGCGCGGCTTGCCTGCGTGCGGAGTTGCGCGACCTCTTCGTCGATGTGGGACAGCTTTTCCTGCACGGCGCGACGCTGATTTTCGGCAGCCTCGCGAGCGCGCTTGCCTTCGGCAATCTTCTGAGAGATCTCCTGGGAGTGCTTGCGGAAGTAGGGGCCTGCCTTCGAAAAACCCCAGGCGATAACGCCGAATGCGATGGCGAAATTGATCCAGCGGAAGGTCCAGCCGGCGGCGGTCGTGGTGGCATCGCCGGATCCCTGAGCGAAGATAGGCGCCGCGAGCAGCGCAACGATCGCGATCCCACCAAGCACGCGTGCGGCAGAGCGGAGGGCGGCGTATGAGCGACCGTTCACTGCACCACCCCGCGGACTCGCGACGGCGCCTCTAGGATGTTACGGGCGATTTCCGCGGCGAGCTCCGGCGCCTGACGCTCGATTTCCGCCTTTGCCACAGCGACTTCGGCCGCGATCTTTTTCTTCGCGGCGGTGACTTCGTCTTGCACGCGGCTGCGCATGGCCTGCAACAGCCGAGCGCGCTCATCGAGCACGAGTTGCCGAGCCCTTTCCTGCTCTTCAAAGATTCCGGCGCGAGCCTTGTTTATCGCCTCGTGGTAGGCGTTCAGTTCGTTTTTGGCTTCCGCCTCGACGGCGGCCGCTTCGGCGCGCGCACCCTCGATGCGCGCCGTCCTTTCGGCCATCGCCTTCTGGATCGGAGTGAAGAACGCCCAGCGCAGGAAGACGTAAAAAAGGAGAACGACAACGACCGTGGGCACAGAATCAAGAAACAGTTCGCCGAGCTGGTGCAGAATTTCCATCGCCGGTAGAACTTACTTAGCAGCTGCTCCCATTTTTGTTCGAATCGGTGCGAAGTTTTCGCACCCGGACGCACACGAGGCCACCAAAGAGACCTGATTATCGCAGACGATAGGGTGTGCGTCAACGAGGTACGAGAGACCGGGGCGATACAGCGCGATGATAAGTTTTAAGTATCGCGCGTGATCATTTTTTGCCGGTCTCTTTCGGCACTCGATCCGATTGAATAGGCGTCGAAGCCGCTTTATAAGGTTTGTCAGGCACCTATGGGCCGGGACAATCTGCGAGACTGATACTCATGGAACCTTTAAGGCGCCCCAGGCAATCGACGCGAGCCAGGCAGAGCGTGATTCCACTGCTGATCGCGCTGGCCTTTGTGATCGCGGCGATACTCTATCTGGCGAGGGAATCGCATTCGCCGCCCCCTTCGACTCCGCCACCGGGCTCCCAGAACGGGCGTGTGGGCCCTATGGATATTTACCCGATCGAGTCGCTTACGCCGGGAGCGATCAATCTTGGGGTGACACAGGCGAACATCGAAGAGACGATTTGCAATCCGCATTGGTCTACACGGTCCGAGCGCCCTCCCGAGGAGTACACCTACCGGTTAAAGCGCGAACAGATGGTCGAATACCACCTGGCAGATGCCGAAACACGCGACTACGAAGAGGACCATCTGATTCCGCTGGAGCTGGGAGGAAGCCCAACGGACCCGAAGAACCTGTGGCCGGAGGCATATTCGACCTCGATTCCGGACGGCGGCGCGAAGTACAAAGACAAGGTGGAGAATTATCTGCACGATCAGGTTTGCGCAGGCGGGATGTCTTTGGCAGATGCGCAGCAGCGGATCGCTACGGACTGGTATCGCGTCTACGTTTCATCGGTGCGGTAAGTTCCACCGCTAACGCACGACGCCGACCGCTGACGGCGGCGCAGGTGCAGCGGCGGCGATCGGGTAACCTCGCCACAGATATTCGAGGGCTTCGGCCAGAGTTTGCTGCTTGACGCTGCGGTCCGTGTGGCCTGCATTGCGCGCGAAGACGAACTGGTAATGGTAGCCTTTTGCGGCAAGCACCTTGGCCATGTCTTCGTTGGCGACCACCCAGTCGTGCATTCCGTCGCGCATCGCGTTGGGATTGTAATTGTCGCGGTCGCCCACTTCGAGCCAGATGCGAATCGGTTTTCGCGGGCTATCGGGGATCAGATGCTCGTGAAATTCCCAGGCGCCGTGCGGTGCTTCGGGGTTATAGGGCCACTGCTGGTTTACGTAGGTTCCTGAATAGGTGAGGACGCGGTGATACCACTCAGGGTGGTACCAGGCCATGATCAATGCGCACGAGCCGCCGGAGCTGCCGCCCATTGTGGCGCGGCCGTCGGGATCATTCGTCAGCTTTACATTGAATTTCGATTCGACCAGCGGCAGGACTTCTTTCTGCACCCATTCGGCATAGAGGCCGGACATGGTGTCGTATTCGAGGCCGCGCTCGCTGCCTTGGGCGTCACCGCTGCCATTGCCGATGGAGATGGCGATCATTACAGGGACCTTTTTTTCTGCGATCAGGTTGTCCAGCACGGTGAAGAGCATTTGATCGGGGCCGTCTGCGCCGACGATGAAAGGCGCGGCTGTGCCAGGCGTGTATTGGGCGGGCACATAAACGGCGACTTTGCGCGTGTATGGCGCAGGGTGGCTGGTGGTGACGATGAGCTTCGCCGGGTCGTTGGGGTCGGGCGTGCCGAACGTGCCGGGATCGCGCGCGATGCCGGGGTAGATTTTGCTGTCGGTGGAGCTCATGGTGAAGTTGTAGACGGCGCCGTGCGGAACGCCGTCGCGAACCGTCATCTCAGGCGCGGGCGTGTGCGTTGGACCGATGATGAAGTTGCCGTCCGCATCCGGCGGAGGAACTTCGCCGTCGGGCAATTCTTTTGCTTTCACAAAACCGGGAGAGTCAGGGTCGCGGGTGGGAGGAGTGGGGCGCGCAGGAGCTGCGGCCTGGGCTGTGGGCGCTTGCGTGGCCTGCTGGGCGCCGGGGACGATGCCGACAGTTGCGAACGACGCCAAGATGATGACGGCAGATTTCAGATTCATAGCGTGAAGCTCCTGCGAAATTGCTTGCGCTAAGTTGCGCTTCCCCGCCGGGAAGATATCACAGACGGTTTGGTGTGGAGAAGCCGTGTTTAGCGTCACACTGTGTCCGTTCCCGCTCAGCACGGCGAACGATTTCGCGTGAACAGGCAGCGAACTAAGGCGCAAGCGGCTTCAAAATATCGGCGAGAAAATCGGCGTGCGCAGCGTCCCGGATAAGACGCGGGTACCTTTCGCGCGTGCCGTGCAGAAAGCCCGTACGTGAACGTAAACGGCGCTTGTAATTTCGGGCGATTGGGAATACATTCTCCGCCGGGATGAAGTTCATGGGGTGGGGAATGAGCATAAAACGATTCTTGTGGGCGGCCGTGCTCGCGATTGCTTTCGGTTGCGCCGCGCCGGTATTTCTTGCCGCGCGCGGACAAGCGGCGCAAGCTCCACAGGCTCCGGCGCAGCGCGTGCCGTCCACGGAGAGCCCCGCATCGCAAGCGCCTCCGCAGACGGCGACACCGCAGACTTATCCGCAAGCGGAGATCGATGTCGGGCAGGCCGTGTTTCTGCAAAATTGCGCGTTCTGCCACGGGCGCGACGCGGGCGGCGGCGAGACGGGGCCGGACCTGACGCGGTCTGCGATTGTGGCGGCGGATGTTCGCGGCGACAAGATTGGCCCCGTTGTGCGCGGCGGGCGGGTCGACAAAGGCATGCCGGCATTTAATCTTTCCGACGAGGACTTTATGGCGGTGGTCGCGTTCATTCATGACCAGAAGACGAAGGCTGATTCGGAGCAGGGCGGCCGGCAACACGTGAGCGCAGCGGACCTGGATACGGGCAACGCTGAGGCGGGCAAGGAATTTTTCAATGGTGCGGGAAAGTGTTCGACGTGCCATTCGCCTACCGGCGACCTTGCCGGAATTGCGACTCGGTTGCAGGGACTGACGCTGCTTGAACGGATGCTCTATCCCGGCGGAGGGCGCGGCGCGGCGCCGGTTGCGATGGTGACGGTCACGTTGCCGAGCGGGCAGACGATTAGCGGCAAACTGGCGTATCGCGATGAATTCACGATTGCGCTGCACGACGCGGACGGTGGATATCGTTCGTGGCCGACGAATGAAGTGAAATTTTCGGTGAACGATCCCTTGCAGGCGCACGTGGAGCTGCTCGGAAAGTATACGGATGCCCAAATGCACGACGTATTGGCTTATTTGCAGACCTTGAAGTAAAGGACAGGGACCATGAAGCGCATTCCCAAGGGAGTCTATTTTGCATTGGCGCTGGCGGCACCGGCGGTGTTTTTCCGAACGGCCCGTGCACAGGATGTCGAACCGGCGTCGCTGGCGAACCGCCCGACGACGAGTTGGCTGACCGCCAACGGGGATTATACCGGGGACCGGCACAGCCCGCTCACGCAGATCACGACCGCGAATGTGGCGGATTTGGGTTTGGCGTGGGCATGGGAGCCTGGGACGGATATATCGCTGAAGTCGACGCCGATCCTCGTGGACGGCGTGCTGTATATCTCGGCGCCGGATAACCTCTGGGCCGTGGATGCGCGGTCCGGGCGGATGATCTGGCATTACGCCTATCCGCCCAACAAGGCGTTTCACATCGGGCATCGCGGCGCGGCTATTTACAAAGACTGGCTGTATCTGACGACGCCGGACGCGCACCTCGTTTCGCTTGATGCGAAGACGGGGGATGTCCGGTGGAACGTGGTGATCGGGGACTACCAGCGCGGGTATTGGTCGACGGAGGCGCCGCTCGTGGTGCACGACCACGTGCTGGTGGGGCTCTCCGGGGATTTCGATAATCTGCCGGGGATGCTGAAGGCGATTGATCCTGAAACCGGGGCCACACAGTGGACCTGGTACAGCACGCCGCCTGCGGGCACGCCGAATGCCACAACTGGCGGCAACACATGGATTACAGGGACTTACGATCCGGAGCTGAACCTTCTCTATTGGGGAACCGGGAATCCTACGCCGACGCTGAACGGAAACGTGCGTCCCGGGAATGACCCGTGGACTTGCAGCATCGTTGCGCTGAATCCGGATACGGGGAAGCTCGTGTGGGGATTTCAGGCTTCGCCGCACGATACGCATGATTGGGACGCGGTGGAGGTGCCGGTGCTGGTGGACGGCACGTTCAAGGGGCAGGCAAGAAAGATGCTGATGCAGGCTTCGCGCAACGGATATTTCTTCGTGCTCGATCGGACGAACGGCCAGAGCCTGCTGACCGAGCCGTTTGCGGCGGCGAATTGGGCGAAAGGCATCGACGATAATGGAGAGCCGATACCCAATCCGGAAAAGGAGCCGGCGCGCGATGGGCGATTGGTTTCCCCGGATGAGGGAGGCGCGACGAATTACCGCTCGCCGAGTTTTGATCCGAAAACAGGGCTTTTTATCGTGAGTGCGGACGACAGCTACGGCATTTATTTTTACAAGCCGGAGGATGGGGCTTACGGCTGGGCCGGCGCAGATTACGGGCTGTTGGGAATCGCTAAGCTTGAGGCGATCGATTATCAGACAGGAAAAATCGCATGGACGCATCCCTTGGGCGACGGGAGCGGGTCCGGCGTGCTGACGACCGATTCGGGGCTCACGTTTACCGGCGACGCGACTCGCAATTTCATGGCGCTGCGGACGAGCGACGGCACGACGCTGTGGCATTCGAGCGTGGGGCACGTGGAGAATTCGCCGATTACGTACCTGCTGGATGGGCGGCAGTACGTGCTGACGGCGGCCGGCGGCGTGTTTTTCGCTTACGTTCTGCCCGAGCAGGCGCATTGATGCCGGTCCGGCGAACGCCGCGGTTTTATGCATTTCTAATCGCAACGCTCGTTTACCCCCCCTTCCTGACCGCGATTAGAAATTTTTCTGTCCTTTATTTTCAGCGAGTTAGGTCGATTTTTAATTTTATTCATTTGCGATTAGAAATTTGGGGATTTTATGCATTTTCCCGCCTCCCCAAGAGCCTGGCTACGGCGTGGCACGCGAGTGACCTGCAGACGGCTTGAAACGTCATCGCGGGTCTGCTCGCTTCGCCTTTTGTGCGCTTTTGCCCCTCCAAAGAGCTGTTTTAATATCGATTAGAAATTTGGATCTATTGCAAATGGGAGGGTTGCGGCGTTTTCTAATCACAGCGATATCGATTAGAAATCAGCGGCCCGCTTACGGCGATCAGCCCCTCGCTGCCTTCATTTGCCCCCTTTGCTTCAATTCGCCTTCCGTTTGAATGAGTTTGCCTCCGGGCGGCCACGGTTCGTTCATTGTGAATCTCCGGGAAGAAGTTTATCACGGCGTGTACTGATTTGTCAACAATAATCTGGGTACTAGAACCGCTTTTCCCATTTTGGGAAGTCGGGCACGGAGCTTCATGGGCCCGCCGCGCGGATTGAGTTGTAAGTTGGCTCGTTAAAGTGCGCTTTTTTCGCCTTAAATGTCGCGTTTTGCACGCTAAATTGGCCTGTTTGCAGGGCGGTTTTCGGCGTGAGGATCGACGGACTCCATGCCGGCCAGTCCCTGTGGGTGGTTTTAGAAGTACTAAAACGATGGGCGGTTCAACTGGAAAGGCGACACCTGCGATCACCTCACGGGTAAAGAGAAAAGCCACACGTCTTAAAAGTAGACGTAAAACGTGTGGCACCCCCCGTGGAGCGGGAGGCCCTGGAAAATTCCGGTGTGGGATTCTGCGCTCGCGCCGCGTGTTGGGAAGGCAATTCACCGCGTGCGATGCCCGGGCGACCTGGCCAATTATAATCAGTGGGCGACACGGCACAGACATGTTGTCGGCGCCGTTGACGAATTACATCGCGTACAACGATTTATATTTTTGGCAGACATCATTTAGCGATCTTCTTGGCACCTTAGTGCACGAATGTGGCCATTTTGTTGTAAGGTCGCAATATCCAAACGGGTCGGATTCGGCCATAGAAAACGCTCTGGGCGGTAACGCAAAAGATACAACGGCAGTGGACAAGAAGCTTGCGAAGGACTGCTTTAATGGAGTGAAGGAATGATTAGGCGGTTGCTCGCCCTTGCGTGTGGCCTAGGGGCAGTAGCTCTTCTCGTTCGCGCCGGCTCCGGCCAATCGAATCGCAGTGCGACTGTTACCATCGGCATATCGGACTCCTACGGACACCCCGTAAAGGCCTGCTCGGTGAAGGAGTTCGTCTCCTGGGGCGCCGGCGACAAAGCCGGTGCCGATTTCGCTACTCGATTCCAGAGCCTATCAGCGAACGGCATACCGTTATCTTTGTACCGTTTGGTACTTCAGTGCGCGGATCATGGCTTATTCGGCCCTTTCTGGGTTTCCGTGGATCGTTCGGATGAGTCCGTAGCCATCGGCCTTTGGCTGCACAAAGGATCCTATTTCACAGGTGGCCTGCCTCGGTTGACAGTTTCGACGGCTCCGGTCTCGTCGAGTGACAACGCTGGGGAGCAACTGAAAATGCTTCCAGTATTTGTAACCGATGAGAAGACGGAGACCGAACCGGTTAATGCATCCGGCACTTCTGAATTCTACGACATCACACCGGGGACATATGTCCTTGTTCTGGTCAGAGATGGCAGGACGCTCTGCGCTAATGCGGTGAACGTTTTCGGATGGCAGGCCCGTCTAGCACTCACAGAAAATGCCAGCGGATGTACCGTGACGCCGATTGAAAACGTTACGATCTATCAACACTGAGGCGGAGCTTTTCCTCCCTATTAAAACCTGGCGGATTGTTCGCGTGCCGCCGAGGTTAGAGGTTGAATGAACGGAAAGGCTTTTCGCCGATCGAACTGATGATCGTCGTCGCCATCATTCCGATCATCGCTGCAATTGCAATTTGCTTCGCTCCCGGATGGCGGCCGCTCAGGCGTCAGCGGTGGGTTCGATCAGCACAATCAACGCTGCCGGCAGCCTGTTGGGATTCAGGTGTGGCGGACGGCCTCCATTGGATCCACTCTGATCCAGGGTCTTGCGGAGAGGTACGCGACCAACAGCGAAACGGCCAACATTGCCACAGCGACTGGAATCAAGGCGCTCAACTCGAACGCCCTAATGCCGAAAAACTGCGAGCGGAGCGAAATCGTTGTGGCTACGCCGAGGGCGATGCCAATCGCCGTGCCTGCGCCGGCCACGAGCAGTGTCTGGCGAAAAATCATCTTGAGCAACTGCCACGGCCCCGCGCCAAGGGCCACGCGAATGCCGAGTTCTTTTTTGCGCTCGCTCACAGAACACGAAATAAGTGAGTGGTCCGGGGAATGTTTCGTGGGCTCCGATTTGTCCGGGAGGGGATCGTGGCGAAGGAAAAGCCTCGGGGCTTCCGCAGAGTGCGCGGAAGCCCCGAGCTACATAAAATCGCCACCGCCCCGCCGCTGAACGTCGGGCGATTTTGAAATTGTTCGATCACGTAGACCGGAAGTTCAGGGTTCGTCAACGGCACGGACTGCGCTCTTGCTCTTCCGTGGTCCGCGAACCGTCTGCGCCTAGCCTTCTCGCCGATGCGCGAACTTTGTGGCCCTCGCGATGGCGTGAGCCTTGGCGTGATTGGGGTTGGCGGCATTGATGGCCAGCCCGGCGTCACGGCGGCTACTGGTCTGACCTGCGGACCGCGTTTCGGGGATCGGTCACCTGTACCTTTCCCCTATTGACGCGTTCACTGTGCGTTGCGTAGAGTGAGCGGGCACCAGCCGTTCACGGCTTGCCGCTACCTGCCAGTAATCGGCCAACCTTTGTAACCGTAGTCGGCCGCGCGCAAAATGCGGCCCGTCCTAGGGTCGCGCCGCGTCGCCCTGAAGATACATCCGGGGCGACGCTTTGTTTTTGGTCCCATGTTCGGTCCTCCTTTCTTCGCTGAGCCTGAACTCGATCAGCGAGTTGATTTACCAACAGGGCCGGTGCCCGCTCACTAATACTGGGTACGCTTTTTCTTCGTGTTTATCTACTAGCCGCTGGTACAGTTTTTGGACAGGCAGAATGGCAGTGCTCTTGCTGGGAATGCAACCCTTGACCTTCAAGGGGCGTATATGGCCCTGATTGTGTTGCCCTTATAGAATCTCCGGTTTTGGCCCCCCCCCGATTGCTATCTGGTAAGGATGACTTGCTCCCGCGCAGAGGCTGCCCGCCTGGTGCTGAAAGGCGTGCGTCCTGCTGAGGAGCGCGGGGCAAAGGCTGCGCTGCGGCGGCAAACCGACACTGAAAGAAAGTGCGCCGGCAGGGATGCCAGCGCTACTACATAAAGATAAAGGCGACGGCCGGCAACGGCAACGCCAACGGCAACGGCGATGGCAACCGCGAAGAAAATGCGCCGCCAGGGATGCCGGCGCTACTACATAAAGACAAGGCGACGGCCGGCAGCGGCAGCGGCAATGGCAGTGGCTACGCCAACGACAACGGCAACCGCGAAGACAAAGGTGCCGGCAGGGAAGGCAGCGCTTCGATATGGAAGCGAGGGCGCCCGACTGAGGCGAGTGGGCTGCTCGCCTTCGCAAAAAACGCTCAGGGTGAATCTTTCGCAGGAACCGCGAAAGATCCCAGTCGGGGCAAATGAGGGCATGGCTAGCTTGATTGGGGGAGGGGAGCGTGGTAGTTTCGCTTGCTGATACGTAAGTTGCTGTGTCTTCTATCTATACGTATATGCCCTCTTTCGATTCTGGCGGAGAAAACGAAGACAAGAGAACCGCGCGGGACGCTTCTCCGGCGGAAGTGCGCGGGCGTGTCTTCTGGCGAGTGGAAGGAAGCCTGCTTGATCTGACGGCGGTGAGGCCGGTCGGGTTCTTCAGTTGGAATGCGCAAAGTTTTCTGGAGCGATGGAGCCGGCGCGGGGCAATGGGTGTGCTTGCGCTGGCGCGGCCGGCGCTTTATTGCACGAACCGCGTGTTTGCGACGCGCGTGCTGCACATGGTGTTGCGGGGAGTGAGCCGCGACCGGCTGGACCTGCTCGGCGAAGAATATTTCGAATACGTGCTGAAGCCACGGTTAAAGCAGAAGGGCGTGTCGAAGTTGCATGAGGTGATGGCGTCCAGCGCGGAGGTGGTGCTGGTGAGCCAGGGGCTGGATCACATCATGCGGCCGCTGGCGAACGATCTGGGAGTGAAATGGCTGGTCTGCAACCGGCTGGATTTTCGCGACGGAATCTGCACGGGACGGCTGCTGACGCCGGTGATCCGGCCGCGCGGGCTTTTCGCGAGGCTGGGCGGGCATCAGCCGGATGGGCGCGTGGAGCGGGCGCGGCTGCTGCGGCATCTGGGCTTTACAAAACACCCTGAGGTGCTCGACGAAGCGGTGCAGCGGGCGGCGAGGCAAGTTCCCAAGACGGACGTGCCGGTGGTGCATTTCGACGCGGGGAACAACGGCCGGTATCAGTCTGTGCGCGAGGCGCTGCGCGGCAAGCATATTCTGCTGATCGGCGGCACGGGGTTCATCGGGAAAGTGTGGCTGGCGAACCTGCTGAACGACCTGCCGGAGATCGGGCGGGTGACGCTGCTGATTCGCGGACATAAGACGGCGACGGCGCTGCAGCGTTTTCAGAGGATGGCGGAGGAATCGCCGGTATTCGAGACGCTTGCGGCGCGCTATGGCGACCGGTTCGCGGAATTCCTGAGCGAGCGCGTGGATGTGGTGGACGGCGATTCGAGCAAGCCGGGGCTGGGGCTTGCGGCGGACGTGCGGGCACGGCTGGCCGCGTCGCTGGACGTGGTGATCAACAGCGCCGGGCTCACCGATTTCAATCCTGATCTGCGCGATGCGCTCGATGCGAACGTGCAGGCCATGGCTTACCTGCTGGACTTCCTGAAAACGTGCAACAAGGCTGCGCTGCTGCATCTTTCCACGTGCTACGTGGTCGGGCGGCGCGATGGGCGCGTGATGGAAGAGCTGCAGGCGAACTACACGCCACGCGGCGTCCGCGGGTTCGACGCGGTGAAGGAATGGCAATCGCTCGAGAAACTAATCCGCGATACCGAGGCCCGCGCGAATTCGGACGAAGTGACGAGCGAATTGCGGCGGCACGCCTTGAAGAAGGAAAAAGCCGCAAAAAATTTGCGCGGCGCGGCGCTCGAGAACCAGATTCGCAAGAATCGCGTGAGATGGCTGCGGCAGACGCTGACGGAAGCGGGAACGCGGCGCGCGAACGAGCTGGGCTGGCCGAACACGTATACGTTGACGAAAAGCTTGGCGGAATCGCTGATCAGGAATTATCTCGACGCGACGCCGGGAGCGGCGATTGCGGTGGTGAGGCCGGCGATTGTGGAATCGTCGATCGGCGAGCCTTTTTTAGGATGGAACGAGGGGATCAACACTTCGGCTTCGCTTTCGTATTTGCTGGGGACATTTTTCCGGCAGCTGCCGACAAACGAGCACAAATGCCTGGATCTGATTCCGGTGGACCTGGTGTGCCGCGGGATGAATCTGATCGCTGCGGCGCTGGCGACGCGCCGCAATGCGGAGGTGTATCAGCTGGCGACATCTGTGGCGAATCCATGCGATATGCGGCGGTCGATCGAATTGACGGGGCTGGGACACCGGCGGTTTTACCGGTCGCAAAACGGGCTGCAGCACCGGCTGCGCGCGCGATTTGACGCGATTCCGGTTTCGAAGACGCGTTATGACGCGTTTTCGGCGCCGGCGCAAAAGGCGATCGTGCAGGCGATCAACCGGAGCATCGAGCCGATACCGTTTGTGCGGTCGCCGTTTGCGCGGCAGGAGCGGGACCTGGAGAAGGTGATCAAACTGATTGCGCTGTTTGAGCCGTTTATTCTGCACAACAACCATATTTTCGAAGCGGCGAATGTGGAGCGGCTGAGCGCGGCGTTGCCACCCGGCGAGCGAGAGCTTTTCGAGTATGATGCGCGGTCGCTCGACTGGTGGGATTATTGGATCAACGTGCACATTCCGGCGCTGCGCAAGTGGTGCTATCCTCTGATCGAAGGACGCCAGCCGGAAGCGCAGCCGCGGCGAAATGTGGCGTTTGTGAGCGGGAATGGGGCGAGCGGCGCGGCGGGCGAGAAGAGTTCGGCGACGGCGTCGTGACGGTTTGCAAAAAAAATGGGATCGGCTTCAGCGGCTGAAGCCCTGTGTTAAACGGCCGTTACGGCGGGGGCTGAAGCCCCGCCCTTCTAAAGGCCGGCGTTTTTCCGCGAGTGGCACGGGCTGGGAGCTAAAGTCTGCCTCTCGGCAGGCAGGCTCCGACCCGCAGAAAAGCAGGGCTCTGCCCTGACCTTGTGAGTGTCCGAACACGTGGCGATTTTTCTTACCGGGTCGACCGGGTACATCGGCGCGCATATCGCGTCAAATCTGCTGGCGGACTATGACGAGCCGCTGAATCTGCTGGTGCGCGCGCGCGACGAGCAAGAAGGGCGCGAGCGGCTGTGGCGTTCACTGCAGCTGCACATGGATTTTCCTCAGTTCGAGGATGCGTTGCATTCGCGCATCCGGATTTTCCTCGGCGACATAACTTCCTCACATTTCGGCGTCAGCGACGCGGATTACGCGCAGCTGGTGCGGTCGACGGATTCGGTGATTCATTGCGCCGCTTCGCTGAACCGCAAATCGGAAAAGATGTGCCTGAACGTGAATCTGCGCGGGACGCTGGAAGTGGTGCAACTG
>DATJOL010000011.1:0-41905 GCA_035507075.1 Candidatus Aquilonibacter sp. | reverse complement strand
AATCTTTCGCGCGCTCTTGTCTTCCCCAAACGCTTCCGCCGGACGCGCCGCCTTCGCCAGCGCCGGCGGACGCAAACGCCGCGCCTGCTGCGCGGACTCGGCCAAAATCCTCTCCCATCGCGCGCGCCGCTTCCCTGCCGCCTCGATCAACGCCCTATCCGAACGCGCCGCCGCCATCGGCACAATTTCGCTCGCACCCAGCTCGGTCGCTTTTTCCAGGCACCACTCCAACCGGTCAAACTTGATCAGCGAAATCAGCAGCCGCATCGCCACTCGCGGCTCGCGCGCCGGTACCTCCTCCACCAGCGCAAACTCGATCCGGCTCTCGCCCCGCTTCGTCAGCGCCACATTCTCGACGCGCCCGAGCCACACGCTCGCGCCGTCGCTCAACTCATAAAGCTGCCCCGCCTCCGCCCGCAACGCTCGCCCCAAATGCTCGGCCGTCTCGCCGCGCATCACCGCGCGCCCATCCTCAAATCTCTCGACAAAAAACCGTCGCCGCATCCCAAAATTCTACAGGTCATCACCCTAAAGTAAAACGTCCAACCGATCAGGCGTGCTTTCGCGCCTGGCGCACGCAATCGAAAACGCGCACGACATCACCCCTCTAACTTCGTCTCATGGGCGTCGTCGGGCGTATAATCAGCCCGTCACACCATGAGCTGAAATAACTAAAAATGGATGGGGAGAAGGAGACATCCAGTGAAGGCGACCTCGATTCTTTGTCTGGCGGCAGGAATAATCGGCGGCATCAAACGCGCTGGAACAATCGCTAGCGCCGCAACGAAGCCAAGAGGCACTCACGCATGAACGCTCTGGATAGACGCAGCGTCTTTATCATCGCGATTTGTTTGTCTGCGGTCGTTTGTGTTCCGTCCCTTCGAGCACAGTCACCCAACGCCGACTGGGAGAAGGCCGCCGGCGGCAAGATGTCTTTCGACGTTGCGTCGGTGAAGCAGAACACGTCTGGCAATTTCGTGCCCCCGAAGTTCCCTCTTGACGACGGAGACGCCTACGCACCCATCGGAGGCCTGTTCGCCGCTTCAGATTTTCCGTTGATCACCTACATTCAGTTTGCCTATAAACTGCACCTGACACCGGCCGAAGGCGCCGCCCTTCTGGCGACCATGCCGAAGTGGGCCAATGCCGACCGTTTTGATATTGAGGCTCGCGGCTCGGCCAGCGCGACGAAAGACCAGATGCGCCTAATGATGCAATCGCTGCTAGCCGACCGCTTCAAGTTGGCGGTTCACATGGAGACGCGGCAAGCTCCGGTGCTAGCGCTCGTGCTGGATAAGCCCGGCAAAGTTGGAGCCAAGCTCATACCACATTCGCAGGGTCCGCCTTGCGATGCCGCTCCGCAAGGCGGGGCCGGTTCGAGCCCGGCCACGCAAGCGGACATCTTTCCGACGTCGTGTGACGTGTTCGCCGTCAGAATCGCGCAAGGCGCTATGATTCTCGCCTCTCGCGGCACCACAATGGATCGAATCGCGCACATTTTCGGCACGCTGCCCGGCGAAGCGGTGATCAATCGGCCTGTCGTGAATGAAACCGGCCTCGCCGGGAATTTCGATTTCACTCTGGAATTTCGTCCGGACGCGCCGGTTACGATGAACGGCGGTAACGCGACATTTGATGAAAACGCCCCTACATTCCTTGAGGCACTTAAGGATCAATTGGGAATGAGACTCAAGGCCGAGACCGGCCCGGTCCAGACAATCGTCATCGACCACGTGGAGCCGCCAACGCCGAACTGATTCCAAAACCGGGGGGCCGGGCGCCGAACCATTTGCGTTGTTTGCAAAGGGTACGGGTGCTTTGCCCCCATCCCCTAACGCACCTGATTACGCGGCGATTCCATGTAGCTCGGAAATCGGGGGCAGGACGGGACAATTCCGAACCATCGGTCCTCCGCGGAAGCCCGGCAGATCACGATTCGAGGAACAAAGGCTCGCCGCAGCCCGCCCCGCGCAAGCCTTCTCACTCGCCCGGCCGTCTTGCAGGTATTTTTGTTCCGATTGTCCTGCCGTCGCCTGGTTCGTCACAACCTCAGGCCGTTTCCGAATTTTAGATCCACCGCATTCTGCAAAATCCGCTCAAACGTCGCCGCCGCAGCGGCAATCACCACCGAGCCGAACGAAATGAGGACGCCCATGAAAACCCCGCCCGCTCGATCATCCGAGTTGCCAAGCATGATGAAGATTTCTCCCACCGCGACAAAACCGATGATGGAGATCGCGCAATATCTTATCGTCCGCAAGGCTTTCACGGCCGCTTGCGAGAACACCTGATTTTGTCTCACGTATCCCAACACCCTGAACGCTTGATAGACCGCCACGAAAAACGGAATGGACCCTATATACGCATAGGCCAGAAACGGGTCTTTGAAATAGATCTCAAACACCGTGGCGTGCGCATTCCTGCCCTCAATGTGAGGTTCCCAAAGCAGCAGTGCCAGCGCGCCCATGCCCACCAGCACTGTGATCACCTGAAGAAATACTGTCGAGGCTCGCTTCGTAAAGGCCTTCAAATCAGCTTTGCTGTTCAAAGTACTTTTATTATATGCGAGGACTCGCCGTCTGTCGATCTATATTTCCATATCGAGCGGCTGAAGGGCTCGCTCGATTCCGTACAGGCATTGCTTCGCGTGCAGGGCAATCCGCTCCGCAATGAGCCGACTGTGCTGAAGGCCTGGCTTGATGTTCGTAAGCCCGATGCGGACAACCTCGTCTTCAACTCACAGAAGTCCACTCAGTTGAATCAAATCAGCGTGTACAAACTCTTTAAGGCTATCGCTCGCAAGGCCGGCTTGCCCGAGATGCCCCAACATCCGCAAGTGCTCAAGCACACTTGCATCATGCGGATGGCACAAGAGGTACAAACGCCTTTCTGATCCGCCAGTATGCCGGGCACCGCTCGTTTGATTCGACTCTTGGCCTGTATGTTTTATGGTCCAACCTGAGACAAGCCAGCCCGACCGGCAGTTAACCAGAGTAAAAGCGACTGCTCCGCTGTGCGCTCCTTGCCGTCCATTCGGCATGCCAGAACTACTCGGTACGGAGTCGCACTAACGGGCCTGTCTGCGTTGACAAGGGTCATGATTGGATCGTGTCGCGGCTTCCAGAATATTGTTTGCTGGCCGTCAGCGGGAACTACCCAATTATCCTTTGGCGCTGGCTTGTCTGGAGAGGAGAGGGCCACGTTGTCTAGAAAAAACTGTATTGAATCGATGGCAACCTTCGTCGAGTACGGATTTGTCACTTCTATTCCATACGGATTGTTGCGCGTCGCCTGAACCAGCTTGATTCCAAGCCGGAAGTTTTCGCGATCTAACCGTTCGCGTTCGTTTGCATCCACCCGGTCGTGAAGTTCTTTCACGCGGACTTCTACATTCTCAGTCGCTTTTCGAACTTCATTGACCGCAGGAATCGGATCGGGCGTCCACTTCCTCTGAAGCCACGCACCGAAGTACGACGCGCCGAACGCTGCAATTACCGTCACAATCCCGCCGATTATTAACGCAAGCATGAGCGTAGTATACCGTCACAGGCGGACGTGCGGCATTCGCTTGCGCCATTCGTCGGCAGGAATCCACCGCCCATCGTATTTCACTTGCCCGTTTTCGTTCACCTGAAAGCCCGCCGCCTTGATTTTCTCCTTCACAGGACTTCACCTGGACTTGGGCAGCGGGACTTCCAGTGTTAGTGTAACCACCGTCCGGCCCTGGCGGTGTGCCATTGAATCCGACTGCTAACACAGTTTTGCTGGTTATCTTTGTCGTTGGAATCTACATTGCGCTTCCGATTTCGATTGTAAGGGGTTGGGTGCGCTGGGCAACGCGACGACCGGCGCTTACTCCGTTTTCTCTTCTTTCTCTGGCCGGATTTGCGCTGGCTACGGCCTCGCGTCTACTCGCGGTCTCGTCCCTCGCATATGCGCACGTCATCCACGGTTTTCCATTCTATGACCCACTACTGCTGAGAATTTATCGCTGGGGAGGTTGGTTTTCCCTTTCCGGCTTCATCGCTGGCATCTGCGGTGCTTGGCGACCTGGCCCGCTGCGCTGGTATGCACCGATCTGTGCGCTAGGAATGCTGCTCTTCTGGTTTGCAGCGGCAATGGGTGAATAGCCTCAATGTGGTGAAGCTTCCACTAAACGAGCGGGACGACCTGCCCGAGCGTCGCAAAATTCCACCGTTCCATGTCGTCACCTCAATCGTGACACCGAACCGATCCTGCGGAAACGTGGCAACCATTAGAGTCCTGTGGGGTCTATAGTTGCGCCACGCTGTTCTTGAGCCCGCAGGATTCAATTCATCGACGGTTTTTCTGCATGGCTGATTACGTAATGGCCGACCCGACCTTTCTCTGGTTTTAGCCGCAGGCCGAATTGCTCTTTCAGGGCTGACGGGATGGCGGGGTATTTAGCGCTGGCCAAGGAATCATCGTACGTGTAGCGCAATACAAAATCGAAATTGCCCGTGAGGCCAGTGTCGTCCTTGACTGGCGCGTTCAGGTACTGCTCAAGTCGCTCAATCAAGAGAGCCATTGTGGCGTTGTGGCCTGTGAAGTTGTAATTGACGCCCCCTTGCGTGGTCTCTTCCTCCCGGCCCGACGTAACCAGCGGGCGCTCGTCGGGATGTTCGGGGGCACGAAATTGATCCCGCTTAATTCCGCTCCTCACCGGTTCAAGACTGTACACGGTGCCATCACGTTGCTCCTTGGAAAGCACGAGTTGAAACCGGCTTTCCAGAAGCGAACGAAGCATCAGAAGTTCGTCAGAGGGAGGCGGCGTTTTGGGATCGCTCGGCTTGATCTTGGCAGCGTCAGAAGCCTCTGGAGGTTTGGCCTCAATATTGAACATCTCGCCGTCTACCCACGAGGGACCGCCCGACAGCTGGTACGGCTGCAGCCTATAGGCTTCCATCACCAACTGCCGCAGCGTGTATGCCCGATACACTATCCTTCCGCCCGCGTCGAGCTGGCGATAACCTCTGATCGGATCATTCGGATCATCGGGCTTAACGCTGGCTACGTCGAAGGACGGCAGCGTCCCCGGTGACTGCCTCCTTGCCACGATCGGCGCGCCCAAGGTGATGGCCGCACTTGCGATGACGAGCAAAGCAGACGCGCATGTCGAAAGTCTCATAGCCGTACCCCGCCCAGGACGGATAAACGCCCCGCAGTCTACCACCTCGCATTCAAACAACTGTGTTCCCGTCCCTACTACCCCGTGCCAGCCAATCGAAGCCGTCGATCCGGCTAAGGGCGCAAGCCTCGTCTTCCCTCCGCTCAAATGCGTGCCCCGATTCAGCAATCGTGCAAACAAGCCAAAATAAGCCTTTTTAACCGTCAAAACCGTGCAATTTAGCCCATTTTAACGTGCCAATTTTGACGCCGCGTCACCTGTAGCCGTGCTCATCTGCCTCTCAACCTCCTCTGTTTGGTAGTCCTGTGAGTTCCATACTCAGTATTGCCCACAATAGAAATCGCATTTTCCGCATGCTACCCTTCGTTTGTTTTTGAAGCTGAAATCCGCAAAATCGCGGAAAAAAATCCGCGAAAAAAGTGCGGAAACAATAGAGCAGGAGTGTGCGCGGATCGCGCTAAGTCAGAAAACCCGAAATTTCTAATCGATAGTAATTACGATTAGAAATCGCCGCAACTGGCGCATTTTCAATCACATAAAAATTTCTAATCGATAGAAAAACAGCCCCTCCGAAAGGAGCAAAAGCGCACAAAAGGCGAAGCGAGAAGACCCGCGATGACGACGGCGTGCCGCGCCAAAGGCAGTTCTGGCGGCGGGGAAAATGCATAAAATTCGCGAAATTCTAATCGCAAATGAATAAAATTAAAAATCGACCTAAGCCACTGAAAACAAAGGCCGCGAAACTTTCTAATCGCGGTCGGCAAGGGGGGTAAACGAGCGCCGCGATTAGAAATGCATAAAATCGGTCCCGCGGTCACCGCGGATCAGGGCGAACACTTGAGACGAGACGAGGCAACGGGCGTATAATGGTCGAGTAGATGAACCACTATCGAACAGTTCCCTCTCTGCCGTTTCCCGCTGCGCGATGAAAAGTGCCCGTCCTGTAGAACGCCGAGAGAGAGTCTTGCTTGTCGGCGTGAGCCTGAAAAAATCGTCGAGGGGGCGTTCGCTCGCCGCCGCCGATCTTGGGCGCGACGGTCTCGCTGAACTCGAGGAGTTGGCGCACAGCGCGGGCGCGGAAATCGCCGCGAGCGTGCTTCAGGTTCGCGAAGCGCTCGATCCCGCGACGCTGGTTGGCCGCGGCAAGCTGGAAGAAATTCGCGCCGAAGCGCGGCTGCGCAAGGCGCCGCTGATTATCGTCGATCAAAATCTCACGCCCGTGCAGCTCCGCAACATGGAGAAAGTCACGGACTGCCGCGTGATCGATCGCACGCAGCTGATTCTGGATATCTTCGCGGCCCACGCCCGCACCCGCGAAGGCCAGCTGCAAGTGGAGCTGGCGCAGCTGAATTATTTGCTGCCCCGCCTGACGGGCCGCGGCGAAGAACTTTCGCGTCTCGGCGGCGGCATCGGAACGCGCGGCCCTGGCGAACAAAAACTCGAAACCGATCGCCGCCGCATTCGCGACCGCGTGCGAAAAATCAAAGACGCGATTGAAGTGGTTCGCCGCCAGCGCACCACGCGCCGCCGCTCGCGGCAAGCGGTTCCGCTTGCGACCGTTGCTCTCGTGGGCTATACGAACGCCGGCAAATCGACGCTCTTTAACGCGCTCACTTCGGCGGACGTGCTCACGTCGTCGCAGATGTTCGCGACGCTTGACCCGACGATTCGCGGAGTGCGCTTGCCTTCGCGCCGGCGCGTGCTTCTCTCAGACACGGTGGGTTTTCTGCGCGATCTTCCTCCCGGCTTGATCGCCGCCTTTCGCGCCACGCTCGAAGAAGTCCAGGAAGCCGCGCTCATCCTGCACGTGACGGACATTTCAGACCCGCAGCACGCCGAGCACGACGCGGAAGTTCTGAAAGTCCTCGCCGATCTGGGCGTGCAAGACCGGCCGCGCTTGCACGTGCTGAACAAATCTGACCGCTTGGCTGAACCCGAACGCAGCCTCCTGCAAGCGGCGAACGGAAACGGCCATCCCCGCCTGTTGGTCTCTGCCGCGACCGGCGAAGGCTTACCCGAACTCCTACACGAGATCGACGCCCACATGCCGGTCGACCCGGTGGTGCGCTCCCGCCTCCGCATCCCCGTCTCGGACGGCCGCCACCTCTCGCTGGTGCACGGATTCGGGCGGGTGCTCAGCTCCGAGCTAGCGGGCGAGGATATGCTCATCGAGGCCGAGGTCCCGCAGTCGCTCCTCCAGCGCCGTCTCGCGCCATTTGTAATACGGCCCCACAGCGCTCCTGTGGAAATCGCTGTGGATAAAGGTACTAAGTAGTTCCGGTCTATCAGGGTCTGTAGGCAAGCGGCCTACGACCCGCGTAGTCCGGCGATCAGCCCATCTCAAAGATATAGTTAGACTTAACAGCATCGGACGGCATGGGCACCCGGTTGAAAACCCGGACTTCCCGGCGCGGGAAGCGGCCGCAAAGATTTGCACAGTTTCGCAGCATCCGCAGGCTGAAGCTGGCGATGCCTTGCCGCGTCGGGGCACAGCCAAACCGCTGCAAAAGCGCTGGAAAGCACAACGTTCCGGCAAAGTAGCGTTGACTCAAAAACGGTGCGAGACTATATTCGACTAGCCAAATCGCGCCTTGGAACCGGAGCCGAACTTCACCGAGCGCCATCATGAGCAGACCAATCAGCCTGCCAAACCTGCCGAATAGCCTTACGATTCTACGGATTTTTTTCGTCCCCCTGATGGTTGTGGTTCTTCTCACCAGACAGCCGAACTGGCCGGTTCATTTCGAGTCGTGGGGCGTACTGATTCTGTTGCTGGCGGCGGCAACGGATCTCGCCGATGGTTATTTTGCGCGCAAGCGGCGTGAAGTGACGACGTTGGGCATTCTGCTCGATCCGATCGCGGACAAGCTGCTTATCGCAGCGACGTTTATCCCGCTAGTGGAAATGGGTTTGATGCCAGCGTGGATGGCCGTTGTCATCATCGGGCGCGAATTTATCGTGCAGGGCCTGCGCGAAATCGCGTCGGTTGAGGGACTTGTGATTCCAGCGGGCGCGCTGGGCAAGACCAAGATGCTTCTGCAGGTGATCGCAGGCTGCGCCGTGATTATGACGGCCAATCATCCGGCGCTTCGCTTGGTTGGCGTGGTGCTGCTGTGGCTGGTCGTGGTGACTGCTGTTGCGTCCGCCTTCCACTATTTCGTCGCGTTCTGGGGCCAAATCCGCTACCGAGTGGACGAACGCCGGCGCAGGACCGTGGTTTTGGTGGACCGAAAAGAAAAACCGCAGGATGTCCTCACTCGCTGACAGCGAGAAGAAACTGCTGCTGCAAATAGCGCGCCGTGCGCTGGTGGCGGGCGTTGAGCGACGCGCTCCGGACGACGCAGCTCAGGACGCTGGATTAAGATGGCCGGGCGGGGCGTTTGTGACGATTACACGAGCGGGCCGTCTGCGGGGCTGCATAGGCCAACTCCCTTCGGGCGTTGCGATTATCGACGTAGTGGCGTATTGCGCGCGTGCCGTCGCGTCTGACGATCCCCGATTTCCCCGCGTTACGCCTGGAGAGCTTGCCGAGATTGAGATCGAGATATCGGCTCTCTCACCGTTAAGCGACATCAATCCCGAAGCGATTGAACCTGGCAAGCACGGCCTATTCGTGAGCAATGGCGCGCGACGCGGGATATTGCTGCCGCAGGTGGCCGTGCAATTTCGCTGGAACGGTATACGCTTGCTGGAAGCGACATGCGAAAAGGCCGGACTGCCCCGCGACGCGTGGAAAAACCCCGCAACCCGCGTGCAAGCCTTCACCGCGGAAGTCTTTGCCGAGGCCGAATTTCGAGAAGCGTGACGCCGGGGTTTTTAAGAACTACTCCAACTCCACATAATCCCCAGTGTAAATTTCCCGCGTGGTGAAGGTGATCAGCACGGTCGAAGAGTTCGGGCCGGTCCGCAGCACAACACCTTCGCCGAGCACTTCGCGCGGCGTATCGCTCCAGCTGTATTTCGTCGGAACAGCGCCGAACCCGTAGATCGGCGACTTCCCGAACTGCTGATCGAAGGCATAGCGCGGAGTCTGGTAAGCGGTCTCATGCTCGGTTCCGGTGTAGCGGAAAACGCGGAAATAGTCACCCACGTGAACTCCTTGTGCATTCCCCAGGTTCACGTAGACGATGTCGTTGGTCCCGATCTCGTTGCGGAAGTTCTTGCCGGCGATGACCATTGCCAAAGCCTTGCCGTTGGGCGGCGCAAACCGGTCAAATTCGCCAAGGGGTCTAAGGGTAACTGCCGGCTCGGTGGTAAACGGCACGGCAATGTCGCCGCGCTGAATCATGTCGCACATGTGCTCGACGACGGCGACGGAGGTCTTTGGCAGCACTTCCACGATCTTGACGCGGCCTTCGTCAGCCCAAAGCGTGCCCATGCGGCTGAAAATACCGAATTGCCATTTGGTCCAAGGCTCTGTGAGCGGGTCTTTTGGCACGGCGCGGATAATCGAGAGCTCATCGCCAATTTTGGCGCCCGCGTCGGATCCCTTGTTGAGATAGACCATGTCGCCTAGCGTATAGGTTAGGCGGGTATTGGATTCCTCGCCCGTAATCACGAAGGTGCCTTGCGGGACCGCCGCGGTCGTGACCAGGCCGGAGCAATACACGTCGTTTGGGAACGGCGGCGTATAGCTTTGCGCCCGAGCCGACAGGCCGGACAAGCACAAAATCAAACCAGCAAAGACAATCTTCCCACGCATGGCTTTGGCTCCTATGGAACTCCTAACGCCCGGGTCCGGGCGCCCCATAAGGCGACCGTAGCATCCGCCCCACGGAGCGTCAAGATAATGGTCACCCGGGCTTTACACATTGTGTACCTGCATGGTAGAAGCAGAGCCTGACTCTCGCCGGGGGTGAACGCTCCCGGCCAAATCCTGTAAGTTGCAGTAAACACGGATGATAGGTAAGGACAAAATCTGTGCGGTAGTGGCTGCCTCAGACGTCGGCTCGATGTGGCGGCAGCTAGCCGTTGCAGATAGGGCATCCGGTACGGTTGAGCTGCGTCTGGATTGGCTCGCAGAGGACCGCGAGATCAGCCGCTTCCTCTCCCGGCTGGCTCGGCACACCATGAAGTCTACACTGCTCGCCACCTGCCGCCGTCGCTCGGCTGGGGGCCGCTATCGGGGACCGATCGCGCGGCAGCTGGTGCATTTGGCTGACGCAGTTCGCGCGGGGTGCGCCTGGTACGACCTGGAGGTTGAATCGGCGGCGCTGTGCCCGCCCGAGTTGCTGGACGTGATGCTCGGCCCTGGGCGGCGCTTAGTCTCCGCCCATTTCTTCAAGGGCATGCCGCCAAACCTGCCCCTGGTGGCGGCGCGGATGGTTCGGAATTGTCCGGACCTAATCAAGATTGCGGCCCGCTGCGACTCGCTTCGCGAATGCATAAGACTCGCCCAATTCGGGCGCAGCCGTCGGGACACGATTGTTATCCCCATGGGGGACGCAGCCCTAGCGCCGCGGGTTATCGGGCTGCGGGAGCCGAACGGGTTCGCGTATGCGCCGGTAGAAAACGCCACAGCGTCCGGGCAAATCGACCTACGAGACATCCACGAGGTCTACCGCGCCGAGCAGCTGACGTACAAAACGAGCATTTATGGCGTGATCGGCAACCCGATTGGCCACTCGCTTTCGCCGCAACTGCAGAATGCGGGCTTCGCCGCGCGCCAGATCGATGCGATCTACCTGCCGTTTCTGGTGCAGCGGCTGGACGACTTCGTGGAGGGAATCGAGCCGCTCGGCATTAGAGGGTTCAGCGTCACGATACCTCATAAGGAGCGCATCATCAGCTACCTTGATGGTTGCGATCCTTTGGCGCGCGCGATTGGCGCGGTGAATACCGTCGTGGTCCGCGGCAAAGGGAAGCTTTACGGCTACAATACGGATTACGTGGGCGTGCTTCAGGCTCTGGAGCGCCGTGTGCGCCTGCGCGGGAGCCGGGTCCTGATCGTTGGCGCCGGGGGCGCGGCGAGGGCCGTGGCGTTCGCGCTGGTACGATCGGGCGCCTCGGTGTGCATTTGCGCGCGGAGGCAGAAGAAGGCGCAGGCGATCGCGGAGGCCGTTGGCGGCACTTTGGTCGAATGGAGCAGCCTGCATCGGAAATTTTTCGACGCTATCGTGAATGCGACGCCGGTGGGAATGCATCCCTTCGAGAGCGAATCGCCCCTGGAAGCGCGCGATTTGAATTGCAGGCTCGTATTTGACACCATTTATCGCCCTCGAAGAACGAAGCTGCTTCAGTTGGCCGAACGGCGCGGCATCGAAACCGTTTCGGGCGTCGAGATGTTCATGGCACAAGGCGTGGCGCAGTGGGAGATCTGGATGGGGGGGCGCGCTCCCGTGAAGGAAATGCGGGCCTCCTTGTTGGCCGCGCTAAAGCGCGAGGAGAAACCCCGAGAAAAGAAATGATCGGCCCAGACTACAAGACGTTCGAGAAGCTTTCGCGCGAGGGCAACCTCGTGCCGGTCTACGACACGTACACAGCGGATCTGCTCACGCCGGTGGGCGCCTATCTTCGTCTCGCACAGGGCGCGAAGTACTCTTTCCTGCTGGAAAGCGTCGAAGGCGGGGAAAATATAGCGCGCTACACGTTCGTAGGTGCGAATCCGGCCGAGGTCTTTCGGGTGCGTGGCCGCGCCTGTACGCTGGAAACCGGCGAAAACAAATCTCGGTTTGACGACGACCTCGATCCGATCGAACGCCTGCGCCGCCTCACGCGGCGCTTTCATCCCGTGCGCGTCCCGGGATTGCCGCCGCTCGCAGCCGGCGCTATCGGCTACTGCGCCTACGATATGGTGCGCCTCGTTGAGAGCATTCCCGCGAGCGGTCGCGACGATCTTAAGCTCGACGACTGTGTCATGATGTTTTATCTCGGGCTCGTGGCCTTCGATCACGTACGGCACCGGATCAGCATCATTCGCAACGTGTTCACGGAAGGCCCGGGAATCTTGCGCGCCAAGTACGACGCCGCCGTCGAAGATGTCCGGAGCACACGGCAGACGCTGGAAAGCCCGCTACCGAAAGCGACTGCGGCGAAGCGCCCGGGGCCACTTCGCTTGGAATCGAACATGACGAAGGCAGAGTTCACCGGCGCCGTGCGGAAAGCAAAGGAATACATTCGCGCCGGAGACGCGTTCCAGATCGTTGTGAGCCAACGATTTTCCGCGAAGACGAATGCCGATCCGTTTGAAATCTATCGGGCACTGCGGGTGATCAATCCGTCGCCGTATCTTTATTTCCTGAAGATCGACGATGTCTCCGTGGCCGGCAGCTCACCCGAAATGCTCGTCAAGGTACAAGGCCGCGATGTGTTTTACAAGCCGCTGGCCGGAACGCGCCCGCGCGGAAACGACGAGAAAGAAGACACAGATCTCGAAGCAAACTTGCTCGCCGACCCGAAGGAACGAGCAGAGCACGTGATGCTCGTCGATCTGGGGCGCAACGATCTGGGCCGCGTCTCGGATTACGGGAGTGTGAAAGTCGAGCGCCTCATGTTCGTCGAGCGCTTCTCCCACGTGATGCACATCGTTTCCAGCCTGAGGGGCCGCCTGCGCGACGGAGTCGATTGCTTTGACGCTCTCATGGCCTGCTTCCCTGCTGGCACGCTTTCGGGCGCGCCTAAGGTACGCGCCATGCAGATCATCGACGAACTCGAACCAACGCGGCGCGGCATCTACGCCGGAGCGATCCTCTACCTCGATTTTTCCGGCAACCTTGATTCCTGCATTGGCCTACGCACACTCGTGGCGAAAAACGGCAGCGCCTACGTTCAGGCGGGAGCCGGCATCGTTGCGGATTCAGTGCCCGAAACCGAATACCAGGAGTCCGTGAATAAGGCTCGCGCCGTCATTAAAGCACTCGAAACGGCCCACGGTGGAATGAAATCCTAGCGCCCGGACATTCGCGCTAAAATGAAGTCGCGCAGACCTAAAGCTGATGATCCTTCTGTTGGATAACTACGATTCGTTTACCTACAACCTGGCCCAGTATCTCGGGCAGATGGGGCAAACGCTCGAAGTGCGCCGCAACGATAAAATCACGCTCGATGAAATCGAAATGCTGGAGCCTGAGCGCATCGTGATCTCACCCGGCCCTTGCACGCCCAAGGAGGCGGGCGTCAGCGTGCCGCTGATCGAGCGTTTCGCGGGCAAAATTCCGATCCTGGGTGTTTGCCTCGGTCACCAGGCGATCGGCGCGGCATTCGGAGGCCGCGTAATTCGCGCGCCGCACGTCATGCATGGCAAAACCAGCGAAATACATCACGATAGCAAGACGATCTTCCGCGGCCTGCCCCAGGATTTTCCGGCCACGCGCTATCACTCGCTCATCGTCGAACGCAAATCGCTGCCCAAATCGCTCGAAATCTCCGCTGAAACCGAAGATGGCACGATTATGGGTCTGCGCCATCGGAGGATGAAAGTTGAAGGCGTGCAGTTTCATCCGGAGTCGGTCCTCACCGACGCCGGTTTCCGGCTGCTGGAAAACTTTCTCAGCATCTGAATCGAGTCAGCTAACATGCGAACCCCGATCCGCATAACGATCACGTTCGCAATTTTCTTCACTGCGAGCACCCCAGCCTTGCAAACCCGGTGCGCGAGCCCAGCCCCGCCTTCGCAATCTTTGCCTCAAGCTGCCACAAGCCCGCGAACCTACCTCGGGTTCGATCGCAACGATTATCCCGGCGATGCCGCCATGGCGAAGCTCGCGCCTGAATTCGCCTTCACGGGCTATTGGCTCAATGGCCCGCCCGGCGAAACCGCAACAAACTGGACCGGCAAGCGCGCGGTTATCCAATCCGATGGTTTCGGCTTTGTCATCCTCTTCAACGGGCGCCTCGATAAGCAACTCAAATCCGTCGCTCGCGCAACAATCCTCGGAGAGGGCGATGCAGACAGCGCCGTGTCGGCCGCGCTTCGCGAAGGATTTCCGAAGGGCGCGATCATCTTCCTCGACCAGGAAGAAGGCGGGCGCTTGCTCCCCGAACAGAACGCCTACCTTTTCTCCTGGGTCGACGAACTCACGAGCGAAGGTTTCCGGCCCGGCGTCTATTGTTCCGGTATTCCGGCCCCCGATGGCCCGGGCAAATTCATCGTGACCGCCGACGACATCAAGCAGCATGAAGGGCGGCGAAATATCTCCTTTTTCGTTTACAACGACGCCTGCCCGCCGTCGCCTGGTTGCGCCGGCGCCGGAGATCCTTCGCCACCATCCGCGAGCGGGACGACATTCGCGGTGGTCTGGCAATTCTCCCAATCACCCGTGCGCCCCGAATACGCGAAAGCTTGCCGGTCGACGTACGCGAAGGACGGCTTTTGCTATCCACCAGGTCAATCGGCACAAAATCCCGTGTACGTCGATATGGACTCGGCCTCGTCCGCTGATCCTTCAGCCGCTCGCCAATAGGACTATTCCTTGCCAGCTCCCGCATTGTTTCCCGTGGCCGCCAGGCATATAGTGCGTGCCGGTGCAAGTCGGTCGCACACAAGGAGGCGGACCGTGGATGAATGCCTCCGAGGAAACCGCCATGAAATATTTCAGTGTTGCTCTTCTGCTCGCATCGATCGTCGCTGTTACCGTCGTCGCTCAAGAGTCGTCGCCGCCCGAAATCAGATTTCGTTCGGTACCTGACTTTTTCAAGCTGCCTGACAATATGTATTTCGGCGAAGCCGCCGGCGTCGCCGTAAATTCCAAGGGCGACGTCTTCGTCTTTTCGCGGGGCAATACGAACGGCCCTGCTTACGGCGCAGCAGCCGCACAACTGCTCGAGTTCGGCCCCGACGGAAATTTCATTCGGGAAATCGGCCGCAACCTTTACGCCTGGTCCTTTGCGCATTCGGTCCGGGTCGATAGCCATGATGATATTTGGGCCGCGGACAAAGGTTCAGACGTGGTGATCGAATTCAATCCGGCGGGCCGCGTGATGATGGTCTTTGGCCGCAAGCAGGAAGCCTCTGATGAAGGTACCGGTCCGCTGAAGCATCCCAATCCTCCGCTCCCGCCGATCGACGGGATGTTTCGCCAGGTGACCGATATGGCGTGGGACGCAGCCGGCAACACCTACATCAGCGACGGCTACATCAATTCGCGCGTCGCGAAGTACGACAGAAACGGAAATTGGGTAAAGTCGTGGGGCACACCCGGCGGCGGGCCGGGCCAATTCAATACGCCACACAATATTGCGGTCGACGCGCAGGGCAACGTATACGTCGCCGACCGCGGCAACCGGCGCATTCAGGTCTTCGATGGCGACGGCAATTTTCTGCGCCAGATCACGATTGATGTTCCCGCTGCCACCGACGCCCGGCCGGCGATTGGCAATAAACCTACAGCTACGACCGGCACCATGGCGCCCGGCTCCCCGTGGACGCTTTGCATCACGCCCGGTCCACACCAGGTGCTCTACACGTCCGATGCGTATCCCGGACGAATCTACAAGCTAAGTCTCGATGGAAAGGTGCTCGGCTGGCTTGGCGAATCAGGAAAACAGTTGGGGCAATTCGGCTGGATCCACGAAATCGCGTGCCCTTCGGAAAACGTGCTTTACGTGGCGGAACTTCTCAACTGGCGCGTGCAGAAGCTGATCCTTGAGCCGACGCACTGAGACGACACACTGAAAGGGCGGCCGCTCGTGAATCGAACTGCGGGAGCGAGTTTCTCACTCGCTCCTGCAGCAGGAAATACCTGGTTAGGAGGCGCTAGCTGCTTTCTGCGCCTGTTGATCTTCGTAGCTCGGTCCATAAATCGAGGGCACTTTGCCGCCGGAAGCACGTAGATGCGCCGAGAGCTGACCACGATGATGGATCGAATGGTGGATCGCCAGATTCACGAACAGCACGGCGGGCATCTGCATGAACCCGCGGAAGTCGATAATTTGGGAGACTTTTTCTGGTGGAAGCGCCTTCAAGTCCGTCATCACCTTCTCCACTTCCCCGCCGTACCACTTTGCGACGTCGCTGGGAGTCTTCACCGACTCAGGCACGCTGCCGCTGAAGTCGAATTCGCCGGCAACGGCGCCGCGCAGAATCTGCAATTCGCTGTTGGCGATGTGTTTTGCCAGTTCGAGCGAGCTCATGGAAATGGGGTCGGGCTTATAGCCGGAATTGTCGGCGGGAATCGCTTCGATCACCCGTTGTGTCGTCTTGGCTTCGTGCTCAAGGGTGCTGATTGCAACTTTTTGCAGAATTTGCGCTTGTTCGCCTGTCATTTGCATAGACATCCTCCTCGTTAGTCCTCGTGCTCGTTGAAAAAGCAAGGCGCGGCCCGATGGCCGTCGCCACTTCACGGACTCCGCCTTCCCGGCGGGGTAGCTAGCGTAGTGCACCGGCGCGCATCTTTCAAGCGAACAGACTATCAACAGCTGGTTACGAGAAGGTTTGCGAAGTCGAGCAGGACGGTCTCAATGATGGCCGTTTCCGTTCCCGTTTAGAAGCCGCGCCACGGGCTGAAGCGAGGGCTCAGCGTCTCGTGCCGCGGACGCGGCCGCAAAGACGCCCCTGGCATCGATGGATCGCGTGAGGCGCTCGGTCGTTTCCTCGACTTTGCGCGTCAGATACGACTTTTCGGGATTCAAAACGGCCTGAATGCGCGTTTGCAGTGCAGCAAAGACTGCTTTCGGTTCGGGCGAGGCATCGATTGTCTCGAAGTTGAACTCACTGCTCAACCGATCAAATTCACCAAGCAGCGCCCTCTGATAGTTGCAGAAGCCTTCGTACATATCGTGAGCCGGATAGAGATCCATTCCCGACTCCCAATAGTCGAAGCCGCGCGAAAAGATCACGCGCGGAATTAAATCCTCCAGCTTCACGCGCAAGTAAAATACGGCGTCCGGCTTCAAGGCCACGGAATAAAGGCTTCGAATCCAGACGGGATCGACGCCGCGAACAATCGCGCGCCCAATGAGCGAGTAAATATAACGGTCCGTGAGAACCACGAAACCCGCGCGCAAAGCGGGGGCGATTTCATTCTCGAGGCGATCGATGAAATCCGTCGCATAGAAGAGGCTTTGCGTTACGCGTCCGAGATTATTTCCCTCTTTCGCGCGACGAATTCCCTCCCCTGCAAGCGGCGACCGTGTCATCCCCGTGTCCAGCACTGCGTGACCAAGCTCTTCGAGCCAGGGCTTCAGCAAATTGATCTGGGTCGTGCGTCCTGCACAATCCGTTCCTTCGATGACAATCAGTTTACCCGCCAGGTCCGTGAGCTTCATTCCGGGCAGCACCTTCCCATACGTCTTCCTCATGGCCTTATCCTCAATTCTTGAACGCCCTCGAGTTGGCGTTTCACGATTTGCCGCACCTGCGCTTGCTGCGCCTCTACGGAGAGCTCGGCGTCAATCACGGTCAACCCGAATTCAGGGATCATGTGTTCGTACTCTTCGAGAATTCGCCCTTGAAAAATGCGAAAGCTCTCGATGGGATCGTCGCTCAGGCCGAGGTCGAGCCCCGCTTCGTAATACTTCAGGCAATCGCGAGCCGCCGTGATTCGCCCGATCGCCGTTTCGAGCGGCACTCGAAAATAGAAAGCAACGGTCGGTTTCACGGCGAAGTCGTACAAGTCGCGCACCCATTTCCGGTCCATGCCGCGCGCCACGTCGCGCGCAAACGCCGTGTACACGTACCGGTCGCACAGCACCACTGCGCCCGCCTTGAGCAGCGGCAGAATGCTTTTCTCGGTCCGGTCCGCAAAATCCGTGCAGTGGATCAGCGAGAACGTTGCCGGGGTGAGCATCTTCTTTTTCTTGCCGAGCTTGGTTGTGTCTTTTACGAGCGGAGAGGAATTCCATTCGCTGAAAACGACTCCGTAGCCCTTCGCTTCCAGCCATTTGTGGAGGAGACTTAATTGGGTGGATTTACCTGAGCCGTCGATTCCCTCCACGATGAAGAGCCGGCCGGGATAATTTCCCTCGCGGCTCGCTCTGGTTGACGATTGTTCCGTTCGAAACGGATAAAGAACCTCAAAAGGCCCTACGCGCAGGCCCGAGCTGATGTCCATTTCCCCCATTGTTTCCCGGCCGGGCGTTTTCGAGCAAACGGCGCGGCCCTCTTACTTCCTTTCTGAGCTAGGCGGTTTTCGGCTGGTTTTATGCCAGCCGAAGCGAAAGTCTCTCACTAACCGACCAATTGCAGTAGCAATTTGAAACAAACAGGTGCGAATGTTTCCAAAGAGTTCTGATTGGGTTCTAGTACCAGCTGCCCCCACGCGGCTGGGGTTCGGCGCCTCAGCTCTGCAAGCGCCACTTTATCCTGGTGTAGGCTACGCGAAAACCGCCGCGCTCGGCGTTGCGCTGCGATTCGCTTCCGGGCTCGGCGACCATCATGGCCAAGTCGCATGCATGCTCACGGGCGTACGCCAGGCGGGCGCGCAGCAGCGCCGTCTGCAGCCCGCGCCGCCGCATTTCGGGCACGGTGGCTGCTCCTGCAAAGAGTGCCACTCCTTCGTGGATCGCTAACGAACCTGCAGCTGCGGCCTGCCCGTCAATCGCGGCCAAGAAGCTCGGGCTACCCTTTCGCGCACAGATAATGGCGCCCATCTGCAACAGGAAAGCTTCGAAGTCCGGCCGCTCACTGGCCCACCCGCGCGCGTTCGTTCTTGCCCACAATTCCGCATCTTCAGAGCCTACGACGCGAACCGAAATGTGCGGTGGAATCGCGCCCGGCTCGTCATCGATCAGCCGATAAAGAACATTGCTAATCTCGCGAGGCCTGTAACACCGTGAACACAAGAGGTCGTAGACCGGCACCCCGGCGAAAGGGCTCACTTCATGCATCACCGGCGCACCTCGAATCCGGAAAAACCGCTCAATCTCATCGAGTGCTTCCACGGCGAGCGACTCAAAGAGCCCAAGCCCAAAGGTTTGCGTCACCGGCGATTCGATGCCATCGAACACGACGTAAGCGCCTGCGCACTCCATCCACTCGGCGCCACTCTCGGGATAGATACGCCGACGGGCCTCCGCGAATTGCATGCAGGCGTTCCCTTCCGCGCGTTCCAGGCGTTTTGAGAGGTCAAGATCGATGAACGGCATTTTGCGGACATCTTACGCGCACCTGCCAGCGCACACAACGTCGTCCGTCACTGGAGCTGCGGGAGGACTCGCCGCAAGAATCACTCTGGATTGGCCTCTCGCCAATGGGCGCCGAATTCGACCGCTTCCGAGTCGTCCTTGCAGCCAGGGATCGTGGCGAATGCAAGGTGCTTCCAGCAAGAAGCGAGGCGAGCGGCAAATTCAGTCGCGCGATTCGCCGCTCGTCTGTCGTTAGGTGCGCACTACTGCAGTCCGCGAAGGCACGCCGTTGGCTCCGGGACGCCGGACCGCCGCTCGGTGTGCGTAGCCTTCCGCCGTATAACAAACGGCACGGTCAAAGAAGTGCCCGATAACCCGGTCAAATTCCTGCTGCTGATAAAGCTCAACCGCCGAGTCGGCGAGCCCGTGCATATCCAGAGAGCTGAGCAAATGATCTTTCGTGAGGACCAGCGCCCAAAGCACCTGGTCGAGCGGAATTCCTTCCGCCCATCGCTTTTCACCGGTCTCGTTGTACCACTGCCGCACGGCCGATTCCGATTTTTCCCAGAGCCACAGCCCCAAATCATGGAAGACGTCATATGCGCGGTCGTAAAGGTCGTTATACGGCAAGTGATGGTAAGCGGGAGTTCGCGGGCTGGTGAGCAGTTTTTTCACCACGCCCTCGGTCAACGGTCCTGCATTGTGCTCCACGACCCGAATTAAACGCCCGGCAAGACTTCCATTATGATTGCTCGGCATATCGCTGAACCTCCTTCAGATTGGACGGGGGTGGAATCCCTGAGAGTTGCTATTTGTCGCTTCCCGAGGAGTAATTCCGGGCGGAATTCAGAAAAAATTCTGACTAAATTCAGAAGATCTTCGCAGTTTGTGCGCATTCGACTACTGGGCTGAATCGGCCTTGCGACTGCCAAAACCCAACCGTTGCGGTGTCCGAATCGCGTAGAATTAGTTTCTCGCCAATGCGCGCCGAATTCGACCGCCTGCGAGTCGTCCTGGTTGCCACCCGCAACTCACTGAATATCGGAGCCGCGGCGCGTGCGATGAGCAATTTCGGCGTTGCCCATCTGCGTGTCGTCGATCCGTATGAACCCTCATATCGAGAAGCCCGTTCCGCCGTCGGCGCGTCGCAAGTCCTGGCAGACACCGAGGAGTTTGATACGGTTTCCGATGCCGTTGCCGATTGCACGCTCGTCATCGGCACCACCGCCGCCAACCGTCGCGAGCTGCACCAGCCGATCAAGCGCCTCGAACTAGGCGCTCGCGCCATCAAACAGAGGCTTCGACACAGCAACGTCGCGATTCTCTTCGGCTCCGAAAAGCGCGGCCTTTCCAACGATGAGCTTAGCCACTGTCACTGGCTGATGCAAATCCCGACCCGCGAGGAGCACCGTTCGATGAATCTCGGCCAAGCCGTCGCCGTCTGCCTTTACGAACTCGCACGCGACTCGAAAGCCTTGTCGCCAAAGCTCGAGCAGGAATTCGCCAGCGCGGGCGACGCTGAAAGAATTGGCGCGCTACTGATCGAAGTCCTGCGGAAAAGCGATTATTTGAAGCCGCCGACTACCGTATCGACCGCGGAAAAGATGCGCCGCACGATTCGCCGTCTGGGTCTTTCGCCCGGCGATGTGCGGCTAGGACTCGGCATGCTGCGCCAGATTCTTTGGAAGCTCGAATCGCAAAAACAGGACCAAGACGTGACGGCGAAGGAGCACAAGGCTTGAGCGCGCTCGAATTCACCTTGCTCATCTGGGTGGGCTCTCTTCTAGGAGGATTTCTCGGCTCTCTCATTGGGTTAGGCGGCGGCGTGGTCGTAGTGCCGTTGCTCACGCTGATCTTCCACGTGGATATCCACTATGCAATCGGAGCAGCACTCGTTTCCGTGATCGCGACCTCGAGCGGTGCGGCGGCAGCGTACGTTCGCGAGGGCTACTCCAATATTCGCGTCGGCATGTTCCTCGAGATGGCAACCACGACCGGCGCGCTTGTCGGTGCGGGCCTCGTCGTTTATCTGCACGGCTCGGTGATCGCTATCATCTTCGGCGTCGTGCTGCTGTATTCGGCCTATATTTCCGTTCGCGAAATACCGCAGCCATCGGAAGACGTTCCCCCCGACCGAATCGCTACGTGGCTTCGCATGGACAGCTGCTTCCCCTCCGGCGACGGCCTTGAGAACTACCACGTTCGCAACGTCCCTACGGGTTTCGGCATCATGTTTATTGCGGGCGTGCTCTCTGGTTTGCTCGGAATCGGCTCCGGCGCTGTGAAGGTCCTGGCGATGGACAAAGCGATGAAGCTGCCGTTCAAGGTCTCCACGACCACATCGAATTTCATGATTGGGGTGACAGCCGCGGCTGGCGCGGGCATTTACCTGAGCCGGGGCTATATCGATCCTGGCATCGCCATGCCCGTTATGCTAGGCGTACTCGCCGGATCGTTTGCGGGTGCTCGCGTGCTCTCGCGCGTTCACGTCGGAATGTTGCGTATGGTGTTTGCCGTGGTGATCGCGGCCTTGGCGGTTGAAATGATATACAACGGCTTTAGCGGGAAGATGTGATCGGATGAGAAACGAATGAGACCTGATCTGCAAAGCACCGATAAACGCATCGACGACCTTATGGGCCTTCTTTTGCGTACAGGGGTCATCATTGCTGCCTCACTGGTGCTGGCCGGGGGCGTCCTTTTCCTCGTTCGGCATCCCGCACCGATGAACTACCGCGTATTTCATGGCGAGCCTCGGGACTACCGCACAGTCTCCGGTATTATCGGTGACGCAAAGTCGCTTACCGGGCGCGGACTGATCCAGCTCGGCCTGCTGCTTCTGATCGCGACGCCCGTCGCCCGCGTGACATTTTCGGTTTTTGCGTTCATTTACGAACGCGACTGGAAATACGTCGCCTTCACGCTCGTCGTCCTTGGCTTGCTCATGTTCAGTCTCTTCGGTCGCGGCTAGGATTCCGATATGATCTCCGGATGAGGCGCCTTGTCGAATGCGTGCCGAATTTCTCGGAAGGCGCCAATATATCCGTAATCGACGCTATCGCCGCCGCGATTCGCTCCGTACCCGGCGTTTTGCTTCTCGATCGTTCCAGCGATCCCGACCACAATCGCACCGTAATCACCATCGCAGGCGGCCCAGAAGCAGTTCTCGAAGCTGCGCTCCGCGCCGTCGGCACGGCCGCCGAACTCATCGATCTTCGCAAGCATCGCGGCGAGCATCCGCGCATCGGCGCGACAGACGTGCTTCCCTTCGTTCCCGTTTCGGGCGTCACGCTCGAAGACTGCGCCGCGCTCGCACACGCCGCCGGCCGCGAAATCTGGCAACGCTACCGCATCCCGGTTTATTTTTACGAGGCCGCGGCTATTCGCCCGGAACGCGAAAGCCTCGCCAACGTTCGCAAAGGTGGCTTCGAAGGCTTGCGCGAAGCCATACAGAGTGATCCCGGCCGCACGCCCGATATTGGAGAGCCGCGCCTGCATCCTTCCGCCGGTGCCGTTGCCGTCGGGGCACGCAAGTTCCTGATCGCTTACAACATCAATCTCAACACGGCCGACCTCGAAATCGCGAAGCGCATCGCCAGATCCGTGCGGCCCTCCAGCGGCGGGCTTCCCTTTGTCAAAGCTATGGCGGTGAACCTGCGCACGCGTGGCTTGGCGCAGGTCTCCATGAATCTGACCGACTTCGAGCAGACACCCTTGCATCGCGTCTTCACGCGAGTAAAATACGAGGCGGAGCGCCACGGAGTCAGCATTGCCTGCAGTCAAGTCGTCGGGCTTATCCCGCGCCGCGCCCTGGAAATCCCCGCCGGATGCGATCTTCAGCTCGAGAACTTTTCCGCTGACCAAGTGTTTGAAAGTCGCCTGGAGTCGGCGGAAAATGAGCGGTCGGCCCAGCCATCGACTCCCCAGTCGGTCACGACGAAAACACGCGGTTGAAGCCGCGTTGGGAGGCCCGTGCTGCGGTGGAATCTTCGAGTTGGTCGGGCAACTGCATAACCAGTGCGGTACTCCTATAATGTCAGGGTGCGCCGCCCAGAGCTGGGGGAGCACACCCGAAGCGCCATTGATCCTGAAGTCCTGCGAAGAAGATCATTTCGTGCCTTGCGCGGCTGGCAAAATCCCCAGCGCCCGAGTGGGAACCGCAAGCTCTGTTGCGCGCGGCCGATAGAATTCCGGGAAGCATCGCAGAAAGAACTGGGGGAAATTGTGAAGCACTCACTCCGTAATTATCGCTTGCTGATCGGCCTGTTGGGCGCGGCGCTTGTCGCGTCTCTCGCCGGGGTTCCGCGGGCCGCGTTTGCGGGAACGCTTGACCCATCCGTTCTCGATATGTTCCCGAAGAACGTGGGCGAACTCGCCTACGCGGACCTGAAATCCGCACGTCAGCTGCCATGGTTCCCGCAGCTTCGCGAGCAACTTCTGCCCAGCAACTTCCGGAAGTTCGAGCAGTTCCTGACGACCGCGGGTGTGGACCCCAACACGGAAGTCGATGAGTTGGCCTGGGCCACTATCGATGCCTCGAAGAATTCATCGGAATCGATTGTGGGCGTTGCCCTCGGCAGCTTTGATCCCACTACGACCGAGGACCGCCTGAAAGCCGAGAAGCTTTCGGAAACCGACTATGCCGGCTTTCATCTTTACGCCTTCGGCAGCGGTTCCGGCGCGGGCGACATCTTCTTCACCTTCATCGACTCGAACACCGCCGCATTCGGCCAGCGCTCGGCGCTCGAGGGCCTGCTCGATGTGCGCACGGGCGCGGCCGACAACATCATGTCGAACGATCAGTTCGCTTCCCTGGTGAACGAAGCGAACGGCAGCGGAATGGTTTGGGCCGTCCTCGACCAGAACTACACGCACATCGCGATGCAGCAACTTGTTCCGCAAGCCAGCCAGTTTCCGCAAGCCGCTACGATCATCAGCCACATGCAAGCGATGACCATCAGCGTGCAGGCCGACAGCGGGCTCGATGCGCAGTTCGAAGCCGTTTGCGGTTCGCCGAACGACGCGCAGCTTCTTGCGGCCGCGCTGCAGGCTGGAATCATGATGCGCCGTTACCAGGAAGCGCAGTCCGAGCCGGACCTTGCGAACGCGCTCGATCACGTCACCGTCTCGCCGAGCGGCGACCGCCTGAAAGTGGACGCGCCCGTCAGCCAGGATCAGCTTCTCTCGCTGATCCGCTCGAAGGCTCTTGCGACATCCATGTAAGAAGCGGCTAAGGCAGAAATTTTCGTCGAAAGAGGCGCCGACAAAGCGCCTCCTTTTATTTTATACTGTTAACTTTATGATCAATCGCCCGTGGCGATTTTGGGCGCGGCTCGATATTTGATCAGCTTCATGCGGAAGGATCGCGGCAGGTTCTCGCAAAGAACCCGGTCAACTCCCTTGCGCTGCAAAGTGCGGCAAACGCCTTCGACGGCGTGGGCGGCGGCGCGTCCTTGCAAAAGAAGCGGCCCGCGCCCAGCGGGTATAGGCTCGATCGTCACTTCGACGCGGCCTGGAAAGTCCGCCACTTCCAGCTGGACCTTTTGGTCGGTGTGGCCGATGCGGCTCAGCGTGGCCAACGTTTCACGGCATGCCTCTTCAGTGGCGGCCGCAAACTCGGTCTGCTCCCACTCCGGCAGCCCCGCGCGCCCCGCCGCATGCGAAACTACTGCGCCGACGCCGGCAATGAGCCGGGGATCGTAGCGAAGCGTACATTCGGTGTGCGCGCCCTTACCGGTGTGCATCGTCCTCCGCCAGCCGGACATCAACCGCTTCGCGGCAATCCGGACAATAGTAGAGACCGTCGACGCACAGTCGAATATGGTCCTGCGACTGGCAGAAACAGCAGTATTTAGTGCAAGTGCACTGCGTTTCCGTTTTCTCGCATTGCGAACAAACGGTTGCCACCACGACAGTCCCCCGTGATGCGCCTAAACCTGGCTACACTGTATGCCAGTCGAAGGTTTTGCACAAGGAGCATTAGTACCAGGTTCCTGAACCGAACCGGCTGCCCGTTTTATGCATTTCTAATCGCGGCGCTCGTTTACCCCCCTTCCTGACCGCGATTAGAAATTCTCGCGGTCTTTGTTTTCAGTGGCTTAGGTCGATTTTTAATTTTATTCATTTGCGATTAGAATTTTGGGGATTTTATGCATTTTCCCGCCTCCCCAAGAGCCTGGCTACGGCGTGGCACGCGAGTGACCTGCAGACGGCTTGAAACGTCATCGCGGGCCTGCTCGCTTCGCCTTTTGTGCGCTTTTGCCGCTCCAAAGGGCTGTTTTAATATCGATTAGAAATTTGGATCTGTTGCAAATGCGAGGGTTACGGCGTTTTCTAATCGCAGCGATATCGATTAGAAATCAGCGGCCTGCTTGCGGCGCGACCGAGATAGCCAGCCTTTGCCTCCGTTTGAATGAGTTTGCCTCGAGACGGCCACGGTTCGTTCATCGTGAATCTCCGAGAAGAAGTTTATCATGGCGTGTACTCATTTGTCAACCACTATCTCGGTACTAGAACCGCTTTTCCCGATTTGGGAATGGTGCGGGCGTGTTGCGCGGCGGAATGGGTCGAAATTGTGCGCTTAAAATGGCCTTAAATGTCGCGATTTGCGCGCTAAATGCGGCTATTTGCACTGATTGTTTATCGGGGGGGGGAAGCTTGCGCAGGCGGGGCTGCGCAAGCGGTTGGGGATTCGCGCCGGTTCTTTTATGTCGGCACTGAAGTGCCGACCTTCCTGAACACCGGGCAGAACTGTGGGCGCCGCCTGTGTGGCGATGCCACGGGTCAATCGCCCTCCGGGGCTTTATCTTTCGGGGTATTGTTCCCGGCGTTCCGCTTCGCTGCATGCCGGGCTAAGTACAATCGCGCCGTGCCTACGGTAGGCAGGCCCTGCCTGCGGCAGGCAGGCCTTGCCTTCGGCAGGCGGGCTCCGGCGCTTGTGAGCTTACGCCCTCGCGCCGCAGCCGCTTTCCATCGCGAAGGGCGAGGGACCAAACTGCTGCCGCCGACCAGATGCCCTGTTGTTGCGCTTCCGGATCCCAATAATGCTAACCGTGGCGGCGGAAAGCCTCGGGGCATCCGCAGGCTGCGCGGAAGCCCCGAGCTACATAAAACCGTCACAGGGCGATGGGGTGATTTTGTTTGGAACCGAGCCTGCTCAGTCGCGTGATATATAGTGTTTTTGCCAAGGGCGGGAGAGAGGGCCTGTGAAGAGTTCGCAAGTCAATGAAGGGCGCGTTGGAAGCTGGGCTGGGATGATTGCATTTTGGTGGTTCGCGGTGGTCGCGGCACTCATCGGGGCGCAGCTGCTATGCCCAGAGGCCGCGGCACAGACTGCCGTTTCGGCGTGGCAAGACGCGGGCTCCGCGACCGCGCCAATCCAGGTGGATGGCTGGGCGAAGCCGCAGGCAGGCTGGCTTTATGTGCTCGATCCGCACCCCACGCGCGGCAGCGTGGGCGGCCGCATCTGGCTGCTCGACCCCAAGGCGGGCAAGATGATGGGGAGCATCGTGACGGGCGCGGACGCGGACTTCGCGCTCTCTCCGGACGGCACGCGGCTTTACGTCGCTGCGAGAGGCAAAGACCAGTTGAGCAACCTCGCGGTGATCGACACGGGCAGCGGGACCGTGGTGGGGACGGAAACGATGGACGGCCGCGTGGTTGCCGACGGCGCGGCGCCGTATTCGACGATGTCCGTTTCCACGAACGGAGCGACGCTGCGCATCCTGGTGAATTCGGTGAACGAGTCCGGCGATCCCGGCTTCCAGATCCATTCGTTCGACACGCAAAGCGGGGACGAAATGCGCGGCCACATTCACCTGGGCAATTGCGGCTACGGGCGATTCATCGCCAATATCGCGCCGGACCAATTCGACTTTCTGTGCCCGACGACGAACCGGCTTCGCCGAATCAGCGTGGATGCAAAGGGCGCCGACGCGGAAAATTCTTACGTGGTGTTTCCGTGGGTTCGCCGGCTGGGGATCGCGCAGGCTGTTCTCTCCAGCGACGGACAGCGGCTGCTGATTGCGCGGGGCGACGCGGGAATCGTGATGATGGATATCGCGTCGGGCGCGTTCACGCCCACGCGCGAGAAGGGAGAAATCCAGGGGCGAATCCCGCCCGCAGCGTGGCCCCTCTCAGCGGACGGGACACGCCTCTTTCTTGGCTACAGCCGCACGCCGAATACGCGCTTCTATCTTGATTTCGACCGCTCGGCGACGGACAGCCCGCGAACGCAAACGGCGAACGAATTCCACGTGTTCGACACACGAAACTGGCGCAAGATCGCCACGATCAAGACGCACGCGCCCTTCTGGGCGGCAGCGGCCGCCAGCGACGACACGATCTACGCCACATCTCCGGGCGCGATTCTGGTGATCGACGGCAAGAAAATGCGCCAGACCGGCGCGATACCTTGCGGCGGCTCGCCCACGCTTATTCTGGTGGCGCCCTGAAACGGAAGTATTCGCGCGCGTCACTGCCCTGCTAAGCACCGCGCTCACTCGAACGCTCACTCCGATGCTGCTGACCTGGCAGCCGCCCGCCGCGCGAACGATACGATGTGCTTAGGGATTGCAAAGGGGATTTGAATTTGACGTAGTCGCGGGCGCTAACCTATAGTGACTCATTTTTCATAGGCCGGAGATTCGTATTGCTGGAACGCATTTTTCATCTCTCGGAAAATAAGGCCAACGTCCGCCAGGAGCTACTCGCCGGGCTCACCACGTTTATGACGATGGCTTACGTGGTGGTGGTGAACCCGCGCATTCTTTCCGAGGCCGGGATGCCCGTGGAAGGCGTGCTTTTCGCGACCTGCATTTCGGCGGCGATCTCGACGCTGGTGATGGGGCTTTGGGCGAATTATCCGATCGCGCTCGCGCCGGGGATGTCGCTGAATGCGTACTTTACGTACTCGATTGTGCTGGGCCGGGGAGTGCCGTGGCAGACGGCGCTGGGCGTTGTTTTTTTGTCGGGCGTGTTATTTCTGGGGCTGACGCTGACGAATGTGCGGGAACAGATCGTCAACGGGATTCCCGATTGCCTGAAACACGGCACGGCGGCGGGGATCGGACTGTTCATCGCGTTCATCGGTTTCCGCAACGCGAACATCATCGTGGCGAACAGCTCGACGTTCGTTGCGCTGGGCAAGCTTTCGGACCGCGAAGTGATTCTGGCGCTGCTGGGCGTGCTGCTGATCGCAATTCTGATCGCGCGGCGGGTGGGCAGCGCGATTCTGATCGGGATCGTCGCGATTACGATTGCGGGCATACCTCTGGGAGTGAGCCACTGGCCGCAGCACTTTTTTTCGTGGCCGCATCCCTCGGGGACTTTTTTGAAGCTGGACTTGCGCTCGGCAATGAAGCTTGGACTGGGCGAGCTGGTGTTCGTGTTTTTCTTCGTCGACCTTTTTGACAATGTGGGCACGCTGGTGGGCGTGTGCGAGCAGGGCGGCTTTTTGCGCGACGGAAAGCTTCCGCGCGCGAGCCGTGCGTTGCTTGCCGACGCGGTCGGCACGATTATCGGCGCGCTTACGGGTACATCGACGGTGACCAGCTACGTGGAAAGCGCGGCGGGCGTGGCTGCGGGGGCGCGAACAGGGCTGGGCAACCTGGTGATCGCCGCGCTCTTTTTCGGCGCGATGTTCTGCGCGCCGATTGTGGCGGCGATTCCCTCTTATGCCACGGCGCCGGCGTTAATTCTTGTGGGCGCGCTGATGTGCGGGGCTGTGGCGCGGGTGAAGTGGGACGATTTCACGGATGCCGTGCCGGCGTTTCTCACCGTGATCGCGACGCCGCTCACGTTCAGCATCGCCACCGGGCTGAGCATGGGCATGCTGTCGTTCACGTTCATCAAGCTGTTTACGGGACGTCACAGGGAGATCAGCCCGCTGATTTGGGTGCTGAGCGTGCTTTTTCTGCTGCGTTATATTTTTCTCGGCCGCGAGTAACGCCGGTGCGCCGGCATCGCGCTGCACCGCGGCTGAAAGCGTTTCATGAGCAAGCAGGCCTTCATTTCGCGACGCGTGGTCACTCCGGGAGGCGTCCGCGCGGCAGCCGTGCTCGTGGAAGACGGAACGATTCGCGCGGTTGCGCCGCCGAACGAGGCGCCTTCGGACGCGCGAGTTTACTCGTTCGGCGAGCTGGCGATTCTGCCGGGGCTGGTCGATACGCACGTTCACCTGAATGAACCGGGCCGCGCGGAATGGGAGGGTTTTGAAACGGGCACGCGCGCCGCGGCGGCGGGCGGCTACACGATGCTTGTGGATATGCCGCTCAATTGCGTGCCCGCGACGACGAACGTGGCCGCGCTGGAAGCGAAGCGCGCAGCGGCGCGGGGGAAATGCCGCGTCGATTGGGCGGCATGGGGCGGCCTGGTAAGCGGCAACGCGAGAGACATCGAGCTGCTCGCGGCAGCGGGAGTGCTCGGGTTCAAATGCTTCCTCGTGCATCCGGGCATCGAGGGGTTCACGATGGTCAGCGAGCGCGAACTGCGCGAGGCTCTCCCGCACGTGGCGCGCACGGGATTACCGCTGCTGGTCCACGCCGAATTGCCGGGTCCCATCGACGCGGCAACATCTGCACTCGCCGACGCCGATTGGCGTTCGTATGGCACGTACTTGAAATCGCGGCCGCACGAAGCGGAATTAGAGGCGATCCGGTTGATGATTTCGCTCTGCCGCGAATTTCGTTTTCGGCTGCACATCGTTCATCTCGCAACGAGCAAAGGCATCGGCTTACTGCAATCCGCGCGTGCGGAAGGATTGCCAGTGACCGTCGAGACCTGCCCGCACTACCTTTACGCCGCGGCCGAAACTATTCCTGACGGTGCGACGCTCTGGAAATGCGCGCCGCCGATTCGCAGCGGGGAAAATCGGGAGAAATTGTGGCGGGGCCTTCGTGACGGCGCGATCGATCTGGTGGTCACGGATCACTCGCCCTGCCCCCCGCCGATGAAACGGCTGGGCGAAGGAAATTTCCAGACTGCGTGGGGAGGAATTGCCAGCCTGGCGGCGGGTCTTTCCGCGACGTGGACCGAAGCGCATCGGCGCGGATTCACGCTGTCTGCCATCGCGCAATGGATGGCGGAAGCGCCGGCGCGTCTGGCGGGGCGCTCGAATCGCAAAGGGCGCATCGCGGCGGGATGCGACGCGGACTTTGCGGTCTTCGATCCCGAAGCGGAATTCCAAGTGACGCAGAAACATTTGCAGCAACGGCACGCGATCTCGCCTTACGAGGGCGAACGACTCAAAGGCACGGTGAAGAAAACTTTCCTGCGGGGCGAGCTGATTTTTGACGAAGGCGAATTTCCGGGCGGTCCAATCGGCAGAGAGAATCCCAGCGATAGAAAATTGCGATAAGGAATTGCCCGCTAAAGGCCAAGCGAGCCTATAAATCCTTGCGCCTTTCGTTCACAATAGTGGCGTGTCCGGCCGCGAGACCCATCGCATGATCGGTGCGTCGATGCCGCGCAAAGAAGGGCGCGACAAAGTCACCGGGCGCGCGCGTTACGTCGACGACCTCACCTTCCCCGGTATGCTTTATGGCGCGACGGTGCGCAGCCACATCGCGCGGGGCAAAATCAAGAAAATCGAATTCGGGCAGGGCATCGAGTGGGATGAATTTGTCATCGTCTCCGCGAAAGACATTCCGGGGAAAAATTACATCGCGCTGATTGAAAACGATCAACCTTGCCTGGCTGACGGGCGCGTGAATCATCCCGAAGAGCCGGTGCTTTTGCTGGCGCATGCCGACAGGCACGCGCTGCCCGCCGCAGTTGCCGCCGTAAAAATCGAATACGAGCCCGAGCCCGCAATCTTCACGATCGAAGAAAGCGAACGAAAAGAGCAGGTGATCTGGGGTGCGGACAACGTTTTCAAAACGTTTACGGTGGAAAAGGGCGATGTCGAAAGCGTCTGGGCGAAGGCGGACTTCATCGTCGAGGGCGAGTATTTCACAGGCGCGCAAGAGCAACTCTATATCGAGACGAACGGCGTGATCGCTTCGTTCGACCGGGAAAATGGCGTGGCGATCTGGGGATCGTTGCAGTGTCCTTATTACGTCCACAAGGCGCTGATGCCGATTTTCGGGCTGACCGAAGAGAAGGTTCGCGTGGTGCAGACGGAAACGGGCGGAGCATTCGGCGGCAAGGAAGAGTATCCATCGATGATTGCCGCGCACGCCGCGTTGCTGGCGATGAAATCCGGGCGGCCCGTGAAAATTATTTACGACCGCGCGGAAGACATGGCCGCGACGACGAAGCGGCATCCTTCGCGGACGCGCCATCGGACGGCGGTTACGAAGGACGGCACAATCCTTGGCGGGACGATCGATTTCGCGATCGACGGCGGCGCGTACGCGACTCTTTCTTCAGTGGTTCTTTCGCGCGGGACGATTCATGCCGGCGGGGCATATTACTGGCCGTGCATTCGCATCGCGTCGAAAGCCGTCGCCACCAACGCGCCGCCGCATGGCGCTTTTCGCGGCTTCGGTGCGCCGCAGTCGCTCTTTGCGCTGGAGCGGCACGTGGAGCGCATCGCGCAAACCGTTGGGATAAGCCCGGTGGAGATTCGGCGCCGCAATTTTCTCAAGCAGGGCGAAACCACGACGACTGAACAGGTGATCAACGAGGCGGTCGATCTGGGAAAGCTGATGGACCGCGCACTGGAAATTTCCGATTACGACGCGAAAAGGCGCCGTTTCGCCGCAGCCAACAAAACTGCCGGACGTAAAAAAGGAATGGGCATCGCCGCGTTTTTGCACGGCGCGGGATTTACGGGTTCGGGCGAGCGGTATTTGAATTCGCTGGTGGGGGCGGAAGGCACGGCCGAAGGCGGCGTGCGCGTGCTCGTTTCCAGCACGGAATTCGGCCAGGGAACGAACACGGTGCTTTGCCAAATCGCAGCCGAAGCGCTCGGGTTGCCGTACGACGCGGTGACGATCGCGCAGCCGGACACGACAAGAGTTCCGAACAGCGGGCCGACGGTCGCGTCGCGCACGGCGATGGTTGTCGGCAAACTGGTTGCGTCCGCCGCGCTCGGCTTGAAACAGACGCTCATTGCGGCCGGCCTGCTCCGCGAAAATTACACGCCGGAGGAGTTTCGCGTGGCGTGCGCGCGATACGCGGCCGAACACAAAAGGTTTCGCTCGCTGGCGCGCTACGAACAGCCCGAAGGAGTTTTCTGGGACGACCAGAAATATCGCGGCGAAGCTTACGCGGCGTTTGCCTGGGCGATTTATGTTGCGGAGGTGACTGTCGACCTGACGTCGTATGCGGTGACGCTCGACGATTTTGTGGCGCTGCAGGAAGTGGGGCGCGTATTGAATCCGGTTCTCGCGCGCGGGCAGATTATCGGCGGCGTGGCGCAGGCGATCGGATTTGCGCTATTCGAGAAAGTGGAATGGCGCGACGGGCGAATGCAAAATAATCAGATGACGAATTACGTCATTCCCACTTCCGCGGATCTGCCGCCGATTCGCGTATTCTTCGAGGAGCTGGGCAATCGCCACGGCGCTTTCGGCTCGAAAGGCATCGGCGAACTGCCGATGGACGGGCCCGCGCCCGCGATCGTCAACGCGATCGAGAATGCGGTTGGCGTTGCGTTCGATCGTATTCCACTGCTGCCGGAGATAATTTTTGAAACGATGACGGCGGGTCGACAAGGCGAGGCCCGCGAACCGCTCGCGCCAAGCGGGGTGCGATGAGCGGAGCGCGCCCGGCAAAACGCACGTTCGCATTCACCGTGAACGGAAAATCGGGAACCGTCTGCACGTATCCGATGGAGCGGCTGCTCGACGTCTTGCGCAACGAACTCGCGTTGACAGGAACAAAAGAAGGGTGCGGCGAAGGCGAATGCGGCGCCTGCTCCGTGCTGATCGATGGTTCGCTCGTGAACAGCTGCCTGGTACCCGTGGCGCAGGCCGAGAACACGAGGATCGTCACGATCGAAGGGGTCACCGAAGATTCGCGCTATGCTGCGCTGCGCGATGCGTTCATCGAGATGGGCGGCGCCCAATGCGGCATTTGCACGCCGGGGATGATTCTAGCGTCAGCGCATCTGCTCGATCGCAAGCCGGATCCTTCGCTCGAAGAAATTCGCGAAGCGCTTTCGGGGAATCTGTGCCGCTGCACGGGATATCTGCAAATTGTGGAAGCGGTGGCCGAAGCGGCGCGGCGAATGGCGTCACCATGAGAACGAATCCCGCCAACTACGATCTGGTTGCCGCGCCGAATCTGAGCGCCGCGCTCGCGCTCATGGCGGAAAACCCCGGTGGCTTATTGCCGATTGCCGGCGGCACCGACGTGATGGTTCGATTCGCCGCAGGCACGCTCGCGTCGTGGAAACTGCTCAGCATTTGGAATTTGCCGGAATTGCGCCGCATTGATGTAAGCGCGGATGAAATTCGAATCGGCGCGGGTTCCACGTATACGGACCTGCGCCGCCATGAACTTATCGCGCGCGAATTTCCGCTTCTCGCGCAGGCTGCGGCTTTGACCGGCGGCATCGCAAATCAAAATCGCGGGACGCTCGGCGGGAATATTGTGAACGCGTCTCCGGCTGCCGATTCCCTTCCCGCGCTGCTCGCTTATGAAGCGGAGCTGATTCTTGTTTCCGCGCGAGGCGAACGGCGCGTGCCTTATCTCGATTTTCATACAGGTTATAAGAAGATGCGGCTCGAAGCCGGAGAACTGATTCGCGCGATTTGCGTCCGGCGCTGCTTTTCCGGTTATGTGAGCTACGCGCGCAAAATCGGCGGGCGCAACGCGCAAGCGATTTCAAAAGCCTGTATCGCGGCGCTCGGACGCGTGGCGGATGGCGTGATTGCGGACGTGCGTATCGCGCTCGGCAGCGTTGCGCCCATTCCCATTCGCCTGCGGGCGACGGAAGAGCTGCTGCGCCGCAAGCACATCGACGCGGAACTGATCACCGCTGCGGGCAAAGCCGCGCTCGCGGAAACACAGCCCATTGACGATATTCGCTCGACTGCGCGATACCGCGCCGCCGTCTTGAGCAACCTCGTCAGGGAGTTCCTCGAAATCCTCGATGCTGCGTGCGTCACAAATGGCTGACATGCTCGCTCGCTGGAACAAAATGGCGTCGGAAGATGCTATGCGAGAAATTCAGGCTTGCTGCGGTTCGCGCGAGTGGGCAAAACGCATGGCCGCCCGGCGGCCGCTTACGGGCGAGCCCGCGCTGCTCGCGGCGTCGGACGAAATCTGGCGCGCTTTGGGCAGGCACGATTGGATCGAAGCGTTCAACGCCCATCCGCGCATCGGTGAGTCCCGCGCGGCGTCGAAAGCGCACCTGCGCTCGGCTGCGTGGGCGTCTCAGGAGCAGAGCGGAGTAGCAAAGAACGCAAACGAAGTAAAATTGGCTCTCGCGCAGGGAAACCGCGAATATGAGCGGCGTTTCGGACGCATTTTCATCGTGTGCGCCACGGGAAAGGACGGCGCCGAAATGCTGGAGATTCTGCGGCGAAGGCTGCAAAATGATCCCGAAACGGAACTGCTCGAAGCCGCCGAACAACAGCGGCAAATCACTCGAATTCGCCTGAAAAAATGGATGGCAGAATGACGCGCATCTCTACGCACGTGCTCGATACAGCGCTTGGCAAGCCCGCTGCGGGCGTGGCCGTTCGTCTGGAGCGGCAGGATAATTCCGGCGAATGGCGATTCGTTTCGTCCGCGCGCACAGACGAAGACGGCCGCACGGGCGAACTTTTCACGGGGGCGGCCACTCTTGCTCATGGCGGGTATCGCCTCACGTTTGATGTCGCCGCGTATCACGCCGCGCAGCGCGTCGACGGGCTTTTTCCGGTAATATACGTCACTTTTCAGGTGCGCGAAGGCGAAACGCATTTTCATATCCCGTTGCTGCTTAGCCCGAACGGCTACACAACATACCGGGGGAGCTGAGGAGAGGCCCGAAATGTCCGTGGTCGGCGAGAATCGCTACGGCAAATCGCGCGTGCGGCTGATGCGCGTGAACCGCACGGGCGAAATGCACAGGGTACGCGAGTGGACACTGCAAATTTTGCTGCGCGGCGATTTCGACGAGTGTTTCAGCGAAGGCGACAACAGCAAAATCCTTCCGACCGACACGATGAAGAACACGGTCTATTCGCTGGCGCGGAAATCGACGGCGGGATGTATCGAAGATTTTGCCGCCGAGCTGATCGACTTTTTTCTGGGGCGCAATCCGCAGGTCGCGAGCGCGGAAGTTTCCGTTTCGCAGAAAGCGTGGGAGCATCTGGATACCAACGGCAAGCCTCACCCCAGCGCGTTCGTTCAATCGAGCGGCGAACGGCAAACAGCAAAGGTAAGTCGCGCGCGCGGCGGCCAACTTTCGATCGTCTCCGGCCTTGACAACCTGATCGTGATGAAAACGGCGAACTCCGGCTTCGAAGGCTACATTCGCGATTCGCTCACCACTTTGCCGCCCACATCCGACCGCCTTTTCGCCACAGCGGTTCGCGCTGAATGGAGCTATCTTCCCGAAAAAGTGGATTTTGAAAAGTTGCGCGGGCACATTCGCGCTGTGCTGCTTGATTCTTTTGCCGCGCACGAAAGCAAATCCGTGCAGCACACGCTTTACGCCATGGGCGATGCCGTGCTCTCGAAGATCCCCGATGTCGCCGAAATCGAACTGGCCATGCCGAATATCCACTATCTGCTCGTCGATCTTTCGCGCTTCGGCCAGGACAATCCGAACGAAGTCTTTCTACCCACCGATGAGCCGCATGGCTACATCGAGGCCCGCATCCAGAGGGAAAAATAAATTCCAGTGCCGGCCGATAATTACCACGCAGCCGCGCTCCTTACGATTGAACGCTGCCGCAAACTCGCAACCTTCAGCGAAGAAGATGGCGCGACAACCCGCACATTTCTCGCCCCTCAGATGCACGATTGCCATCGCCAACTTTCCCGCTGGCTCGAGCCGCTTGGCGCGGAGATTCGCATCGACAACGCCGGCAATTTCCACGCGCTTTACCCCGCGTCCGCAGTGCACGCGCCTCGATTGCTCATCGGCTCCCACCTCGATACCGTGCCCAACGCAGGCGCATTCGACGGCATTCTAGGCGTCGTCGTTGGCATTGCGCTTGTGGAATCACTCCACGCCGACCCACGCAATCTCCCCTTCGCCATGGAAATCATCGGTTTTTCCGAAGAGGAAGGCGTCCGCTTCGGCATTCCGTTTATCGGCAGCCGCGCTCTTGCGGGCCAGATTGACGCCGAACTTCTTGCACGAAAAGACTCGCGCGGCATCAGCGTGAAAGCCGCCATCGAAAGTTTTGGCCTCGATCCAGCCGATCTCGCAAACGCTCATTTAACCGCCGAAACAATCGGCTATCTCGAATTTCACATCGAGCAAGGTCCGGTGCTCGAAGAGATGAATCTTCCCCTCGCCGCTGTCGGCGCCATTGCCGGCCAAACGCGCATGGAATTTACCTTCACGGGCCGAGCGAATCACGCGGGCACCACGCCCATGCATCTCCGCCGCGACGCGCTCGCCGGCGCAGCCGAATGGATCGGGGCTGTCGAAGAAGCCGCCGGCGAAACGCCAAGCTTGGTTGCCACGGTCGGCCAAATCGAATCAAAACCCGGCGCGACCAACGTGATCGCCGAAACCGCGCGGGCGAGCCTCGACGTGCGCCATCGCGACGATCCGGTCCGCGCACACGCTGTCAGCAAATTGCTCGCGGCGGCCAAAGAAATCGCCGTGCGCCGTAATCTCTCGCTCAAGTGCAAGACGCTTCTCGAACAATCATCCGTGCCCATGGACGCCCGCCTCACCGAAATCGCCGAAAAGGCCATCGAGTGCGCAGGCCGCAAGCCGCACCGCATCACCAGTGGCGCCGGCCACGACGCGATGGTCCTCGCGCAACGCGTTCCCGCCGCGATGATTTTTCTGCGCAGCCCCGGCGGCATCAGCCACAGCCCCGAAGAGCGCGTCGAAGTCGAAGACGTTGCAAAAGCCCTTGAAACGGGCGCACACTTTCTCGACCTGCTTGCTGCATCGCGGATTATCCAGAGGGGCGCATCGTCTAAAGCAGCCCAACTCAAGGAGAATGAATAGTGCATAACCTCGGCCATACGCGCAGCGCCCGCCGCGCCGACCATCTGCTGCTCACCCCGGATACTTTTGTGCGCGCGCCTTTACCGGGAATGAAATCCTGCATGGCGGTGGTTCATGCCAGCCCGGCCATTGGAGCAGGCTTCACGCAATACACCGCCGAATTTGAAACCGGCGGCGAGTTAGGCCCCACGGAAGCGCAGCGCTTCCTTTATGTCCTGGAGGGAGCGTTGCAAGTCGAGTCCGGCGCGAAAAAATCTGGCAAGAAAAGCGCACTCGGCGCCCGCGGCTACGCGTTTTTCCCCGCAGCGGCGGCGCATCGCATCACGGCCACGAGCGCAGCGCGCGTCGCCGTAATCGAAAAGAATCACCAGCCGCTCGATTCGACCAAATCTCCCGCCGCTATTCTGTCGTCGGAAGACGACGTTAAATCGAATCCACTCGGCGGCGATCCTGACTTGCAGGTCCGCTGCCTGATTCCCGATACGCCTTCTTTCGATTTCGCCGTCAACACCATGACGTATCAACCCGGCGCCGCTCTCTCCATCGTTGAAATGCACGTGATGGAGCACGGCCTGCTCATGCTCGAAGGTGGCGGCATCTATCGCCTCGGCGACTCGTGGTATCCCGTCGCGGCTGGCGACTTCATCTATATGGGACCGTGGTGTCCGCAGTGGTTCGGCGCGATCGGCAAGGCGCCCGCCAAATATCTGATTTACAAGGACTGGAATCGCCACCCGCTCGCCCCGAAATCTGGAGCGTAAGCATGCCGATCGAAATCGATGCCGCGCGCCTTCTCTCTGAAATCGAATCGCTCGCGCTGATCTCTGAAGCCGCGCCGCCCGTCGTCACGCGCGTCGTTTTCACTCCTGCGGACATGCGCGCCCGCGCATGGTTCGCCGAACGCTGCGCCGAAGCCGGCCTTTCCGTTCGCCGTGACGCCATCGGCAATACGTTCGCGCGCTGGCAAGGCGATCTCGATGCGCCCGTCGTCGGCACCGGCTCGCATATTGACGCAATCCCGAACGCCGGAAAATTCGACGGCGTTGTCGGCGTGCTCGGCGGACTCGAAGCCATTCGCGCACTCCAGCGGAGCGGCTTTCGCCCGCGCTGCTCTATCGAATTGCTTCTCCTCACCAGCGAAGAGCCCACGCGTTTCGGCATCGGGTGCCTCGGCAGCCGCCTTCTCGCCGGCACGATTTCGCCGGACGCCGCGCGCAAGCTCACGGACAAAGAAGGCGAGTCCGTAGAAACGGTCCGTCGCAATGCAGGTTTTACGGGCGCGCTCGAAGACGTGAAACTTCCTCGCGGCTACTACAAGGCTTTCGTGGAACTTCACATCGAGCAGGGCCCGATTCTCGAACGCGAAAAAATCCCGCTCGGCATCGTCACGAAAATCGCAGCACCGGCCAGCGCACGCATCACGCTCGAGGGCAGCGGAGGCCACGCGGGTGGCGTAGTCATGCCTGATCGCCGCGACGCGCTGTGCGCCGCCGCCGAATTGATTCTTGCCATCGAACGCGCCGCGAAAACCACCGGCTCGCCGAACACCGTCGCCACGGTTGGTATATGCGATGTTTTCCCCGGCGCCGTGAACAGCATTCCCAGCCGGGTCCGCATCACGCTCGACCTGCGCGACACAAATCTCACCACGCGCGATGCCGCCATGAACGCAATCGACGCCGCTGCAAAAGAAATTTCCGCGCGCCGCGGCGTTTCCATCGCCACAGAAATGCTCAATTCAGATGCGCCCGCCGATTCGGCACCCGAAATCATCGACGCGCTCTCCGCTGCGTGCAAAACACACGGCGAAAGGTTCATGCTCATGATCAGCCGCGCGTATCACGATTCCCTTTTTCTCTCGCGTGTCGCGCCCATGGCCATGCTCTTCATCCCATGTCGCAACGGCTACAGCCATCGCCCCGACGAATATGCCTCCATCGAAGACATTTCCCGCGGCGCCCTCATCCTCGCCGAAGCTCTCGCCACGCTCTCGTCCTGAAACGGAGTTTTGTTGCGCCAGGGCTTTATCGAAACGCGGCTGCACGCGCCCGTCTGACTTTTGCGCTCCTCTGCTATAATTTGACCCATGACATTCATGACCGTTACCTATGAGCTGCAGGATAAATTGCGCACGGACCAGTTCCGCGCGCTCGGCCATTTCGCCAATACCTATGGCCTGCAAAAATTCCGCTTCGACGAGAAAACCAATCTTCTCCATTTCGATTACGACGCCTCGCGCCTCCGCGAAACCGTCGTCGAACACGTCTTGCGCGAAGCCCGCATCCCCGTCCTCCGCCGCGTCCCCAACGCCTGAGACGGGGCCGCAACGATTCGCTGTCAATTCGGCGACGGCTCTTCGATGCGATCGACAATCATCAATCGCACCGGCGCCGTTCGCGGCTCGAACTTCAGCCCGAGCTGTTTCTTCAGTGCTTCGAGAAACGTCGGCGCATCCGCGTTGTACTCCATGCCTCTCAGCGTCATCCTGTCCGGCGTGTACTCAATCGTGAAATCCACCAGGCCCAGCCCGGTATCGTCCACCACCGGCTTGTCGACCTGATACCACACGCCCAGAACGTCCGCCAGCCTCGGCGAGTCGAGAGCGCGCGCTCCCACCTTCGTGACGCCAGATGCAGCGCCGGGTAAGCGAACGATCGCCCCGCACTGCACCGGAAATCCGGCCGCGGTCGTCGGCGTCCCTTCGCTGGCCGAGGCCGTCGTGCATGGAACTCCATGGTCGTCGTGCTCGCGCAACTGAGGCCCGAGTTTGCCTGGCTTATCGAGCATCAGAGCCATCACCGGCAGTTCCTTCGTCTCATAATGCACAGCCAGCCGGAAGCGGTCCGCAAGCAGCGATTGCATCATCATCCGAAACTGATCTTTGGTGGGATTACCGCTGGCGCGCGCAACAATGTCGTATTGGTTTTCATCCGCCCACTTTGGCAATTGGACTTGCACCCTTTTAGCCTCTTCGGGTGAAAGTTTGTAGGCAAACTGGATGTATTGAAACAAAAGGAAGTCCGTCGCTCGGAAAAGGCCGCCAGTCGGCGTAAAAGAATCCGAAAAGGAATCCATCGACCGCATCGGCACGTTCGAATCCATATCAGCGTCAGGATTCGTGTCCAGCCTCACCGACGCCACGTCAAACGCCATCCTTCCGCCCGCCACCTTTTCCCAGTCCGCAGCCTCCGATTGCGCCAATGCGCGGGGCCGCAAGAAAGCGGCTACGATCACAGCAACGCCAAGAGCAAACACGCACATTCCAAACGCCCTTCTCATCGCTGAGAATTGTACACTTCTGGGTCCCCCAATGCCTTCGCCCAGCGAAACGGGGTGATGCGGCGGGCCTGCGATCCTACCCAAACTGGCTCACCGGTCCTAGAATTGAGACTCGCGATGCCACGCTCAACTGACGAATTGATTGATTTGTTCGCTTCCAGACTGCAATCCCGCGGTGTTCGCATAGAAAAGGCCGATAACTCCGCACTCCTTGAGAAATTGCAGGCGGGCCTTGCGAGGAAACTGCCTCAGTCGTTTGCGTCGCTCCTGTCGCGATATTCTTTTCGAACTTTCGACGCGGGTGGGATTACCTTTTTCGGCTGGGAATCAGAGTCCAGCGAGATATTTCACGACATAGCGCCGAATGAGGGCACCCTTTCCGAGCTATTGCTTCCTGCAGGATATGTCCAGATAGGACGTCCCGACACCGGCGATTATGATGCTATCTGCTTCGATTCAAATGCGGCGAAGCAGAATCGCGAATACCCGCTTGTATGCGCCGACCATGAAGAAATTCTGTGTAATTACCGCGTGAAGATTGTCGGGCAACTGTGGCCTTCGTTTGCCGAGCTGGTCGAGTTTTGCGATATGGATTCAATTGCAGCGGAGTATCACGATTAGTGGGCAGGCGGGTAGGTGTTAGCCGAAGAATCAAGCCCCAAAAATGAAGGGGGCCCTCGCTTGGGATCGAGAGCCCCGTGTCGCGTTCCGTAGTTCGGCCTAGGCGTGACATATTTACCCACAAATTGACCCGAAAATTTGGGCTATTGGCAACACACTGGCAACGGTTTGTGGGCTCAGCCTCAGTTGGGCGGAGTGGTTCGACCAAAACTGGCAGCATATCGGCAACATATCGGCAACAGACTGGCAACAATTGGTTCGGCCTCCAACAGCTTTAAGCCGGATTCGAACGAAGTAAGATGTCTCCAGCGCCGAGGATTTAATGCAGGGATGAACCACGAAATAGGTTTTTGCGGTGCCAATCCAAGTATTGCTTGCTCGGAAGACCACTCTTGGGAGGGCGGAACTTTAGAGTAGTGCCCTCTATTTGCTTCTTGGCCTCAACAGACAAGAGGGGAGACAGTTCAACTGTGTAACGTGAAGGAGCAAGAGTCATTAGGCCTTTGCCAAATAGACTATCGTGAAGGGCACACATCAGAACGACATTCTCAGTGACCTGCCCCCCGTTTTTGGTCCAGTCATAAGTTAGCACTCGGGGTTTGGCTTTCAATCTCCAGGACGACGGAGGACGGATCGCCGCCGTCGTGGCTGGGGGAAAGTGGGAATCCCGCGTCGTTTGCGGGATTTCCAAGCGGAGTGGAAAACCTGCCTTTGGTTTTCCACGGAGCGGCTTTTCCACAGCCTCTTCCCCCGCCGATTTCGGCGGCGAACTCTTCCGGCGT
>DATJOL010000010.1:0-2116 GCA_035507075.1 Candidatus Aquilonibacter sp. | reverse complement strand
CGAAGGCTGGAGAATCCGGAAAGACGGATCGCGCTTTTGGGCGAGCGTTGTGATTACGGCGCTTCACGATGAGGACGGGAAGCTGCTCGGGTTTACAAAAATCACGCGGGACATCACGGAACAGAAGCGTGTGCGCGAGGCATTTCTTCTGGAAGTCACGAACACGTTGCTTTCGAATATCGATGTAATGAAACTGCTCGTCGCGATCGGCACCTGCGTGCGGCAGGTGAAGGCGTTTGATTATGCGTCTGTGGCAGTTTACGACTCAGAGAAAAAGATGTTGCGCATCCACTCTATCGGCGCTGCCCCAGGTATTCCTCCGCTTCCTGATGCCGTGCTGTTGCCAATAGCGGGAACACCTCATGGCATGGCCTATGCGTCCGGGAAGCCGCTTCTGCTGAAAGGTGTCGGGGCGGAGCGGTTTCCGTTCGACCTGCCGGACCATCTTATTCGCGCTTCGATCAAATCCGGTTGCTGGATTCCGCTGAACGGGCGGGATGGCCCGCTCGGCACGCTGAACGTATTCAGCCGCCAAGCAGGAGCGTTTGCCGAAGACGACGTGAATGCCCTCACCCAATTGGCCAGCCAGGTTTCGGTGGCGCTCGACAACGCCCTCGCCTTTCAGCGGATTGGGGATCTGAACGCGAGGCTTTCCAAGGAAAAGCTGTATCTCGAAGACGAATTGCGGACCGAGACGGACTTTCGCGACATCATCGGGACGAGCAGGGCGTTGAAGCGCGTCTTGAAGCAAATCGAAACGGTGGCGCCTACCGATTCGACCGTTTTGATTCTGGGCGAGACCGGGACGGGCAAAGAGCGCCTCGCACGGGCCGTTCATGAGCTCAGCCCCCGGCGCGGGCGAGCGTTTGTGAAGGTGAACTGCGCTTCGGTGCCGGCGGGATTGCTCGAAAGCGAACTCTTCGGACACGAGAAGGGCGCGTTCACTGGCGCGATCGCGCAGCGGATCGGGAGATTCGAACTGGCGCATCAGGGGACGCTTTTTCTCGATGAAGTGGGCGAAATCCCGCTGGATTTGCAGTCGAAACTGCTGCGCGTGCTGCAGGAAAAGCAATTCGAGCGGGTCGGCAACAGCCGCACGATGACGAGCGATGTGCGCATTGTAGCGGCGACAAATCGCGACCTCAACAAACTGATCGCCGCGGGCCAGTTTCGCAGCGATTTGTACTACCGGCTGAGTGTGTTTCCCGTGATGGTGCCGGCCCTGCGCGACCGTGCCGAAGATATTCCTTTGCTCGTTCACTTTTTCCTGTCGCGATTCGCGAAGCGAATGGGCAAGAACGTGGACATCGTGTCGCCGGAGACCATGCAGGCTTTATGCCGCTATTCGTGGCCGGGTAACGTGCGGGAACTGGAGCACGTGATTGAGAGAGCGGTGATTCTTTCGCCCGGGCCCGAACTGCGCATTCCACAGGCCGAACTCGAATCCGCCGCCATCGCGGAGGCGCCGGAGGTTGCGGCAAAATCGTCCTCCACTCTCGAAGAGATCGAACGAGAACACATTCTCAGCATGCTGAAAGAGACGAAAGGCAGAATCGGCGGTTCCGGCGGCGCGGCGGAGCGCCTTGGAATGAACCGCACGACGCTGAACTCGCGGATGCAGAAGCTGGGAATTTCGCGCAAGAACATTTAGCCCCGGATCATTCCATTTCACCCGTCAGAAGAACAGAGCCCGTGGCGAGGCTTCGATTGGTCAGGTCCGCTTTAGCCTGCGATTTCCTCCAGCATTCCATCGTAGAAGCTGCGCAAGACGCGTACTCGTTCAGCGGCGAGGCGCCGGCCTGCAGCCGTCTGAAATCCGTCCACCAGCTTGAAAAGCTTCGCCGGGAAATGGTCCAGGGCGAAAGCGCGGTCGTCTAACGCACGTGTTGCTCCGAGAGGATCGGCTCGATCGTAGAGGCTCGATCCCATCCGCCCGGCCGTGTAAAAACAACGCGCGATGCCGGTGAAGCCGATTGCGTCGAGCCGGTCGGCGTCCTGCAAGATGCGGCCTTCGAGTGATGTAGGCACGCGAGCGGCGGAAAAACTGTGGGTCAGGATCGCGCCCGTTACCACCTCGATGCGCTGTGGCTCCCATGAAAGATATTCAAGTGCCTTC
>DATJOL010000009.1:0-25063 GCA_035507075.1 Candidatus Aquilonibacter sp. | reverse complement strand
TGGTAATTGACGAAGAAGAACGTCTTGTCCTTCTTGATCGGCCCGCCGAGCGAGCCGCCGTAGAGATTGCGCACGTAGGGATTTTTCGGAGCGACGAGTCCCGTCTCCGGATCGATCTGGTGGTTGAAATAGTCGCGCGCTCCGAGCGCATCCCAACGGCCGAAATAGAACGCGTCGCCGTGGAATTGGTTCGTTCCGCTGCGCGTGATCACGTCGATGATGGCGCCGTTGTTCCGTCCATATTCGGGTGCGAAATTGTTGGTAAGGACGCGGAACTCTTGCGTCGAATCGGGATTCTGAGAGGTCAGGCCTCCCAGGCCGCCGGGAACGTCCGCGTCGTTGTTGTCCGTGCCGTCGAGCAGGAAATTGTTGTTGCGCTCGCGGCCGCCGTTGATGGAGACGCCGCCCAGCCCGGAGTCGGATTGCGTGACGCCCGGGGAAAGCAGGACAAGCTGATAAGGGTCGCGCAGGATGAGCGGCAGCTCGACGATTTGCGCGTGGTTCACCACGTCGCTGAGCGTGGCATCGGTCGTGTCGATGGCCGCCACCTGCGAGCCCTCGACCGTTACCGTGGTCTGCTGCTGGCTGATTTCCATCTTCGCGTTCAGCGTGAGCGCCTGGTCCACAGTCAAGGTCACAGACGCATACGTCAGCGTCTTCAATCCCTGCTTCTCGATTGTGATGTTATAGACGCCGGGGGCAAGACTTGTAATCGAAAAGAACCCGCTGGCGTTCGATTGCGCGGCATGCGTTGCTCCGGTGGAATTGTTCGTCGCTGTAATCTGCGCCGAGGGAATGACGGCGCCGGATGCGTCGGTGATCGTGCCGTTAATGGACGCGGTGCCTTGCGCTCGTGCCGCAGGCACCAGCCAGATACTCAGAATGAGCAGGTTCAGGATTGCAATTGCTATCGTCGTCAGATGCGCATTCAATCTTTTTGTCATCGCTATACCCCCGTCGGATGGCAGTCTGTACCGCGCATGCAGATTGATGTATTGCGTTGGCCCGTCAACGATTACACACCTAGCATCGGCAAGTCATTCGCACGACTTGCAGGTTCGTGCCCCTACCAGGTTTTACTTATGGTCCCCCGCACAGCTTTTGCATTTGATCAGCCACACTTCATCAAGCCAAAAAGAAATGAGGGAAGTCTAACACAATGAATGAGATCGGGTGGAAGGGGAACGTGTCCCAATAGGCTTTCTATGAAATATAGTACTGGGATATACGGCTTTTCGGACGAGAACGACCGGTTTCCTCCCACCTGAAGATTACAGAGCCAAGGTTGCCCCGTGCGATACGGCTCTGTGAGACTCTCCACTCCTCGCGAAGGAGGTCCGCAGTAGAACGTATCCGCACACGTAGATTGCGGCGAGGATTGCCAGGCTGGCAATGAGTCCTGCAGACGAAAGGTCGACAAAGTAGTCGGGTTCGAAATTTGGCGGGCCGCTGAAGACGCGCACGATGGCAGGAACCCACGCGGCAAGGACGCACAGGCCAACGAACTCAACACGCGTTCGCGTGTCTCGCATCACGGGATGAATCAACGCCGTCGCGAATATCCAGAAGAGGGGCCAAGCGTACAGCACATAACGCGCAGGGACCGTTCCCACCAGCGGCGTCAGCGCAAACATCAACAGGCCGTAAGCAAACGCCACGCGAAGATGAAATTTCCCGAGCGGCGGCGCGCCGCGCTTGCGCAGGATCGCCATGATCACCAGCAGCGGAAGAATTCCAAACGCGCTGGCTATCAGCACGGCCGTCTCCGCCGGCCTTTGCCAGAAAAAGCCGCAGTATCCGACCTGGTGAATCTCTCCGAGATGGAGCCACGGCGGCAAATCAACGATCCACTTGGGCGCATCCCCGATTGTCGACGCGTCCGTATTCACCCAGAATTCCAAGCCGCAAATATTGAGCGCAAAATTGTAGGGAATCTTCAGGGCGTCCAGCATGAGCATCGAGATGCCGTGGTGGCTCGGCTGCGCCCGCGCCACCAGCGCGCCCGTAATCTTCGCTCCCGCAACTCCCACGGCCAGCGCCGCTCCCGAAAACGCCCACTGCCGCCACAGCGCCGCCGCAACTACAACAACCACGGCGAGCACCAGCGTGGATTCGCGCGTCACGTAGAGCAGGAACAGGATTGGCAGGCTGGCCCAGCGATTCCATCGCAGCGTCAGGAAAAACGCGGCGCATAGCATGGCGTAGAAAAGGTCGTGCCAGTAATACTCGCGATACTGCTCGATCACCGTCGCCGTCGCGAGCAGCGGGACGCACAGCCACGCCTCAGCAGGGGTTTCGAGTGCGAAATACGTTCCCAGAAGGCCGAACAGCACGACCAGCGACGCCATCGCCACCCACAGAAACGCTCGCCAATCGATCGGCACATGTGCGGCGGCGGCAACAGCTCGTACAACGAGCGGATGCAGCACGCGCCCTGCGTAAAACGTCTCCATCTGCGTGTAGTTCCCCCGCGCGATCTTGACGTAGTCGATTCCCTCGAAGTGCGGCGGGTAAGCGCCTGGGCGGAACATGAGGGCGAGCACAGTGCCCAGGTAGAGCGAGAAGGCAATGACACCCGTGCGGCGGCTCATCTTGAGCATCGGTTCAAATTCTCGCGCTCGTCAAATGTTTTCTGGTGAAGAGCCTTTCCCACATAGTCCGCAGTCCTCCACACTGAGGATGACGAGGCGGGCGCGCGCTAGTTATTGTCGGCGCGGACCTCGTCGATGCGGCGAATCGCTTTGTTGATGTGATGGAGCACGCGCGATTGCAGCTTCGCGGCGACGAGGTCGTCTTCCTGCTGCCCCGCATCCTTGCGGGCCTGCTGGAGCAATTCGCGCGCCCGGCGGAGGTCGTCGTTCCAGAACAGGTTTGCATCAATGGGCGGATGGTCGTTGAGGCTCTTGCCATCGTCGATTGACGCCTTCTTCAGTTCGTCGATCGCCGCGTCAATATCAGCGAGGATCTCTTTCTGCCCTTCTTGCTGTCCTTCATGCAGTTTGCCTGTGGGCCACGAGGCCACGTAGGACCGCGCCATGCGCATGTCCGCGAGCGCGTGCAGATAATCGGGATGCTTCTGTTGCGCAGAAGTGCCCGGCACAAACGCGAGCGCGCAGAGAAGTCCCGCCAGGCTTGTCAGCGTCATCCTGCGGAGTGGTGTGCGGTCGCTCATCGCGCGGACTGGAAGAGCATGGTAAACACGGCAGAGGCGACGAATATCACGATGGCGCCCAAGGCGACGGTGATGGCTCGGTGATACCACTGAGGAGGTTCGGGATGCACAGCCACATGAGACACGAAGCGGCCGCGGCCGAGATAGCGTCCGAAAAATCCCACGCGCACAATGGCAATCCCGGAAAGTCCCGCCACCAGCGCCAGCACTTCCAGAAAGAGTTTCACCGCGCCGCACCTGCAGGCCTCAAGACCGCTCCGTCGAGCCCGGTTGCCCGGTCCGCGTGGATTTCCGCTGCCAGGAGGATTGCACCAAATAGCTGAAGAGGAGTGCAGCGACGAACGTCACAAATGCCGCAAGCCAAAGGTAGAGGATCCAGGGGTGGCGCCCGCCGAGGATGAGCCCAAAAACGAAGAAAATCGCCACCGCAGTGTTGGCAATCCAGTGAAACCTTGCCGCCATATGCCCATTATACCTCCAATCCCAAGGCAGCAATCCTCCCAGCGGGTCCTGCTCCTGGCGCCGGCTAGATGAGGCCGGGGAGCTTAGTGATTCGCGGCGGGAAGAGGCCCAAACGTTTCGAGCGCACGCTCGAGACCCAGCGGCTGCACGTGGACCGAGCCTCGGAAGGGCCGATCGATATCTCCGATAGCGATCAAGATGAGGGAAATCAGCATCGTCAGCGCCACGACCTGAATTGCGTGGAGCTTGAAATTCTCCGCACCGAAAAGTGAAGCAAACAGCACGGTCAGAAACCCGCCGAAAATCATCACGATCCATAGGATTGTCGGGAGCTTCGATTCGTCCTCCAGATGCCGCGCGCGGCGGAAGCGGGTCATGTTGGAAAGCTCAGTCAATGTAAGGCTCACGCTGGTTTGTTCGCTGAACGTGGTGGGTTTGGCCTGTACGAGCGTCCCCCACAATTCCTCAATGATCGGATGAGCCTCCACACTTTGGCGGCCCTCGTGCATCGCCGGCCATTCCTGCTCCACGACCGCATCCGCGTATTCGCGGGCCAGCCGGTGAACGTTCACCCGCTGCTGGTCGGGCAGTCCATCGGCCAAACGGTAGACATTCACCAGGGAGTTCGCTTCGTTGTCCGCGGTTACTTCGGCGTTTTGATAGGCGCTCCACACTGCATAGAGCATGAAGCCGATGATCACCGCATAGGTGGTTCCGAGAACACTCAAATGCCAGCCGACGATGTCGTTATGAACCAGCCGCCGCGAGCCGGGCCAGAAATACTGCAAGCCGCCGAGGAGCACCAGCGAAAACAGAACGGACAAGAAGAGAATTACGACGTCTTCAAATGTGGTCAGCATGCCGCGACATTCTATCTCGTTTGCCGCCTGCGAGGAATCATTCAGCTGATGCTTTGGAGCACCCGGAGGAATTTGCGTTTCGCCAACTCACGCCGGGCTCAAACGCCGAGGACGTTATCGGCAGAGACGCGGCCGTACCAGAAGCCTGAATCCTTCACCGTGCGCTTCTGGTCGCGGAAATCCACGTAGGTCAATCCGTAGCGCTGGCTGTAGCCATCCAACCATTCGAAATTGTCGAGCCCGCTCCAGGCGTGAAAGGCGCGGACCTTCGCCCCGTCCGCGATGGCGCGCGCCAACTCCGCCAAATGCTGCTTGAAGAAGCTGATCCGGCGCTCGTCGGGTACGCGTCCGCCTTCTCTGTCATACGGCGTGTCGAGATAGCTGCACCCGCACTCGGTGATTTCGATGATCGGCTTGTTGTACTCGCGCGTCATCTGCATCACCAGATCGTAGATGCCGCGTGGCCATACTTCGAGGCCCGCATCCGTGAGCGGTCCTTCAGTCGGCATCGAAACGTGGAACTGCGTGTAGCGGTCGCGTGCCGATGACGCGTCCAATTCGATCTCCGTGCCAAAGCTTCCCGCTGCGCTGCCCGCTGCTGCGGGAGCGTTGGACACGATGCGCCGCGTGTAGTAGTGAAAACCCAGCCAGTCCAGCGGAACGCGCATGATTTTTTCGTCACCCGCGCGAAAGCCCATTTGCTCGTACGGAATTTCGCCGACAAACGCCTTCGGATATTCACCTCGCATCGCGGTCGTTAGAAAATATTCGTTGTTCATCGCGTTGTAGCGTGCCACGGCCGCGCGATCGGCCTCGCTGTCCGTTTTCGGATACGCTGGCGCCATGCCATATGCGCTGCCGACCGTCGCCTGCGAGGAAGCGGCCTTGATGGCGCGAAATGCCTGGCCCTGCGCCAGGTTCACGGTATGCGCGGCCTTCAGAAACAGGTTGTAGTCGGCCTTTCCCGGCGGATGCGTGCCGGTGCCGTAGCCGAGATAGGTGAACGTCCAGGGCATGTTGAACGGTGCCCACACCGTGATGCGGTCGCCCAAATGTTTCGCAAGAATTTCAGCGTAGTCGGCGAAATAGCCCGAAAGGTCGCGATTGGGCCATCCACCGCGGTCCTCGAGCGCCTGCGGCAAATCCCAGTGATACAGCGTGCAGAAAGGGCGAATGCCCGCATCGTGCAGCGCGTCGGCCAGGCGACTGTAATGGTCGAGGCCTTTCGGATTGGGCTCGCCCGTGCCGGTGGGCTGAATGCGCGGCCAGGAAATTGAGAAGCGGTAGCTTTTCTGGTTGAGGCCTTTCAGAATCGCGATGTCACGCGGATAGAGATGATATTGGTTGCAGGCGATGTCCGCCGTGGCGCCGCCACGCACCTTCCCAACAGTGTGCGTGAAGCGGTCCCAGATCGATTCGCCTTTGCCGTCCTCGTTCCATGCTCCTTCCACTTGAAACGCGGAGGTCGCCATGCCCCAGAGAAATCCATTGGGAAAACCTGCGCTGGAAATTTCGGAGGAGGGAATTGCGCCGGGAACGCGCTGCGCTTCTTGACCAGGTCCGTGCGGGGAATCTGGAGAAGTTTCGCTGCCGACTGCACGCCCGGCCATCAGCGCGCCGCCGGCCGCGCCAGCCGCTGCGAAGGAATTCTGTAGAAATTTGCGCCGGTCCATCTCGTCTTGCTCGCTCCTTTCGCACAGAAAGTATCACCACGCAGCCATTCAAGGGTGGAATTCTACGCTGCCGTCGGCTGCGAGTTTCCATGCCGGGTTCCAGGCGACCTCCCACGCAAAGCCGTCCGGGTCGGCGAAATATCCGGAATACCCACCCCAGGAGGCTTCGTGCGGTGGCTTCAAAATCTTCGCCCCGGCGGCTGCGGCGCGCTCCATGACAGGCTCCACTTCACTTTTTTCTCGGACGTTGTACGCGAGCGACATCGCAGCGCGTCCAAACCCGCTGGGATCGCCGCCAAAATCGGCCGCCAGCTCGTCGCGCAGAAACAGCGCAAAAACCATCCCTCCGGTTTGGAAGAAGACAATCTGCTCATTCTCAAACGCGGGCTTCCAGCCGAGACCGTCCTGATAGAATTTTTTGGACGCCGCGATGTCTTTCACGCCGAGCGTCACAAGGCTGATACGCTGCTCCATACTTTGAGCGCCTCCTTTCGCCATACCAGGCTGAGCAAGGGGTTTTCTCAACGCGTCAGGGCAATTGCGCTAACGCTCCGACAAATCGGATTCGGCGACGGGCGGCGGTACAGAGGCTGTGCCAGCGATTCGCGCGCGCTGCCGCGATGAAAAAAGAGATCCTTTGGCAGCGAGGGCGGGCGCAAAGGTTAGAAGCCCTATCGCAGGGCTAATGTCATCGTACACAGCTTCCATGCCTCCCTGCACGAAATAGGTTTCGTGCCAGAAGCCCGTCCCGCCGGAATTCCGCAGAAAGCCCTTCCACCACTCGCGATGGGGCGCCGATCTAGCCCAGCGTTCCAGCGAATCAAAGTCGCGCCAATATTGGCGTATGCCCGCATGAGGTGGGAAGAGTGACCAGAGGAACACCTCGTGGTGGAGCAAGCCGTCGGGCAGGTCCGCGGCGGATTTGGCAATCTTGGGCCCGAAACCTATGAGCGTTTTAACTCCCGTGATGGTCCGCACTCGCATCCCGAGCAGTACCACCACGAGATTCGGATACGCGGAAAGATCCACTGTGCGACGTTCGACATTCATGGTTAGCCCGTCCCTTGCGGCCCCGCTATTTCAGGGGCATTTGTCCTCAGTCTTGTTAGACTCCCAGCGCGCGATTTTGTCCGATTGCCCCGGATCGCGGCTGCGACACCAAGTTCCGACTGTTGTTGCATTTCCGAGGCTTCTATGATATTGTAGGTTTGCGTCTGTTGCTCTTATGTTCCCTTTTTAACGCTTGCAAACTGGCTGCCGGGTGACAACCCTGCGGCCTTTTTTTGTGACGGGCAGAGGCGACGAGTGCAGCAGACAGCCTTCGGGGCGGGGAACACCTGCCTTATGAATAATTTAGGAGCATCAGAAGTGGCTAAAGAACAAGGTACAGTCAAGTGGTTCAATGCGGCTAAGGGCTATGGGTTTATCCAGCGCCAGACCGGTGAGGACGTTTTCGTGCACTTTTCGGCAATCGAAGCCGACGGGTACAAGTCCCTCAACGAAGGTCAGGCGGTGGAGTTTGAAGTCAAGCAGGGTCCCAAGGGCCTCCAAGCCGAGCGAGTTGTTGGCCTCTAAACCCGTCTGAGCAAGACCGGTAGCGCGCACCACATTCCGGGAGGGTGGTCAGGGCACACCTGGAACCTCCCTCCCGGGTTCTTTCCAGTCAGCACTCTTTCTTGGTTTGATTTTTGAGGCGACGCCGCCTTCACGATCAGGCGGCAGCTGGGTCTGAACCACTGATTCCCGGCGGATTTTGATACTTCATTCATTCCTGCGAGGAGGAAGCAGTGCAAGTACTTATCGAAGGCCAGGAAGTGCGGCACGAGCAGTATGGAGTCGGCACGGTCACTGAGTCGAATGTCGAACGCACCACGATCGATTTTGAAAAGCACGGAGTGAAGAAATTCGTTACGTCCATCTGGGTGGCTGAACTGATCGGCGAGCCTCCTGCCGAGCCTCCCAAGCGCCGCGGCCGCCGCCGTCGCGCCGTCAAGAAGGACTAATTTCCGCGAGCAGGCCTTCGCCCTCCTGCCGCAAGGACCGCAGGCAGGGCGGTCGCCCCCGCAGTCATAGTGCGGTGTCCATTCGCCTCATTCGCTTGCAGTAGAAAATACCGCGCGGCTGGAATCTTAACAGCCGCGCATTTCTTTTTCTGGAGCGCAAGCGGCGCTAAGCCAATCCAGCCAAAAATCTCGCGCGTCTGAAGTTCCCGAAATCTGAATTGTCCGGTGACTGTTGCAAAGTCCTACCGCGCTAATCTGAGGTAAGACGTTCGGAGGAGACATGCAGCAGGTGAGGGATTGGAAAAAGCAGCCAGGTCTTCGCTTACAGGTCGCAACCTAGCCCGGTGCCTGATTTCCAAAGAGGATATTCCACTTTTGTTATAATGTGGATCGCTTCCACCGCAAATGTCAGCCAGCACCCCAATCGTCGCACTCGTCATCTATCTCGTTTTGTATCTCCTTCCGCTCGATCCAGTCCGTTTTCGGTGGGCTGTTCATAGGGGATTTGCCCCAATGCCTTCGGAAGTGGAGCAGAAGGCCAAGGAGTTAGATTGGCTCCGGAGCCTGAGCATCCAGGTGACACTGTTGGTTACGGTCGTCCTGCTGATGCGGAGTTCTTCCATGTCCCTGCGTTCAATTGGATTCTCCACCGATAACTGGCGGTCGGCCGTTACCCTTGGTGCTGTTTTTGGCGTGATTCCGCTTGGGCTTAATGTTCTCCTCCGCCGCTCATCAGCTGGCGGAAGAGATGATGATTCATATTCAAACGTTTCATTCTCTAATAGGTACGGATTGGCAATCCTTAGTACGTTTTCATCCGAGTTCTGGCGAGCTTTTTCTATCACGGCTCTAGTTCATTTCGATTTCCCTCCTTGGACCGCCGTTGTGATCACAGCGGTGGTTTCCGCTGTTCCTTACCTGTACGAGAGCAGATGGACAGCTGCCGGTGTTGCTTTCGGATGCCTAGTTCCAGGTTTTCTTTTCGTGGAGACGCGGTCGTTACTGGCCCCTCTAACTATGGGTTTGATTGCATCGGGACACGTTCTCTATGACGCACGAAGGAAATGGCTCCGCAGGGCAACCAAAACTCCAACATTCATCTGCCCAGCGTGCGGCCACTCCGTTCCAAGGCAGGAAAATCCCGGCGCGGGGTGGTTAGTTTGCCCGGGTTGTGGGGAACGGCTCGCGCTATCTTTCCCGGTATGGATTGGGTACATCGGAGGGCTGGTAGGTGCCTCGTTGACGGTCCTGTACTTTCTGTACGCGCGTAACCTCGAATCATGGTTCGCGTGGCTGCTGTTTTTTCCGGCCTTCTTTGTCTTCTTAATTCTCTCGACCGTTGTTTTGGCAGTTTTTTTCCCTGCCCTCGCCACTGTCGGATTAGCACCCGTTAAGCGCTCCCTATTTCGATTCTGAACGCCGCTCTGGTTCCATTCGCGATTGCCTCAGGGAGGTTCGTTCCTTGAAATGCCCTTGCCACTGGAAGTGCTAGAACAGTCCGGGAGCCAATTCAAGTGCCCCGTTCGTCCTGCGGGCTCAATCGGCGTAACCGGACAGGTGCCCCACCCGTATCGACGCGGGGCCTGCCTTCACCAGAAAGAAATTCTCTTCAGTGGGGCTTGGAGTAAACTGTCGAGGATTGGAGGAGCAAATGTCAAAGGAACCGAAGCTCATCCCTCCCAAGAATGGCGAGCATGTGAAAAGTGCTCAGCACGAAGGCGTTTTTGAGGTTGTTTTTGTTAATGCGCTCACGCAAACGGCAAATATTCGTTTGATCGACGGAACCGCGTCGGTTGTGCCAAACGTGCCGTGGAGCGCGTTAACGGTTCTTCGCAAATAGTGAAGATCTCGTCGCGCGAGTCAAACTCAATGTTCCGCCGTGTCACAGGTCTGCCCCCGCCGAAGCTTTTTGCGCAAAAGAAGTGCCAACACAGCTCTCATCCAACTCCGGATCAGTCGCATTTGGATTTGCCCATCTGCACATTTTTATTTCAAGCGGATATTTCGAAGGAAGCAAATCGCGCGCGATTCGAGGGTTTTTCAGGCCAAGGTTCGAGACTCGCTGCGCAACCGCGCAATATCCTTGGTCGGCGCATTCCCGAAAAAGCGGCTGTATTCTCTGCTGAATTGCGAAGCGCTCAGATACCCGACCCGCTGGCTCGCGCTGCCCGCATCCATCATCGCAGACAGCATCAGCCGCCGCGCCTCCTGGAGCCGCAGCACCTTTTGATAGTGCAGCGGGCTCATCGAAGTGACGGACTTGAAGTGCTCGTGAAAAGAAGAAATGCTCATGTGCACCAGCCCGGCCAGTTCTTCCACTTTCATCGGCTGTGAATAGTTGTCGCGCAGCCAGGAAATAGCCTTACCTACGCGTTGCACGCACGATTCTGCGAAGCCCATCTGCGCCACGCGAACACCAATACGGCTGCGCAGCAGGCGAATCAAAATCTCATCCGTAACAAGCGGACCGAGCAGCTCAGCATCGCCCGGCCGCGCCAGGCATTCCATCAGCCTTGTTGCGGCGTCGAAGATGGTGTCGTCTGTCGGGAGCACATATACAGCGCTTCTCTCCTCGATAGGAGGCAGCCCGCGCGGATATACCTTCAGGACCAGTTCGGCAATCTTGCGCGGATCGAGGTCCAGCTTGAGAGCAAGGTACGGCTCGGAGGCGCTGGCCTGCGTGATTTGGGCGGCAACCGGCAGGGCAACGGAAAACACGATCATGCGCGACGCATCGTACTCGTAGACCTGCTGTCCCACGATGACCGACTTCGCCCCTTGCGCTGCGATGCACAGCGAGGGCAAACGCAAAGCATGTACGCACTCGCGATTGATCCGTGAAAAACGGATGGCATACAAGCCGGGAATGCGCAGTTTGAAACTGCCATCGTGCGGAGCATAAGCGCCAATCAGGCGTGCCAGCTTGGTCGTGCGCGGTCTATTCACGCGCCCGAGCTTGGCCGTCGGCCACGGGGACGCCGCCTTCGCGTTCGCCTTCACGGTTTCGAGAATACCCCCTTGCAGGATGGTTTACCCTTACTTTGGCTGTGAAGCTTGGTGATACTGCTCGTCACTGACCTGTTCCATCCAGTCGACGACTTTGCCATCGCGCCTTTCTTGAATGGCGATGTGCGTCATGGCCGTGGTTGGAGCGGCTCCGTGCCAATGCTTCTCACCCGGCGCGAACCACACCACGTCGCCGGGCCGGATCTCTTCGATCGGGCCTCCCCAGCGTTGGGCCCGTCCACAGCCTGCCGTCACAATGAGCGTCTGGCCGAGCGGGTGCGTATGCCATGCCGTTCGTGCGCCGGGCTCAAAAGTGACGCTGGCGCCTTGAACCAATGCGGGATCCGGCGCCTGAAACAGAGGATCGATTCGCACTGTGCCCGTAAACCATTCGGACGGGCCCTTCGCAGAAGGCTGCGTGCCACATCTTTTGATCTCCATGTTCGCCGGGCCTCGCTCTTTCTTGTTCTGCAAGATCAGGAATTGCTCTTGCGCGGCATGATCTTTACTGTCGCCGTCCGAGCGCCTGAGCCGATCATCGGGCGCAGGTACGGACTGCCATGGTACTTCGTACGGTAGGCGTCGTCGACGAGGTCGTTGATTTTCCCGTCAGCCGGTTCGAAAGAGACTTCCTTCGTGATGCCGGCTGCGGTAATCCGCCCCGCCTTCTGCCGCATCGCGGCCTGGTACCAACGGGACTTCTGCCCGTTGTATGGGCGCACGTACAGCGCATCACCGACCACTACCGACCAAATCCACGTCGGCGTGCCGTACGTTGCCCCATCCTCACGGAAAGGCGAGATATGGAGGTCGTCGGCTTCAGCAACCTTGCGCAGTTCGTCTTTCGACCATGAAGTCATCGTGCGACCTCGCTCAGGTTCCTCTTTCTGCCAGCTCGCCTACAGTTCATTTTTGGATGAGCCGCTCAGAGGCCGGTCATTTTCTCCAGGCGTTCCGGGTAGCGGTCTCCTTCCACCTTAATTTTCGACGCGGCCGCATCGATGTCGCGCACATCTGCAGGCGTCAATTGAATCGACACCGCTCCGATGTTCTCTTCCAGGCGGTTCAGCTTGGTCGTGCCGGGAATCGGGACAATCCAGGGCTTTTGTGCCAGCAACCATGCCAACGCGATCTGTGCAGGAGTCGCTTTCTTCTGCTGCGCGATGCTGCCGAGCAGGTCAACGAGCGCCTGATTCGTTTTTCGTGCCTCCGGTGTAAACCGGGGCAGCGTGCTGCGGAAGTCGGTTTTGTCGAATGTCATGCTTTCTTTGATCGCTCCCGTCAGGAAGCCCTTGCCGAGCGGGCTATATGGCACGAAGCCGATTCCGAGCTCTTCCAGCATCGGCAAAATTTCCGCTTCCGGGCGTTTCCACCAAAGCGAGTATTCGCTCTGGACTGCCGCCACTGGTTGAACCGCGTGCGCGCGGCGAATTGTCTTCGCTCCCGCCTCGGACATGCCGAAATGCTTCACTTTGCCCGCTTGAATCAGTTCTTTCACGGCTCCGGCGACGTCTTCGATGGGCACGTCCGGGTCGACCCGGTGCTGATAATAGAGATCGATAACATCAACCCTGAGCCGCTTGAGCGATCCTTCGACTGCCTGTTTGATGTGTTCCGGCCGGCTATTCACGCGTGCCGCTCCCGGCCGAGTGTCGCTGCCGCTTAGGTCGAATCCGAACTTGGTGGCGATCACCACTTTCCCGCGGAAGGAAGCGAGCGCTTCGCCCACGAGTTCTTCGTTGGTAAATGGACCATACACCTCGGCGGTGTCGAAAAATGTGATACCGCGTTCGACGGCGGCATGGAGAAGGGAAGTCATTTCCTTCTTGTCTTTAGGTGGGCCGTAGGAAAAGCTCATTCCCATGCAGCCCAGGCCCAAAGCCGAAACTTCCAGATTGCTTTTTCCGAGTTTGCGCTTTTGCATGATTTCTCCTTCGCGAGATCCCGCCAGGTAGAGCGAAAATTACTTTGCCCGGTATGAATCGTCGAACGACAACGATCATTGCCTGCGATGAGCCTCAACGATGAGAAAGTGTACGCCGCGCGTCGTACAGGCGCTTGCCTATTGCCACGGACTATTTGCCCAATCCTCCGGCACACCGGAGCCTCTGGATCGAGCACGATTGCGAAACTGCGTTTGTAGCAGTCAATTGCTGGCAAGCAAAGGAAGGGAAAGATCATTGGAAGCGAGGTCCGCTTTGCATGCGCGGAAGAGCTGGCACGCCGCATCGGGCCTTGCCGCAGGCAAAATCAAATCCGCGCGTGTCACCGCGAGGATGCGAGTTCGCCGGTGGCTTGCTTTTCGGTGGTGCTGACGGCGTGAAGAATAGTTTCCACGGCAGCGTCTTCGCCCACCGTGGAATTCAGCATCAGGTGAAAGCGGTTCCGGTCCGGCCATTCCACATCAAAATATTTTTTGATGAATGCCGCGCGGTCGCGGTCGACGCTATCCACCAGTTGCATCGCCTCCTTGCGGCTCTTGCCGTCGCGTTCGAGCCGCTGCACTTTCTCTTCAAACGGCGCGTAGACGAACACGTGAAAGGCATCGCGCCGACCTTGCAGGTAATAAGCCGAGCCGCGGCCGACGATCACGCAGTGGCCGCCCTCGGCCGCTTTCTTCACCACGCGCTCAGCAATTTCGCGAATGCAGTCCGTATCGAGCACGCGCGCCTGCGGCGCGTTGATGCTTCCCTCGAAGCTGCCGCGCAAGAAGCCCTTGAGCAGGCGGTAGTAGAGCGGGTCCACTTTTTCTTCGCGCTGCTCGACGGCATCGCATCCGCATCCAAGCTCGCGCGCGATTTCGTTGGTCAGGAGCTGGTCCCATAATTTCCAGCCGCGCCGCTCGGCAACTTTGCGGGCGATGTTCGCGCCGCCGCTGCCATATTCGCGCTCAATCGTGACAATCTCGATCATCGAGCCCTCCTCGGTAACCCACCCGGTTGCCAATGGAATTTACACCGACGCAGCAACGCCCGCTCTGGATGGCGGCTACTCCATTGCCACGCGCGGGCCGCCCAGCTCATTCTTCCTCAACGTGAAAGAAAGCACAAACATGATTCCTGAGAGAGTGGCCAGGAATACGAACGTGTCGAGGTAGGCCAGCGTGGTGGCCTGCGCGATCAGCGCCTGGTAAGCGAGACCGTAGGCCTGCTGCATCGCCCGTTCGGCGTTCATTCCCGACGCGATTAAGTGTTGTGTGAGGCCTATGACCAGATTCGAAAAGTTCGGCTCCCCATGCGTGACGTTGGCCACCAGATAATTCTGATGGACCTGAGAGCGCCGGTCGATCAGCGTCGTCACCAGCGACGTTCCCACGCTGCTCCCGATGTTGCGCATAAAGTTGACCAGCCCCGCGACGCTATTGCTCTTCTCGATCGGCATTCCCACGTACGAAGCCAAATTGATGGGGACAAAAAGAAATCCCAGCCCGAACACCTGAATCAATCGCAGGATGCTGGCGCTGAAGAAGCTGATCTGCAAATCGAGAAAACGGCTCGAAATGAACATGCCGATCGAAAGCGAGAACCAGCCGAACGCGATCAGGTATCGCGCGTGAACCTTGGACGAGAGAATCCCCGCCACGGGCATTAAAAACAGCAATAGCAACCCTCCGCCGGAAAGCACAAGACCGGCCGATTCGGCCGTGTACCCCATCAACGTCTGCAGGAAGAGCGGCATCATCACGAGGCTCGAGAAGAGCAGAATGCCGAGCGCGAACATCATTCCATTGGCGCTCAGAAAATTCAGGTTCTCGAACATGTGCATGTCAACGATCGGGTGTTTGTTGAACCACTCCCAGATGCCGAAACAGATGAGGCCAACGGCCGCGCAAATCGCCATGGTAATAATGAAATGCGAGCCGAACCAGTCGTCTTCCTGTCCTTTATCAAGCATTACCTGCAGCCCGCCAACGCCCAGTGTGAGCAGCGAGATGCCGATGTAGTCAAATTTGATGCCGGCGCCGGCCTTCCGCTTGACCCAAGGCGGGTCGTCAACCAATCTGTAGACCAGGAGAAGGGTGACGATGCCAATCGGGAGGTTGATGAAGAAAATCCAGCGCCAGGAATAGTTGTCCGTGATCCATCCGCCGAGAGTCGGCCCGATCGTAGGTGCGATGATCGCCGTGACACCATACAGGGCGAACGCAAGTCCGCGTTTTTCAGGAGGGAAGACATCCGCCAAAATCGCTTGCGCCATCGGTTGCAGCCCGCCACCGCCCGCGCCTTGAATGATGCGGAACAGAAGGAGACCGCCCAGGCTCGGCGCAATGCCGCAGAGCAGGGAACTGGTGGTGAAGATGGCCAGGCACGTCATGAAGAAACGCTTCCGCCCGAGCGCGCCTGCAAACCAGCCACTGACCGGCAGAACGATCGCGTTTGAGACGAGATAGGAAGTGAGCACCCAGGTGCTCTGGTCGTTACTGGCGCCGAGGCTCCCGGCAATGTAGGGCAACGCGACGTTGGCGATGCTCGTATCGAGCACTTCCATGAACGCCGCCAGCGCGACTACAACTCCAATCAGCCAGGGATTAAAGCGCGGGGTCCAGGCGGTTGCGGGTGCAGAAGGGGTAGCCGCAGCATCGTTGGAAGGCTTCTGGCTATCCTGTGGACCGTCCGCCATGGGCTCGCAACAAAGGAGGTGGAGTGGGACTGCTCTGATGCCAACGCGATCCGGCGCCGACGTCATGGGAGCCCAGATCAGCCCCTTTATACACCGCCCACTCATATCATGTGAAGTAATTTGGTCTTTGTTTTATTTTTCGCCTTCGCCACGCATAATCCTCGGGAAAGATATTGAGAAGCACTTGCGCAATCCGCCGGTGAACGTCGAAGATATTCGCGCATGAGTGAGCTCCCCAAGCCGAGCAACCAAAGCCGCAGCTTGTTCCGTGCGATCGCAGTAGGGATCGTCATCGGTTTCGTCGTGTTGTCAGTTGCCGGCTTCGCGTTTGAAAAGATTGCGGAATGGCGCGACGCGCGGCGCTTTCCGATGCGTGGTACTCTCGTCGCGTTGGCTAGTGGTCAGAGACTGCTGCTTGACTGCACGGCCGGCGCGAATCCCATCCCGACGGTCCTTCTCGATAGCGGCGGCTTCGATTCTTCGCGCCAATGGCAGGCCGTGCAGCAGCGGCTCTCGCCGTTCGTACATGTCTGCTCGTTTGACCGTGCGGGCTATGGCTGGAGCGATTCAGGCCCCGAGCCGCACACGAGCGCGCAAATCGTGCGCGAGCTCTATGAAGCGCTCCCCAAGGCGGGTGTCTCAGGGCCGTATCTTTACGTCGGGCACTCGTTTTCGGGCCTCGACGCCATTACGTTTGCGCACGCGCATCAGGGTGAGGTAATCGGCGTTGTGCTCGTCGATTCTGTGTATCCGGCCGAGACGGCGCAATTTCCCGCGCGCTTTGCCGTGCCGCGCTGGCAATCGGACCTGCTGCAGCTTGCGGCGGATTTCGGCGTAGCGCGCTTGGCGGGATGGTGCGGCGACAAAACCGGCGCATGCCCGAATTGCGCCAGATTCACACGCGCGGCCGTGGCGATGATTCAGGCGCTGCCGGAAAACGAAAGGCAAGTGATGGCCATCGCGCAGCCGGGAATGCTTGGTGCCACGCCGCTAGCCGTCATCGCGCACGATCCTACTGTTGGTCTGGAAGGCCCGCGCGACAATTCCTTCGAAGAAGCTTGGATCGGCTGGCAGCAGGATTTACTGAAGCTTTCCACGAATTCGACGTTCCAGATGGTCCCCGGTGCAGGGCATGAAATTCAATCCGAGCATCCAGAAATCGTCGTCGACGCTATCCGCAAGATTCTCGATGAAACGCACTATGCCCCGGTCCGGTGATCTGAATGTCTGCGCTCTCGGCCTTCGTGCCGGGCGCAAGTCTTTGGGAAGACCTACGACTCCGGGAAATTCCATAGCGCGGCGAGAGTGAGGATGCTGGCAAAAACGAGAAATAATCCGAAAGACCGGTACCGGTTGCGCATTTCGCCCATAATTTCCCCCCGACTGGTTTGCAAATCGGCGCGGGCCGGCACGCCTCTCTTGTAATTACGATGCGAAGAATGCGGATGGAGTTTTCGCGGAAAACTAAATTCGCGCGAGGACGCGCCCAGGTAACAGGATGATGCCTTTCACCAAGCCGAGCGCTCCTTCGACGGCAATGCCCAAAAGCCGGAAGGGGAGCAGGATGAGCCATACAAACGGATAGAGAATCAACGCCACCAGCGCGAGCGGCCAGCACAGCACCAGCAGAATGCACCACAAAAGAAATTTCGCCATCGCAATCCTCCCGCACGCAGCTACGCGACTAGGGCTCTGAAATCAGGCTGATCTGCCCGACGCCGCCCGTGATGTTCACATACAGAGTCACCGGCGATTTTCCGTACGCATCGTTCACGTACGCGTCTCCCTGCTTGTGCAGCCCGTCGGTCGAAATCGCTCCGATGCCGCCGCTGGCGTGCACTTCGACGCCAATGTTTTCCGGCAATCGCAGCGTCGCCTGCCCGACGCCGCCTTGAATCGTCACCGAGGAATCTTTCTTCCAATTGCCGTCGAGATCGGCGTTCACCTGTCCCGCGCCCATCTCCAGGTCGAGCCCGGTCAGCGTCATGCCATGCAGGTCCAGATCGCCGTGTCCTGCGCCAATTTCGATTTTCAGATTGGACGCAATGTTGTTGTTCATCCGCAGCGACCAGTCGTTATGATTCGTCACCAGATGGAGGTGGCTCGGATTCTCCTGCGTCAGGTTTAACGCTCCAGCGTGGTTAGAGACCGAATATTCGATGTTCGGCTCGCCGTCTTCGGTCGCGTAGTGAAAATCGGCCTCGAGAATATTTCCTGCGCCGGCGCCGCCGCGTAGCGTCAGGTCTCCTGCGGGAATCGTGATGTTCACATCCGCCGACTGCGCGCCCTGCGCGTTGACCGAGCGGCTCGAATCCCGCCACTCCATGCGCATTCCGTGATGCGAGAGCGCCACAATCACAAGAACGATCAGGATCACCATCGCGAGCGCCTCGCCCGTGTGTGAATGCCTCATGGGCGGCGCGGTTGTGGACGCGCCTCCGGCCGCGGCAACGGCTGCGTTCACCTTCGCATCATTGTGCGAGTCGATGAAGTAATCCACCAGCTTCCCGAGCCCAATAGCGATCAGGATCACCGGCCAGTAGCGGAACAGCAAATTCCACGGGTCGAAGCCCGGATGCATGTTGGCGTAAAGCCACAGCCCGCCAACGGCGACCAGCAGCAGCGCGAATCCCAGTGAGCTTCGGCGGTAGCTTCGAGACATCCGTGCGGCCTCCCGGCGAGAGAGTATACCCGCGCCCCATCATCTCTACTAGCAGCTACGCATCGCCGCTCCGGAATGTTTCACGCCATCTTTGCACCGACGATGCGAACGGCGCGAGCGACTTCGATAGTCCTCCGGCGATCACCGCCCGGATTGTTGTAGACGCTGGCGCGCGGTGATACACTCACCGCATGGCACGCAAAAAGCCAGCCGCCAAGAAAGCGGCGCGAAAAAAGAAGTCTGCAGCGAAATCCGCTGGCGCGCGCGGGAAGAAAACTGTCCTGAAGAAAAAGTCCGCCGCGGCGGCGAAAAAGGTGCCGAAAAAGCAGGCGCGCAAGCGCGCACCCGCGCGGCGTCCTCGTTCCCGCGCCATCAATGAAGACGAGCCGCTGATTCCGCGCGGCCGCGGCCTGGGCCCTGACTCAGGCGGACAGTCCGGCGACGTGCAAGGTCTTCGCGGAGCGGCTTTCGGCGATTCGGAAAGCGTTGAAGAATTGATCGAAGACGGCCAATCGTTTGAAGCCGAAATTGTTTCCGGCGTCGAAGATGCGCCCGACCCGGACCAAGGCGAAATCCGCACGCGTGAAGTTCCCGAAGACGACGTCCCGCCCGAATACCTCGAGAACCAGTAGCTCCTCGCTTCGCGATTCCGGGCCCAAGGCGCCGCAAAGGGCAAATGACCGATTCGAAATTCCATCTCGAAAGGACCTGGACCGGGAAAACGGCACACCGGGCCGCGAAGACCTTCTTCGTTCTCGCTGCTTTCCTTTTTGCGCTGCCAGTTCTTGCGCAGGACGTTGGTCCGATTCAGGGAGGAGCGCCGAAGGACGATAATCCGTGGAGCGTCCCGCAGTCTCCGCCTAATCAGCCCGCGCCGCAGCCCGTGCATCGAGCCGGAGCCGCGCCCGAACGCGAGCATTACGAGTCTGCGATCACCAGAGATCCTCCTGCGCAGCCCGTCGAGCAAATCATTCAGAAATTCGCGGCCAGCGAAGACGAATTCAGGGAAGAGCGCGACAATTTCACCTATACGCAGGACTTTGTCGTCGAGACGATCGACGATAACGACCAGCCCGACGGCGAATATCACGTGCGCAGCGACGTCACGTTCACGCCCGACGGCAAACGCTACGAGCAGATCGTCTACGCGCCGCCTCCCACGCTCGAGCGTATCTCGCTTTCCACGCAGGATCTCGACGACCTGAAAAACGTGCAGCCGTTTGTGCTCACCACCGCCGAACTGCCGAAATACGACATCACCTACGTGGGCCGCCAAACGCTCGACGAAATCGGCACGTATGTGTTCGACGTCGCGCCGAAACGAATTGAGAAAAATCAGCGGTATTTTCAGGGCCGCATCTGGGTGGACAATCACGATTTGGAAATCGTCAAGACCGACGGCAAAGCCGTGCCTGATATTCGCAAGGGCGACTCGGAGAATGTCTTTCCGCGCTTTGAAACGTATCGTGAAAATATCGAGGGCCACTTCTGGTTCCCGACTTACACGCATTCCGACGACGTCCTGCATTTCCGCTACAGCGACGTTCACATCCGCATGACCGTGCGCTATACAAACTACAAACGCTTCCGCGTGTCCGTCCGTCTGCTTTCGCCCACTCAGCCGATTCCCGACCAGCCCGCATCGCCTGCGACGCCGGCGCAACCTCCGTCACCCTCGCAGTCCACAACCCCCGACCAGCCCGCGCCTCCTGCCCCGCCGGCCGCGCCGGTGCAGCCCAACCCCTGAGCCTCGACGCTTCACTGCGCGGGCGCCTCATAGGAAACTCACTTAATTCCCTCGCAATGTCCTGACATCACGTCGCATTCGTACGCGAGGTTATACTCGTTGCGCGCCGGCCGGCATCTTCAGGCGGCCACCACGGAGGAATCGGCAGATGATGCTCGACTGGAACGAATATCAGAAGCAGATTGGCACAACGCTCGGAGAACTTATGAAGCTCAGCCCGGACACGGTCCGCGGCTATCGCACGCTGAGCGATGCGAATGCGCAGTCGGGTATGCTTGGCGAAAAAGTCCGCCAGTTGATCTCGCTGGCGGTGGCCGTCACCACTCATTGCGACGGCTGCATCGTGATTCACATAGACGCCGCCATCAAGGCCGGCGCCACGCGCGAAGAAATCGCCGAGGCGCTCGGAGTCGCCGTCTCGATGAATGCAGGAGCCGCGCTGGTTTACTCCACGCGCGCCCTCGACGCGTATTCGGCAAAAGCCGCAGCTGCCAAATAATTCGCTCCGGCCACTATTGCGTGCTCGCCGTAGCGCTTGCCCGGCTTGGACTCGCGGCTGCGGCGCTGCTCGGAGCGGTCGCGGGCGTTACCGCCGCGCTCACCTGCCGTGTCTCTGAGTATTTGGGTGCGCTCACATAGCCGTGGACGTGGTTCTTGCTGATTTCGTTGACCACCACTTGCATCGGCTGGACGTCCTCGTCGGCATGAAGCGAGATCGGCTCGTACAGGCTCACGTGCGTCTTGCTGATTTTGTTGTCGTCCACGATCATCGTCAAATCGTAGCTATCGTGTTTGGTGTCCGCTTTGCGCAAGGAGAGCATGAGCGGCCCCGAGCGCTGGAACTCCTTCGACTTGCTGAGATCGAATTCGAAATAGCTCCTCTGGCCCCGTTTTTCGAGCGCCACGAGTTCTTCGTGATTTTTCGCAATCGATCCGTTGAGCTGATCGCGCGTCGAACTGAGATCGCCTTCCATGTCGGAGCGCGTTTTCGCTACTTGGCCCTGCAGATCGTTCAATTGTTGCTGCTGTGTCGCCAACTGTGATTGAAGCTGCCTTACTTCATTGTTCGGAGCGGCATGCCGTCGAACGGATGCGGCATGCCGGACGCGCGGCCTTTCGACAGGATGAACTGTCGCTTCACGCGCTTTTTCGGCCGCGACGGCCTGTTCCTCTTCCGCGGTCACGTCGTTCAATTTCGAATTGAGGGCATTCAATTGGCCCTGCAATTGGCTCACGGTCGCATTCAGCTCGTTCGCCTGCGCCGACTGGCGAACGGCCCTCGCGTGCTGCCGGTAGCCATAGCCGAGTGCAAGTCCGGCGACCACAAGCAAAACCACAAGTGCAGCGACCAAGGGCCCAGCCGCTGGGCGGACAGCTCTCGAAGTTTCTTCGTTACTTCCTGTTTCCTGTCGTTGCGGGTATTCCTCCATGGCATCCTCCCGTATTCGCGCATGAGCGTTGCCGCTCTCCTGCGTTTTTTAAAAATGTAATTGAATGATTGTTGCCGGTGGACTGGGGGAGGCCGGTACACCGATTCCGCGGACGAAACCGGCGCATTGGCAATGCTTCAAACAAGTGGATTATATCTCTGCATCGCCACGCTTTCAATCGTCAAGCCTTGAGCATCCGCGCGAGGCGGCTTACGTCAATTGCCCGGCGACGGGCGAGCTTGCGGGTGTCAAATCAACTGCAGCTTCCGCCAGGGTGATGCGGTTCCTCCCCCCGGTTTTCGAACGGTAAAGGCATTCGTCAGCCACACGGAGCAATTCCTCCTGCGTTGACGCGTGGTCGGGATAGGCGGCCACGCCGATCGAGAGCGTCACGCGTTCGAGCGCCTGTCCCTGGAACTGAATCGACATTTTTTCGGCGCGCGCGCGCAACTGTTCGGCGCGCGCCACGGCGTCAGCGGACTGCGCTTCCGGCATTACGATCGCGAATTCCTCGCCGCCGTACCGGCAAACCACGTCTTCCCCGCGAAAAAATTCGCGGAACAGCCGTCCCATGCGAACCAGGATTTCATCTCCAGCCGCATGTCCGTATGTGTCGTTGAAGTTCTTGAAGTGGTCGAGGTCAATGAAGACCACCGAAACGGGATGCTTCTTTCTTCGGGCGCGGAAGAGTTCCCGCTGGAGCGCGACTTCGAGCGTACGCCGGTTGTAGAGTCCCGTCAGAGGGTCGCGCACCGACAACTGTTGCAGCTCCTCGCGCATCTTCAGATTGGCCATTGCTAAGCCGATCTGCCCGGCGGCCGTCGTTGCCAGACGTTCCATTCCCTCCATCATCGATTCAAAGCCGGGCATTTCCCGCTCACGTTGGCTGCGGTCGACCTGGAGGTGCAGCACGCCCGCGGTTTCGTTGCCGATCACCATCGGTACGCACAGATAGCTAGCCGCCGCTGTCTGGTCGAGATGCGCGCAGACTACACCGCCGCCCGGAATGTCGCTCCAATGTGAGTGACCCCGCCGGAATCCCCAACAGGCGCTAGGTTCGAACATAGGTTCAGATGACGCCGATCCTCCCCAGTGCGTCGCCATTTCCAACGTTCTTTCGTCGCTGTGGTAGCGATAAAGCACTCCTGCCGAGGCGGCTGGGAAGAGCTTGCGCGCCGACCGCGCGACGGCGTCGTTCGCTTCCTGAGTCGTGGCACAGCATTGCAGCAGGCTGTTCAATTCTGCGAGCACCACCATCTCCGTGTTGTGGATTTGCAACTCCTGCACCATCTCGTTGAGCTGGTCCGATTGGTGTTGCGTCTCTTCTGCGGCGCGCAGGCGCTCGGAAATGTCCGAATAGAGCCAGCAAACGCCGCGCAACTGGCCGTCCATATTCAGCGGAACTGCAATCAGCTCGACGTCGAGAATCACTCCGTCTTTTCGGCGCCGGCGGGTCGGAGTGCGCAGCGTAAGCCCCGCTTTCACCTCAGCAAACATCGCCTCTCCTTGTTCTTCCAATTCGGGAGGCCAGATCAGCCTGTCGACCCTCGTGGCCGCCAGTTCCGCCCGCGTGTACTGGAACATCTCGAGAAACGCGTTGTTGCAGAGGCTCATTTTTTTGTCGAGGCCCAAGAAGACAATGGCCGGTGGGCTGTTTTCGATCAGCGAATTCAAATAGAGAGTTTGGCCGCGCAACTCTCGCGCTTGCCGGTATTGCTCGCTCACCGATGCTCCGACGATTAAGCCGGTCGTTAGAATAAAAAGGAGGGCCATGCTTGCGGCTGAGAGCGCATCCATGGTGACCGGAAATGCGCGCAGGCCCGCCAGCATGGAAGCGATCAGGACGACGTTTCCAGTGACAACACGCCGGAGTCCTTTGCGAATCGCAATCCAGATGGTGGGAAGAAGCGCGAGAAACAGCGGGGGCCCTTGCGGAGTCGGCATTGTGAGAATGAAATATACGATCAGGGGGATTGCCGTCATTTGTGCGGCAAATTCCAATGCGACGCCCATTTGCGAAGCCCGTTTCGACGGCGCGGACTGCTCAGCGTTGCCTTCGGCGTGTTGAGGCCCGAGGCCGAGAAACTTCCGCACAGCCGGCAGAACGTGGACCAGCAAAAACGGTGCAACGCCGATGATGCCGATCACTTCGCCGCCGTACCAGCTGGTCCAGGATTGCCAATATTCCCCCAAGCTGAGGTGATGATTCAGGACGAGCATTCCCACGCCCTGGCTTGTCGAGCCGGCGGCAGCAATCAGCGTCACGACGACATAGCGCAGCACATCCTGGCGCCGGCGCAGCGAGATGTCGATTTTCCATGGACCGCGCAGGACAATCGCTGCCATCGCGTAGAAACAAGCGGGGCCAAGCGACCCGGCTAATCCTGCCCACGACAACAGGGGCGTACCGCAAATCAGCCGCCCCACCAAGGGATCCGTAGACAGCACCAGCAGCCCATACCACGGGCTCAGTCCGAGCAGCGTAGCCGCGGAAAGCCCCGCTGCGGGATACCAGGCAGAGAATCCCACTTTGGATATGAAGATGACTTCTGGAAGGTTCAAAAAATAGTACGTCGCGAAGAACGCCACGCAGAAAATAGCATGGCGGAGAATTCGGGAAGATGGCTGAACTCTCATGCTCTGTTCCACTCTGGCACTGGTGCTATCCCGTCCGTGCCATCGCGTGGCTTTCCCACGGTTTGTGCGAGCTTTCCCTATGTGCTCTCTTATCGGCAGCCGGTGGGTTTCCTATGGTGTTTTAGGCGGGAATATTTAGAAGCGAATTGCGACGCGAGCAAAGCGTAGTTAGAAACCTTGCAAAACTTGCGCCACACACGGGGAACCGTTGGCGGATCTGCACTGATGCTACAAATCCACGAGATGTGCACGGATGGCAAATTTCACGAGCTCTGGCAGGCTGCTGAATTTCAGTTTGCGCATCACGTGGTTGCGATGGCTCTCAACGGTGCGAATCGAAACTTGAAGCGAGTCGGCGACTTCCTTGTTAGTCTTTCCCTCCGCCACCAGCCGCGCGATTTCGGTTTCGCGCGGCGTCAGCCCGGTGCTAGGCATGATAGGTTCTTCAGAGGGATCGCGAACGTACATGTCGCGCATCGTCTCGGCGAGGCGCGTGGTGAAAAACGTGCCGTGGTGACGGATTCGATCGACGGCTGCGAGCAACTCCTGCTCCGCGTCACTTTTCATGATGTACCCGCGAGCGCCGCTCCGCAGAACGCCGCGCGCCAGCTCGTCGTCATAATGCATCGTCAGGATCAGCACGTCGATTTCAGGCAGTGCCTCGCGGATTTGGAGTGTGGCTTCGAGACCGTCCATTTTTGGCATGGTGAGGTCCAAGATGGCCAATTGTGGCGTCAGCTTCTTCGCCATTTCGACCGCTTCCTCGCCGTCGTTGGCTTCGCCGCACACCT
>DATJOL010000008.1:0-12476 GCA_035507075.1 Candidatus Aquilonibacter sp. | reverse complement strand
TCCATTTCCGTTGTTGGCGAACGTGACGCCGCTGGGAAGTGTGCCCGTTTCGGTGATCGACGGTGTGGGACTTCCAGTGGTTGTCACCGTGAAGGTGCCGGAGGTGCCAACCGTGAAGGTCGTGCTATTGGCACTCGTGATTGCGGGGGCCTGGTTCACGGTCAGGGTAAAGCTCTGAGTCGCGTTCGTGCCGACACCGTTCGAGGCAGTGATGGTAAGCGGATAGCTTCCTGCGGTGCCTGAGGCAGGCGTGCCGCTCAGAGTTGCGGTGCCGTTACCGTTGTTCTTGAACGTGACCCCGCTGGGTAGCGTGCCTGTTTCGGTGATCGAGGGCGTAGGATTTCCGGTCGTTGTGACTGTGAAGGTGCCGGCGGTTCCGACGGTGAAGGTGGTGCCCGCGGCACTCGTGATCGCGGGAGCCTGATTCACGGTCAGGGTAAAGCTCTGAGTGGCGTTTGTGCCGACACCGTTCGAGGCGGTGATAGTGAGCGAGTAGCTTCCTGCGGTACCCGAAGCAGGCGTGCCGGCAAGTGTTGCGGTACCGTTGCCGTTATTGGTAAAGGTAACGCCGCCGGGCAGCGCGCCTGTTTCGGTGATGGAGGGAGTGGGATTTCCGGTCGTTGTGACTGTGAAGGTGCCGGCGGTGGCGACAACGAACGTGGTGCTCGCCGCGCTTGTGATCGCCGGGGCCTGGTTCGCCGCAGTGACGGTTAGCGTGAAGCTCTGAGTGGCGGGAGAGCCGACTCCGTTGGTCGCGGTAATCGTGATGGGATAACTTCCCGCCGTGCCTGATGCTGGTGTCCCGGCAAGAGTGGCGGTTCCGTTGGCATTGTTGGTGAAGGTGACGCCGCTCGGCAATGCCCCGCTTTCCGAGAGAGTGGGAGTGGGCGTGCCAGTCGATGTAACAGTGAAGGTTCCCGCCGTACCGATCGTGAAGGTTGTGTTGTTGGCGCTCGTGATCGCCGGCGCAACTCCCGTGCCGGTGCTGGCGGCTTTGAATGCGACCATCTGCATGATCCACTCGCCGGTGGCGGCTGCGGTAGCGTTATAGCTGCCGGTTGCCGAGACCAGTTTGTCTTCGGCGATGTCGTCGTCCGGGGACGTCAAGAGCCTCTTGGTGAATCCGCTGCCAGGACCTGTCGTGACGCTAGTCACGATATTGGCGCCGAAGATGAGGTCGACCGCATTGGTGGTAGTCGCCGAGCCGCTGTTGTTCGTCCCACTCGTTCCGGTTGCGCTGGCCGTGACGTCTACGGGAGAAGACGCGCTGACACCTGAATACTCCAGAATGCGAATGTCCGCATAGGCTGCCGCAGTGGAGAAGGTGACAGTCACCGCGTTTGCACCTGCCGCGGCGGCCTTGATGTTGGGAGAATAATAGATGGATTGAGAGAGGACGCCGGTGATGATCGCGGGGCCTACAGCGCGGGTATAGACATTGCCCTCGGTATCCGTCACCGAACTGACGGTCGCCGTGCTGTCGTTCCAGCCCACGACGACGACGTTGAGATCGCCGGCGCCCTGAGCCCCGGTGAATGTCACGGGGACCGACGTCTCCGATGTTTGTGGAGTGGCGTAGGCTCCTTGAACGTAAGTGATGGCAGTCGCCGCGCGCAGGATCGGAGCCGCGAGCCCCATGCCGATAAGGAAAGCAACCAGAACCGCAAGCCGGGTAAACAAAACGCCCCGGAAGAATTCCCGTAGATGCACTCCGATCTTCTTCATGATGATTCCTTCGCTATTTGCGTAGTTGCGCTGTATCGAGAATTTGCCACACAGGCTGGCCGGAAGGGGGAGAAGCCACCGTACCAACCCGGAAAATTAATAAGACTTCTTCATGGGCCGCATGCTGATGTCCGTCACCTCGACGGTGTCCGATAGCATGAGGGTGTAAACGATCGCAGAGGCCACATCCTCCGGCTGAATAAGCGTGCCAGGATGATAATCCGTCCCCTCCGTCTGGTAAAGCGCTTCCTGCATCGGAGTCGCCGTGCGGCCAAGGTACAAGGTCACCACTTTGATGCCCTTTGGATTGACTTCCTCGCGGAGGCTGTCGGCGACGGCTTTGAGTGCATGTTTGGTGGCGCCATACTGACCGATATTGGAGCGCTTGGCGGCCAAACCCGCACTGGAATTGACAAAAATAATCTGGCCGCCAGGAGACGTCATCATCGGCAACAAGGTCTTCGTCAATGCATAGGGCGCGCGGACATTTACGGCATATTGCGCGTCGAAATCCTCGATTCGCGCGTGTTCCATCAGAGCTTGGTGAAGCAGTCCCGCGCTATGGAGCAAAATATCGAGCCTTCGTCCTTCCCGTTGCAGGTGTTCAAAGAGTGCAGGGATCGCATGCGCGGCGGTGAGGTCGGCCTGAAGCGCGACGGCTGATGAAAATCGACCGGCGGCCTTCACCGTCTCGGCGAGCCTTGCTGAATCTCTGGCTACGGCGACGACCCGTGCGCCTTCCCGTGATAAAGCGATGGCTACGGCACGACCGATTCCGCTGCTTGCGCCGGTAACGAGCGCCAGCTTCCCGGAAAGGGGGTTTTTCTGCTGGCTTCGCTCGCGCTCGAGCTCGGCATCCCCGGCATGGCCATTTGTCATGCCCGGCTGCAGCTTTCGACCTCGCGCTCCGCGTTGGACGGGGCGTCCAGCTTCGGGGAGGCTCTTTTGAGCCAGCCTTCGCGCCAATATGAATAGATCGCTCTCGGGCACAGACGATGGAAATCGGATTGGCAATACACTCCCTCGAGCACGATGCATGGATACTTCATGTGCATCATCTTGCCGGTTTTTTCGTCGACGATGTGGTGGACGCGACGCAAAACCCTGTAAATGTTTCCGCAATACGGGAGCATTTCGCAGTCGAACAGCAGTCCCCGGTTACGATTTTGGCGATCGAGTGTCGCGATGATTTCTTCCTTGCTGCGAACCTGAACGAGTTCGCCCGGCTGCAAATCGAGCCTTTCAATGGGCGTCTTTTCGAGCGTGCCCACGATGAACGGATAGAGGGTTTGTTGATGCTTTTCGCGCCCCCGGTTAAAGACTGTAATTGTTAGTCCGCGAACGAGCCGCATGACGGCGAGGAGAATGTCGAGCGCGCGGTGCCCACGCGACTCATCGCCAAGGCCCGTCGAGAGGTTACCGGAGCGCACGTCGCGGACGTACTGCCGCGGATCCCACCAGCGCATGTAGGAAGTAAAATTGCGGAGCTCGGTGGCCTGGCAAGCGTAGACTACCTCCGCTCCCTCCGCTGAAGATACGCGACTCGCCGCTAGAAGCGACTCGAGCGTACAGTCAGGCTTGGCATGTCCGGTCGCCGGGGCGGGCGCCAAAGAAACGACATCGTTTTCAACGCGTTTGAGCCAGGCTTCTTTCCAAAAGATCAAGCATCCAGCCTCGCATCCACCGTGAGCCGCACCATCGCAGCGCAGGTCCAGGTGAACGGCATTCCTCATCCGCCGAATGCTCCAACCGACGATGTTGTCGCAGGCCTTATCTGCACGCTTGAACACGCGAAATCGGCGGCCACAATACTGCAGCATTTCGGGCATGAAGGGCAGCTGTTCCAGCCGGCCCTTGGAGTCGAGCGTTGCCAGAATTTCTTCCTGGCTCCGCACTTCCACCCATTCCCCAGCCCTGAGATTCAAGATGGCGTTCTTTGTTGTAGGCGCCACGATTCAGTCAACCCTTTTGCCCGACCGCCGAGTTAGTCGACTAAGATAGCTCGATGCCGCAAGAGTGCCTGTCGCACTCGATCCAGAAGCGCAGCTCACTTGGTGGGCGCGGCATCACCACGGCCCGCCGTGCGCGTTTCCTGATTTGTTGTGAGCTCGGGATAAGGCTGCTCTTTGAGCCCGCATGCGACCGCGAGTGAGGTCAAGAACCGTCTGAGGCTGCTTCCGACTCGCCCCGTCCGCGCGAGGAAGTACTTGACCCATGCTCTCAATGACCACGGTCGCAATCTGGCGAGACACCGGTAGGCTTCGGCCGCTTTGCCGTAGCTTCCACTCCAATATCGTTCATCGCCGAGAACCGCGTAGACGTGGGCCCGCACGTCCATCTCATCGGACTTGTCCTTGGCATTCTGCTTGAGGAGTTCGTCGAACTCTGCCTGGCTCAGGCCAGGCCTGCGAACACCCAGCGGCCCAGGTTCCAAGCCCAACGCAGCGAGTGCGCCGATCGTCTTATTGCACTCCCGTCGTACGGAGACGCCGCGAACACGTTCGGCCTCGCGAGCCACGCGCCAGAGCACGTTCAGCTCGTCCAGAAGACAGACCGGCGAGCCGCCCCTGTTGAAAGAGCTGGTCAAACTCTGCTCGTGAATGCGAAAGCGAGCCATTGGTTCCGAAAGATAAGCGACATCATAGTGGAGAGCGAAGAGGCACCAAAGATACCAGTCGGTGGCGTGCGGCAAGTCGAGAGCGAAGAGTGAGATCTTGTCATAGCAGTCTTTCCTCACCATCAGTCCGGACATAACAATGCAGTTTTGAAGCACCAAGCGCCTCAAAAAGGCCAACCCGTCCCATATCCGATCCTCGTTACCGCAATCCGTCCAAGACGCCAGTCCGACTTCTTTCGAGCCGTGCACCGCAACGGCCTTGCAGAAGACATATCCAACGCGCGGGTTTCGCTCGGCCACGTCCACGAAGCGCTGCACAACTTGCGGGTTCTTCAGTGAATCGTCCGCCGAGAGCAGCCAAACGTACTTCCCACCGGCCATCGACACACCTTTGTTGAAGTTCCGAAGGTGACCGATGTTGCTCTCGTTGCGAATATGCTTTACCCGCGCATCTCTGAAGGACGCCGCGACTTCGGGAGTATTGTCGGGCGAGCAGTTGTCCATGATGAGGACTTCGAAGTTCCCGTAGGTCTGTTCGAGGATCGAGCTGACGCACTCGGACAAAAGATGCGCGAGTTTATAGCAGGGGACGACGAACGTCACCATCACGTTCTTGCTGTCGCGATCCTTCCCCTCATTCACGGGGGCGAGTTGTTCTAAAGACGCCATATTCGGTGGTCGTTCGCTAAGCTGAGACCAGGACCTTCTCGGGAACGGGTGCGCGCCGCAAGCTGCGAAAGACCTCCAGATAGAAAGACTTCTGTCCCATGATGTACAGGAGGATGACGAGGTATACGGCCAGCAGCACGCTGCCTTCTATCGCCACGCGAGCCAAAGGTATCAGGGATGAGCCAATGAAAAACTGGATTGCCGCGGCGAGGGCGCCGGCAACGACTCCAGAGACTACGGGGCGACGTATCGTCACCATGACATCGCGGAAGGAAACTGAAGTACCGCGCACGCACAAGAGGATGTGCGGGATGACCCAAATCGTCATAACGGTGGAATATGCCATTGCCACGCCTTTGGGTCCGTGTGGCAATCCGAGAATGTAGGCGGTGATGGTCAACGGCGCGATAATTGCGATCAATTTGATGCTTCGTGCAACCATCCCCGTCGAATACAGAAGCCACGCCAACGGATTGATAATCGCGTAGATCAGAATCGTCGGGGCAAGCAGGCGAAAAATCGGAGCCGTGGCGGTCCACTTGGGCCCGAGTACGACGGATATCAAATCATTAGCGCAAAGAGCGCCGGCAATCGTGACCGGAACCGTCAACGCCAAAACCATAGAATAGCCTTTTAGGAAGTAGCTCCTCAGGCGGGCTGCGTCATTCTGAACGCGCGAAAGCGCGGAGAAAGCAACTTCGCCGACAGCCGAATTCAGGTTATCCGTCGGGATATTCACCAGTTGGTAGGCGCGGCCGTAGATGCCGATAGCTTCCGCGCCCCAATAGCGTCCCAACAGGACCTTGTCCAGGTTATATGCGACATAGTAGATCAAGCCGTTCAGGGTGACTAAGCCTCCGAAGTGGACCATGGAGCGGATGCCTGATTTTTTTCTCGGTGGGCCCGGCACCCATCGAGTCGCAAACCAGAGGCAAATTGTAGTGATGAAGGGCGGAACGACCGTCATGGCGACGAGAGCCCAATATCGAAATCCAGCCACGGCCATTCCAACCGCGGTGGCAACGCTTACGGCCAACGAAACGACGTCGATCGTCGACAAGGCCGTGAATCGCATTTCGCGCTGCAGCATAGCCGAGTGCTGGATGCCCAGCGCATTGAAGAAAAATCCGCTGGAAAGGGCGACCGTCACCCAAACCAGGCGCGGCTCGCGGTAAAACCAAGCGACCATGGGCGAGGCTGCCGCGAGCAAAAGACAGAGCCCCGTGCCTACTGCTACATTGATCCAAAATAGGGTGGACACCTGTTGATCGGTAACTTCGACGCGCTGGACTGTGGCCGATGACAGCCCGAAGTCACGGAAGAGACTAAGCACTCCAGTGATGGCGGTGACCATGCCGACGAGCCCGAAGTCTTTTGGGTCGAGAAGCCGGGCCAGAATCATCAGCGAGCCAATCCGCAAGGTGAAATTGGCCGCCTGTGCAAGTACCTTTGCGCTGCCGCCCCGAATCGCCCTATGTCTTAGATCTTTCATCGAGTCGTTTCTGAACCCTGAGTCCCGTGAGCCGGACGCAACCTGAGGGCTTCAGGAACTGGCGTCCTATCCGATCACTGCTTTGCGGCAGTAGAAGGCTTCGGCGAAGCCGCTGGGAGCGTTGCATTCCATGCCGCGGAGGCGCATGAGCCCGAGGAAAGTCTGGGGATCGAACCAGCGCTTGCTTCGCTGGGTCGAGAAAGCTTCCATCAGGAAACGGACTTTATTCTCGTACATGTCCTTCTCGAGCGGGACGAAAAAATTCGGCTGTCCCATGTCGCCGTCGTACTTGGGGATTTCATATTCCAGGATCAAGTGATCGCGAAAAGTATTCCACGTCAGCTCGGCAATCAGCCGATGATCCTGATGGGCGTCTTTACGGTTATGTGTGAAAACGACATCCGCCGAAACGGTGCGCTTCAATTCTTCGAATACGCCTTTTACTTCACCGCCCGCGTAGGGCATGAACCCATCGGGAAACGGCTTGATGATGGGTTCCCTGAGTTGCGGCGGTTGGACGAAGAGCTTGGCGGAGTGCTGCGCCTCGGCCTGCCGCGCTCCGGTGGCGCTGAAGACCACCCAATCGAAAACCGACCGGGGATATTGCTTTGCCAGCCGAAGAATCGTGCCACCGCACCCAATTTCGATATCGTCGGAGTGAGCGCCCAGGAACAGAAACCGGAGTTCCCGATTAGCCTCGCCGCCCAGACCCAACTGGATCATGCGTTGGCCGGCTTCAATTCAGAGGGACTCGGAGTCGGATTTTCGGCCGGCTTGTTCCATATCTTCCACGGTGCAGTGTCCTGGTCAAACTCCTCCAGGCGCTGTTTGTCCTTGAATGTATCCATGCACTGCCAGAAGCCGCGGTATCGGTAGCCCATCAGTTTCTTTTCTTTGATCAGCCGCTCGAAGGGTTCGCGGAGCAAGTCTTCGCCGGGATGGATGTAGCGGAGAAACTCGTTCCGAAAAGCCATGAACCCGCCATTGATCCAGGTGTCAGAACCAGCAATCGGGCAAACCCCTCGAACCGTGCCATCTTCATCGGCCAGCACTGTGTCGAAGCTCGCCGTGGGTTGAACCAGAATCATGGCCGCGAGCGAATTGCTCTTTCGGAAGGTGTCGAGCATGGTGGGCAGAGGAAGATCGCTGAGTCCGTCACCGTAGTTGGCCAGGAACATTTCCTCGCCCTGCAGATGGGGCTCGACCGTCTTGAGGCGCTCCGCAACGGTGGCATTGGCGCCAGTCTCGACGAACGTGATTTTCCAGTCGTCGATGTCGCGATTCAAGAACTGGATTTTCCTTCCGCCTTGCGACCAGACGAAATCGTTGGAGACGGACTCGTCATAGCGCAGGAAATAATCCTTGATGACGTTGCCCTTGTATCCCAGGCAGAGGATGAAATCCTTGTGGCCGAAGTGAGCGTAGTACTTCATGAGGTGCCAGAGAATCGGACGGGTGCCGATCGTCACCATGGGCTTCGGGACGTCGTCGGCATAGCCTCGAAGCCGCATTCCGGAACCACCACAAAAGAGCACAACTTTCATAGACCCACCTCTCTGTCGCGCTTCGACGGCGCTAGTAAACCTGGACCTTCGGAATGGGCACCACAAAGCGGCCGCCCCATTCGCGAATGTACTCCAACTGCTTCATGATTTCGTCTTTCAGGTTCCAGGGCAGAATGATGACGTAGTCCGGCTTGGTTTCGCGGATGCGATCCGGGCGATAGATCGGGATGCGGCTTCCGGGAAGAAACCGGCCCTGTTTGTGCGGGCTGCGATCCACCGTGTACTGAATCAAATCCTTGCCGATGCCGCAGTAATGGATCAACGTGGCGCTCTTGCCGGGCGCGCCGTATCCGGCGACCGACTTGCCCTGTCGGGCGGCGGTAAGAAGGAAATCCAAAAGGGCGAACTTGGTCCGCTGCACTTGAGCCGCAAATCCCGCGTAGCCTTCCACTGAATCGAGGCGGGCCTTCCGTTCGTCGTTGACCACTTTCGCGACGTTTGGCTGGAGTTGGTGGGTCGTGTTCTCCGCGCGGCACGCGTAGACGCGGATCGAACCGCCGTGCGTCGGAAGCTCATCCACGTCGAAAACTCGCAGCCCATGAGCCTCGAGGATGCGGATCGTAGTCAGGAAAGAGAAATACGAGAAATGCTCGTGGTAAATGGTGTCGAACTCGTTGTGCTCCATCAGGCGGAGGAGTTGCGGGAACTCGAGGGTCAAGACGCCAGAGGGCTTCAGCATAATCTTTAGACCCTCGACGAAGTCATTAAGGTCCGGCACCTGCGCGAGAACATTGTTGCCCAGAACAACGTCGGCGGCGCCGCGCTCAGCCACCAACTGCTTGGCCAGCTTGGTGCCGAAAAATTCAGAGATCGTCGGGACGCCCTTTTCGATGGCCACCTTGGCCACGTTGGCGGCGGGTTCGACGCCCAGGACGGGAACGTTGCGCTTGGCGAAATATTGCAGCAGGTAGCCGTCGTTGCTCGCAACTTCGACCGCGAAGCTGCGCTCGTTGAGCCCGAAGCGCTTCGTCATCATCTCGCAATAGTTGTCGGCGTGCTTGAGCCACGAATCCGAGTACGACGAGAAGTAAAGATAGTGGCCGAATATATTTTCGGGCTGTTCAAAGACGTCGAGTTGAACGAGGAAGCAGTTTTCGCAGAGATGCACGTGGAGCGGATAGTAGACCTCGCCGTGATGGAGGTCCTCCACCGAAGGGGCGGTCTGGCAAAGCGGAGACATCCCAAGATCCACGAAGGTCCGCAAGGAAGTCGATCCGCAAAAGCGGCAAGGCTTTGTGCTGGTGCGCTGCTGAATCTCGCTTGGATACGTCATCACGCTCATATGGTGTTACTTCCTCCGGCTTGGAGTCAGGGGTCTGCCCGCATCGCCCGCGTTCGTCATTTTCCCACAGGCGGGCATGGAGAGGGTGCAAGGAGAAGAGGGCTGTGCGTCAGCTTTCAACATGCTCTAGCAAGGGCCCGGACAAGCTACCGCCACAAAAGTCACAGGAAACGGAAGCTCTCGCTGGCGGTAGTCAGCAATAGAGTTACCAAAGCGCGGTAACCCTTCGGATAGGAGAAGCCAAGTGTTTGTAACAGAGTGCTTTAGGAAGTCCTAACCGAGGACCTTGGAGGTATCCGGAGCATGGGCACTTTGTGGAAAAGCCTTTCCACTCCTCCAGCGCAAGGAGTTGTCGAGGCTTCCATCCGAGAGATGCCGCTTGATCCCCGCCAGTCGTATATACCTCTTATTTTCAACGTCTTCCAAGGTCAGCCTGGCAGCTTGATAGGCGCTGTAGAGCTCCTCGGCCCCCTTGCGAGCCGTCCATTGCGGTTCGAAGGTAGGGACGAGCCGGCGGATCTTGTCGCAGGTTACCCGATAGCAGCGCTTGTCGGGACCGCCCCCGGGGGCGTACTCGATGCGGCAGCCCGGGACCACTTGCGAGACGATCTCAGCCAGTTCGCTGATCCGGTAGTTCTCGTCGGTCCGGCCAACATTGAAGGTTTGATTGTGCACGGCAGTTCTCGGAGCTTCGAGAACCGCCAGGGCGGCCCCAATGATGTCGCGAATGTGGGTGATGGGCCGCCACGGAGTGCCGTCGCTCTTGATGTAGATCCGGCCGCTGGTATAGGCCGCCGCCACGAAATCATTCAAGACGATGTCGAGGCGGAGACGCGGCGAGGCGCCGTACGCGGTGGCGTTCCTCATGAACGTCGGCGTGAAACTTTCGTCTGCGAGCTGCGTCACATCGCGTTCGACGAAGACCTTGGATTCGCCGTAAGGAGTGACCGGATTGAGCGAAGCCGTTTCGTCGAGCAGGTCGTCGCCGGCCGCGCCATACGTACTGCAGGACGAGGAGAACACGAAGCGGCTCACGCCAGCGGCCTTGGCAAGCTTTGCCAATCGAACCGAAGCGCGATGGTTGATGTCGTACGTGAGTTCGGAATCGAGGTCGCCGAGCGGGTCGTTTGACAAGGCAGCCAGATGCAGCACGGCATCGAAGCCTTCGAGGTCGGACTGGGTTACGTCGCGGATGTCCTTGCGGATTTCGGGAATTTCGGAGTCCAGCTTCTCGAAATCGCACCCGGCGTAGAGATCCGAATCGATACCGACAACCTCATGGCCCGCCGACCGCAGCACCGGACCCGCAACCGCTCCGATATAACCCTTGTGACCAGTCAACAGTATTCGCATACAGCTCCTCTCGGTGGATTCTCTTCAAAAAGATGTTTGGCCGGTGCGCAAGCTCTCGAGTCTAACGCACGACCGACAACAGACCGCTCTGGCTGAGCAGTTCGGCAGCGTCGCAGATCAGAGCGAACGGCTGGCCGGAACGTTCAGCAATATCGAGCAGCGAGTGCTCGCCGTCCGAAAGATTCAAGACCCACAAACGAGCATTGATTTCCGATCCGATCGAAGTGCCGCCCGTCAGCCGGTAAAGATTTCGGCGGCCGAGTTGAGGCTCGCAGAAAGGATTCAGGTTGCGATAGGTACGGTTGTTTTCGAGCACGTCGAAAATCGATGCGCAAAGTCGAAGCGATCCGGCCAACTTTTCACGGCGAATGAAATCCAGGTTGTCGGCGGACGTGTGATATTCGGGAAAGGTGCCAAACACGCTGCGCATCAAGCAGCCGACCGGAAGGTTGAAGCCGGGCGAGCAATACTGGCGCTCGTCGTATCCATACGGAGAAAATTCGAGAATTTCCGAAGGCTCGCTTTGGTGCTTCAGGACGTGCGCCGTCGCGCGGTCGATTTCGGCGTTGCCGCGCCGGCTTTTCTTGTAATGGAATCCGCCGGCATCTCCGATCGATGTGAGCACCAGCCCGTGCTTTACGCGGGTGGCGGTGGTGCGGTTCTGCGCGAGCCATGTGATTGCGCCGATCGTGCCCGGAATGAACAGGAATCGATACGAGAGCCGCCGGTCGCATTGCGAGAGCATTTTTGCCAGAAACGTCGCTACGCCCAAGCCGGAGAGGTTGTCGTTCGCCAGGGACGGATGACATGCGTGGCACGAAATCAGGACTTCGTCCGCCGTCCGTCCGGGGAGGAAGCACTCGCCGTAAGTGAGATTTCCGTTTTCAAGGCTCGAGTCGATGCACACCTCGTACTCGCCTTCCTGCATCGCGAGCATTCGATTGTGCGAAAGGCAAAAGCCCCAATCCTCTTTGTAATAGGAAGTGCGATACGGAATCCAGTCGGGGCGATCCGGAAGGGTGAAGAGGTGCGGCCTGAGCTCGGCGAAAGACATTTTCGCGCGGATCGGCGCGCTGTAGTTCATGACGTGGAGATTGTTTTGGCGGAAATCGATGACGCGGGCGCCATCGGGGCTCTGGATGTAGGCGTCGCGGATGTTCCACTCTTTCGGCACCGTCCAATCGAAGACCTGCGTACCGGTCGGGACGTCGAATGTTTGCAGCGGAATGCGCTCTCCGATCAAGTCCAGCGTGCGCCGGATTCCTTCGCCCGTGATGCTGCGGCATATCGGAAACAGTTCGACCGCGAAGGCGTGAAGTTCTTTCCCGAGTTTCTCGGGATCACGGCCTTCGATAACCCTTCGCAAACTCACCGTCTCACTCGAAATCTGGATAGGTGCGGTCACGTTCTGAAATAACCTCCACCGTTGCAGGCCAAGCAATGCCGAATGCGGGATCGTCGAAGCGCACACCCCGAGCCGACGCAGCGTCGTAGAACTCCGACATCAGATAAAAGACCTCGGTTTCGTCTTCCAACGTTAGAAACCCGTGAGCGCAATTCTCGGGTACGTAGGCCATGTTCCGTTTTTCAGCGGTCAGGACGATTGCCGTCCATTGTTTGAATGTCGGCGAGTGCGGCCGCAGGTCGACGATGACATCGTAAATCGAACCGTGAGTGCAGCGAACGACCTTGGCCTCGGAGTAGGGAGGCACCTGATAGTGGACGCCGCGCAACGTTCCTTTTCGCCTGTTGAACGAGATATTGCACTGCGCC
>DATJOL010000007.1:0-7277 GCA_035507075.1 Candidatus Aquilonibacter sp. | reverse complement strand
TTGCCACAATTGGGTCGTCGAAAGCGATTTGTCGAACCCGGGCATGCCCGTCATGCGGATTCCGCCCGAAGCCTTCCAGTAGGTTTTGCCCGCCGGATCATCGGTCACGCCGGTTCCTTCCATCAGCTTCGGCGGCTTGGGGTACATTCCCTTAGCGATGGCACTCTGCGGTTGCCCCGGCAAGCCGTGACAGACGGCGCAATGCTCCTTGTAGATATCCGCTCCGGCGGTGAAGGCCGCGTCATCGGCCGCGATGGGCACTGTTTTAGGAGCTTCTTTATCCTCGCGCGCATGTAGCGCCATACCCGCCAACGTTTTCTCAAACGGTATGGCTTGTGCCGCGGTCGCGACCGGCGCCATTCCAGTCGCGAAGTAGACATACACGATTCCGAAAACCACGGCCACTCCCACAATCAACCCCAACACGAACTTGCCCATGTACGTTCTCCTGTTGAACCGAGGCTTAGATACTAAACCAAAAGCAGGAGTCACAGAGAAGGGGTCAGGGGCCAGGGACCGGGGCTCAGGAGCCAGGCAAGCAAAAATTGCGAATCAACGATTAAAGAAACTCCACTCGCGTCCGCGGACTCTGAGCGGACTCTGATATGTGCCCCCTGACCCCTGACCCCTGACCCCTGCTGGTGTAGACTCGCCTGTCATGCTGACTCATCTCGAATGCACACGCTGTGGTGAACACTATCCCGCCGATCGCCCGCAATCGGTCTGCACGAAAGACGGCGGCGTGCTATACGCGCGCTACGATCTGGCGAAGATCAAAAAGAATTTCTCTGCGGCGCAGCTCGCCGGACGCACTCCCACGATGTGGCGCTATGACGCCGTTCTCCCCGACGCCGATCCGGTCTCGCTCGGCGAAGGCTTCACGCCCATGCTGCCCAGCCGCGAATTCCCGAACGTCTTCATCAAAGATGAAGGCCTGAATCCCACCGGATCGTTCAAAGCCCGTGGACTCTCCGCCGCCGTCACCATGGCCCGCCATTTCGGACTGAAGAAGATCGCCATTCCCTCCGCCGGAAACGCCGCCGGAGCGCTGGCCGCCTATGCTGCCGCCGCCGGAGTCGAGGCTCACATCTTCATGCCCAAAGATGTTCCGGCGGCGAATCGCATCGAATGCGACTACTACGGCGCGCACGTCACCCTCGTCGACGGCCTCATCAGCGATTGCGCCCGCAAAGTGGCAGAATTGAAAGATTCCGAGGTTTGGAAAAAAGACGGATGGTTCGACGTTTCCACGACCAAAGAGCCGTACCGCGTCGAAGGCAAGAAGACCATGGGATACGAAGTCGCCGAGCAACTCGGATGGAAGCTGCCACAAGGCATCATCTATCCGACCGGCGGCGGCGTAGGCCTGCTCGGCATGTGGAAGGCATTCGAAGAAATGGAAGCCCTGGGCTGGATTGGATCGGAAGGCGGGGTGCCCCACGTCTCGCCGCGTTTGCGAGACGTGGGAATTTCGACCGGGCGCCCGAAAATGGTCTGCGTGCAATCGGCAGGCTGCGCGCCTGTGGTCAAAGCGTGGGAGGAAGGGAAGAGCTCGATGGAAATGTGGACGAACGCCGCCACGCTCGCTTCCGGCCTGCGCGTCCCGAAGCCGTACGGAGATTATTTAATTCTCGACATTCTGAAAAAAAGTAAAGGCATAGCAGTGAGCGCGACCGACGAAGAAATACTCGAGGCCGCGCGCCATTGGGCGAAAGTCGAAGGCATCTTCGCCGCGCCAGAGGGCGCAGCCTGCCTGGTAGCTTATCGCAAGCTTCGCGCCAGCGGCTTTTTTAAACCAGAAGACACGGTAGTGCTGTTCAACACCGGCAGCGGCATGAAGTATCTGGATGTCCTGGATGTTCCCGGCAAGAATGTGGCGCGAGCGCCCGCGAACTCGGCTAGCGCCAAACCGGCAGTCCGCCACATCGCCGGCATTATCGGCCCGTACTGAACGGCTACGGGAATGTAGCCCCGCAGTCGAGACAAGCCTCGAAGGGTCAACCTGTGGCCCGCATCCGCCAACCCTGAGCACAAGGCGGTTTTTCGCCACTCTGCCGTATAGCTTTGAGGCCCTCCAAAAACCGCGGGCTGGGGTGCTATATTACGTCTGCCGATATGGGCGCTCAACCTGGAGACGTACAATCCGCGCTTGATCGCTTGTCTCAGATCATCAACACTCCATTTTGGTGGCGAGGGGATTTCTGGATTGCGACGGTAATCGGGATTGTTGGCGCGCTCATCGCCTTCGGGGCGTGGCGACAGGCGGGCCGGGCCGAGGCAGAGGCGAAGAAGGCAAAAGACGAGGCCGAAAAGGCAAAAGACGCGGCGACCGAAGCAGGGAAAACGGTCAAGCTCCAAACAGTCTGCATCGATCTAACTGAGATTGCCCAGAAGATCGCCGTTATTGAGCTGGAAATTACCTTCGAAGAGGCCGTTTACCTCTTAAGTGATACATCCCGACACCTGTACCGAGTAATGGCCTCCGTCCCGGAAGAAGACTTCCGCGAGGCGATTGCGTCGGTGAAAACCGCTCTGCAAAACGCACAAACCTCCCTGAAGGAGGTCACCCCGACTGGGGTCGAGTCCTCACCTTCAGCGGGTCTTCACAGCGTCTACTACAATATGGTCGACAAGTTCGCCGCAATTAACAACTGCGTTTCACAGCTGACCGGGCTTATGGAGAGCAAGACATACGATTACGGGAGACGAGATGCCGAACGCTGAAACCCAAGGACTCCAGGGATACATCTCGGAGCTCGTGGCCGCCACCCGCGATGGAAAGATTGCCTGGAAGGCCGTCAACCCGACTACCTTCATTTGGGAAAGCGGGCAACCCCCCGCAAGGATCAGCCTGCAGCGTGTCGAGCGCATGGCTCAAGTTGCCGTGCCTGCGACCGCCGTCCCGGGCAGGCCGATGCAGCCCCCGAGGGTGGTCCAGATGCCGCAGGCATCATACATATTCCAAGCGTGGGATATGAGCTCGCCCAACGCGGCCCCGGTCTTGAATCTCGACAGCCCGTACGGCACCGAGCTCAATCAGCCGCTCAACGAACTGTTCGACCTCGTAAAGAGCGGTGTCTCGCAGAAGACGCTGGACTTTCTGAAAAGCATCTTGCCGAAGTAGATCTCCTCTCGCACAGGCGCGATTGCGGGCTCATCCCGTGCCCCTGCGGCGCTCTGTGGTTAAATAATTCATTCCATGACCGACCGCCTCTACTACCGCGACTCTTTCCTCTACCACCTAGACGGGGCGATGAATTATCTCGACGGTTTCGATACTCGTGTGAACGCGGGCGCCCACGCCCGCGAAACCAGGAAGCGCCAAGCCAGCCGCCCGCCACATCGCCGGCATCATCGGCCCATACTAAAAGCGTTCGGAGAGTCGCCCTGTTTCGACGGGATTTAGAGTGCTATCGCGATTTATCGCCAGCTGTGGTGCTAGTCGAAATCAGATGCTAGTTCCCCTTCGCTCTGTGGAAAGGCCTTCCATTGGATTTTATCCTTCGCCCACACCAGGGATTCGCAACAACCCGAAATCCTCGCGCTCTCCTGTATTTTTGTTTGGCCTTGCTTGACTAGGATCAGCCGAAACCCGGGTTTATTTTCGAGAATGTCCCATCTGGTCAAGGCGACAGCTGTTCCATCAAAACTGGTCGCAAAGATCGGTGTCCATCCATCCAGCGGAAGCTCTGGAAGCGCAACTCCTGCAATGGTTAGTTGGCATATCTGAAACGGCGATCCCATACGGATTTCTTCGCGGTTCGAGACCTTTACGTTAATCATTCACTTCCTCACCGTACCAAATGAGCGATATCCGGATTTATCGCCAACTGACCTTCATCACGTAGCGGCTGCCGTCTGCTCAGCGAGAGGTCGCAGGATCACCAGCATCCGAAGATCAATGAGCACGTGCAGGATGATTGGAAGCAGAAGATTTCCGCTAAGCAGAAACAGCAGGCCCAGCAGAAATCCCGCTGTTGCACTCTCGACCACTCCGCCGACACCGCCAAAGAGATGATTTAGTCCGAAAATAAGCGAGGAAATCAGCAGCGCCAGCGTGAGGTTCAGCGTCCAAGGGAAAACATGCAAGTAGTGCAGCATAAATCCGCGAAACAGGGCTTCTTCACAACAACCTGCGGTGATGCAAACCAAGACCCACCACCGTCGCTCCGTCCGGGTCGCCGGGAAGAAATAGTCGAACGATTTCAGGGCTTCTGCTGAGCGATAGGTACGTGGTCGATTTTTCAGCTTCTTCCAAGCCACGGTTATACATGACAGAAATGTCAGGCCGACAAAAAGCACAATGACTGTTCCCACTAGGAATCGGACCAAGGCGTGTCCAAACAGCCACGCAGCACCGTCCGGTGTCGAAGCGATCGTAAATACGCTGTGGAATCCCACGGAGGCCACTGCTACAAAGCTCGCGATCCAGAGCAAAGCACAAAGAGTTTTGTAATAACCAATCTTCTGCACTGATCCGGGATTTCTCTTGAGCCGTCGGGTTGCATAGAAATCCCAAGCCGGAGTTGCGATCGCGAGAAATGCGAAAAGTAGGTGCTGAATCATGGGGCGCTCTAGCAAACATAGAATGGAACGATTCTACGTTTGCATTGCTCATTGTCTTCTACAGGCGACGTCACAGGTTAGCGCCGTCTGTTCGCCCTTCCAAGGGGATTTTGAGCGTAAACCGGACGATCTCACTCAAATTCCTGCCCGATACAGGCCCCTCCGTGTCCTCTGTGGTTAAATAAAATCATTCCATGACCGACCGCCTCTACTACCGCGACTCTTTCCTCTACGACTTTAACGCCGAAGTCCGCGAGACGATCGATCATCCTCGTCCAGGAATTGTTCTCGACCGTTCCGCCTTCTATCCCAGCAGCGGCGGACAAGTCCACGACACCGGCACAATCACGATTGCCGATTCGAACCAGAACCTGCGCGTGACCGAAGTCGCCGAGACCGAAGACGGCCGCGTCGTGCACTATCTCGAAGCTCCGGCTGGCGAGTTTCATAGAAAGGACATGCAGCCCGGTACCCGCGTCCGCGGCCAGATCGACCCTTCCCGCCGCCGCGATCACATGCAGCAGCATTCCGGACAGCACGTGCTCTCCGCGGCCTTCGTCCGTTTGTTCAACATGCATACGGTCTCGTTCCACATGGCCGACGACTATTGCTCAATAGACCTGGATACTCCAACACTAAAAAAAGACCAGATCGAAGCCGCCGAGCGCCTGGCCAACGAAATCATTCTGGAGAATCGTCCAGTCGAAATTCGTTTCGTCACCCGCGACGAAGCCGGTAAGCTGGGGCTGCGTAAAATTCCCGTCGCCGATCGGGACGAACTCCGCATCATCGACATCCGCGACTTCGATCTCAGCGCCTGCGGCGGGACGCACGTCAATCGGACCGGCCAGATCGGTTGCATCCTTCTGCGCAAAGCCGAGCGTGTCCGCCAGGGATGGCGCGTCGAGTTCGTCGCCGGCCAGCGCGCCGTCTCGACCGCTCGCCGCGATTTCACCGCGCTGACCGAAGCCGCGGCAATGTTCTCCGCGCACATCTACGACGTGCCGCAGCAAGTCCGCAAGTCGCTCGATGAAATTCGCACCCTTCGCAAGCAAGCCGAGCAATCCCAGGAAGAACTCGCGACCGCGCAGGCCTCAGCCTTGCTGGCCGAAACTCCCGAAGCCAACGCTCGCAAACTGATCGTGCGCACCTTCGCCGACCGCGACTTGAACTCGATCAAGCTGCTGGCGCAGAAACTGACTCGTCTCGCGCCGAACGCAGTTGCACTCTTAGCCACAACCTCGCCGCAACCATCGCTCGTATTCGCGCAATCCCCAGGTCAGCCCTTCGACATGGGCACGCTCATGAAAGAAACAGTCGCCACGCTCGGCGGCCGTGGCGGCGGAACCAAAGACATGGCCCAGGGTGGCGTGGCCAAAGCGGATGGAATTGAAGCCGCGCTGGCCGCGCTCACGAAACGCCTGTAAGTTTCTCTACCGCGCGTTCCAAAACCGGATCGCAACCCAAAACCGGAATCTCCCACACAGTTCCGCCCGGCGCCCGCTAATCCAACCGCGCCTTTGGCCGATCCCTGCTACATGCGCTATTTCATCAGGAAAAACCTGCGCCGGCTCTCGGCGCTCTTCATCTTAGCCGCGATTGCGCTCGCCGGTGTCGCCGCCGATCGCGGCTCTCCCGCCGAAGCCAAAGTCATGCTGATGAAAGCCGTCGCCCATTATCGAGCTGTCGGACGCCATCAGGCGCTCGCCGACTTCACCGCCCAAAAACCGCCGTTTCGCGATCGCGATCTCTACGTTGTCTGCATTGATCGCGAGCTTCGGGTTTCGGCCAACGGCGCATTCCCGGATAACGTGTATGTCCCAGCCGACATCTTGAAGGCGGCAAACGGCGAAGGCGTCGGCACAGTAGCATGGAGACTCACGGGGACTATGGGTCAAGCCATGGTGCGCTACCGCTGGGTCAATCCCGCCACACATCGTATGGAATGGAAGATTGGCTATTTTGCCCGCGTCGGCGAAGACGTCTGCGGCGTCGGCGTCTACAGCCCGGAATAGGTCGGTATCGCCTGCCTATATTCCGGCATACCAGGCGTAGCCGCCGTCGGAGGCAGATCCGCCCGTCCCTTTGCCGAAATGCTTGAGATCCTCAGTCAGCGTCAGGCGCGTGATGTATTTGATGTTCTTATACCCGAGTTGCCGCGGCACGCGCATCCGCACCGGCCCTCCGAACGGCACCGGCAGCTCATCGCCATTCATGCGGTGCGCAAGAACTGTCTGCGGATGCAGCGCATCGGCCATGTCGATGCTTTCCCACCAATCCGGCTGAATCGACCGGTACACCACGTAGCGCACCTCGGGCCGCGCTCCCACGCGCTCGAGAATGTACGAGAGCGGCACGCCTGTCCATTCCGCGATGTAAGTCCATCCTTCTTCGCAGCCGATCATCGTGATCTGCGAGCTCGCCGGAAAACTCCGGATCTCCCCCAGCGAGAAGGAACCCGGCCGCGCCGCCATCCCGTCGACAGTCACCTTCCAGTCGACAAAACCGGCCGCCTGAGAACGCTTGAACTCATCGCCCAGCTGGTCGACCTCATTCGCGAATGGATTCGTCGAAATCTGCGCGCGCGAAAACTCGCGCGCCATCGCATGGCGATTCAAGATTCGCTGCGCCGCGTAGGTCACCGTTTCACCCGGGCCATAAAACACGCCGGCATCCGGAGGAATGAGCCCATGCCGCTGCGCCAGCTTCGC
>DATJOL010000006.1:0-39729 GCA_035507075.1 Candidatus Aquilonibacter sp. | reverse complement strand
CGGCCAGTATACACCGCGTTCTCGGAAATTATAGCGCCGGCGTTTTCCGCTTCCCCTGCCGGCGGGACAAGCCAGCGGCAGAGCAACATGGCCGCCACCGCGCCCAGCAGCTGCGCGGCAATGAACCCCGGGACATCTGCGGGCCGAATGCCCGCGAACGTATCACTCAGGCATCTGGCGATCGTGACGGCAGGATTCGCGAACGAAGTCGACCCGGTGAACCAGTACGCCGACGTGATGTAGGCGCCTACGGCGAAAGCCACCATCGATGGGCGCAGCCTCGAGCACATCCAAATCGCCGCGATCAGGCCAAATGTCGCGATAAATTCGCTGAACATTTGCGCTGGCCCGGAGCGGGCGCGGCGCGAGAGCGAAATAAGCGGCAAGCCGAACATCAGATGCGCCGCCATCGTGCCGGTGACTCCACCCACGCACTGGACTAGACCGTAAGCCGCGGCGTCGCTCCACGCCAGGCCGTCGGCGAGTGCGTCAACCATCGATACGGCCGGGTTGAAGTGCGCGCCGGAAATGTCGGCGAAGGCGAGGATCAGCACGACAAGAGCCGCTCCGGTTGCAATTGTATTCGCGAGAAGAGCGATTGCAACGTTGCCGCCGGACAGGCGCTCGCCCATGATTCCCGAGCCCACCACAGCCGCAACGAGAAGTCCTGTGCCGATGAATTCAGCCGTGAGCCGGCGAGAGAGTGAGGCTTTCATTGTCGCCCGATGCGATCGATTTCTTTCTTGATCGCAAGCTTGTCGAGACTCGCCAGAGGCAGCGCGAGAAAGAGCGCAATTCTTCGATCGAGCATCACGAAAGCTTCGCGAAAGGCGCGCTCGATTTGCTCCGGCGTGCCGGCCACCGACGCGGGGTCGGGAACGCCCCAGTGGGCCGTCATCGGCTGCCCAGGCCAGACGGGGCAAACTTCCTTTGCGGCGTTATCGCACACCGTGAAGACGAAATTCATCTTCGGCGCGTCGTCCCGGGCGAATTCGTCCCAGCTTTTGCTGCGCGCGCCCGCGATCGAGAGCCCTGCGACCTCCAGTTGCTTTAATGCCTCCGGGCGAACCTTCCCCGTCGGAAGGCTGCCTGCGCTGAACGCCGTAAAGTGCGGCTTGCCTTTCGCATTGAGGATCGCCTCCGCCATGATCGAGCGCGCCGAATTTCCCGTGCAGAGGAAAAGGACGTTGTAATGGTCCTTCATTTCGCACCTGTGCCCGGCGCGGCGTTTGCTGATTCGCCCGGCTTTTTGGCGCGGATGAACGCGCTCATGAACTTTCCATCCACTTGCGGCGCAAGTGCGTCCACGTCGATATTTTGCGCGGCGAGGAATTCGCGCGCGTCTGCAACTCGATAGATTCGCGTCGTTTCGATCTCGATATCCTCGAAGCCTGCTGCGCCGAGTTTTGCGCGATAATCGTTTTCGTCGAGCGCGCCGGCGATGCAGCCGGCCCACAGCAACACGCTTTGGCGAATTTCCGGATCGATCGCCCCGCGGGTCACCACGTCCGAGACGGCAAAGCGCCCGCCCGGCTTTAGGACGCGAAAGGCTTCACCCAACACGCGGTCCTTATCAGCCGAAAGATTGATCACGCAATTCGAGATGATCACGTCCACGGAATCGTCGGGCAGCGGAATATTTTCGATTTCGCCTTTCAGAAATTCCGCATTCTCGATGTTTGCCTTCCGTTTGTTTTCGTTCGCCAGCGCGAGCATTTCGTCCGTCATATCGAGGCCGTAAGCCTTCCCCTCCGGGCCAACGCGCTTTGCAGAGAGGAGAACGTCGATACCGCCGCCGGATCCGAGATCAAGCACAGTCTCGCCCGGACGCAGTTCCGCGAGCGCCGTGGGATTGCCGCAGCCTAGGGATGCCGAGACGGCTTGTTCGGGAAGGACTTCGGTTTGCGAGGCTGCGTATAGATTCGATGTGATCGGGTCGCATACACCCGAACCGCAGCACGAGCCGGACGCGACCTGAAGCGCAGCCTGCGCGTATTTTTCCTTTACTGCTGTTCGAATAGCGGAATTCTCCGCTTGCGGATTCTGCATTGGACGCTCCTATTTACAGATCTGAACGATGGCCTCGGGTTTCAGCGCCTTATTTCGAGTGCAGCATTCGGCATATAGAAACTGCAGAAGTTCCTGAAGCGCTTCGGTGTTCGCCGTGCAGTGAAGAAATGTGCTTTCGCGGCGCACGTTTACAAGTCCTTCGGCCTTCAGCTTGTCCAGGTGATGCGAAAGCGTGGAGCCCGGAATATCGAGCTCTTCCTGAATTTCGCTCACGACCAGGCCCTCCGGATGCGCCGTAAGGAGCAGTTGCATGATGCGCAGCCGCGCTTCGGTGCCCATGGCGGAAAACATGTCCGCGTAACGCAGAACGTCTGCGGCTGATTTCTTGGCCGTTGTCATATTTCGATAATTCCAGAAATATGGAGTAAAGTCAATCGTCCGCTCCGCGGCCGGGGCGGGCGAAGTTTGCGCGCCTGCCTGCCCGTAGGTGGGCGTTTCTCGATGGGCGCCTTTGGTTTTTTTGAACCAGACGAGCTGGCTGTGAAAAGCTTCACGCCTTGCGGGTGAATCTGTGTTTAGAACGGGAGTCTTTGGCGTTGCGGCTCGCGGTTGGGCGGACCGGATATTGCCGTGGACGTGCCAGGATTTGTGAACTGGACTTTGCTCGCGTCAAGAACGATGGGCCGATCGAGAACCGCATCTAGCGTCGTGCCCCGCGGCAATTCAGCATCGGGTCCGCGCGTCAGCAGGACGGCCGCCAGCCCGGCGGCTGCTCCGGCAGCGGCGCCGATCCCTACGCCTTCGCCGATGTGACCCGAAGCCGCGCCGACTCCGGCGCCGATTCCCGTGCCCGCCTCCGTGGTGCGAATCACGGTGCCTGCGTCGTCGGCCTTGTCGCTGTCGCCGATGATCGTGCCTTCGTTATTTGTGGTTTCGCCGCCTCCGGTGCCCGCATTGCTGGGCATGGCCGCGAGATTCACCTCGTAAGAATTAGGCAAAATCATCGTGGTGAGCCGGATCGCAATTTCAGCCTTGCCCTTCACTCTGCCCGCGCGCTTCGATTGCGTCACTTCGCCGCTCACGTAAGAGCCGGCGGGAATCACGACCTTGCCGTCGACCATCACGGGGAAAACCGTTTCGAAGTAAACGGGATCACCGGGCCGCGCGCTCCGCGTCGAGATCGCGTTGTGCAGCACGAGCGGAAGGTGCGTGCCCGTGGGGACGGTGACTTTCGCCTCGGGCGCGGGTTTCGCGGCGGTTGGGGCGGAATTGCTCGCCGCCGGTGAAGATGCCTCGGGCGCGGATGCTGGAGCGTTCGCCGAGGGCTCCGTCACAGGCGCGGCGGCCGGAGCGGTGTCGTTCATCGGGCCGACCGGTTCTTGCAATTGAGCGCCGAAAGAGGCCGTTGCGAAGAGCAGTGCGACCGCCGGAACCCACATGCGAATCGTCATATGCGCCCCCTATATGCGGCAAAAGATGCTACCTGCTGACCTTGGGATGCCCGACGGCACTCCGATGCATGATGCTTCGCCCCAATCCCCAATATCAAACCTAAATCAGAAAAACAGTTTGGCCGGTCAGGTCAAAACGCTTCCTGCACTTGATGTTGCGGCAAGCAACAAGATTATCGATACGAACCATGTACGACCGGGCCTTGGCATAATGCTCGCGATCCTGTTCGTTGCCGCCCGGGAATTTATCTTTTTTCGTGCGCACCATCCAGCGCACAGGATACGAATTCTCTTGTCGGCAATGCGGGCAGATCAGTTGAAGCTGTTTGGTTTCTTCTTTTTCTGTGTAGAAGCGTTTGTCGTCCATTTAGGATTTTCGGCCTTCCCATTCTACGGTTTGTGAGTTTCCAACTCTTACTTGATCGATTGAGCCGATTTCGTCCAGCGCGGCCATGCGCAGGCCCGCGTCCTTCCAGCGCGGAATCCAGTGCGCCAGTGCTTCCACCGTGTGCCGTCGATCGCCGCCGGGAGCGCGATGGTCGCCATCATGAAGCAGGACAATATCGCCTCCGCGCACCCGGCGCAAGCGCTGGATCACCGGCGCAGTGGGTTGCGGTTTCCAGTCGCGTGCCAGGCGAGACCACATCACCACGCTGGCTCGGCGCCTCACGATGCCGTCGAGCAACGGACTGCGAAAGCCGTAGGGAGGGCGCATCCACCGGGGCGCCTGGCCCGTGGCGGAACGGATCGATTCGTCGCAGCGGGCGAGTTCGTCGGAGATTCGTTGCCTTGAAAGAAGCGGCAGCGCCGTGTGTGTATCCGTATGATTGCCGATGGTGTGGCCGCGCTGCGCGATTTCCCGCGCAAGATCCGGACACGCCCGCACATGCGCCCCGACCAGGAAAAATGTCGCATGGACCGAATGCCGGTCGAGCAAATCAAGCAAGGCTGGCGTGACGGCGGGATTCGGGCCGTCGTCAAAAGTCAGCGCGACCGTGCCCGTGTCGCCCGTATGGCGAATCGTGCGGCCAAAAAGCTGCGAGGAAGGCACGCACGCGGCCCAGGAATATGTCCCTGCGGCGCATCCGGTTCCAGCCAGAAGTAATGGCGCGAGCAGCATGCTGAATCTGATTTTCTCATGTGACGCAAACGGGATGCTAGGGTGAGGTTCCGTGCTTCCTTGCCAGGCAAACGAGCGAGCGCCGAGCGGGCTAGTCCTGGTACCCCGATTTCCATTGACATTTAAGTATACGTGTGATAAACTCTTTCCGCAGGTTTGAACGATGAAATGGATCGTATCCGTCCAGGACAACCGGACAACTCCGGGGCCGCCCGCCATTCACTTTTATGCAGTTTTTCTAATCGCAAATGAATAAAATTAGAAATCGAGCTAAGTCATTGAAAACAAACGACGGAAAAAATTCTAATCGCGGTCAGGAAGGGGGGTAAACCAGCGTTGCGATTAGAAATGCATAAAAGCTGCCTCCTTGCCTGCACGTGCTCCGGGGCAGTTAGCGGACTGCCGCCATGCGATCCGTCCCGTTCGTGCTAAAGTGGCCTGCTCGAAAACGGCAAAGTTCACCTGAACGGCGGAGGGTAAGTGGCGTATCGCGATCTTCGGGATTTTCTGCGCACCCTGGAAAAGGAAGGCGAGCTCAAGCGCATTTCGGCCGAGGTCGACCCCATCCTCGAGATCACGGAAATTACGGACCGTTGCGTGAAGGCCGGCGGCCCGGCGCTGCTCTTTGAGCGGCCCAAAGGCTCGTCGATCCCGGTCGTCACGAATTTGGTCGGCACCGAGCGCCGCTTGAACCTGAGCCTCGAGGTCGATTCCCTTGAGGCCGTCGCCACGCGAATTCAGTCCTTCTTGGACATGCAGTCGCCGCAGGGTCTGCTCGAAAAGGTCAAGATGCTGCCCAAGCTGGCCGAGATCGGTTCCTTCTTCCCGAAAACGGTGCGCAGCGGCCCCTGCCAGGACGTCGTGAAAACCGAGGGCTTCTCGCTTTTCGACTTCCCGATTCTTCAGTGCTGGCCGCAGGACGGCGGTCGCTTCATCACTTGGCCCATGGTGATCACCAAAAATCCCGAAACAGGGAAGCGCAACGTCGGCTGCTACCGCATGCAGGTCTACGACGAGCGTTCCACCGGCATGCATTGGCAGACGCAGAAGCACGGCGCCGAGCACTACCGCAACGCCCGTTCAAAGCATGGCGCCGGCAAGCTAGAAGTCGCCGTCGCAATTGGGGCCGATCCAGCCACCTGTTTCGGTGGCATCCTGCCCGTCCCGCCCGATATGGACGAATTCCTCTTCTCAGGATTCTTGCGAAGCGACCCCGTGGAGTTGGTCCGCTGCAAGACGGTCGAGCTTGAAGTGCCGGCCAATGCGGAAATCGTCCTGGAAGGCTATGTCGATCTAGGCGAGCTGCGGACCGAAGGCCCTTTCGGCGATCACACCGGGTTCTACTCGCTCGAAGGCCAGTTCCCGGTATTCCACGTCACCTGCGTGACGCATCGCAAGGAGCCGCTCTACCTCACCACCATCGTCGGCCCGCCTCCCCAGGAGGACTATTTCATCGGCCACGCGATCGAGCGCATTTTCCTGCCCGTAATGAAGATGCAGCATCCCGAAATCGTCGATGTCGCTATGCCGGCCGAAGGAATCTTTCAAAACCTCATGATCGTCTCGATCCGCAAGAGCTATCCCGGCCATGCGCGCAAGACCATGAACGCGATCTGGTCGCTCGGCCAAGCGATGTTCACGAAAGTGATCATCGTCGTCGACCACGACGTGAATATCCAGGATTCCCGCGAGCTTGTGTGGAAGGCTCTCTGCGCAATCGACCCCGAGCGCGACATCCAATTCATGCTCGGTCCGGTCGACACGCTCGATCACGCAGCGCGGCGCCCCGATTACGGCTCCAAGATGGGAATCGACGCCACGCGCAAGTGGCCCGAGGAAGGATACTCCGGCCGCTGGCCCGACGAAATCAAAATGGACGCCCAAACCAAGCGCAAAGTGGACGCGCTGTGGCCGGAAATCGCCAGGAATTTCACGAAGAAAAGGTAAACGTTTAGACAACTCACGAACCCCGCGGCGCCTCGCAAGATGCTCCTTTTCTGTCCCGTAACCTACAGAAAAACCTGTACTTTCGGGCAAATCGCTCGAAGCACCTGCCCATAGTACTGGGGTTTTACCAACAGCACACCACGGCAATCGGTTTCTTGACACTCCTAAAGGCGGATGCAATAAACGAATCACGGGGAGAGTGAGTACCAGAACTTCTAGTACTTGCTCACGCGTCCGGAAAGCGTGATTCCGAAGCGGACCTTAGCGCTGGGTTTCACTTAGTCTTCAGGACACTTTGCGGGCGATTTGATTCGTTTGCCGGTCATGCGTCCGGCGTGGCAGTCGATAGAAGGAGTGAGAGGCCGCACGATGTTCAATCTGGGTAAAACGAAATCACTGGTCGGCCTGGATATCGGCTCCAGTTCAGTTAAAGCCGTCGAGCTGAAGAAGACCAAGAACGGTTACGAGCTGGTCAGCTTCGGGCTGGAACCCCTCGCCCAGGACACAGTGGTGGATGGCGCCATCATGGACGCGCCCTCCGTAGCCGAAAAGATCATATCGATCTTCGACGCGCAAAAGACGAAATCAAAGGATGTGGCGACTTCCGTCTCCGGCCACTCGGTGATCGTAAAGCCGGTGAAGATGCCGCTGATGACCGAGGAAGAGCTTTACGACCGGATCCAGGTCGAAGCCACCCAGTACATTCCTTTTGACATTGCCGACGTGAACCTCAGCCATCAGCTCCTCGAGGCGACCGAGAACCAGATGGACGTCCTCCTGGTGGCAGTCAAGAAAGACAAGATCCTGAATCACACGAACGTGCTCGCGCAGGCGGGCAAGGCCCCGGTGGTCGTGGATATCGACGCCTTCGCCCTGCAGAACTGCTTCGAGGTCAATTATGACTCGGATCCCTCGCAAGTCGTCGCCCTGCTGAACGTGGGCGCGAGCGTGATGAACATCAATATCGTCCGTGGCTGGACGCCGCTCTTCACCCGCGACGTCTCGGTCGGCGGTAATCAATATACAGACGCGCTGCAGAAGGAGCTCGACCTGAGCTTCGAGGACGCCGAGAAACTCAAGATGGGCGGCACGCTGCCCGGCGTCAGCGAAGAGCAGCGGACTTCGATCCTTCGCTCGGTCTCCGACATTCTGATCCTCGAAATTCAAAAGACCTTCGACTTCTTCCGCGCGACGGCCAGCGGCGAGAACATCCGCCGGATTTACGTCGCCGGAGGCACGGCACGCGTTCCCGGCTTGCTCGAATTGCTGAAGGAAGAGTTCGCGATGCCGGTCGAGGAGCTCTACCCCTTCCGGAAGGTTGCAGTGAACGCCGGGCGCCATGACGAAAATCAGCTTCGCGAACTGGCGCCGCGCCTTGCTATCGCGGTTGGCCTGGCGCTGAGGAGTTTTGACACGCCATGATTCGGATCAACTTACTAGGACAGGCCCGCCCGAAGGCCACCAAGAGCTCCGTTCCCGTCGAGGGCGCGATGCAGGTCATCATGGCCATGGTAGCGCTCGCCGCCGCCTTCGTGGTGCTCGGGATCATCTATTACCAGCAGAACAGCGAGCTCAACAAGACCGAAGCCCGGATCACCGCATTGAAGGCCGAAAAAGCCAGCCTCCAGCAGGTGAAGCAGGACGTCGATCGCTTCGAAAGCCAGAAAGCGACGCTCCAGCAGCGCATCGACGTGATCGAAGACCTGCAGAAGAATCGCAGCGGCGGTCAGGACCTGCTCCAGATGGTCGCCAACACCGTGGTCCGCGTGGACGAACTCTGGCTCACCTCTCTGAACCGCACGGGCAATTCGATTGACGTCGAGGGCGAGGCTGGAAGCATTGATGCCGTCGCGGACTTCATCACCCAGATGAAGCGCTCGGGCTACTTCGACAACGTCGAGATCAAGGACGCAAAGGAAAACGACATCCGGCCCGGCGTCGAAACCTATTCGTTCAGCATGTCTGCAACGATCAATCCAGCCGGACTCGCGGCGGTGGGCGCTCAGGCGCAGAACGCGTCCGCGACGCAGCCGGCTCCCGCGCCCGCGAAAGGGAGGAGCTAGCCATGGCAAGCAATTTTCGTGAATGGCCCTGGCCTCTTCAGGCGCTTCTTTATCTCGTGGGAGCATTCGCCCTCGTGCTGGTTGGGCTATACGTTCCCGGCTCGCCCGTGACGACCGTGCGCAGCCAGTTGGAAGCGGCGCAAGCCGAAGAGAAGCCGCTCAATGATGAAGTGGCGAATCTTCGCGTTTACAGGCAGCGGCGAGCGGAACTGCAGTCCGAAATGGATGCCCTGCAGAAGCAGCTGGCGACGTTGCAAACGATCGTCCCGGAAGACAAGCAGGCGGACCAGTTCATTCTGATGGTGCAGCGTGAGGCGCTTTCCTCCGGCGTTTCGATCCGGACCCTTACCTCTCAGCCCATCGCGACGAAGCCGTATTACTTCGAGATGCCTTTCCAGGTCACGGCTGATGGACCCTATTTTGCCATGCTCGATTTCTTTGGGCGCCTCGGGCGGCTCTCCAGAATCATCAACATCGGCGATTTGAAGTTGACAGCCGTTCCTGAAGGCGGCATTTCCGGCGGCTTCCACATGACGCCCGGAACGTCGATCACAGGCAATTTCACGGTCACAACTTTCTTCACGCAGTCTTCGCAGCAGCAACCCGCCGGCTCTGCACCGGCAAAACATTAGGGCGGTAGTGATGATGAAACTTGCAAAAGCGATCGCAATGGTTTCGACGGCGTTGACGATGGCGCTCTGCCTTGCGGGTGGTGCCTCGTCGCAGGCTACTCCCGCGGCTCACAGGCCTCCGCAGGCCGCAACGGCGAAAGCTCCGGCAGCGGGCCACAAGGCGATGCACGCGGCTCACGCTTCCCATATGGCGACCAAGCCCGCTGCACCTAAGCCGGCGCCTGAGAAGCCCGTGGCAAAGGCCGAACCCTCGCCCGGAATGACGGCAAGCCCCGACGAGGCGCCCGCGGCTTCACCCGCGGACGTAATCGCGGGACGGCGCGACCCCTTTGTTTCGCTGGTGAACGACAGGAAGGAAGGCGGCGGACCCGCTCTGCCTCCTGGAAAAGCCGGTCTCGTGGTGGCCACGGTGCGTGTGGACGGCACAGTCAAGTCCGGCGACGAACTTATTGCAGTGGTCTCCAATCCCGAGCGGCACGTTTATTTCGTCCGCCAGGGGGACCAGCTTTACGACGGAACTGTGGAAAGGATCGATCTTGACGGCGTCACATTTCAGGAAGATTCCAAAGACGCTTTCGGGAAGCCGGTCGTGCGCCAAGTGACGAAACGAATCTACGCGAGTGCAGGAGAGCAGCAATGAGGATGATCTGGCGGGGCTTGGGGTTGAGCGCACTGGTTGCGGCCAGCCTGGCGGTTTCTAGCGGAAATCTTCGCGCGGCGGACCAGCCGGTCGTGCACGTGAAGACCGTGGTGAAGGATGGCGGCGTGCGTCTGGAGGCTCAGGCGACCGGCCCGTTCGATTACACGACGTATCGCCCGAGCAGCAACCTCTTCGTGCTCGATATGAGCGGCGTTACGGCGGGAGATTCGGCAGGCGCGCAAATGGTGCCTTCGGACTTGGTCAAGAGCTATCGGCTCGTGCCTTATGCCGAAGGTGACAAATCGATGGTCCGGCTTGAGGTGCTTCTCGCCCAGGGGCTCGAACCTCAGGTCCAGAAGACCGATTCGCAGGATTTGGTTCTTACGGTTAGCCGCGATTCCAGCGCAACAGCGCCTCCGGCGCCGGTTGTCGTGCCCGCCGCTGCGACCGAGGCAGCTCCCGCTTCACCCAGCCTCATTCGCAATGTCACCATCAGCGAGAATGGCGGGAAGACGCAGGTCACCGTGACCGGATCTTCTCCGCTGGATGTTCATTCAATGCGCTTGCAGAATCCCGACCGGTTGGTGCTCGATTTTCCTTCCGCCCACCTGGCAACGAGAGTTAGCCGTGTGCCGAGCGATGCTGAGCCGGTCCGCGACGTGCGAATCGCGCAGTTCACGCCCGAGACTTCACGCGTCGTCGTCGATATGCGCCAGGCTGCCACCTACGACATTCAGTCCGTCGGCAACGATGTAACGATCACGTTCGCGTCAAACTCGACCTCCGAGCCGGTCATTACGCCGGCCTCGGACGTGACCACGACGCAAAACCTGCCTCCCCACAACGCGCCGAAGTTCAGTCGGATTAGCGATGTTCCTGCGCCTTCTGTCGCACTGCCGCGCCAGCTGACGCAGCGTTCGGCTGCGCTCGCATCGCAGGACGGCGGTCAGATTCAGCCGCAGGGCGTTGCAGGCGCAATGGCTGCCGCGCAATCCCAGGGAGCGGCGCCGAGCGGCGTTCCGGAAGGGAATCCGGCGGTTGTGCCGGCCTCATCCGCAGCACCGGCGGGTGATTCGGGCATGAGCTTCGCCGGGGGCCAGAGCGCTCCTCCGACCTCTGCGCGATACACCGGCGAGCCGATTTCCGTGAACTTGAAAGACGTTGACCTGGCCGATTTCTTCCGCCTGATCCATGAAATCAGCGGACTGAACGTAGTGGTCGATCCTTCCGTCAAGGGCACGCTCACCATCGTTCTCGACAATGTGCCGTGGGATCAGGCTCTCGACATCGTCCTGAAGAACAATGATCTCGATAAGCAGCTTGATGGCAACGTCCTTCGTATCGCCACGCGCGCGACCCTGAAGGCCGAGGCACAGGAAGAGGCCGATCTTGCCAAGGCGCAGGCGGAGGCCACCGACGTGGTTACCACCACCCGCGTGCTCAGCTATGCCAAGGCCACCACGGTTGCCGCTACTCTGAAAAAATTCCTTTCCTCGCGAGGAGACATGCTCGCGGATGACCGTACCAATACGCTGATCATTCGCGACATTCCCAGCACGTTCCCCGTGATCGACAATCTTCTGCGGCAGCTCGATCGCAAATCGCAGCAGGTCGAAATCGAAGCGCGCGTCGTTGCCGCCAACCGCTCTTTCGCGCGTGAGATTGGCTCCATCCTTGGAGCTTCAGCCGGCGCCTACAGCGGCGGTAGCTCGAATCTGATTTCTGGTGATGGGAATGTCGGTGCGAGCCCTGGCTACTTCGGCCCTTGCCCGCCAGTATTCATTGGAACGAGCTGCACCGTGCCGACTCCTGGTTCGACCCCGAATCTCGTGCAGATTCCGCTCTTAACGAACTTGGGTTCGACTGCGCCGACCAGCGGCATCTCTTACATGTTCCAGTCAGCGAATTTCGCTCTCGACGCTGTGATCAACGCGGCCGAGAGCAAGGGCGTCGGCAAGTTGCTCTCACAGCCCAAGATCATCACCCAGAACAACGAAAAGGGCACGGCCAAGCAGGGAACCAAAATTCCTGTGCAGACCGTGGTCAACAACACCGTTTCCGTGCAGTTCGTGGACGCCGTGCTCGAGCTGGACGTGACTCCGCAAATCACAGCCGATGGCACGGTCTATATGGACGTGACCGTCGAAAACGATCAAATCGACAACGGTATCCCCCGCGTTCAGGGAATTCCGGCCATTGACACGCAATCGGTCGAGACCAAGGTCACCGTCAATGACGGTGCCACCGTGGTCCTCGGCGGCATGTACATCACCAACCAACAGACCCAGATCAACGATGTGCCGGTCGTGGGCTCGCTGCCGATTATCGGCAATCTCTTCAAGCACACGCAGGTCAGCACCACTTCACAGGAGCTCTTCTTCTTCCTTACTCCTCGAATTCTTCCGAGTTAATATCGGAGGATGGCGGAGAGGGTTTCGACCAGCAACGCGGCACGCAAACGGACTTCGATGAAAGAGGGAGACGCCGAGTCTCCCTCTTTTGATTTTGGCGAGCGGTTGGCGCGGCTGCGAAAGGGACTTCGGGCTGACGCGCTACTGGTCACTCTGCCTGCGAACATTCTCTACCTCTGCGGGTTTTCCGGCAGCGCCGGGATTTTGCTTGTAGAGCCTGCGCGTTCCACTTTATTCACGGACAGCCGCTATACCTTTCAGTCGCGGCAGGAAGTTAAGAATGCTCGGATCGTCATTGCGAAAGCCGGCTTGCTGAAGGCCGCCGGAGACTTGCTCGCCGGGCGTAAAGGACGCATCACGCTCGCGGCGTCGCTAAAGCACCTTACCGTCGCGCAGCAACAGGCCCTCGGCGGTCGCTTCGCCAAACGCTTGCGCTGGAAAGACGACGGGGGCGCGATCGAGCAGTTGCGGGCCGTGAAGTCAGATGCAGAATTGAAAATCATGAGGGACGCGGCGATTCTGATCAGCCGTGTTTTTGAAAAGTTAGTGCCTCGCATCCGTCCGGGCGTCGCCGAACTCGAGCTGGCCGCGCGGATCGATTATGAAATCAAGCTCATGGGAGGCTCGGGGCCGTCGTTTGAGACCATTGTTGCAGCAGGCCCCCGATCGAGTTGGGCGCATGCGCGGCCTTCCACTAAACCTTTGGCTAAAAACGAGTTGGTCGTGATCGACCACGGTGCTATACTCCGCGCTTATTGCAGTGACCTGACGCGGACCGTGTATGTAGGCCGCGCGTCGACGAAGGTTCGACAATTATATGCCGCCGTGCTGGAAGCGCAGCAGGCGGCCAAGGCAGCCATACGACCCGGGGTGACAGCAGGCGCAGTGGATGCGGCAGCACGCAGCACTCTTAAACGCAGGCGGCTAGCGCAGTACTTCACGCACAGCACCGGCCATGGATTGGGACTCGAGATTCATGAAATGCCCAGAATCGGCCGGGGTGAAGAAACTCTTCTTCAGGAAGGCATGGTCGTAACAGTGGAACCGGGCGTCTACCTCGATGGGGTGGGGGGCATCCGTATCGAGGACGACGTGGTGGTGACGAAAACCGGAGCAGTGGATATCACAACCGCCCCGCGGGATTTTCTCGAACTCTAAATGGCAAAAAAAACGAAGCAGCAGGCGGGCCGGGATTTCGTCGGCAGCATAAGTCTAAGCGAAATCGAGCGTCTTCTGGCCTTCATGCAGAAGCACGGCCTCGAAGAATTTGAGTATCAGCAGGGCGATGTCCACATACGTCTGAAGAAGGCCGCGGGCGGTACCGCTGTCACGCCTGCGGCCGCGTCCGCGCCAGCGGTTTTCCCACCGCCGGCTTCCGCTGAGGATCAGCCTGTCGCGGCTGTTGCCCCCTCTCATACCGTCCCGGTGCCGGTTGCCGAGGATCTCCACATTGTGAAGTCTCCTATCGTGGGCACTTTCTACGCGGCGGCCAGCCCGGACGCCGACCCTTTCGTCACCGTGGGCTCGCGCGTTCAGTCAGGCCAGGTCCTCTGCATTATCGAAGCAATGAAGTTGATGAACGAGATCGAGGCCGATGCCTCCGGCGAAATAGCCCGCATCTTCGTCGAAAACGGCCATCCTGTAGAATACGGTGAGCCGCTTTTCGGCATTCGCACCGGCAGCAAGAGGTGATCGCAACAGTTGTCCGTTGACGCTGATCCGAGTCTCTAGGCCATGTTCAAGAAAATCCTGATCGCCAATCGCGGTGAAATTGCCCTCCGCATCCTGGCTGCCTGCAAGGAACTGGGCATCCAGACCGTTGCCGTCTACTCCGAGGCTGACCGCCATTCCCTCCACGTCCGCTTCGCCGACGAAGCCGTCTGCATCGGCCCCGCCCGTAGTTCCGAGAGCTACCTGAACATTCCGCAGGTAATCAGCGCCGCGGAAATCGCCAACGTGGACGCCATTCATCCCGGCTACGGCTTTCTTTCCGAAAACGCCAATTTTGCCGAAGTCTGCCAGGCCTCTCACATTGCCTTCATTGGTCCAACGCCCGAAGTGATCCGCATGATGGGCGAAAAGGACCGTGCCCGCGCGGAGGTCGCAAAGGCTGGCCTTCCGATCATCCCCGGCAGCGACGGCGTCGTGCCGGACGAAGATGCCGCCGAGAAAACGGCCCAGGAAATCGGCTATCCCGTCATGATCAAGGCCGCCGAGGGTGGGGGCGGCAGGGGAATGCGCATCGTCCGCAGCAAGCGCGAACTCCTCCCCGCGTTTCGCACGGCGCGCGCCGAGGCGGAAGCAGCCTTCGGCAGTCCCAATGTTTATATGGAAAAGCTGATCGAGCGCCCGCGCCACATCGAGTTCCAGGTCCTCGGCGATCAGCACGGCCGCGTGATTCACCTTGGTGAACGCGAATGCTCGCTCCAGCGCCGCCACCAGAAAGTGCTGGAAGAGTCGCCCTCGGTCGTAATCGATCAATCTACGCGCGAGCGTATCGGCGGCCTTGTTACCAAGGCGCTGGAACGTATCGGCTACACGGGCGCTGGCACTGTCGAATTCTTGCGCGAAGAGTCCGGCGATCTCTACTTCATCGAGATGAACGCACGCATTCAGGTCGAGCATCCCGTCACCGAGATGGTCACCGGCGTCGATCTGGTGAAATCGCAGATTCGAATCGCCGCCGGCGAAAAGATTTGCGACGTGGTCGGCAAATTTGATTTCCGCGGCCACGCGATCGAGTGCCGCATCAACGCCGAAGACCCGGACACATTTGTCCCCTCGCCCGGCCGTATCACCACTTTCCGCGTACCCGGAGGGCCCGGCATCCGCGTCGACACCGCCGCCTATGCCGACGCCGTTATCCCGCCCTATTACGATTCCTTAATCGCGAAATTGATCGCCTATGGCCGCGACCGTGCCGAAGCCATCATCCGCATGCAGGTCGCCCTCGACGGTTTTGTCGTGGAAGGTGTGAAGACTACGATTCCCCTTCATAAGCGCATCCTTGCGCACCCCGATTTCGTTGCGGGCAAGCTGGACACGCATTTCCTTGAGCGCGTCGGCCTGGCCGAAGCAAAGCACGCCTGAAGCCTGTTCAGTTTACACTACGTAAATAGTAGCAGCCAGACCGTCACTCGATGTCAGACTGAATTTTCTGTATCTTATTGAAAACAAAAGATCGGCGTTGCTTCAGCCCGTCACACAAGTGGCACCCGCCAACGCTCCTTATTGGCCTTCGGGCAGCAATATTCTGGACAGGGTGCCGAGCTTGCTTTCCTTATCTGACCGATCGCCCGGCAGATTGGGTGTGAACTTGCGCGCCACAAACTCTTCGATGATATTTCCCGCTGCGGTCGCCCCGATGCCGATCAGCGCGCTTTCAAACGTCACCGCCGCGTCGTTGCGGTTTTGCTCCGGGTAATAAAGGTTTGAGATGCCTCCGGCGGCGATATTTCCCAGAATGTTCGAATAGTTCGGCTGCCACCGCTTGTTGTCGCCTTTGCAGATAAAGGCGTTTGCGACGGCGTAAAGCAGCCGCGACCGCACCGTGCCCGTTCCCTTGTAAAAATAGCGCGGATCCTGCCTCAGGAGCGCCGGGAACACCGCGCTTCCCATAAATGTGCCTACCGCCCCATCTGCGTACGAAGCGCCGTAACGCTTCGCATAGCCTCCGAACCCCGGCCCATAGCCGCTCAGATAATTCGCTCCCTGCTCGATGCCCGCAATTCCCGCCGTGATCGCAAAATTAAAGGGATCGATGGTTGACTTCCACGCCAGTTGGAATTTCTGCCTCGCGTTCAGCGGAGCAGCGTCCGGCACATAGCTCACGTAAAAGTTAGGCACCACCCCGAGCACGCGCTGCTTTTCCTGCTGTTCAATCTGGTGTTGCGCCACCTCTTCTTGCGGCTCCACTTCCACCTGCGTCACAACCGCCGCCAGCGGCATGGTAATCGGCGGCACTATAAACGTGTGTCCCGGTGCAAGAGTGCCCGAAGCCGTCTGTGTTTCAAACCCAGGCAGCGTGGCCGTCAGTTGAAACGTTCCCGCTGGCACATTCGAGAAAGAAAACTGGCCGTTATTGTCCGTCATCGTCTGGCGCGCCAAGGATTGCCCAACCGGTGCCAACTTCACGCGTGCCCCGGAGACAACCGCACCCGTCGCATCAAGCACCGTGCCGGTGATGGTTCCCGCGGTAAGTTGATCTGCGCCCTCACTCGTGCTGGCCACAGCGTTCGACGTGGGATCGACTGCGCCGGGATCGGGCTGCTGGGCGCTTTGAGGTTTTACCTGGGTTGAGGCGTCAGCCGGAGAACTTGGCGATTGACCAGCGGTCGCAACCCCGCAGGAAAAGAGAAGGAAGCCGCAGATCGCGGCAAGCGCCGCGCCGCTTTGCGACCTGAACCGGCAAATCATCGCTAGGTGCTCCTCGGTTAGGCGTCGGCGCGCAGCTGGTGCGCAGACCTATTTTAGACCAATAGCAGGGCTGCCGGGTTGTATTCCCCCGGCCGGAGTGTCGAGTTCCACAAAGGGTCCGGATGTTCCCGCTGCGCCCCGTCCGCAAACAGGGTGGTTACCCCCTTGCGACGGTTTCGCCTGCGGCCTCAAGGGCGGCCGGATAGCTGGGAAGGGGCTTATCTGTATGGAAGTATCGTTTGTAGGCTTCGATCCAATTCGTTGCGATTGCATGCTGCGCGGTGGCGAGATCGATCTGGCCGCTGCACACCATCTGGTGCAGGTAATCTTCCAGTTGGTCCTTCACGTGGGCGTTCCACTCCGTCGAATCGTAAGGTTCAGGCCAGAGGTTTCGGATGTCATCGGTGCCGCCCAACGCGGGCGTGATCAGGTGGTCCAGTTCGTAATACTTGGCTTGGCGGTAGTCCACGCCGTATTCGCGAAACACCCTTTCGCGCTCGGAGATGGGAATCCTCGAGGGATCTTCTCTGGGCGCGGCGAAGCAAATGTCGTTCGGAAAGGTAAGCGCGTCCCCCGGCGTCAGGCTCGCGCGCGGCAGAGGCGCGGCTTGGACCTGCGCGATTGTGGCCCCGCTGTTTGAGAGCCAGGTATTTCGCAGCAGAAACGTAAATCCCACCGCGGCGAACAGCCCTACGGCTAGAGCATATCGCCATCCGCCTCCCATCTGCCTCACGAACGAAGGTTGGTACCGGGATCGGAATCTGCTTGGAACGCGCACGCCGGAAGACGATCTGTCTTGCCGCATGCTGCGAAGCAAGTCCGCGCGTGCGCGCGTGGAATCCGGTATTTCCACTTCGCTCCGACAGGCGACCACCAAATCAGCGGAAGTTCGTTCAAGCTGACGCATTCGCTCGCGGCAGTCTCCACAGGCGGCCAAATGGGCGCCAGCTTCCGCTTCCTGCTCCGCCGGCAATTCAGCGTCTACTGCAAGAAGCAGATCATGATCGGAAAGGTGGGTTTTGCCCCGATGCATCCTCACCCCCCGCCCGCGCGATTGAGCCGTTCAAAGGAACGGGCTAAGGAATTCGATACCGCGCCCAGAGACATGCCCAGCACTTCCGCAATCTCGCGGTAGCGCAGACCTTCGGCACGCAGCCGCAAGCAATTCTGGTCCTGCTCAGGCAGCGCTCGCATCACCGTGAGTAAAATCTCCTGCCGCTGCTCCTCCGCAAAACGCTCCTCTGGATCGGTATCCGGCGCCACCTGAGCCAGCTCCATCCCGGATGCCGAAATTTCCGCTCGCTTCTGCCGGGACTGCCTCTGCTTCAAAGCAAGATTGTGGGCCACGCGGAACGCCCATCCGCGGAGGTTTGAGCGCGGCCTTCCGTGTTGAAGATGGCGAAAGAGGGAAAGAAATACTTCTTGGATCAGGTCTTCGCCGTCGTGCCGATGAACGCCCAAAGAGAAGGTATAACGCAACAGCGGGGCGCGAAGCTGATTGAAAAGAGAAATGACTTCGTCCTCGGGAGAGGTGAGAAACTCGGCCAAGGTATTTTCCCTTGCACCGAGGATCGGTAGATTGAGAGCGCTATCGTGAGCCGAGGACGACATAGTTCGTACCGTGCGATATTACATCGCGCGAAATGTTTTTTCCTCCCGGATTTTCGCCCCCGCCCGATATTCTCCCCGGCAAAAAATACAGTGAACGGATCGGCCACCTGCGGAATGTTCCTTTGTAAGGCGCCATCATAACTTCTAACTAGGGGGCAGAATGGGGAACTGGATAGGCCGCGCAGCGGACGGGAAAAACAGTCGAAGCCGCCTTCTTGCTTTGGCCGCGCGCGGCGTGGTGTTTTTGATCATTGTCTTCGCGTTGCAGGCGATTTCGCTCCCGGCGCAGACCAACACCGGCGAACTGCGTCTCAAAGTCACCGACCCTTCTGGCCTGGCAGTCGCAAAGGCCCCTGTCACGTTGCGAAGCGAGGGCAATCAATATAGCAACAGCCTTGTCACGAACGAGAGCGGCCAGTTGGACGTCACGAGATTGCCTTTCGGAGAATATCAGGTCGAGGTCAGTCAACCGGGATTCGCTCCGTTTTCGCAGACGGTTGAGATCCGCTCGGAGTTACCCACTGACGTGAACGCAACCCTCCAGGTCGCCCCGGTGAGCGAGCAAGTGACCGTCACCTCAAACCACACCCTTATCAATCCCGATCAGGCCGGTTCCGTGAACGTGATCGGTCAATCCGCTATCGAGAACCGGCTTTCTTCGCTGCCGGGTCGTTCGATTCAAGACCTTGTAAACTCCCAGCCGGGCTGGCTCTATGAGGGCAACGCCGTTCTCCATCCGCGCGGCTCCGAATACCAGACCCAGTTTGTCGTCGACGGAATTCCGTTGACCGACAATCGCTCGCCCAGTTTTGGCCCGGAGCTGGAGGCGGACGATGTCGACTCTATCAGCATTTACACAGCAGGGTTCCCCGCCGAATACGGCCGCAAGATGGGAGGCGTAGTCGTAATTAACACCATGCAGGACACGACTCCCGGCTTTCACGGCGAAGCGGTGCTATCTGGCGGCAGCTACGATACGGCCGGCGCTTTTTTCAAAGGGCAGGAGGTCTGGGGAAAAAATACTTTTGGGTTCAGTGCGAGCGGCGACGGCACGGCGCACTACCTCAATCCTGTGGTGACGCAGAATTACACCAATCGCGGAACCATCGGCGATTTCTCGACCGACTATGAGCGTAACTTAACGCCCAACGACCGCCTCACCATGAGCGTTCGCCATGAACTTTCGCGCTACGAGCTCCCTAACGAAAATGTGCAGGGGCAAGCCGGACAGCTTCAGACCGCCGACAATTTTGAGACCATGGGCATTATCTCCTACCAGCACATTTTCTCGGCACATGCCGTGGGCGATATTCACGCCATGGTTCGCGATAATGCAAACGACTTCTACTCGAATGGGAATTCCACACCCGTCCTGCTCACCCAGCACGACTGGTTCCGGGAAGCTTACGTCCGCGGTACCTTTACCCTCGACCAAGGCCATAGCGAGTGGAAGGTGGGATTTGAGTCAGACAACAAGTTCTTGAACGAAAACACCAAATACGTCGTCACCGACGCTTCGCAGTTTGACGACAGCACCCCCTGCCAAAGCGGCAGCATTGACGATCCTGCGGACGACGGCAACTGCACGTTCCAGTTCGTCGGGGCTCGCCCGGACCTGGAGCAGGCCGTCTTTATTCAGGATCTCTATCACGCCGGCAACTGGACATTCAACGCCGGCCTGCGTTGGGATCACTATCAATTGCTGCTGAATCGTCACGCCTTTGAGCCTCGATTTGCCATATCGAGATATTTCCCCACTTCCGGCATCGTTCTGCACTTCTCTTACGACCGGATCTTCCAAACTCCGTCGTTCGAGAACATTCTGTATTCAAGCTCGCCCGAAGTGACCGCGCTTTCCGACGACTTCTTGCGTCTGCCGGTTCAGCCTTCGGTGGGAAACTACTATGAAGTGGGAGTGACCAAAGCCTTCGCGGGCAAATTGCGCCTCGATGCCAATTATTTCCGCCGCTTGGTGAACAATTACGCCGATGACGATCAGATCGACAACACCACTATTAGCTTTCCAATCGCCTTTCGAAAGGCGATTCTGTACGGGGCAGAGGGCAAGCTGGAGCTAACCCCTTGGCGCCGGTTTTCCGGGTATGTCAGCTATTCTTATATCGTCGGTAACGTGTGGAATCCAGTCACCGGTGGCCTGTTCCTCGGAGATGACGCGGACGCGGCTGAATCCGCCACCAGCGGCCATTTCCCGGACTCGCAGGACCAGCGCAACACCCTTCGTGCCCGGCTCCGCTTTCAGGTTGCGTCCAGGTTGTGGGTCGCGGGTGGTGTTCAGTTTGACAGCGGCCTGCCGTTTGACTTTGAGTGCGACCCTAGCCTGACGCTTCAACAGTGCATCCAGAGCGAAGCTGACACCTACGGCCAGGATGTGGTGAATCGCATCAACTTCGATCGCGGGCGTATCCTGCCTTCGCTTCAGGCCAATGCCTCGATAGGCCTTGACGTTTACAAGTCAGATCGTTACAACGTTCATTTTGAAGCCGACGGCGAGAATCTTACCAACGTCATTGACGTGATCGATTTCGGCGGACTTTTTTCAGGGAACGCGATCGGGCCGGCGCGCAGCTTTGCCTTGCGCCTCGAAACCGATTTTTAATCTCTCGGCGATTCTGCCGCGGTCGCGTCTAACTGTGCCGGGCAGCGTGGGATCGCAGGTGCTTATTTGCAGGTGCTGGGTCGGAAAGGAACGTAACGCGAATGAGCAATAAAATAATTCTGTCCGCGGTTGTGGTCGTGATAGTCGCGGCCGGCGTAGCAGGCGCGGTGGTGTGGAATGAGTATTACCGCGTTCCAACCAACGTCGCCTATGTAACGGAAGAAAACGGCAAGATCGACATGATCGACCTTTCCACGATGAAGGTGATTCGTTCGGTGCAGCCGCTGAACGTCGCTCCTCGCGGGGAAGGCGTCACCTACGACGGCAAATATCTCATCACCGCGGACAAGGACAGCTCCGACATCGCTGTCTTCAGCACGCCGCGCCTCGAGCTGGTGACGAAAGAGCACGTCGGCGACAATCCCGAATTCATCAAGCTCAATCCCTCCGGCACCCGCGTTTTTGCGACCTTCGAGCCGGGCTCGTCCGGCGGCCCTCCGCCGGCGAACGGCGCCGCCGCGGACGACGATGACGACGCCAACGAGCCGCCCGCGCAGATTGCGTCGTTCGATATAGGCTCGTGGACGGCCGGGCCGGTTTCGACCGCGGGGCAGGAAACCGAAGGAATGGAGTTTTCGCCCGACGGCAAATATCTCATCGTCTGCAACGAGGCCCAAAACAATCTCGGCATCTTTGATGCCAAGACCGGCGCGCACATCCGGGACGTTGACCTCAAAGCGTACGGCATGCGTCCTCGCGACATTAAAGTTTCTCCGCAACACACGTTTTACGCCGTCACCATGGAGGCTTCGGGCACGCTCGCGAAACTCGACCTGAATTTCAACGTGCTCAAAACCGTGCCGACCGCCGCGAAGCCTTACGGCGAATCGTTCGATCCCGCCGGCAAGAGAATCTTTGTCGCGGCGGCCACGGCGCAGAAGCTCCAGGTCTTCGACGCTGATTCGCTGAACCTGATCGCCGAAGTTCCCATCGGCAAGCGCTGCTGGCACTTCACATTCACGCCGGACGCTTCGAAGATCCTGCTGGCTTGCGGCAGGTCCAACGACATCGAGATCGTCGACCCCAATAGCTACAAGGAAGTCGGAGCCATCGAAGGTTTCAATCTGCCATGGGGAATCGTCACATATCCGAGAGCCTACGGCAGCCTCGGCCTTCCTTAGGCCAGATCGTCGAAAGCCGAAAGTTCCGTAGCACGCTTGCTCGCGGCGACGGTCAATTTTTGTCATTTTATGCATTTCTAATCGCGGCGCTCGTTTACCCCCCTTGCTGACCGCGATTAGAAATTCTTTTGATCTTTATTTTCAGCCACTTAGGTGGATTTTTAATTTTATTCATTTGCGATTAGAAATTTCGATTTTTTATGCATTTTTCGGCCTTCGCCAGAAACCGGCTACGGCGCGACAGGCCCGCCTCCGCGAGAGCCTCGCTATGGCGTGGCGTGACGTTTCGCGTTTTGTGCGCTTTTGCTCCTTTCAGAGGGGCTGTTTTTCTATCGATTAGAAATTTTCAAGTTGCTCGAAATACGGGAGTTGCGGCGATTTCTAATCGTAATTACTATCGATTAGAAATTAGCCGCCCGCAGCGTCGTTGCCTCCCATGAGATGCCTCCGAACAGCCATGCAAGACAGCTCGTTCATTGTGAAATCCTCGGAGAGAAGTTTATCACAGCGTGTACTCATTTGTCAACCACTATCTCGGTACTAGAACCGCTTTTCCCGATTTGGGAATGGTCTCACGCGTGGTGCGGGGGACGGCGCTGCGGAGTGGCGCGAAATTGCGAGCTTAAAGTGGCCGCGCGTCTGTGCCAATCGCGTGGGTGCGGTCCGCAAACGGCCGGATTCGTACTTTTGGAGCCATTTCCATGTTGCCGAAGTACCATGACCCGGGCATCCTCGGGATAGCGTCACTGCTTGTTTTGTCGGCGCACTTGTCATCTGGCTCGACCTGGCGTTTATCACTAGAACTGTGGGTGGCTCCAGCGGGCGAAGAAAGCCCGCACCCATTGCGACCCTTCGCGACCTTACTCGGGGCAAGCAGGCGCGCAATGGGCGCGGCACCCGACGTTTGTTGATTTGTGTCGTTGGGTCGATCCGGTGCTTTTGTGCGAGCATTCTTTTCGTCCATCAACTCCGAGAAGAGATCGTCTACATCGTGAGGATTCTGCAGGGCGCGCAGAACTGGCGACCGTAAAGCGTCCTTGAGGCGATGCAACCAATTTGCCGCCGGGCGCGTTGTAGTAAAGGACAGCATTCTGCTAGTCTCAGAGCACGAAGGGGCGACCATGCAGCTCCTGAAGCGTCTATCCATCGCGATCCTTGCAGCGATCGTCGTGTGCGCCGTGTTTGCAATTCAAGCGCGCGGCTTCCAGTACTTCGGCGGAGACGGCCCTCGAGATCCCTATCTTGATGAATGCAATTCCACCGATAAGGCTGAATTCTACTGGTCTCGCCTGAAGTACGACTCCTCCTACGGTGGCGGCTCCGGGGGCTTCGGCCGACGTTTCGGCGGCGGAGGATTTGGGTTTGGAGGTCGCGGCTGTGGGGAGGGATTCGGGCCGTGGCAGCGCGATTATCCGAAGGCGGATATCCAGTTCCTGATGGCGATGAGGCGGCTCACGAACGTGAATACTCGCTCGACGTCGCAGGTCGTGGACATCGATACTCCCGAAAGCGACCCGCACAGCCTGGACAATTATCCGTGGGTATACGCGGTGCAGGCGGAAACCTGGACGTTCAATGCCGACGAAGCCAAGCGCATGCACGATTACCTGATGAAGGGCGGCTTCCTGATGGTGGACGATTTCCACGGCGCCGAGGATTGGGATCTTTTCATGCAGGGCTTGCATCAGTTTTTGCCCAACGCGCAAGTGGAAGACCTGAAGGATAGCGACGAAATCTTCCACGTGCTTTTCGATCTGAGCCAGCGCTTCCAGATACCGGGCGAGCAGTATGTCTGGTCGGGCCGCACGTATGAGGCAGGCGCGGGCGGAGACATAGGGTATGTCCCAGGGTGGCGCGCCGTGCGTGACGATAAAGGACGAATCATCGTCGCCATCTGTTTCAACATGCATCTTGGCGACGCATGGGAATGGGCCGATGATCCAAGATATCCGGAGAAATTCGCGTCGCTGGCATTCCGCGTCGGGCTGAACTACATCGTTTACGGAATGACGCATTAACAATTGAATAGGCGCCGCGATCGGGGCTCGCGGGTGTGAGGATAATGTTTGAATTTTTTTTCAAGTATCCGACCGCGATCTTCTCGAAAGGGCAGTTTGTCCTGCTGAGCGGCTGGCCGCACTGGCTTTTGTATGTGCTGATGGCGGCGGCTGCGGCGGCTTTGGCGTGGCTGATTCACCGGCGGATGGCGCAGGCCGCGGCCGGAATGAAGGGTTGGCATGCGGCGGCGATCTGGGCGCTCGAGTCGCTGCTTGCCGTGTTGCTGTTGCTTGTCGTATGGCAACCGGCGATTGTAATAGCAGAGCTCAAGCCGCAGCAGAACATCATCGCCGTGCTGGTGGACGATTCGCGCAGCATGTCTCTGGCGGACAACGGGACGACGCGCGAACAGCAAGCCGTGAAGGCTCTGAACTCCGGAGTGCTGGACCAGCTGCAGAAGAAATTTCAGACCCGAATCTACCGCGTCGATAATCAACTCACCCGTGTTTCGAGCCTGGATAGCCTGCAGAATGCGACCGCTCCCGCCACGAGACTCGGCGCCACGCTGAAAGATTTTGCGGACGAAACCTCCGGGCTGCCCATCGGCGCCGTGGTGCTGATGAGCGACGGCGCGGACAATACCGGCGGCATCGACGCTTCCACGATTGCGGCCCTGCGCAGCCGCGAAATTCCCGTTGATACCGTGGGATTCGGGCCGGAACAGGTCCCGAACGATGTGGAGATCAATGATGTGACGGTGGCGCCGCGAATCATGCAGAATTCGCGGCTCTCGGCGGCCGTGACATTTCACCAAAACGGATTTTCGGGCCGCAAGGCGACATTGGCCGTTCATGACGGAGACAAGCTGCTCGCTTCGCGCGAGATTACGCTCGCCTCGGATGGAACGGTGCAGACCGAAGCGCTGCCGTTCAACGCGGGCGCGGCGGGTGTGAAGTCATTGCGGTTTTCGATCGATCCGCTGCCGGGCGAAACGAATACGGAAAACAACGCAGTGACGCGCGAGCTCGATGTGACGCAAGGCAAGCGGAAAATACTGTACGTAGAGGGCGAGCCGCGGTGGGAATACAAGTTCATCCGGCGCGCCGAGGACGACGACCCGAACGTGCAGCTCGTTTCGATGCTGCGCACTACGGAAAACAAAATCTACCGGCAGGGGATTACGAGTCCAGACGAGCTGGCGGACGGGTTTCCTTCCACGGCGGACGTTCTCTTTCAATATCAGGCCATCATTATCGGGTCGATCGAGGCGGGATATTTCACGCCGGCGCAGCAGGAATTGATGCGCGAGTTTGTGGACCGGCGCGGCGGCGGGATGCTGTTTTTGGGCGGGCGTTCGTCGCTCGCGGCCGGCATTTGGCAAGGTTCTGCGGTGGCGGACTTGTTGCCAGTCGTGTTGCCCACGAGCAAGGACACATTTCGCCGCGATCCGGCGATTCCCATCCTGACGCAGGCCGGCGCGGACAGCATGGTCACGCGGCTCGACGATGATCCGCAGAAAAACGCCGAGCGCTGGAAGAAGCTGCCTTACATGATGGATTACCAGGACGCGGGAACCACCAAGCCGGGCGCGGCGGTGCTGCTGCAAATGCGCGCGGACGGGCGCACGCTCCCCTTGCTAATCACGGAGAATTACGGACGTGGGCGAACGGCGGTGATGGCGACGGGCGGTTCATGGCGCTGGCAAATGCTGATGCCGCTGGGCGATACGTCGTACTTTACATTCTGGCAGCAATTGCTGCGATGGCTGATTCAGGATACGCCGGGACAGGTGGTGGCGAGCGTGCCGAATCCGATGCTTTATGACGACGGGCACATCCAGATCTCAGCCGATGTGCGCGACAAAACGTACACGCCGGCTACCGATGCTCAGGTGCAGGCGCAAATCATGGGACCGAATGGTTTCACCGCGACGGTGGATATGCAGCCCGCGCCTAACTCGCCCGGAATATTTCAGGCCGATTTCACGGCGGACCAGCCGGGATCATATATCGCGAATGTGACGGCGCAGCGTGCGGGGCAGGAGTTGGGCAGCGACAGCGTGCCGTTTGAGCGGCTCGACGGAGTGGCTGAAAATTTTCACACAGGGCAGAATCGCGCGCTGCTCGAGGAACTCGCGTCGCAGACCGGCGGGAAATACTGGACGCCGTCCGATCTTGCGAAGCTGCCGGCTGAAATTCCGTATTCCGCGGCGGGAATCACGATGCGCGATACGAAAGAGCTCTGGGATATGCCGATCATTTTCTTCCTGGTGATTCTGTTGCGCTTCTCGGAATGGTTCCTGCGGCGCAAGTGGGGGATCGTATGAGGGCCGCGCGCGGGATTGCGTTTGCGTGCTTGTTGCTTTTTGCGCTGCCGACTTGGGCGGCGACCTATGTGGTAACCGTTGCGGGGTTGGGCGGTGAGCCCGATTACGAGCAGCGGTTTGAAGGAAACGCGAAGGATCTGGACCGCATTTTCAAATCCGAAGGCGATCAGTTTCACGCGATCACGCTTTATGGCCCTGATGGAACGCGGGCAAAGATGACCGCGGCGCTCGAGCAGGTGGCGGCCGAAGCAAAGCCGGATGACGATTTCGTGCTGATCATGATTGGCCACGGATCGTTCGATGGCTTTGAATACAAATTCAATCTCGTTGGCCCCGATATTTCGGCGGACGACATCGCCGAGCTGTGCGACAAGATCCCATCCAAGCGGCAGCTGATCGTGAACACGACCAGCGCCAGCGGCGGCTCGATCATTCCGCTGCAACGGCCAGGGCGCGCGATCATCACAGCGACAAAATCCGGCACGGAAAAGAACGCGACGGTCTTCGCGCGCTATTTTGTGGAGGCGCTGCAGGGCCCTGACGCCGATACGAACAAGGACGATGCGATCAGTGCGCTCGAGGCATACGTTTACGCGAGCAAAAAGACGGCGGATTTCTATTCGACCGAGCAGCAGCTGGCCACCGAGCATGCCGTCTTCGAAGATACGGGTAAATCGGACGCGGTGCGCGAGGCCTCGCCGCAGACCGGCGAAGGATTGCTGCTTTCGAGCTTCACTCTCGTCCGCCTGGGCAACGATCAAGCCGCGGCAAACGATCCCGCAAAGCGTGCGCTGCTGGCGCAAAAGGAAGATCTCGAGCAGAAGATCGACGAGCTGAAATACAAGAAAGCGGCGATGGACGAAAACGATTACAAGCAGCAACTCACGGACTTGCTGCTGCAACTGGCGAAAGTGCAGGCGCAACTCGATCAATGAAGATTCGGCGCATGGCGGTCTTGCTGGCGGCGATTGCCACTTCAGCCGTGGTTTGCCTGGGCGCGACGCCGGATGAATGCCATGAGATGACGCATCGCGGGCGCACGGCGGAGGCGCGGACGTGCTATGAGTCGCTGGCGCAATCCAATGAAGCCTATTTGCGCGCGGAAGGAGATTGGGGCCTGAAGATGTATGAGCAGGCCAACAATGAGTTCCGCACAGCCGTGGCGCAAAACGACGCCAACGCGATGTATCGCGTGCGCTGGGGAATGCTGCTGCACGAACGGTTTAACAATACCGATGCAGCAGGGCTCTTCAACGAGGCGTTGCAGCGCGACCCCCAAAACGCGCCGGCCTATTACGGGCTTGCGTTGCTTAGCGCGGATGGTTACGACGACGGGGCGCTCGAATACGTCGACAAGGCGATCGAGCTCGATCCGAAGTACGTGGAGGCTCACGAACTGCTCGCCAGCCTGGACCTGGAGGATTCGGACACGAAGGATGCGCTTTCCGAATCGGACGCGGCGCTGAAGATTTCTCCCGAGGCGATGGATGCGATGGCGATTCACGCGGCCGTCGAGCTGCTGGCTGACCGTTCGCCGGACGAGTGGATCAGCAAGATGCTCGCGGTGAATCCCTCCTATGGCGAGGGATACGCGCTGATCGCGCATCATTTGATACTCAACCGGCGATATGAGGATGGCGTGGCGTATTACCGCAAGGCGATTGCGATCGAGCCGGATTTGTGGCCGGCGCATTCGCAGCTCGGCGTGAATTTGATGCGGTTGGGCCAGGACGAGGAAGCATACAAAGAGCTCGAGCTGGCCTATAACAATGGCTACACGGATTACGCGACGTCCAACAGCCTCACGCTGCTCGATAGCTACAAGAATTTCGTGACCGTGAAAGACGGGCCGATGATTTTGAAATTCGATAAGAAGCAAGCGGCCGTGTTGACGCCCTATTACGAGCAAGTGATGAATGATGCGATCGCGGCGTACAACAAAAAGTATCAAATGACGCTGCCGGGGCCGGTAAGCGTTGAGGTTTATCCGAATCACGAGGATTTTGCGGTACGCACGCTCGGCATGCCAGGGCTGGGGGCGCTGGGCGTGACGTTCGGCGAAGTGGTGGCGATGGATAGTCCGGGCAGCGGCCCCGAGGGAAGCAAGCCCGGTGACAACATGTGGGCAAGCACACTGCGCCATGAGATGAGCCACGTTTACATTCTTACGGCGACGGATCATCGCGTGCCGCGGTGGTTCACCGAAGGCTTGGCCGTCCACGAAGAAACGCAGGCGAATCCGATCTGGGGCGACGCCATGACGCCGGAGATTGTGGTGGCGCTGCGCGATAAAAAATTGCTGCCCGTCGCCGAATTGGACAAAGGCTTTGTGCGCCCGTCGTACGATTCGCAGGTGATCGTCTCTTATTACCAGGCCGGCAAAATTTGCGATTACATTCAGGATCACTGGGGCGCGGACAAGCTCCTCGGCTTTGTCCATTCTTACGGCAAGCCGAATATGACCACGGAACAGGCGTTTGAAGAGAACCTTGGCATGTCGCCCGCGGATTTCGACAAGCAATTTCTGGCATGGATTTATGCGGACACGGCCTCAGTCGCTTCGAATTTCGATAATTGGCACAACAAATTGAAGGCGCTGGCAGCGGAAGCGGAGGCCCAGAATTACGATGCGGTGCTGAAAGACGGGCCTGCCGTGATCCAGATGTACCCGGAATATGTGTACGACGCGAACGCCTACGAATTCGTCGCGCAAGCCGACCTGGCGAAAGGGAACAAGCAGGACGCGGAGAAAGTTCTCGCGGAATACCAGCAGCAGCGCGGGCACCGGCCTGAGGTGCTCGAAAAACTGGCCTCGCTGCAGCAGGATTTGGGCGACACAAAAGATGCCATCGCCACGTTCGAAGAGGTCAACGACATCGATCCTTTGATTGACACCGATTACCACGCGAAGTTCGGGCATCTGCTGATGCAGCAGAACGATTACGAAGGCGCGATTCGAGAGTTCAGCGCCGTGGTGGCGATGAATCCGCTCGATAAGGCCGGCGCCGAATACGATCTGGCGAGCGCTTACATGGCTGCCGGCGAACGCGACAAAGCGCAGGACAGCGTGCTCGCCTCGCTCGAAGCGGCGCCCGATTACCGGCCCGCCCTGAAACTGCTTTTGGAACTGCAAGACGCTCAGAAAGGAAAATGACGGATGGCTACTCCCGCGGAAATGAGCCTGAATTCAGCAGAGCTGCAAAAGCGAGTCGAACGGTTTCAAACGGTACGCGACGGAATCCTGGCGCAGGTGCAACAGGTGATCGTCGGCCAGGAAGAAGTGCTCGATCAGATTCTTACCGCGCTGTTCGTCGGCGGGCACTGCCTGATTACGGGATTGCCGGGCACGGCCAAGACGCTGATGGTGCGAACCATCTCGCAGACGCTCGGGCTGGAATTCCGGCGCATCCAGTTCACGCCGGACCTGATGCCTTCAGACATCACGGGCACGGACATCATCGAAGAAGACACGACGACGGGTCGCCGCAAGTGGACCTTTGTCCCGGGCCCGATTTTCGGAAATATCCTGCTCGCGGACGAGATCAACCGCACGCCGCCAAAAACGCAATCGGCATTGCTTGAGGCGATGCAGGAGCTTTCCTGCACGGTGCGCGGAAACCATTACAAGCTGCCGGCGCCTTTCTTCGTGCTGGCCACGCAGAACCCGATCGAACTCGAAGGAACGTATCCGCTGCCGGAAGCCCAGCTCGACCGCTTCCTTTTCAACACCGTGCTCGATTACCTGAGCGCCGAAGAAGAGTTGAAGGTTATCGACCTGACGACGACGGTGAAGAGCGCGCAAGTGCATGCCGTCACGAACGCCGAGGAGATCCTCGATTTCCAGCGGCTGGTTCGCATGGTGCCGATTGCCGATTCGCTCGCGCAATACGTGGTCCGCCTGGTGCGCGCCACGCGTTTCAAGAATCCGGATGCGCCGGAGGTCGTGAAGAAATATGTGAACTATGGCGGGAGCGTGCGCGCCGCGCAGTTCATCGTGCTTTCGGCAAAGGCCCGGGCGCTTTCCCGGCGGCGCTATCACGTGACGTACGAAGACGTGGCGTCGCTGGCGATTCCCGTGTTGCGGCACAGAATCCTGCTCAATTTCCACGCGGAATCGGATCGCATCGATTCGGACGAAATCCTGCGCCAGCTGATCCAAACGCTGCCGCCGCCAAAGGCCGCTTAGCATGCAGAGATTTCTCGATCCTACGGTCCTCAACGCGATTTCCGGCCTCGATCTCGTCGCAAAGACGGTCGTCGATGGATTTGTTGCGGGCCTCCATCGCTCGCCCGACTTTGGCTTCAGCCAGGAATTTGCGGAATACCGCGCGTATACGCCGGGTGACGATCTGAGACACGTGGATTGGAATGTCTTCGCACGAACGGAGCGCGCTTACCTGAAGCGCTATCGCGGCGAAACGAACAGTTTGCTCACGATCCTGCTCGATGCCAGCAATTCCATGAAATATACGTCACACTCCGTGACGAAAATGGATTACGCGCGCTTCACCGCGGCATCGCTCTTTTATCTTGCGATCAAAGATCAGCGGGATGCCGCTGGCCTGATCGTTTTCGACGACGAAGTGCGGAATTATATTCGCCCTTCGATGCGTCAAGGCCAGCTCCAGCGTCTGCTCGCGGGATTGGAACTCGCCGAGCCGCGCGCGCGAACCGATTTCGGCAAGCCGCTGCACCATTTCCAGGAATTTTTGCGTCGCCGCGGCCTTGTGGTGATCCTTTCGGATTTTTACGAGCGCCCGGAGACGATTATTCGCACCGTCGAGCCGCTGCGCTTCCATGGAAACGAAGTCGTGCTGTTCCATATTCTCGACCCCAAAGAAATCAATCCGAATATGAACGAGGCCGTCGTCCTGGTCGACCTGGAGACGCGCGACCACATGGAAGTGACGCCGGACTACTTGAATAAGGATTATCGCGAGAAGATCGACGCGCACATCGCGGCGCTTCGCGACGGCGCGAAAGGCGCTGGCATGGACTATCACCTCCTCGTAACCAACCAGCCGCTCGACGGCGTCCTTTCCGAATATTTGACGATCCGCCAGGGGAGGGATTAGTGGGCCTGCTCGCACCTTGGTTTCTGGCCGGAGCGTTGGCGATCGGCGTTCCGCTCTATCTGCATTTGCTCCGTCGGCACACCAGCACGCCGCAGCAGTTCAGTTCGCTGATGTTTGTGGAGCCGCGAACGCAAAGCTCGATCCATCACCGCCGTTTGCGCTACCTCGCACTGCTCGCGCTTCGTCTGCTCGTGCTGCTGCTTCTTGTGCTGGCGTTCGCGAATCCTTATATAAAGCGCGCCACGGTGAGTGCGTCTGGCGCGAAGCTTCTCGTCGTGGCCGTGGACAACTCGTTCAGCATGCGCGCCGGCACGCGGCTCGACGACGCGAAGCGCCAGGCCGAGTCCTTCCTCGATTCGCGCAATCCTGCCGAGCGCGCGCAGGTATTGGCGTTCGGTTCTCAGGTGCAGGTGATGTCGCAACCGGTGATCGATCCGGCCACGCTGCGAAACGCGGTGGAAGTGATCCAACCGGGCGATTCGCGCGGCAGCTTCGGCGCGCTGGCGGGAGCGATGCGATCGATCTCCGAGACCGTGCAAACGCCCGTCGAGCTACATGTTTTCAGCGATATGCAGCGCAGCAACATGCCGCCAAGCTTTTCCGAAATGGCGATGCCGGCAAATGTTTCGCTCGTGCTGCACCCGGTGGTTAAAGCAGCGGTGCCGAACTGGACGGTCGAGAGCGTAGATGCTCCGGCGCAGGTTTGGGACCCGAAGAAAGCGCGGGTCGAAGCGACCGTGGCGGGATTTGACACACCCGCGGCAACGCGCACGGTTTCGCTCGTCGTCAACGGGAAGACGGTCTCCAGCAAACAAGCGAACGTCCCTACAAACGGGCGTGCCAGCGTGGAATTCGATGCGCTCGATGTGCCGTATGGCTTCAGCCGCTGCGAAGTGAAGATCGATTCGGCGGACACGCTTTCCGCGGACGATCAGTACTTCTTTTCCGTGCAGCGGTCGGACCCGCAGCGCGTCCTGTTCGTTCACGACGCCGACGATTCGCGTTCGCCGCTTTATTTTGGTGACGCGCTTGGCTCCTCCGAACAGTCCGCATTCGCGATGGAAACGGTCCCCGCTTCGCAAGTGCAGGGTACCGATCCGACGAAATACGCATTTGTGGTGCTCTCGGATGTCTCGTCGCTTCCTGAAGGCGCGCAGAACGTGCTGACGCGCTACGTCCGCGCCGGCGGCAACCTGCTGATCGCAGCCGGCACGTCAATGGCGCGGCTTTCGACGGTTCCTGTCTTCGGCAATGCCATCACGGGAAGCCATTACTATTCGCGCGATGGCGCGGGCTTTGCCACCGTGAGCGACACGGATACTTCATTTACGCCGGTGGGGAATGCAGCGGAATGGGGCGGCGTGAAATTTTATTATGCCGTCTCCGTCGACCCGACCGGTGCGCAGGTGATTGCCCATCTTGGCGATCAGACGCCGCTTTTGCTCGAGAAGCAGATCGGCGAAGGCCGCGTGATCGTGTTCGCTTCCGGCTTCGACAATTTGACCAACGATCTGCCGCTGCATCCGCTATTCGTTCCCTTTGTGCAGGAAACGGCCGGCAACCTCTCCGGTCTGCAGCAGCGCGAAGGCATGGCGCTGGTCGATTCCTATATGCAGCTGCGGACGGCCAAGGAGCAGGCCGTGAGCGTCGAAGTGATCGATCCGCAGGGCAAGCGGCCGCTTTCAATCAATCAAGCCACGGCGGCGCAGTCATTCCAACTGACCGACGCGGGATTCTACGAACTGCGGCTCGCGAACGGCCGCCAGGACGTGGTGGGCGTCAACGCCGACCGGCGCGAGTCTGACCTGGCCGTGATGCCTGACGACGTGATGGCGCTTTGGACGGGCAGGCAGACCAATGCGCAATCCGCGAGCGCCGCAAACGGTTCTCAGACAGAGGATTCCGCGCCGGAGCGGCAGCCTTACAGCCTTGCCTGGTACGTGCTGGTCGCCCTGCTGGCGGCGGCACTTGCGGAATCGGTCCTGGCAAGCAGATACTTAGGTACACAGCGGGAGGAACCATGAGCGCACGCGTTGAGCTTAATTCCTACCTCGAGCAGCTTCAGAAAAGACTGAAGCGCCAGGCTTGGCTGCGCGGCATCGCCATCCTTACGGGCGCGGCCCTCCTGTTCACGATTGCCCTGGTTATCATCGCGAATCATTTTGCGTTCTCAGACGGCAGCCTTTGGGGCGCGCGCGCCACATTGTTTTTCGTCCTGGCACTGGGCATCGCGTTTGGCTTGGCTGTTCCTTTATGGCGGCTCACGCGGCGTCACGTTTCGGGCATAGCCGAGACTGCGAATCCGGCATTCGATCAGCGCCTGATCACGTTTACGGAGCGCGAGGCGCAAGGAACTGACCCTTTTATCGAGTTGCTCGCCGCGGACACGATGCGCCACACGCGGAATGCTGACCCGCAGGCTCTCGTTCCCAACGCAAAAATGATGTCCGCGTTTGGCATAGGACTGGCGTCGCTGGGTTTGCTGGTCTGGATGATTCTGTGGGGCCCCGGCTTTCTTGGCTACGGATCGGCGCTGCTTTGGATGGGCGGTCGAGGCAATGTTGCTCCCATGTATGACCTGCGCGTTACCCCGGGCAATGCCACCGTTCGCAAAAACGCGGATGAGCTTGTGACGGCCGTGCCAATCGGTTTGCAGGCGGACCGCGTAAGCATTTTCGCGCGCTATCAGAATTCGACGAAGTGGAATGAAGTTCCCATGCAGACGCAGCAGAACGGCAACGGCTACCAGTTTTTATTCGCAGGTCTGCCGGCGAGCGTCGAGTATTACGTTGTTGCCGGGCCGCTGAAGTCGCCTCATTACAATTTGAAGGTGGTAGACGTTCCCGGCGTCAAGCAGATCCGCGTGACGTATCACTATCCCTCGTGGACCGGCATGCCCGCCTCGACGGACGAACACGGCGGCGACATTCACGCGATCCAGGGCACGCAGGCGGACTTGGATGTAGTGACGGATCGGCCTCTGACGAACGGCATGCTCGTCGTGAATAACAAGGATGTGCAGCTTACCGGCGGCCAGGGAAACGTTTACCATGCGTCGATCCCGATCGATAAAGACGGCGTCTATCACGTGGGGACCCTCGATGACGGCGAGCCTGTGCGTCTATCGGAAGACTATTTCATCGAGTCCGATAAGCCCAACGCGCCCGACGTTGCGTTGACCCGCCCCGGCCGCGATTATCAGGCGAGCCCGATTGAGGAAGTGACGCTCGCGGCAAAGGCCGACGACGATTTTGGCCTCACCGCATTCGCGCTCCATTATTCCGTCAACGGCGGACCAGAAAAATCGATCGATCTGCTGAAACAGAAGGGAGCGAAGACGGCTGATGGATCGACCGTTCTTTCTCTCGAGGATTTCAAGGTCGCGCCCGGAGACGTGATCAGCGTCTACGCGACCGCGAACGACGCGCGCACGCAATCCCGCACGGATATCTACTTCATTCAAGCCGAGCCCTTCGACCTCGAATTCTCGCAGTCGCAGAGTGCAGGCGGCGGTGGCGGGGGAGCGGGGAATCAGGATAACCAGATTTCGCAGCGCGAGAAGGAGATTATCGGTTCCACCTGGAAAGAAATTGGCCAGCAGGGCGCCTCTGCGCAGGAGAATGCGGAAAACGCGAAATTCCTTTCGGACGTGCAATCCAAATTGCAAGCTCAGGCCGTTTCGCTCGCGGGCCGCTTGCAAAGCCGCGATATTCCCTCGACGAACGAGGAGTTCGGCAGTTTCGAGCAGGACATGACCACGGCCGCGCAGGCGATGGGACCGGCCGCGGACAAGCTTAAGGGCCAGCAATGGAAAGACGCGATACCGCATGAGGAAAAGGCTCTGCAAGCCTTGCTTCGCGCAGAGGCCACGATTCGCCAGATCGAAGTCGCTTTCCAGCGCGGCGGTGGCGGAGGCGGCGGTGGAGGTGGCTCGGCAGGCCGCGATTTGCAGAGCCTGTTTGATCTCGAACTCGACACGGCAAAGAATCAGTACGAAACTGCGCAGACCGCGCAGGATTCCCAGGACGCGCAGGCGCAGCAGATCGATGACGCGCTGAAAAAGCTCGATGAGTTGGCAAAGCGCCAGGAAGGTCTGGCCGGGCAACAGAGCGCGGCGAATCAGCCGGACCAGCGCTGGCAGCAGGAGATGCTCCGCCGCCAGGCCGAACAGTTGCAGCAGCAATTGCAGCAATTGGCGCAGAACCAGAATTCGCAGAATAGCCCCAATGGTTCGCCAAGCAGCTCGCAAAGCGCCTCGCAGAGTTCGTCGCAGAGCGGTTCGCAGGGCAATAGTGCGCAATCGAGCGATGCTGCACGCGCGCAGCAGGCGCTCGATCAATTGCGGCAGGCGAATGACGATATGCGCCGAGCCGACGAAAATCCGGGCGGCGCGGATGCGCGTCGAGCGGCCGATCGCTTGCGGCAAGCGCAGAACGATTTAGCCGGCATGCAGCGCCAGCAAACCACGGGACAGCTCGATTCTCTGGCGAACGAAGCCGATCGCCTGGCGAGTCAGGAACAATCGCAGGCCGGCCAACTGCAGCAGCTCGAACAGGAAGCTCAGCGCCTGAACAACGGCAATGGCTCACAGCAGGATTACGCCAAGGCCGAAGGCGAACTGCAAAATCTCCTCGACGAGCGGCAGAAGCAAGCCGACGATCTATCGAAGCTCGAAAGCGGTCTGCGTGACGCAGAACGCCAGGCGGCGTCCAGCGATCGTGCGACGGCTTCCAAGCTTCGCGACGCGTTGAGCAACCTCGACGAGAATGACCTCGAAACGCAGATTCAGCGCAGTGCGGACCGGCTGCGCACAGGTTACGTTCCCACAGACGACGACAGCGAAAAGCAGATTGTCGCCGGCATGCAGCAATTGAGCCAGGAAGTTCATCAAGCGCAGCAGGGCGCCGCCAACGACCAGCAAGGCCAGGGGCAACAGGAATCCGACTTGAATCGCGTCGAGGACTTGCGGAGCCGCATCGAAGCGCTCGACCGAAATTTGAATGGCAATAACAGTCCTAATCGTCAGGGGCAGAATGGCCAGCTAGGCCGCAACGGGCAGCCGGGACAAAATGGTCAGCCCGGCCAAAGCGGCCAACAGGGCGGTCAGCGAGCGGGCAACGGTCAGCAGCAAGGGCAGGGCGGACAATTGGCGCGCAACGGCAGCCCCGGCGGAGGCGGGCCGTACGGCGGCAATTCGCCCAACGCCGGCTATAACACCGGCCCTTACGGCGGCAATTACGTCCGCAACAACGTCAATGGCGGCTGGCTCGACACAGGCGGTAACACGGACCCGAATCAAGCGGGACATCTTGATAATGGGAACGTGCCGCTGAATAATCCGGCCGATCAGCAGGCGGCGATCGACCAAGGCCTGAACGATCTCAGCCAGCTTCGCCAGCAGGTTGCGAACGATCCGGCTACTGCCGCGGAAGTCGATGCACTGATCAAGGAGCTTTCGGCTCTCGACCCGCGGCGTTTCCCCGGCAATCCGGCCATGGTCGATGAATTGCACAATCGCGTGCTCAACGACGTGGATAGGCTCGAGCTCCAGCTGCAAAGCAAGTCCGATACCGCGGATCAATCAGGCCAGGTTCGCAGCACAGACCCGATGCCCGTGCCCGCCGGTTATCAGGACGCCGTCTCCGAATATTTTCGGAAGCTAAGCAAGAACCCCTGAAGCGGCTGTATCCCATAAAAGAGGTGACTAGTCGACGACGTTGATTGGGCTGCCTTGGAGGTATGCACGTAGATTCGCGGCCACTTCTTCGATCAGACGCGCGCGCGCTTCCTTTGTCGCCCAGGCGATGTGGGGCGTCACAATGCAATTTTTCGCGTGCAACAGTGGATTATCAGGCGATGGCGGCTCGCTGGAAAGAACATCGACGCCCGCGCCTGCAAGGTGTCCATCGTTCAAGGCGTTTGCAAGATCCTGCTCGACAACAAGGGGTCCTCGCGCGGTATTGATAAGAATCGAGCCGGACTTCATTTTGGACAAAGACAACGCATTGATCATTCCGCGGGTTTGCGGCAACAGGGGACAGTGCAAGCTAACTACATCCGACAGAGACATCAGCTCATCTACATCGCGCCAGAGGAAGCCCGGCCAATTGGGAGGGTCTCTTCTCCCCGCGTCGGCCGCGATTACGCTCATGCCCATTGCCACGGCGATCTCGCCCACCTGACGCCCGATTCGGCCGAAGCCAACGATGCCCATCGTCTTCCCGCGCAATTCGACTAATGGCGTTTTCCGGAAGCTGAAATCCGGGCATGTTGACCACTCGCCCGCATGAGTTGCCGCGCTATGGGTCGCCACCTGATTACAAAGCTCTAGAAGCAGCGCGAAGACCAGCTGGGCCACCGAGGCGGTTGCATAGGTTGGTACGTTTGTGACGACGATCTTGCGTTGCTGCGCAGCTTTCAGGTCGATCTCATCGTAACCGGTGAACATGGCGCCTACGTAGCGGAGCTGCTTGAGTTGCTCGAGGGTTTGCGCCGAGAGAGGAGTCCTTGTGGTCAGCACTACCTCAGCTTCCCGCGCCCTCGATACGATTTCGTTTTCCGAAGTCCGGTCAAAGACCTTTAGGCTGCCCAAGGTTTCAAGAGCGTGCCAGCTGAGATCCCCAGGATTTATCGCGTGGCCGTCAAGAATTACAATTTTCACGAAGGCCTCCCGGCGGAATCATTTAGTCCCGCGTAAGTCTTTCCATGGACCACCGTCCGCATAGCGCTCGGGATGTAGAATTTTAGGGCGCGGATCCTCCGCGGTGTCCAGCTGAAGAACCATCCACTTCGGATATGGGACGCCAGGATTCGAAGCCGCGTCGAGCAGACGGATATCATCGTCCGAGAGTCGAAGATCTACGGCGCTGATATTGTCTTCCAGTTGCTCGATCTTGCGGGCAGCGATAATCACACTGCTGACGGCTGGACGTGCCAGCACCCACGCAAGGGCAACGCGGGCGGGGCTGGCGTTATGGCGAGCGGCCACCTGCTTTAGCACATCGATCACGCGATAGCCCATCTCTTTCTCAAACGGCACGAATGCTCCTGCCTCCGCAAATCGTGAGCCGGCTGGAGCGGGATTTTCGCGAGTATATTTGCCCGTAAGGAAGCCGCCTGCAAGCGGGCTCCAGACCAGAATGCCTACGTTGTAATATTCGGCGAACGATTGGAACTCGTATTCCAGGCCCCGGCCGACGAGGCTGTAGTACATCTGCGCGGTCACGTACTTTTCGAGCCCCAGACGTTCCTGCAGCATCAGGGCGGTCGCCGCCTGCCACGACATTAAATTGGAGAGGCCGATGTAGCGGACCTTACCCTGTCGCACAAGATCGTTCAAAGTGCGCAGCGTCTCCTCGAGCGGCGTGTTGCTGTCCCATCCGTGCACCTGATAAAGATCGATGTAATCAGTCTGCAACCGCTTCAGGCTGGCTTCCACTTCGCGACAGATGTTGACCCGGGTAGCGCCGCTGTGATTAAAATTCGAGTCCATCGGCAGACGGACTTTCGTGGCGAGGACAATCTCTTCCCTCAATCCTTTGACGGCGTTACCCACCAGGGTTTCGCTTTCTCCAAGGCTGTAGACATCCGCCGTATCGATGAAGTTGATTCCTTTATCCAGCGCGACCCTGATCATTCTGGTCGCAGCTTCCTGGCCCAGGTTGCCCATGTTCATTTTGCTGCCGAACTGCATGGTGCCGAGCGCCACCGCGCTCACAATGAGCCCGGTATTTCCCAGTTTTCTATACTTCATCGTCAGTACTCCTTGCGCGAAAAGCGCATCGCCATCTTGGATTCGCCCGAGCGTGCGCGGGAAGCGATTTCTTTAGCGACAGTGAGGTAAGCCAACTCCAGCCAGATAGGATGCGGGCCGCTGCTGCTTAGAAGCAGCGAAGGCGTCCGAGACTGCCGTATTTGCGTCACAAAGACTGCAATAGCCGCCGGGCTTTAGCTTTCGGAGGCATAGCCGCTATTATGCACGAACTCTGCTACTGGCAGGTAAACGCGCTTGCCATCTATCTGAAGCACTGGCTGCATGCATCACGGAGGGGCTGACTAACCAGGAGTTGGTTTTTCGGAATTCGCTTCTATTCCAGGAGGCGGTATGTCAATCAGGTCCCCCGAAGCCTCAACTTGTTTCCTTTTGCGGTATATGTTCGCAACCGCGAGTGTCCAGAAGGGAACAAGGTCGGCGCCCGGCACTAGCTTTGCGATGGAGGAGGGCAATAATT
>DATJOL010000005.1:0-37818 GCA_035507075.1 Candidatus Aquilonibacter sp. | reverse complement strand
TTTTTATGCGCTTTTGCTCCTTTCAGAGGGGCTGTTTTTCTATCGATTAGAAATTTTCAAGTTGCTCGAAATACGGGAGTTGCGGCGATTTCTAATCGTAATTACTATCGATTAGAAATTAGCCGCCCGCAGCGTCGTTGCCTCCCCATGGGATGCCTCCAAACAGCCATGCAAGGCGGCTCGTTCATTGTGAAATCCTCGCAGAGGAGTTTATCACAGGTTGTACTCACTTGTCAACCACTATCTCGGTACTAGAACCCCTTTTTCCGATTTGGGAATGGCGCGGGCGCCCCGAGCTACATGAAGCACGGCGCCCCGAGGCACATAGAGAACAGGCGGCGCGAGCTACATAGAGAACGGGTGGCGCTCGAGGCAAGGCGCGAGAATCGCGCGATTAGGGGATGCCGGCGTGCGATGAAAGGGGGTACCGTAAGGCCCCTTGATCGGGTTAATGAAAAGCCGGATGGGAAAGGCGGCGCGCGGGACATAGCTTAAAAGCATGAAGTACGCACGCCGCGTCGTGATGAGCATGGCCATTCTTAGCTGCATGGTGCCGATGGAGGCGGCTGCGAGCGCCGCCGGCCAAGTGCCGGTTCGGTTTCCCGAGGACACGTCGCATGCGGCCCTGGTGGTCTGGTCGCTGAACAATAAGGAAATCGGGCGAGGCGACCTTGCCGAATCGGTGAACGGCAAGCAGGTGACAAGCAAGCTTGCGATACATTTCGACGATGGCTCGATTTACGAAGAGAGGACCGACTTTACGCAAGATGGCGCATTTCACCTGACGGATTACCATCTAGTGCAAAAAGGACCGGCGTTCCGGCAAGCGTTTGAGATGACGATGGACGTGGCGAGAGGAACCGTGACAGTCCGCTGCTTCGGCGGGGGCGGCAAAGGCAAGACGCGGACGCGCCACATGGCCATGCCGAGCGACGTCGCCAATGGAATCCTGCCGTTTCTGGCGCGCAACATGCCCGCGGGGTTGGACGAGGAGCGAGTCTCGATGGTGGTCGCAACGCCCGAGCCGAAACTGGTTCAAGCGACGATTTCGCCGATGCGCTCGGAGACCTTTCCTTTCGACGGGTCGAAGCTGGAAACTACGAGGTATGCGGTGCGGGTCGATCCGAGCGGATTCGTCGGTTCGCTGGTGAAGATCACGGGGAGGCAGCCTCCGCCGAGTTTTATCTGGATGCTACATGGCAAGGTGCCGTCGTTCCTGATGGCGCAGGAAGACCTCTTAGGAGGGCCGGTGTGCCGGATCGCGCTGGCTGTGCCGGTTCCTGCCGCGAGCGTTACTGCGGATGCGTCGGGGTATTGAGATTGCGGGCAATTTCCGGTTGCGGCGAAGAGAAGCGCTTATTTTTGGACGGTGGTTGCGCCGGGAAGATTTGCGGGAAGCGAGTTGGCGGCGGGAGTTGGCGATTGAGTTTCGCCCGAGGCGGCGCCGGATGAATCGAGGTAATGCACAACGAGCGAAATGCGGCGGTTGGAGGGATCGAACGGGTCTTTGGGATTGCGCAGGCGCATATCGGCAAAGCCGCGGACTTCGGTGACCTGCTGGGGGCCGACGCCGTTGGATTGGATGAGGCGGCGGGCGGCGTTGGCGCGATCGGAAGAAAGCTCCCAGTTGCCGTAGTTGCTGCCCTCGGCGTAAGGCTTAGCGTCCGTGTGGCCCTCGACGGAGATTCTATTCGGCAGCTTGCCGAGTTCGCCTGCGAGGGCTTTCAGGATGTCCTGGCCGTCGGTATTCAGATTCGGGCTGCCGCTATCGAAGAAAGTCCCGTTTGCGCCTTCGATCAGTTCGATGCGCAGGCCCTCGGGCGTGATCGTCATTTCGATGTGACTTTTTAGCTTGTCGAAATTGGGGATGCCGGCGATGGCTTTTTCGAGCTGCTGCTTGAGCTGTTCCATATTGTCAGCGGGAACGATCGAGGCGGCGGCAGAGCCGACGATATCCTTGCCGGCTTTGTCCGCGGTGCCTTGCGGGTCGCGGAAGTAGCCGCCGACTGCGTCCTGAATCTTTTTGCTCGAATTCAGCAGCCAAAGCACGATGAAGAGGGCCATCATCGCAGTGACGAAGTCGGCATAAGCGACTTTCCAGGCGCCTCCGTGGTGGCCGCCGTGGCCGCCTTTTTTCTTGATGACGATGATGGGCGGCTTGTTAGTCATGGGAGAGACCGGACGAGAGAGGCAAGAAAAAAGGATTCCGATTCACCGCATCGACGTGTGGGCCGCAGAGAGGCGCCGCCGAGAAACCGTGACTTTTCACAGGAACAGTTGTCATTGTGTCAGTCGGCGGCCGCGGCGGCGGGCGCGGCGGCCGTTCCTTTGCCTTTGATGTAATTTTCCGTTTCCTGAAAACTGGGGCGCAGATGGCCGGGAATGGCGCGGCGGCCGAATTCAATGGCGAGGCTGGGCGCCGATCCTTTCATGAAGGCGACGATCAGGACGCGCAGTACTTGATAGTAGGCGTGCTCGTCGTCGGCGATTTTGGCCATGTTGGAAGAGATCGGGCCGACCATGCCGTAGCACATCAAGATGCCAAGAAATGTGCCGACGAGGGCGGCGGCGACATGCTTGCCGATTTCTTCGGGCGGGCCACCGAGAGCGCCCATCGTGATCACGACACCGAGCACGGCGGCGACGATGCCGAGGCCAGGGAGGGAATCGGCCATGGTGGAAAGAGCGGCGATGGGTTGCGTCGCTTCATGATGATGGACTTCCATGTCCGTCTCGATCATCTGGTCGGCGTCAAAGGGCTCGATGCTGCCGCTCGAGGCCATGCGGATGGAATCGCAGACGAAGTCGCGGATGTGGAGGTCTTTCAGGAACGCCGGATATTTGGAAAAGATCGGGCTCTGCTGGGGATTGTCGCTATCCGATTCGAGAGCCATCATGCCGTCGCGACGGGCACGGGAGAAGAGCTCGTACATCATTTTCAGAGAATCGAGGTAGCGCTCTTTCGTGAAGGGAGAGCCGGCGAGAATTCCCGTGATGCCGGATATGATTTTTTTCAGGATGTAGAGGGGGTTGGCGATCAGGACAGTGCCGATCGCTGCGCCGCCTATGATGATCAGCTCGGCGGGCTGGATGAGAACGGTGAGATTGCCGTGTTCGATCAGATAGCCGGCCAGCACAGCGCCGATGACGACGACAAGTCCGATGATGGAAAACATCCAGCGTTCCCCCGTGCGAGGTCTTTCCGGCAGCTTCTATTGCGGCAGCGTCTCCAGTGAAACGGAAACCTTGTTGCCGCCGGTCTGTAAACTTTCGCCGACGGCGGCCTCGGCGCGTTCAAGGATCGATTCGACCGTGTCGCTCTGGCGCGCGGTGGCGCCCCCGATGGAAGAGGTGATCGACCATCGATCGCCCCACCACTGAACTTCGGAAGCGGCGATCATTTTTTTCAGGCGCTCGCAGACGCGTTCGATTTCGGACTCGCCGCACTCGGTGAGAATCGCGAGAAAACGATGCTCGCCATAGCGGCCGAGAAAATCCGTGGGGCGCAAGCTGTTCTCGAGGGTTTGCGCGGCCACGCGGAGGACGCCCGCGATTACCGCGGCGCCGTAGATGGCTCGCAGATGATCGAGACGATCGATTTCGATGAGGGCCACACTGCAGGGCAGATGATGCTCGGCATAGGTTGCCAAGGCTTCGCGCAAGTGCGAGAGAGCTAACGCCTGGTTCAAGACTCCAGTTGCAGGGTCGAGGCAGCCATAATCGGCGAGCTTGCCCTGGCGGCGGTTCCAATCGCTGGCGGCGAGGTCCTCTTCGATGGTTTCAGCGGCGCCGATGATGGCGCCGTGGGCGTTCCGAATAGGTACAGCGCGCAAACGGACGAAAATTCGGTAGCCGGCCTTGTGCCGGAGCGAAACATCCATGACGGATGGTTTTCCCTCGCGAAGAACTTCTGTTAATCCCGCAGCGGCGTCAGTCAAAACGCTGCGCGAACGTTCGTCACTGGCGATTAATTGATCGCGGCAGAATGCGCCGACGACGTCCTGAGTGAGATAACCGGTGATTTTCTCGGCTCCGTCGTTCCAGAAGAGGATGCGGAGGTCTTTATCGACCAGATAGACGCCGGTCTGCAACGTTTCCAAAACGGTGCGGTAGATTTCCGGGCTGTCGAATTCGGGCATGGTGGTCTCTACAAAAATGAAATCGGTAAAAAGAGGTAGGGGTTTACGTGTTTCGGCAAGCTTTGCGAGGGCGAGTTTACAGGGAAGGGTGACAGGTAAACCGTAGAGCAAAGGCAAAGACGCTCACATACAACGGAAGGAGCAAATTCAAAGGCGAAGAGCCGGAGGATGCCAGCGCTGCCACACAAAGGCAAAGACCCGCACCGAGCGCAAGCCTTCGCAATGCTACTCAGGATTAGGAGGGCGGCGGTAAAAACCGAAAGCGGACCAGCTGAGAAGAAAGCCGGTCGCCCCGAAAGCAAAATCTGGCGGGAGGTTAACGCGGGAGATCGAATTCGATGGTCACGACAATGTCGCTGGCGACGGCGTGGCCATCCAGCATTTCCGGTTTGTAGCGCCATTGGCGAAGGGCGGTCATGGCGGCCGGCACCAGGATTGGCGGGCCACTGAGCGACTTCACATTTGTGACGGCGCCGCTTTCCGTGATGCGCGCCTCAAGTTTGACCGTTCCTGAGATTCGCTGCTGGTAGGCCTCCGTGGGATAAACAGGATCGACGCGGTGGCTGACTTCGGGTGGGATGAGCGTCGAGGACCGCTCGGGTTCTTGCGCGGGGGGGACAAGGTTGAAATTCGGATCCGTGGGTCCGAGGGCGCCTGGCAGCGGGCTGCTTTGCGATGAGGGCAAAACGGGCGCGGCCGCGGTCTGAACGGAGCGGGAGTGCGAAGACTGGGGCGCGGCGAGCGTCCAGAGCTGATAGGAATGGCTGCTGTCCGGGCTGGTTTGATCCTGAGCAGCCAGATTCCGCGCTGGAACGGACGGAAGCGAGGGACCTCCGGCTGCAGCGGACGCGGGGCCGACAAAGGGAACGAGCCAAGCCTGATTATTGGCATCGACGACTTCGAAATTTGCAGCTGCGCCATTCGGCGTGCTGCGGGACGCGGCCCCTGAAGCCACGAGGCTCCTGGGCGCGACGGAAGAGGGCAAGAACAGGGCCTCGACCGTCTGAAGCATATTGCCACGGCCGGCTTCCCATCCAGCCGCCAACGAGAGGACGGCGAGAATCACGACAAGCAGCGCGTATCCGCCTTGGCTGCTCGGCGTTTTCTTTTCGACGTGTTCAGGAACCGTGGCACTCTTTGGCACGGTATGGAGCGCCGGAGAAGGCGGCTCCGGCACACGTTGAATAGACGCCAGTGCGGCGGCAGCAGCCGTTTCCTTGGAAGCCAAAAGCGCGGCCAAATCAAATTCTTTGGGCTCGGCGCTGTGGATTCGGGGGCGCGCGGAGCGAATTGCCTTCATCGGTATTTCGTGTTCGAGCGGAACATCAATTCGCGATTCGGAGGGCGGGGAGGCGATGCCGGCCGAATCGGCAGGCGCTTTTGTTTCGGTCGCGAGCCATTCGCGGAGTTGCTCGCGATCGCTCTCAACGAGGCTGACGAACTGGATGCCGAGGGTCCGGCGCGAATCGCTTGTCCAGACCACCCGTGCGCTGGCCTCAAGCCAGGTGGTGGAGAGCGGCATTTGGAGGCGGACGCGCGGCAAGTCGTCCTCCATCACGCTCATTGCCGCCTGAACGGACAACCCACCTTCGCTGAGATTGATCAGGATTCCGCCGTTGGTTTCATCGAGGTGAACGTAGGCGAGGGAATTCGGCGCATGGCGCGCGTAACCGCGGCGCTCGGAAGCGTCCGGTGAATCGCCGCCACTCGGCATCGAGTGAGTGAAGTGCATTCCAGGTTCCACGACTGCGGGAGGGGGGCCGCAGCGAATCCTTCAAAGAGCTCTCAGGATGGCGGGAGTATACGCTTGAGTTTCGCCATAGACAAGAAAAAGCGGCGGCGTGGGCGGAAGCCAGAGTGGCTAGTTTTGCAGGACCGAAGCGGCGCTCGAGACGGCCGGCCAAGAACCCGGTAGCTCGATCTGATAATGCGTCGCGGGATCGAATACAACGAAGCCGCCGAGATCGGCGACCGAGCGGTTCACCATATCGCGGAACTGCGCTTCCGCGGAGGCGTCCATTTGGGCGGGCCAGTGAAATGGCTCGGTGGCTTCGAGGGTGACGCGCGTGCGATTTCCCGCAGGCAGAAATACGTTGGAAGCCAAGTGGTATTGATGCTCGGGGCTGAGGCTGCCGGTGGATTTCAGGCGACCCATTACGATCAGGTTCGAATCGCCGCCGGCGAGGGAATAATCCGCGCCAGAACGGTTATCGAGATCGAAGAGGAACATCACGGAGGCGTCAGATGAGTCGGATTCCTGGACGCGAATGCCGGCGAAGGAGCCGTTGATGGCTTGAGCGTTCCAGACGCCGGAGGGCGCTTTCGAAGCGCGAGCCTTCGCGAGCCAGCCACCGGCAAGTCCGGCTGCGGCGAGCAGGATAACCACGCCCAATGCAATGGCGGTCTTTTTGCTCATGGCGAGCCCTGACTCTACCACACCGGGCGGCCATTTCAATCAGGGGGCCAATCGTTGTAGGCTGTAGCCATGAGTGAGGAAAAAGTGGAAAAGAGCGACGCCGACTGGCGCGCGCAGCTGACGGACGAGCAGTATTACGTGACGCGACAGAAGGGAACCGAGCCGCCCTTCAGCGGCGAGTATACGGACACGGAAACCGAAGGGACGTATAAGTGCGTGTGCTGCGGGCAGCCGCTTTTCGCGTCAGAAGCGAAGTTTCATTCGGGCTGCGGCTGGCCGAGCTACACGCAGCCGATCCAAACGGACAATATCGAAATGCACCGCGATACATCGCACGGCATGATCCGGACGGAGGTGCTTTGCAGCCGGTGCGACGCGCACCTGGGGCACGTGTTCGACGACGGGCCCGGCCCCACGGGCTTGCGCTTTTGCATCAATTCGGCCGCGCTCGAGTTGGAGCCGAAAGACGAATAGCCGGCTATATTAGCCGGCGAGGACCGACAATTCCAGTTCGTTCAGCCGCGCGCGTTCGCCAATCACTTCGAGGCGCTTGATCTTGCCATTTTCAATCGTGAACTTGAGTGCTCGCGTCAGCCGGCCGTGGGGCGCGAGAATCGCGCCCACGATTTTCTTCAAATTTGCCGGCCAGCCAATTTTGTTCCGCCATCTGTCACATTCTCCCACTTTGTTGCGTCATAGTAGTGACGAGCGAATCTGACTTTATGTGACAAGGAGGATTTGAATTATGGAACCACGTATCAAGAATCCAGCGGGATTAAACCCCGAGGCCATGCAGGCGATGCAAGCGCTGGGTGCTTCTTTGCAGAAAGGAGGCGTTCCCGCGCGCACGCTTAGCCTGGTTCACATGCGCACGAGCCAGATCAACGGCTGTGCGGTTTGCCTCGCATTGCACCCGACGCTGTTCAAAGACGACGAGACGCCGGAGCGCATCTATACGGTGGCCGGCTGGCGCGATGCTCCTTACTTCAGCGACGCCGAGCGAGCAGCCCTCGCGCTGGCCGAAGCGGTGACGCGCATTGCTGACAAATCCGATCCCGTGCCTGACGACGTTTGGCAAGAAGCCGCGCGCCACTACGACGAACGGGGGTTGGCGACGCTCGTGCTGGCTATTGCGGCGACGAATACCTGGAATCGCATCAACGTGGCAACGCGCCAGGTGGCCGGTTCCGTGAAGCTGAGTGCGGAACAGGCGACAGCTGCGCGGCACGCGTGAACCAGCCGTCGGGACAAAATCGCCGGGTCCTTCGCACGAACGCGCGCGGGGGACCGGCGGCGCGTGTTATAGTTTCGGGCGAGGCGCTCGCGTCAGGGGCTTGATGCGTGCGACGCGTCGATGAAAAATCGATCGGTGCCAGCGGATATTGTCCTACCCCACGTCACCTACCAGAACCTGGATCAAGCGATCGGCTGGCTGAACAGAGTGTTCGGTTTCGAGGAGCACTATCGCTACGGCAGTCCGCTCAGCGGTGCGCAGCTGCGGCTCGGCGAAGCGTGGATTATGGTAAACGCCGCCAAGCCCGGGTTCTCAAGCCCCGCGCGGGCGGGCTGTGCCACGCAGAGCCTGACGATTTTTGTGCAAGATGTCGACGGACATCACGCACGTGCGAAAGCCGCAGGCGCAAAAATTCTGGAGGACCCGCACGAAACGGTTTACGGCGAATACCAGTGCGCGGCCGAAGATCTCGAAGGTCATCACTGGCTGTTTTCCCGGCACGCGCGCGACGCCAATCCCGCCGATTGGGGCGCCACAGTGAAAAATCCCCTTTAGACTGCAGGCAGCCTGACGCAGCGGACTTACGGCTTCAGAGAACGAGATGGAGACGCGATATTCTGCGAAATGGCCCAGGGGCCCCCGCACAGCGCGATTGCGATGAAGAGGCTGGACCACTCGTTCGGATCGTGCAGCGCATTCGGGATGCCGTAATAGCCGAGCGTTCTGGGGATGTGAAGCGTCAGGACCCAGATCGCGAACATCAGGCCGATTCCAATCGCAGCCCAACGCTCCAGAATGTGAAGCGCGAAACTCAATCCTGCCGCGACAAATAGCGCGCCGAAAAACGCGATCCAGAATACATGCCATGGAATCCAGCTCGGGACGAGTGTCCCGATGCCTGCGAGCGCGAGAAAATGATCCACGCCGAAGACGATAAACGACACGGCCAGAATGTACCGGCTCAGGACCGCGAGAAGCCGCGGCACGCCACTCGACGGAATCAACCATGCGAGCGCTGCGATAGATAGAGGCTCAAACACGATCGTGCGCAGCGACATGCTGCTCGCGTGCACCGCAGCTTTCGGAACCTCGAGGATAAGCGCGCAAACGGATATCAAAATGCCGAGAACGATCGCGGCCGAGGCGCGCGTTTTTTGCGAGAGCAGGCCGATGGCGCATGCAATCCAAATCGCGCCGAAAAGGTAGGCGAGCCAGGGTATTCCCGCGGGCAGCCAGGGAAGCACGGCCACGACGGAGTAGTTGAAGCCGAGATTGTCGCCAAGGGAACGCGCGCGGACAAAAGTCTCCACGCCAAGCGCTACAATCGCGAACGCAAAGATCACCCTCCCAAGCGCGGCCAAAACCGCGCCGGTGCTTCTGGAAGAGACAACCGCCGAACTTACGCCGCTCGCCATCCGCGACCATCCGTCAGCCAAGAATCTACCATTTAGTGCGCCAGAGGATCGGGCCGAATCTGGAAATGAACCACCTTCGGCATCGTCCCTTTTCCCGTCTCACTGTGAAACGGCGCGCGCGTGCCCCACGTCGTCCACACGCCTTTGCCCTTCCATCCCGCGTTCGCGTCGTCGACGCGCCCGTCCATGCCCTTCGCAAAAAAGCCAAGGGGATAGGGCACGCGCATAATCACGAATTTCCCGTTCACCAGCGCGATGAGCGAGTCGGACGAATTGCCGGTAATGATCGGCGTATTCTCGCCAAGCCCAAGCGTGTTGTATCGATCCACCCAGTCGTAATAATGCGAATCGTCGCTGCCCGACTCCGTGACGTTTTTGAATTTCGGTCCGGGCGTTTGATAGAGCGTCCAACCCTCCGGGCACTGCTTGCCGGTTGCGTCCGGTCCATTCAGCGGACCCTTGCATTTACGCCGGTCGAAACTCGCCAGATGCCCGCTGGCTAGAGCTACCCACGCCACGCCATCGCCGTCCACGTCCATTCCGCGCGGCGAAAACCCCCAAACCGCCGCTCGCGGATCGTTCCACGGAACTTCATAATATTCCGCGAGCGCCGTCTCGGGCGGATTCGAGCCCGGATTCAGCCGAACGATGCCGCCCGGAAAGCCCAGCACGGTTCCCCATACCGCTCCATCGGGCGCCACGGTGACCGCATAAAATGCCGCGTTCAGTCGCGTGTCCTTCGTCGCATCCCTTTTAGTATTCACGGCCGAAGAGGTTCCCAAGCTCTCGCCGCTCGGCGCCGTCGCCACGCTCTGCACACCCTCGACGTAAGCGTCGCGCTTGCCGTTCCCGTTCGTATCCAAGACAAGAGCGGTCCAACCCTGCGATTTCGCCGCGTCGTGAGTTTGGTCCCACATCTTCGTGTTGAGCCAGCCGACCACGCCTCCTCCGCCTCCGCTGCTTGTCCAGAGCGTGTCGTTCGCGTCGCTGGCGAAAACGAGGTGATGTGTGCTGAAACACGTGTCGATCATCGCGATCTGCTTCGTCGCGGGATCATAAACGGCGAGCTGGCGGCTCGAACTATCGAGCGGCGTCAGCTGCGCCGAAATCAAATCGGAGCCCGCCTTGCAGAAGCCGGGATTCGTATTTGCGCGAATTCGCGACGTGTACCACACTCTGCCGCGTTCATCGAACATAGGGTTGTGGACCGTCGTGTGGCTGTCCCAAATCGCCTGATTTCCCCAGAATTGCGAAGCCTGCAGCGGCGGCGGTTGTCCTGGCGTGTCCGGATCGCGGTACGGCGTTTTCACTTCGCTGATCGTATTGTGCACAGGATCGAGCACCGGCAAATAATCGCGGCTCTCTTCCGGCGAACCATAAATCAATCCGTTTGCGTTCACGCGGGGGTCTCGCCTGTCCGTCGATATCTCGTCGTGCAAATAAGCTGTTGGCTCGGCCCAATCCCATTGCGTGATCACTATATTTCGCTCGATGCCTTGCGGCCGCGGCGGCGCTTCCGGAGGAATCTCGCCGTGTGCGATCCTCGTTGTCCAATCCGCAAATTGATTCGCCGCGCGCTGGATTCCCAACTGCGTCAGGCCGCCGATCATCGCCGTTCCCGCCTGCCCTGATTGCACGCGCCGCATCCACGATTCCGTGGGCGTATCGAAATTGCTGAACATCGCCGGAATCGTGCGCGTGTATTTATTCCCCAGCTGGTGGCAGGATTCGCAGCTGTCCGTTTTGATCAGGTGAATCCATTGCTCTTGCGTCTTGATGGCCGGATTGATTCCGTTGCCAGTGGGGCCCGTACCGGGGAATTCACTTTTCTCAGGCACCTTCAGAAGCGCATACCAATAATTAGCGGGATAGAGTTGCGCCGCCGTAGCTGCATCGGGCGCAACGGTCGGCTTTAAGTCGACAATCTTTCCCGGCTCGCTCTCCACTTTTGGCGAATCCACCAGCCCATATCCCCGCGCCCATACCGAGTATTTCGCTTTGGGAAGATCGGGAATCACGTAACGCCCGCGGTCATCCGTCACCACTTCCTTGATATAACGCGTCGGCAAATCAGTGGTTTCCGCGATCACCCAAATGCCGGCCTCCGCGCCGTTGCTGCTCGTTACCACGCCGCCGATGTCGTCCGCATCGATCTGTACGGATGCGTTTTGCTGTGCGAGAAGACCGTTTTTCGGAGGGGCAAAATAAACCAGGCACCCGATCGCAACAGCGCCGCCGATGTAGAGCAATCTGCAAGAGCTCATGAGCCACCTCCTTGCACGAACCTGACAAGTCTGATTGTCGCTGTCTTATACCTACCGGGATTCCTTGCCGGATTCCTTATCGAAGTCCTTCTCTGCCGGCCCTTATACACCAACTCCCCGCCAATTTCTATTCGCCGATGCGCTTCCGAGCGATTCGGTGCGAGCGCGTCTCGATGGCGGCTTTGAAACAATAGCTGCAGGTTGCTTGATCGGGATGGAATGCCGCACCGCTTGAATTTTGCGCGCCACGGGAGTAACTTGTGCCGCACCGGCCCTCGCGCTATCCGAGCAGAAAGGGATGTCTGCTCCGGCGCGGATTGCCGAAGCACAATTCGCTCCGTTTTCGCCCCCGAGGAGTGCGCAAGCCTCGTTAAGAAATTACATCGGCGACCGCCGAAGGAGGAGTTATGGCAACTGCTGTTTCCGTTCCCACCATGGAACCGAGTGTCGCCCGCTTTGTTTCGAGAACTCACAAGAATCTGATCAACGGCAAATGGGTGGAATCATCGTCCGGCGAAAGTTTCGCCACATTTAATCCTGCAACGGGAGAGGTCCTTTCCAACGTCGCCGCCGGCAACAGCACGGATATCGACCGCGCCGTAAAAGCGGCGCGTGCGGCGTTTGAGGAGGGGCCCTGGTCGCGCATGACCGCTTCCGAGCGTACGAAGCTGATCTGGAAGCTTGCCGATCTGCTGGAGAAAAATCTCGAAGAGTTTGCGCAGCTCGAGTCGCTCGATAACGGCAAGCCGCTCGCGGTGGCTCGGGCCGCGGACGTTCCCCTGGCCGTGGAACTTTTCCGCTACATGGCCGGCTGGGCCACGAAAATCGAAGGCAACACGATTCCGCTTTCGGTGCCCTATACGCCGGGCGCGAAATATCTCGCGTACACCCTGCGCGAGCCAGTCGGAGTGGTCGGCCAGATCATTCCATGGAATTTTCCGCTGCTGATGGCGGCATGGAAACTTGGTCCGGCGCTCACCACCGGCTGCACCATCGTCTTGAAGCCCGCCGAACAAACTCCGCTCACTGCGCTGCGCCTCGGCGAGTTGATTCAGGAAGCCGGAATTCCTGACGGCGTCGTCAACATTGTAACGGGTCTCGGCGAAGCCGCCGGAGCGCCGCTTGCGGCGCATCCAGACGTTGACAAGGTCGCCTTTACCGGCTCAACGGAAGTGGGCAAGCTGATTCTGCAAGCCGCGGCCGGAAACCTGAAAAAAGTTTCGCTCGAACTCGGCGGCAAATCGCCCAACGTGATTCTCGACGATGCCGATCTGGACATGGCGATCACGGGCGCCGCGAGCGCGATCTTTTTCAACCACGGCCAATGCTGCTGCGCCGGCTCGCGCCTTTACGTTGAGCAGAAGTCGTTTGACAAAGTTGTCGACGGCGTCGCAAAGGCGGCCGAAAAGATCAACGTTGGAGCCGGTTTCGACCCGAATACGCAGATGGGGCCGCTGGTGAGCGAAGAGCAACTCAATCGCGTGTGCAGCTACATGGACATCGGGATGACGGAGGGCGCGAAGGCAATCACGGGCGGCTGTCGCGTCGGTGACAAGGGCTATTTCGTCAAACCGACAGTTCTTGTCAACACCAACGAAAATATGAAAGTCGTGCAGGAGGAAATCTTCGGACCGGTCGTGACGGCCATTCCGTTCCGCGACCCTGACGAAGTGATTCCCCGCGCGAATAATTCGACCTATGGCCTGGCTGCGGGCATCTGGACTCGCGACATCAAGAAAGCGCATTCGATCGCGGCGAAGCTGCGCGCGGGCACGGTGTGGATCAATTGCTACAATATTTTCGACGCCGCGCTTCCGTTTGGCGGCTACAAGCAATCCGGATGGGGCAGGGAAATGGGCCATGAAGTTCTGGAGCAGTACACCGAAGTAAAGGCCGTTTGCGCAGCGCTTTAACGGCTCAAGACGAGGGTAATGTGAAGAGGCCGGGAATTTTCCCGGCCTCTTTTTCATTCTGTGGCCCCAACGCCCTGCATGCCTCGCGCTCTCCGCACGCGTGAGGAAATCGCGTCGCTAGCGGCGGGCGTGATAATCTTCCGTGACCCATGTGGAATGCTCTTCGCTACTACTGGATCACGGCGAAAGGTTATCGCCTGCGCCCGTGGGCTTCGCCCTATTTGCAATGGCGACTGGAAACGTTTTTCGGCAAAGACGCGGCTGACCTGACGGCGGCGAAGTTTTTTAGGCTGATGTGGCGCGAACGCGCGCGCATGGAACGCTTTCTTGAGTGGGTTGGCGAACGCCGGAAAGCCCAAAATCGCTGAGCCGCCTCAGCATCTCGCACATTTCGGCTTCGTTCGCACACGCGTATAATATCGGTATCGGACGTATCCCCATGGAATCCCTCAAGTCTCTGCAAAAATCCGGCGAACTGCACGAAGCGCGTTGGTGGGAACGCGAAGCAAACGGCAAAGTGCATTGCTATCTTTGCCCGCGGCGCTGCCATATCGGCGAAGGCCAAGCCGGCTTCTGCTTCATTCGCGCTAATGAAGGCGGGAAACTCTACACGCTCGGTTACGCGCATCCCGCCGCCATCCAGATCGACCCGATCGAGAAAAAGCCCCTGAATCATTTCCTCCCGGGTGCGCGCGTCTTTTCGATGGGCACGGCGGGATGCAACATGGGCTGCTTCTTTTGCCAGAACTGGGATATTTCCAAATCGCGCGCGGATCAGGTTCGCTCGGCGCACGTCCCGCCTGAGGACGTGGTTTCGCTGGCGATTCAGAATGGCTGCCCGTCGATCGCGTTTACGTACAACGAGCCGACGATCTGGGGCGAGTATGTGATCGATATTTGCCGCGCGGCCCACGAGCGCGGAGTCAACACGGTGATGGTCTCAAACGGCTACATTACCCGCGAGGCGTTTCACGATATTTACGATCATGTGGACGCGGCGAACATCGATCTGAAGGCCTTCACGGAAAATTTCTACGGCAAGATCACGCTAACGCATCTCAAGCCCGTGCTGGATACTCTTCAGTGGCTCAAAAATGAGACCAACGTCTGGTTTGAGCTGACGAATCTGATGATCCCCACGCTGAACGATGCACCTGAGGAAACGCGCGCGCTCGCGGAATGGGTGCTGGAACATCTCGGCCCTGATGTTCCGCTTCACTTTACGGCGTTTCATCCGGATTTCAAGCTACGCGATAAGCCGCGCACGCCGCCCGAGACGCTCCACACTGCGCGCAAGGTCGCCAAAGAAGTCGGCTTGCATTACGTCTACGAAGGGAATATCTACACGGACGCTGCGAATACGTCTTGTCCGCACTGCGGCACGCTTCTTATCCGCCGTTCGTGGCATGAGGTGCGCGAGAATCGTCTGCGCGACGGCCATTGCCCGAACTGTGAACTGGCGATCCCCGGCCGCTGGCAAAATCCCCAGGGCCCTGCCACGCCGTGCAAGTTCGATCGCTCAACCATCTTTTCGCGTTATTCACATCTGAATCTTTAGCCCCGCGCGTCTCGATCAAACGCCGTCATTCAGCGGCATTTCGCCGCAATGAGCGTGATATCGTCATGCTGCTTTTGCGGGCTGAAGCGGCGAACTTCATCGACGAGCATGCGGAGTAAAACCGGCGAGGGAAGCTCGCGATGCCGGCGCAAAGCCTCGATCAGGCGCTCTTCGCCGAATTGCTCGTCCGCTTCGTTGAACGATTCAGTGACGCCATCCGTGTAGAAAACAAACGTATCTCCGCAGGCCAGCTGGAATTCGCCGACCGAGCATTCCCACTCTTTGAACAGGCCTACCACAGTGCTCGTCGAATTCAGTGCCTCCAGTTGATTGTCCCGCCGCAGGATGAGGGCCGGCAGGTGTCCGCAATTGGCATATCGTAAGCGGCGCGTCGTGTCGTCATATTCGGCAAAAAACAGGCTGGCAAACGCTCGCGATGCCGTGTTATCGCAAAAAAGCCGGTTTACGGCTTGCAACAGGCGCTGCGGCTGATCCACTGCAAAAGGCACGTAGGGACGGCTCGAATACGTCGAACACAAGTTACGCAAGTGTGCTTGCAGATTGGCCATCAGCAATGCGGCCGCCGTTCCTTTGCCCGAAATATCGCCGATCACCAGCCCAAATCGTCCCTTTCCAAGTTCGATGAAGTCATAGTAATCGCCGCCCACTGTCCGCGCCTGGATGCAAATGCCGGAATATTCCAGCGTTGCCAGCTCCGGCTGAGTCTGCGGAAACAGCCTCGCCTGAGCCTCCCGCGCATTTTCCAGTTCCAGAGCTTCCATCTGCTCGGTTTCGTGCCTGGCGATGTGCTCGCGGCGATGTTCCTCGATCTCCTCGAGTGCGACCTCGTCTTCCACCAAGAAAAATGAATTGCCGTCCGGATCCTCGAATACCGCGGACATCCCCCAATCCTCCATCTGCGGCACCTGGCAAAAGACCACGCCCCGTTTTTGCCATTCCTCGTATTTGCGCGAGACGCTCTCCGTGAGAAACGCGACACGTGTGGGATGGCCGATAAAGTTGTACTCCGCCGATCCGCGCCTTGGAGCAATCAACGTCAGCATTGCAGTTCCGTCAGGAGGAGCCAACACGACCTGCCGCTCGCCCGAGGGTGCCCGCGCGTCTGACGCTACTTCGAATCCAAGTTGATCGCGGTAGAAACGCAGACTGCGCTCTTGGTCCCGCACGAAGACAGTGACGCTCCCCAAACGGACGTAGAGGTCTTGCCGGCCTGGATAGAAGCTGCAGCGGTAAGCCTTGTGCCGGTGGCCCAAAGCGGGGGAACTCATACGGCCATTATAGGCCGGAACGCCGCGAAACTGGGCGTTGCCCTAACTCAGGTCCTGGTGCCTTACGCAAAATCCCAAAGACATTGCGCTTGACGCGACTCGCTAGTTCGCGCTCTCGCCCGAACGGTGTTCTTCGCTTAAGTGCAGGATGGCATGGCCGTCGTGCAATTGGGCCTGCAATTGGGGAATCGAAACATCCTGCACCGCCGTCTTCTCGCGAACCGCCAGCGCGGCCGCCGCTCCCGCTGCCTGGGCGACGATCATGTACTGAGGCTCCATCCGCAGCGACGAATAAGCCACGTGCGTTGCCGAGAGGCATACCGGAACAAGCAGGTTCGTAGCTTCGCTGCGCTTCGGCGTGATGATGCGATAGCTGATTTCGTAAGGCTGCACGGGAACCTGCACGTCGCCCTCGTTCTGCACGGTGCCGTCTGGCATCGCCACGCGTTCTACGTTGTGTGAATCGCTGTTGTACGATCCCATGCCGATCGAATCCGATTTTGTGCGTTCCGTTTGCAGATCGGACTGCCGCATCACGTATTCACCGATCATGCGTCGTCCTTCGCGGATATACAACTGATTCGGCCAGTGGCCTGTATCCGCAAACTCGTCCTTCGGCAATCCCCACTCGTTTGTTTCATCGCGCAAACTCTCGGGCACGCTCGGGTCGTGGGAAATGAAATAGAAAAACGATTGCGTGTAGAGCAGCGTCTGCTTCCATATCGCGGCCTTTTCCGCGTAGGAGCCGGTCGGGTACTTCCAGCTATGCCCGATGAAATCGGTCGAGAAAGGGCCATTGTTGTTGAAGTCGGCCTTCTGATTCGGAATGAAAACGGGATTCGTAATGTCTCCCAATCGCGGCTCGTGGCCCATGTGCGCCGGATATTCCGCCAGATAGCGCGCGAGCAATGCAAATTGTGCTGCATCGTATCCGTCTGGTTTCACGAAGGGAAGCCGGTCCGCCGGATCGCGTGTCAGCACGGGGCGGAAGTTGTAGCTCTGCACCGCTTTGTCGGCGGAGCCCGCCGGCGCAAGCGGCCCCGGCATGATTTCCGGCAGTAAACGATGCTGTGCGTCGTAAGCCGAAATCGGCCACAAGAACTGGTGCTTCGGGGTGTTCGCCTGGACGCCTGCGAGATCCTCGCCGTACTCCGCCCTCGATTCGCGTCCCCACGTGTAACTTACTTTCGCCTGCGCCATGAGGTCGCCCTCATAGCTGCAATCGGCAAATACTTTCGCGCGCCAGTGCTTGCCATCCTCCGTGGTGATCGAACGAATCGTCGTGCCCGTCTTCATTACGCCGTCATGTTCCCGCAGCCGTTCATGAAAATAGACCGCGACGCCCTCGTCAGCGAGCATCTTGCGAAATATTTCCTGGCCAACGTGAGGCTCGGAATACCAATTCGCGCCTTTATCCAAGTTCGTGACGCCGTAATGCGCCGCGGCCTGCATGTAAAAATCGCGCGCGTAACCGCCGATAATCGTGAAGTGCCCGAAATCGGTTGCCGAAAGCCCGCCGGTTACCATGCCGCCCACGTGCGCGCCCGGTTCGAGCAGAATCACGTGCAGCCCCGCTCGAGCCGCGGAATACGCCGTTATCACGCCGGAAGCCGTCGCGCCGTAAACCACCAGATCCGCCGACTGCAGGGCAGGCTTTGGGCTTGCGCCGGTGGTAACGACAAATGCAAAGACCATCGCGATAAGCGCAAAGACTACACGGAAAGGCCGCTGCAAGTTCACGCCCGACCCCGGCGATACGCGCCGCTGCCTCCCAAGCCGCCTACATCCACAATTACGGCGATGATCAGAATCAGCAGATTGATGCCGGCGATGGGTTCGTGGGTATTGGTAAGCCATGCATAGACGAGCGTAGTCAGCGGCAGAAAGATGAATCCAAGCAGAGGTACCAGCATGTTGTGATACGCGCGCTGCAAGTAATTTGAAAAGAGAAACATCAGCACCAAAGCGATTCGTGGAAAGGCGGCGATCAGGATCAGCAGGAGACAACCCACGACTCACCTCCGCAAACCTTGCAACGCTATCACAGTTCGTGGCGCAAGACGCGTTCGGTCGTGCGTCCGACACTTGCGTCGGCGTTAACGGCCGGCTAGTCGGACCTCTTTGCGTGGTAATATCCGCTCGGCTGTAGGGGGTTGCCATGAGTCTCACTCGCCGCGAAATGATTCTTTCGGGGACGGCCGGATTGCTGTCGTTTGCTTCAGCGGCGCGGGCCGCAGAGACGCATTCGCGGATGTCTGTGGAAGGCTACATCTTCGAGCAGTATATGGCGCAGAAGAAGGAGAAGCTCGCCGACGGCCTCGATGAAATTTTCGCCATGATTCGCGGCGCGGGATTCCACAACATCGAACTCAACAACGGATTCATCACGCCGGATCTTCGCGATCGCGTACTCTCAATGATCCAGTCAAATGGGCTCAAGATGCCTTCGGTCTACGTCGGCGGGGCGATGCATGAGGGAGCTCTCGCGGAAAAGACCATCGCGGATTCAGTGCAGACGGCGCAATTTTTCAGGAGCGCCGGATGCCGTGCGATCGTCGGGGACCCCAGCCCGAAACAAGGCGAGGCAGAAAAGACCGATGCAGAGCTCGCGGTCCAGGCTTCGATGCTTAACAGGCTTGGTGAAGCGCTTGGGGCGATCGGCTGTGAGTTCTGGGTTCACAATCATGACGCGGAAATGAAGAGCAACGCCCGCGAGTGGTGGAGCAACTTGAAGCAGACCGACCCCGCTTACGTCTGGATGTGCATCGATCTGGATTGGGTTCATCAGGGAGATCAGGATCCGCTCACATTGCTTCGCGCGGCGGGAAAGCGAGTTGCATGCCTCCACCTGCGCAATTCGCAAAACAAATTGTGGTTGGAATCCCTGAGCGATGGCGACATCGACTATCGCGCAATCGCCGCTTATCTTCGCCGCGCGCATCTGGCGCCGCTGCTGATGGTCGAGCTTGCTTATCGCCCGAACACGGTGATCACGCGGCCGCTCGAAGAAGATCTGCGCCTCAGCCGGGTTTATGCGGAGCGAGTCTTCGGCGTGAAAGCCTAGAGATGCGCACCGGCCTTTGGCGGCGCAGGCGGCTCGCCAAGCTCCCGATATTCGCATCGAGGCCGACGCTGCCGCATAATCTACGCATGACCACCCGTCGTATCGCCACGCTTGCCGCCTGCTGGCTGGCCCTTGCGGGCGGATCGATCGCCCAATCGTCGAAGCCTGATCTCGTCATCAGAGGGCAGCTCTCCGCCGCTGAATCGTTTCAGCGCGACATCGGCCACAATCTGATTTTTCGTCTTGTCCCTTCGCCCGCCAGCTTCGGCAAAGGCTGGGATATTCAGATCGTGCCGAAGGGAAGCCCCGCCGGGGGCTTTGAAGAATACGCGACGGTTGCCACGCCGCCCTATCATTCATACAAGCCGACATACCTCAACGCGTCCTACGGCGTCACCGCACAACAGGCTGTCGCGATGTCTCCGCGCAAATTTCAGTTCGTGGAAACGCCGGCCGATTCGCAGGCGGCCGCCGTCGTGGTGAACACGATGGTCTACTCAGTCGACTGGCCCGCGCACAAGGCCGCGCTCGAGTCTGCAGCGCAAAGAATTCCCGTGGGCGCCGGCGAATTGAAAATAATCCGCGCGCGCACCACGCCCGGCAAAAATAATGAAGACCTCGGAAGCATCGAATGGATCAGATTTCAGATCAGCCTGTGGCTCCGCTCCGGCGTGACGCTAAAGGACGTTCTTTTCCCGGGTGTGCGCTCGAGTGATGCTGACCCTGGCTCATCTGCAGTCGGAGTAAACGTATCCGCCGCATCGGCCTCTGCTCCGAAATGACCTAAGCTGCCTGCGGGCGGATTTTGCTGCGGTCTCTGCCATGCAATTAGCGAGGCAGCAGGCTTTCCACGACGTTTTTGATGCGTTCAGCCCATCCCGACGTGACGGACCATGGGCTCGGTTGGCGCAGGATATGAAGCGTGCCTTTTTTCATCACCTTGTGGCTATCGTCAGCACGTACTGTTACGAAATGAGCCGCGCAAAAAGGAAAGCGCCGGGCGGGCTCGGGCTCGCGCCGGCGCTTTTCGAGTAACTACGGGGACGAACTACTTTGCGTACGTGTTGCTGGCCAAAGTCTGATGCTCGTTTGCGGGGATTTGCGCCACCACTTTTTCGAAGGACCGGAAAGCCGGCTGTGGGCGTTCCCAGACGATGCGTGCATTGCCACCATCACTGGGGAATGCTTCCACCGATTCCTGGCCGGCCGGCTCGCGGATGATATCCACGCGGCGATTGTAGGCGAGCCATGTGGTTTTCTGGTGAGCCGTCATCCACTTGGGAGGCGCCTCCGGATCTCTCGCCTGAAGTTGCTTCACCTGCGCCTCCGTCAATTCCTGCCTCTTGCCGTCGGCGCGAACTTCGATTTCGCTCGCCGGAATTCCTTGCGAGACGAGATAGTCCTTCACCAGTTCGGCGCGGCGCATGCTAAGGGCCATGTTGTAAACAGCAGGGCCGCGAACGTCCGCGTGGCCGACGATCAGGAGCTTGTTCGGTTGCGCATACTCTTCGTGATTCTTAAAGGTCGCAGCCGCTTCCGCCAGTTCTTTTTCCTGGCTGGGGACCAAGCCGACTCGCGGGTGGCTGTGCACAGGATAATTCGTGGGATAAAAAACGCTGGCGAGCGTGACAGCCGGAGCGGGTTTGATCGAGCCGATGATGTGGAGCGTCGCGGTGCGAGTGGCGGTTCCGCCGCAAGCGTTCGAGACCTTCAGAGTGTACGTAACGTTTTGATTCACGGGGCCGGCCGTGGTTTGATCGGGCGTCGGCTGGATCGTTTGGCTCCCGTTGTCGCTTACGTTGCCGAGCGGCTGAATCGTCACACGGTTGCCATCGGAGGTTGTCCAGGAGAGAGTCGCCGACCCCTGCGTTACGACTTTGTCCCCGATTTTCTGGAATGTAACTTCAGGCGTGCTTAGCGTGAGCATGGCAGCGGGTTGTGCGTTCACGTCGATCGTGGCCGTGCGAGTGACGATCCCGCCGGGACCTGACGCGACGAGCTTGTATGTGGTCGTTTGCGTCGGGCTCACGGATTTATCGCCGCTCGAGCTGACGTTGCCGAGGTCGGTGATCGAGGTCGCGACCGCGTTCGAATCGCTCCAGTTCAGCGTGGCGGACTGGCCGCAGTTGGCCGTGGATTGCGAGGCTGCCAGTTGCGCCGTCACGGGCGCCACGGGAACCATCGCGCTGGCGATGCCCGCATCAAAACGCGGCTGCGGTCCAAGCGTAAGACCCCGCTGGAAATTGTGAGTCTTCATTTTGCCGTTGTCGTTCAGGTAGACGACAACGCGCTGGCCGGCCTTCACGTCGATGGGACCGGACCAGATTGTATTGCCGTGGCGCGTAACCGTGACGGCATATTTTCCGGGATGAACGAGAAGCCACTGGTGCCACAGAAAATTGTTGTCGAACTCATCGACGTGGCCGACGAAATATGCGGGCGTCGTGCCGTTCAGAAGCACGGCGGCTCGCGGATGACCTTTAAATTCGATGTCGCCGAACGGGCCCGAAACGTTTTCACCGGACTTTTGCAGAGTCACATGAAGATCGAGCGTTGCCCCGCCGGGAACATCGGCCTCCTGCGTGTTTGAAAAATAGCCGTAATTGACTACGTCGACTTGATGTTTGCCCGCGGTCAGCGAAATTGTTTGATTGCCGTCCCGCATGGCCTTGCCATCAATGAAGACGTACGCTTGTTTGGGGTTGACGGTGATGCGCAGTTTTCCCATTCGCGTGCTTTGAGCCGCGGCGGGCAAGCTGACGAGCGATAAGGTCGCGAGAAACGGAACGAGTAACAGGGCCAGGTGCCTTGTACGCATGCTTGTCTCCTTGTGAAATATACGTGGCACTACGTAATTTCAGACGAGAGACTAAGCACGGACCGCTCTCAGTGAAGCCCTGTAGATCGCCTTAGGGAAGCTCTGTATGAGCGGACCGATCCGTTTTGAAACTGGCAAAGGTTTCTGCGAGAGTTTGTGTCGGCGTCGATTGTCGCGCAAAAACAAATTCAGGCGTTCCGCTAGCGGCGGAACGCCTGAGGTTGTCCAAGCCGCGAATGGCTAGTGGCTCTTGCTGCTTTCCTTCGGTTGCGGCTGGCGCTGTTCATGCGGCTGAGACTGTTGCTTCTGGTTCAGCGGCGGATGGACGTCGTAATTTTCGTCCTGGGCCTTCACGGGCGGGCTAAAGCGGTAGCGCTCCTGATTATTCTGCTGCGTCGTCTGAGGAGCGCTGCCGCGGGCGGGTCGATTGTTTTCGCCACGATTCGGCGCGTTTTGCTGGCCGAACGGGCGGAAGCCTCTGTTATTGGGCTGATTGTTCGGTTGCGTGTTGTTGGGTGGCGCGCCTTGCTCATCGAGCGTGCGCGGGCCGCTCGCCGGTGGCTGGCCCCGCCCGTTATCGGCCGAGGGGCCGAAGCTGCGGAAGCCGTTGGATGGTGCGTTGTTTTGCGGTCCGCGATTCATCGGGGGCGCTGGGCGAGCCTGAACCGGAACGCGCGGCGGCAGATTCGCGACGACCGGCCTTTGCGAGAAGGGAACCGCGGGCCGTGCGGTGACCACTTTTACGTTTGCGCCGATGTAGCTGGAGCGCGTGGGCGCGATCGCAGCGGTCGAGACGACGCGGACGTTTCTGAATTGATCGTCGTTGATGTGCACGGCGGCCGCGGCGACCGGACGAGCATTGACGAACGTGTCGCGCGAAACGGCGGTGACCGCGCGCACATTTCCAGCGTAGGTATAGCTCACGTGCGTGACGTCGCGGTTGATGACGACAGTGTTGTAAACGTTTGTTACTTGGGTGACGTTCACGACGCGCGTGTTCGTCACGTTAACGTATTGCACGTAACGCGGGGTGCAGCGATAGGCCGGAACGAAAACGTCACGCGGGCCGAGCGGGAACCAAGCGACGCCGGTAAACCCTCCGCCGAACGAAACCGAGAGGCCGAAACCCGCGCCGCCGACGAACCCTACAAGAGCTGGCGCGTAAACGGGGCGGACGACGCGCGGCCCGGGTACCCACGCCCAGCGAGGACCGATCAGGGCCCAGCGGCCGTAATGGAACGGAGCGAAACCCCACGGTTCTGCGTCTACCCAAGTCCAGCCCCAAGGCGCGATATAGACCCAGTGGCCGACGTGATAGGGAACCCAATCGACGCCGACGCCGCTAGGATACCAGACCGGGCCGTAATCCGCATCCTGGCTCCAACTGCCGTATTCATCGAGATCGTAGTAGCCGTCCACATCGCGCGAAACGTATTGCGCGGAGACGGAATTGTTTTCGGCCTGATCGCGCGACTGGCACCAGGCCTCGAAGTCGTCGAAGTCGGGAGCTGGCTGCTCGCTCTCCGTCAGCTGATCGGTGCCGTTGAACGCGTATTGCTGGCCAGCCGCAAGATCCCACGAATCGCCGCCCCCGGTGACTTGGCCGTCGCCTTCACGGACGATGATGTTGGTGGCGCTGCCATTCGGATCGGTCGAGATCACGTATTCGCCGGTGCGGGCGAGAGTGAACGCGAGATTAGGAGTGTCGATCTCGAATGCGTCGCCTGGTGAGAGTTGGCGAAGATGGACCTCGATCGTGCCTTGAGGCAACTGAAGCTGCACGGTGCGATCATCGAGATTCAGGAATGAGAGACCGGTCTCGCTCGAGAGGCGGATCGCGTTGCTATCGATGTGAACTTCGCCGCGCGAATCTTTGTCCGCCCAGAGATTATCGCCTGTGGTGAGCGGGCGATTGGGATCGGCCGCGACCCAATCCGTATCGCCTTGTACCTGGTACGAGACGGATCCTTCCATGTAATTGAGCCGGCCAACGCGACTCGGAGGATCCTGAGTCTGGTTCTGGTCCTGATCTTGATCCTGCGCCGGCGCGGGCATCGCGGAAGCAGCGAAAAGTCCCGCGAGGACGAGCAAAGGCATGGCCCAGCGAATGGCTTTTCTCATGGTCGTGACTCCTTTTGCGGATGCCGATGTACTCATCTTCTTAAGAAACGCGTTCTTTTAGATAGCCAACCGCAAATTCGTGAATCCAACCGGTAAACCCCTTAAGCCTGCTTCCTGCACAGCTCAAGCGCGGCATCGCCAATTTGGTGATGCTCCGCGACCCCGGCTGTCGACCGGGGCCGCGGTTATGATGGTTATGACGCGTTATGAGTCAGGAAGAAAATCTAACGACGGCCGCCGCCACTATGGCCACCGCCACCGCCGCCGTGGTATCCGCCGCCCCCTCCGCCGCGCGGGGCAGAGTAACCGCCGCCACGGGGTGCGGAATACCCGCCGCCGCGAGGCGCCGAGTAGTTTCCGCGCGGAGCGGAGAAATTGCCGCCTCCACGCTGAGCCGGAGCCGAATAATAGCTACCGCGTGGTGCGGAGTAGCCGCGGTTGCTATTGCCGTAATTAGAGCCGCCGCGAGGCGTAGCGATGGGTTGGCGCATATTGAGAGGGGGACGGTATGAATTTGAGCCTCCTCGATACGCCTGCGGCGACTGGTAACTGCGGGACGGTTCGTTGTTACCTGGCCGGGAAAAGTTGCGCTCGTTCTGCGCTTGCGTTGGCGGCGTGAAATGTTGCCAGCCGCCGTTGTTAGACGCGTGATTCTGCTCAGCTCCGCGGTTCGCCGCCGGGTCGCGATTTTCGGTTGCGCCGCGATTTCCCGCGAAGGACTGCTGATTGCCGCCGCGATTGCCGCCGAACGCCTGGGAATTTCCGCGGTTGGCGGAAGAGGGCGGTGTGAAGGTACGCCAGCCGGAGCGGCCGTTCTGCGAAGACGCCTGCGAATTGCCCCGCGCGCCGTTGTTGCGTTCGGCAAATGCACCTTGCGAGCGCGAGTTATTCCCTGCGAAGCTGCCGCCGCGATTGGGCGAGAAGAAGTGCTGCGAATTGGGCGGCATGTTGCGGAAATTCGAAGCGTTCGCAAAGTGCCCGGTCGGGCTGTAGCTTTCACGCGAGGGCGTGACAGGCATCCTGCCCGTCATCGCGCTGGACTGGCGGAACGTGGCATCGCTGATCCGCGCCTGGTTCATAGGAACACGGCCGCGCCCGAATTCGCTGCCGGACATCGAGCTGATGCCGCCGCGAACACGGTCATTGATCATCGCGTCATGGATGTTCGAGAATTGGCGCCCGTAGCCGCCATGCAGCGGGCCAAAGCCTTCGTGGAAGCGGTCGTAGTCGGCAAAACCGACGGAACGGAACCCAGCGCCCCAGCGACCGTACCACGGGTGATACCAGTCGCATGGGCCGATCGGCAACCAGCCGATGTTTCCCCATCCGCCGAACCCGAATCCGAAGCTCAAACCGAAGCCTCCGCCACCCCAGCCAAAGAATGAAACATAAGCCGGCGCCCAAATAGGGTAATAACCGGCGTACACGGGACCCGGCCACCAGCCCCAGCGCCCGCCATAAACGAACCAGCGACCATAATGATAGGGCGCCCAGCCCCACGGTTCATACGAAACCCAAGTCCAGCCATAGTACGGTTCGTAGACCCAACTGCCATCGCGATACGGCGCCCAATCCGCGCCATAATTCGGGAACCAGACGTTGCCGTAGTCCGGGACTTCGCTCCATTCGCCATAGGGATCAAGGTCTTCCGTGCCGGTGTAGTACTGGTTCGTATCGTTGAAGCTCTTTGCCGTTTCAACGCGGTGGTCGCGGTCGGCGTTCCACGCGTCCCAATCATCACGACCAGGCGCGGTATCGATGCGGTATTGGGGATTGTCTGTGCCGGCCACGGTGATCATCTGGCCTGCGTCGACGTGGGTGCTGCCTTGCGGTGTGGAGACGTCGGCCGAGCCGCTGCGGACAATGATTTTGGTTTCTGCATCAGAATTGACGAGGATGCGATAGTCGCCTTCGGCATCCGGATGAAGCGCCGCGTTGGGCGTATCGATTTCCACCTGCGCCTGGCTGCCGGGCAGGACAGAGTATGTCGCGAGCCCTTGTCCGATCTGAACTTGGATGCTCTGTCGATTCAGGGTGGCGATTTTCGCGGTGGTGTCACTCGAAAGACGGAGTTGATCGCCGTAGTCGAGTTCGATTTCGGCGCGACCATCGTTCGCGGTGGAAACGCGTTCGCCGGCTTCGAGAGGCGTATTCAGCGTAACAGGAACGAGCTGGCTGTTGTCGTCTTGCTGCGAAGATACATTGCCCTGGATGAAGCTGGCGCGCGCAACGCCGGGCGCGTTGGCATCGGACTGATCGCCTTGCGGCTGATTCTGCGTCTGATCCTGTGACGGAGGTGGCCCCGGTGCGGGGGCATTCTGGTCGGGAGCCGGGGGAGGACCGCCCTGTGGTTCCGAATATTGGCCGTATTCGCCCTGCGCGAACAATGAAGACGCCGCAGGGCTGAGCCCTGCGGATATGATAAGCACTGCTATGAATGTAATGAGTTTCTTCATGGGTCCCCTCCCGGCCGATCGCGCCAGGCACTTCAAATCCGTCTGTGACTGGTGCAGGGCCGATGCCAAACAGGCTATTCCCGGCGGCATTCTTGTAAATGACTGATAATGCTGCCTTTGGCTGATGGCTGCGCCGCAGCCAGCAGCTTCTTCGGAGCCCGGCCTCGGTGGTTTTTAAGCGAAGGTGGTGGTTTTCGGCCACCGACGGCCATGAGTGGAGCGAATCGCAGTTTTCCACAGGCGAGCAGTCAGTTAGACTGGATTCGTCCACAAGGTCAGGGTAATATCGCCCTCCCCGAATGGCAGCCCAGCCATTGCTCAATTTGGAGGAAGTGATGATTCAAGAAGCGACCAAGCCGCACTACAGCGCCGTAATGTGTCGGCACTGCCGCCAGCCGATCCCGGTACCCGCCATCGTAATTCGCATGGAGAGTTTGGCATCGCCACAGGATGCAGAGACCATGCAGCCCGAGCGCGTGTTCACGCTGCGGTGCCGCGCTTGCGAAGGCGAGAACCCGTATCGTTCGAGCCAGATTGTCGATGTGGAAGGCGAGCCGAAGGGCCGCAGCTCACCGCGAAGGATCTACCGTCACGGAACGCTGGCGCGCGCTGCCAACGCGTAAGCTCGCGTTCTTTCAGTCCCAACCACAGTGGCGGCCGCCGGGAGACAGGCGGCGCGCTTGATCGTTGCCCCCGCTAATATTTTTTCGTAAACGCGTTCCGCTGGTTGGTCACTTCGAAGTGGCCGTCTGCATGCGCAGTCACCTTGATCCAGAACGCCGAATCGGGCGAAGACGTTGGATTGGCAATCAGGTCGGCAGCAGAGTTGTGATCGGGGCCGCCGGCTTCGGAATAGTGCAATTGCCATAAATCTTCGAGCCCCGCGGAGTTGTGGACGGTGGTCCACGCCTGGATCGTGCCGCCCTTCGTTGCGCCGTTGTCCATGATTGCAACGCGCGGACTCAACGCAGCCAGCAGCGCAGGAGAGTTGCTGATCGCCAGCCCATGATGGCTGACGACAAAAATATCCACGTGCCCGACTTTGTTCATCGGGCAGACGAGTTCTCCCTCTTTATTCCGCGTCAGGTCGCCAAGGTCGGCGATGCGCAGTTTTCCGAACTGGATGATGCTTCCGTTTGACTGCGCGTTCTCGGTCGGATCCACAGCTTGCGGCTTGAAATCCGCGCACGCGGGATTGGATTGCCCCGCACCGGGAAGCGGATGATCGATGATTTTGCCTGCGGATGTGACGATCGTCCAGTCGAGTCCTTTGACCGGCAGTTTGAATCCGGGTGTAACCACGACGTGATGTCCAGCGCCGGCCACTTTTTCATAATCGTCCCACAGCTTTTGGCCGTTGGCGTCGTGCTCGACTGTCTCGCCATGATCGTAGAAATTGCGGATCGGAATCTTTGCGGCAAGCGCGGGTACGCCTCCGACGTGGTCCACATGGAAATGCGTGATCAGCAGGTGGTCGATCTGCTTGACGCCCGCGTCTTTGGCGGCGGCGACGATTCGGGAGGCGTCGCGGTCGCCCGGCCAGCCCGTATCCACCAACACGCTTTCGCCCGAGGGCGTCACGAAAAGCGTCGATTGGCCACCTTCGACATCGACGAAATAAATGAGCAGCGCCTTTGTCTGCCCGAAGAGCGGCACAGCCAGCGCCAATGCCAGGATTGATGAAGCTGCGGCCAAGAAAGTTCTTATGAGCACTTTATCCCCCTGACCCCGGTAAATCCGCAGGCGACATCCTATCGCCCGCTTGCCGGCATTTCCAAGAACGATTTACGCGCTAACGAGGCGGGAAGACACGAGGCGCCTTGGCTGTGGGTTCAGTCTGCGGGATCAGGGACACCCATTTTGGAAAGACGGTAGCGCAGCGCATTTCGTGAAAGTCCGAGGGCGCGTGCGGCCTGGCTCTTGTTCCCTCCGGCTTTCCGAAGCGCCTCGCGGATCATTTCATCTTCCCACTGTTCAAGGGTGGTTCCTTCGGGCAACGCGGAAGATGTTTCCGCGGCGGCTCGCTGGCGGGGCTTATCGAGATGGATATCGTCAACGTCGAGGGTCGAACCGGCCGAGAGCGTGACGCCCCGCTCGATCACGTTTTGCAACTCGCGCACATTTCCCGGCCAGTAATGATCGATCAGAATTTTCATAGCCGCGGGCGTGATCCCGTTTAGAGTCTTGCCCGACTCCCTTGCGAATTTCTCCAGGAAAAAATTCGCGAGCGCGGGAATATCGTCCTTGTGCTCGCGCAGCGGCGGTATATCGATGGCGACCACATTCAGCCGATAGTAGAGGTCCTCGCGGAAAGTGCCTTCTTCGAGAGCGGCGCGAAGATCGCGGTTCGTAGCGGCAATCAGGCGGACATCCACCTTGTGAGTCTTTGTCCCGCCCAGGCGCTCGAATTCGCGTTCTTGCAGGACGCGCAAAAGCTTCACCTGGATTGCCGCGGGCACATCGCCGATCTCGTCGAGGAAGAGCGTGCCTTTATCGGCAAGCTCGAACTTTCCCGGTTTGCTGCTCGCCGCGCCCGAAAACGCGCCTTTTTCGTAGCCGAAGAGTTCGCTTTCGAGCAGCGTTTCGGGAATCGCCGTGCTGTTGATCTTGATGAACGGGCCTGACGCGCGGCGCGAATGTTCGTGAATGGCGCGCGCGATCAGGTCCTTGCCGACGCCGCTCTCGCCTCCGATCAAGACCGTGGAATTTGAGGGCGCAACACGTTCAACCAGGCCCAGAACGGCCTGCATTTTCTCGCTGCGCGCCACGATATTATTGTATTCGTAGCGTCGGCCGAGAGCCTCGCGCAAAGAGCGATTTTCTTCGCGCAAATCGTGAGCCGCCAGTTCTTTGCGGATCACCATCACCAGTTCAGCGAGGGAAAACGGCTTAAGCACATAATCGCTGGCGCCGGCTTTCATCGCGTCCACGGCGGACTCGACCGTGCCGTAAGCCGTCATCATGATTACGGGCAGGTTCGCATCGATGTTTTTCGCAGCGTTCAGAAACTCCAGTCCCGTCATTCCGGGCAGCTTGAAATCCGTCACGACCAGATCGAACGCATCCTTGTGCAGCATATCGAGCGCAGTTTCAGCATCGGGCGCGGAGCGGGCGACGAAATCATCCTCGGTGAGCTGCAGCTCAATCAATCGACGCAATTTGGCCTCGTCTTCGACGACGAGTATCGACGGCTTTTCGCGGCTCACGCTTTCGAAGTCCCCTGCGGCGGTGGCTCGGTCGGGAAAAAGACGCGAAAGCGCGCGCCTTTTGTGGAATCCGGATCGAGCTTGATCCAGCCCCGGTGCTCGTCCACGATTTTCGCAACGATCGAAAGCCCGAGTCCAACGCCGTCCTTCTTTGATGTGATGAAAGGGTTAAAAATTTGCTCGCGCATTTCGGGCAAGACTCCTGGACCGGTGTCTTCCACTGTAACAAGCACGCCCGAAGAGCCGTTGGAAGATTCGGACGAAGCCGAAAGACAAAGGGTGCCGGTGCCGTCCATGGCTTGATATGCGTTTGCAATCAAATTCGAAAAGACACTTTCGCAGAATTTTTCGTCGGCGAGAACCGTCGGCAATCCGGGCCCGTAGTGGCGCTCGATCGTCACGCGAGCGTCAGGCATTTGGACGCGCACGGACTCGGCGGCGCGGTCGACGATCTGCGTGATCTGCTCGGGGCGCAGATCGAGACGCAGCGGGCGGGCGAAATCGAGGAACTGCGCAACGAGGCCGTTGAGGCGATTGACCTCGGAGGAGATGTAGCCCGCAAGTTCCGCGGCGAGCGGCTCAGTCTGCTGCAACTTTTGCGTTAGCAGTTCGGCTGAGCCCTTGATCACGCCAAGGGGGTTGCGAATTTCGTGCGCGAGGCCCGCGGAAAGCTGGCCGAGAGCGGCCAGGCGTTCGGAACGCCGCGCTTCGGCTTCGGCTCGGCGCAGTTGCCGATTCGTCTCTTCCAGTGTTTCGGCCAGTGCCTTCTGGATCGCGGCTTGGCGCCGATTCTCTTCAGCGAACCGATTGACGAGCATTGCGGCAAGAAAGAAAAAGAGGATGCGGATGGCGAGAATGGAATAAGCTTCACCGGTGATATCGAATTCGATGCGCGCGGGAATCAAATACGCGCAATAAGTGAGGCTGGCTAACGACGTCCATAGCAGCGTGCCGATCGGGCCAAAATATGTTGCCGCGGTCACGATCGGCAGGAAATAAATAGGCCAATACGTGCTGTTGATGGCCGCTTCGGCGCCCGTGTGATCCAGCAGAAGAGCGGCCAGACCGATTTTGATGAGCACCACATAGACGTGGCCGCGCCTTGGCAGCCACGCGATCAAGCGGCCCTCAAGCAATTGGAACGTGCCGATCACCGCGAGGATGATTTGCTTGTGGTACTCGGTGATCGGAGGGAGCACGACCAGCACGGCAATAAACAGCAGCCATACCGCGTCGATCCAGTTGAACGCCTTCTGTTTCTGGCCGAGCATGGATTGCCGCGATTTCTCCCAAAATTGCGTTGAAGCAAGCTTGAATCTAACACGAAGCGCGGAATTTCGACGCGCGGCGGTGGCCGCGGTCCGTTCTGCACGCGGAGCAGCGAACTATTTCGTTGAGAGCGCGGATATGGCCTGGTCGATGAGCGCCGAAATCTCCTGTTGCGCTTCGGAGTTCCGGCGGGCGCGGTTGCGGTCAAGAGCGCGGCCGATCAGCACCACGGAAGGCGCTTCGAGCTGCGGGCCGGCCGCGATTTCGGCGAGCGTCATCTCGCGGTGGCGTTGCCGTCGCGTGGTCGCATTGGAGACAATGATCGCGGGCGTATCTGCGGCGAGTCCCGCGGCTAAGAGTTCGTCGCGAAGGCCGGCGAGGCCGTGGCCGGGCATGTAGATCATCAGCGTTGTATCGCCACGCGTCAGGCCAGACCAATCGTCTTTCGGCGGCACCGCGCCGTTTGCGGACTGATCGTCGTTGTGGTTTTGTTGATCGGAGGCATGGTGCGCGCTCGCGATAAGAAGGCGCGAGGCGCTGCGCCGGTCCGTCAGCGACATGCCAAGCGCGGCGGCCGCGGCGATTCCCGCCGTAATGCCAGGGACAATCTCGTAATTGACCTGAGCTTCGGCCAACGCCTCCAACTCTTCGCCGAGGCGCCCGAAGATCGCCGGATCTCCGGATTTGAGGCGGACGACGTCGACGCCGTCGCGAGCGGCGCGAATCATTTGTTCGTTGATTTCGGCTTGAGTGATGCGTTTGGCGCCGCAGCGCTTGCCGACATTGACTACTTTCGCGCTTGGTCCGGCGAGCGCCAGAATGGCTGGCGACACCAAATCGTCGTGCAGGATGAGACGCGCCTCGCGCAGAAGTCGGTGAGCCTTCAGCGTCAGCAATTCCGGGTCGCCCGGCCCTGCGCCCACAATGTAGACTTTTCCGCGATCTGCGCTTCTCATAGGAATCTTCATTTTCGCACTTAACCCGCCAAACCAGAAGCAGGCCGCTGCCGAGCATGTGCTGACTGTGTTTCCGAGAAGGCGAACGCAGGTTGCTTCCTGCCCACTCCTGGTCGAGAATGGGGCAGCGCGAGAGGACACGCAGACGCAGCCATGGCTGGGCATTATTTTGAATTTCGCGGAGTTTCGAAGGCGTTCGGCGATAACGAAGTGCTCAAGGATGTGAGCTTCTTCGTCGAGACGGGCGAGACCGCCGTGATCATGGGGCGCAGCGGCGTGGGCAAGTCCGTCTCGCTGAAACTGCTGCTGGGCTTTCTTGAGCCTGACGCGGGCCGCATCATCGTGGCGGGGCGGGACGTGACCGGCCTGACCGAGAAGGAGTTTTCCGAGATTCGACGCAAGGTGACGATGGTCTTTCAGTCCGGGGCGCTCTTCGATTCGCTGACAGTGGCCGAGAATGTGGCGTTCCCTTTGGTAAGCCGTGGCGGAGCGATCGATCAGGATCAAGTGGATGCGCGTGTGAAGGAGCTGCTCGAGATGCTCGAGGTATCGGAATTCGCGGACCGCTTGCCGGCCGATCTGAGCACGGGTACAAAGCGTTCCGTCGCGATAGCGCGCGCCTTGGCTGATGAACCGGACGCGATTCTTTACGACGAACCCACGACGATGGTTGACCCGCTGATGGCGGCGCACATGAGCGACCTGATTCTGCGCTTGAAGCAAAAGTTTCATAAGACCGCGATCGTCGTGACGCACGACACGCATCTCGCCAAAAAGCTCGCTGACCGCGTGATCTTTCTCAGCGACGCCCGCGTCGAGTTTTTCGGCACCTGGGCGCAACTCGAAGCCTCGAAGGACGCCTTCCTCCACAATTTCCTGATGCAAGATGAAATGATTCCCGAACTGGACGCGACGGCGTGAGCCAGTCTGCGCCCAGCGATGCGAAGAAGCAGCTTCGCCGCGTGATGGGGTTTTGGGATGTGTTGCTCTTCAACGTGGCGGCCGTGCTCGGCCCGCGCTGGATTGCGGCGGCCGCGCACGAAGGCACTTCGTCGATGAGCCTGTGGGTTCTTGCCGCCTTGCTCTTTTTCGTTCCTACCGCGTTCGTTGTGCTCGAACTTTCCACGCGATTTCCTCGCGAGGGCGGACTTTACGCGTGGTCGAAGGAAGCCTTCGGCGAATTTCACGGATTCATGGCTGGATGGACGTATTGGGTCTACACATTTTTCTATTTCCCCGGGTTGCTGATGGCGAGCGCGGCGATGGGGGCGTACATCGGCGGCAGCGCGGGAGCCCAGCTAATCGATAACCGCACGTTTTTGATCGCTGGCTCTATCGGCCTGCTGTTTATTGCCGTTGTGATGAACATCGTCGGCTTGAACGTGGGCAAATGGCTGCAGAACGCGGGCGGCATCGGCACGTATGTCCCTTTGGTAATGCTGATTGGTCTCGGCGCGTATATCTGGCACACGCGAGGCTCCGCAACGCATTTTACGCTGCATAACATGATGCCGGTATGGAACTGGGACACGCTGAATTTCTGGCCGCAGATCGCTTTCGCATTCACTGGGCTCGAGCTGGTGGCCACTATGAGCGAGGAGATCCACGACCCGCGCCGGACGTTCCCGCGCGCGATTTTCGGGTCCGGCATTTCGATTGCATTGATGTATATGGCTGGGACTGTTGCCGTCCTCGCGATGCAAACTCCTGACGTGGTGGATCCGAAAAGCGGCGCCTTTGGCGCCCTCGAAGTGGGCTCGGCAATTCTGGGCATCGGATACTTCGGCGTGATCGCCGCCACGCTGAATGCCGTCGGCAACGCGGGCGGCATCGGCACGACGGTGGCAGGAGTTGCACGCGTTCCGTTCGTAGCGGGGATCGATCGATATATGCCGGCGGCATTTGGAAAAATTCATCCGAAATGGCACACGCCGTGGGTTTCGATTCTGGTGCAGGCGGGAATCTCGTGCGCGATTCTGCTGCTGATCCAGTTGAACGAATCCGCAAACAGCGCCTACCAGATTCTGGTTGACGCTGGCACAATCCTGAATTTCATTCCGTTTCTTTACATGTACGCGGCCGCGATGAAGCTCGCGAACCGTCCCGACCGCAAGGAAAACTCGAGCGCAGTTCTTATTCCAGGCGGGCGGTTCGGTGTTTGGCTGGCTGGCTCGCTGGGATTCCTCGTCGTTCTGCTGGGAATTGTGCTTTCGCTGATTCCGCCGGGCGAGACGCAAAATAAATTGCTGTTTGAGGGGAAACTCGTGGGCGGGACTGGCCTATTTGTTCTGATCGGCCTCATGCTTTACTGGCGCGGCTCAAGGGAGAAGCGCGAAATCCCCGGCTGAGCAGCCTACCTAGTCGCCGAATCGTTCCGCCGCGCGGGCTCGCGCTTTCGCAGCTTCCTCTTCGCGATTTTTCGGCGGCGCGTTCGTTTCAAGCGGGTGCAGCAGCCGGGCGGAAACCTGTTCCTGCAGATGATCGCCTCCGGCTGGCGAATCAGAAGCCTTGCTCGGTCAATTCTTTGAGGCTCAGGCCGATCGCTGAATCCCTCGTGCCAACTGCCCGCAAATCCACCCCCGCCAGAAGGCTCTCAACGTATTTCGCTAATATATCGACTTCCAGGTTCACAGGATCGCCCCGCTTCAAAGCGTGGATATTCGTTTCTCGATAAGTGAACGGAATCACCGCGACGTCCGCCACGCCTTCGTGCCAGCGCGCAACGGTGAGGCTGATCCCCTCAACCGCAATCGACCCCTTTTCTGCGACGTAACGCCTTAAGTCCTCCGGCACACGAACCGAGAGCCACCAATTATCCCCTTCGGCCGTGAGCGCGTCGACGCGCCCAACTCCGTCCACGTGGCCCTGCACGAAATGGCCTCCCAGCCGCGCTCCTGCGGCCAGCGGCCGTTCCAGATTCACCGGATCGCCGGGTTTCTTCTCCCCGAGCGACGTGCGCCGCAGCGTCTCGCCCGATAGATCCGCCGCGAAGTGGTTTGCATCAAACTCGACCACCGTCAGGCAGCAGCCATTCACACAGATGCTGTCGCCCAGCTTGATTTCCGCAGCGATCTCCGGCGCATCCGCCAGGCTCACGCGCAGTTTTCCTCCTTCGCCATTCGCCTCGAGCGAATCGATGCTGCCAAGCTGTTCGATAATCCCTGTGAACATCTCTCCTCCAGAGCCGCTCTATGCCGCCTCAAGAGATGGGCGGTATGTCGGGAGGCCGCCGCCTGCGCCGGTCCGTTTCGCGAATTTTCCGGCGGCTCGCGTAAATGTCGCGAAAATATCCTTCCACAAGAATATCCGGCGGATAGGATTCCACCGTCACATTTGAGAGGCCCGGCAAATGCGTCAATCTCTTCGCCGTCGTGCGTGCCAATGGAACGCCATCCGCGCCGATAAACCTTGGCGCGTAGAAAATCGCGACCTTGTCCACCAGCCCCTCGGCCAGCGCGGCGCCGTTTACTTCGGCTCCCGCTTCAATCATTAGATTCACAATCTGCCGCTGGCCCAGATCGCGAATCGCCGCTTCCAGGTCGACCCGTTCGCCGCTGGCCGGCAATTGCACCACTTCCACACCGACCATCGACAACGCGCGCGCCTGCGGCGAATCGGTCGGCTCCGTGGTATACACCAGAATATCGCCCTTCCCCGACAGCACGAGCTGCGATTTCAGCGGCAGCCGCAGCTTCGAATCGAGCACCACGCGCAAAAGCTTGCGTCGGCGTGGTTCGCCGCTGCGGTCGGTAAGCCGGGGATTATCGGCCAGAATCGTGCCCACGCCCGTGAGCAGCGCATCGGCCCGGTGCCTAATGCGCATCGACGCCGCTCGCGCCGGCTCGCCCGTGAGTGGAGCCCTTTCCGTTGCGCGCACGGCAATTTGTCCATCGAGCGTGCTAGCCACTTTCATCGTCACAAACGGCAAGCCCGTCATGATCCACTTCGCGAAATCCTCGTTCACCTTCTTCGCTTCGGCTTCGCACAGGCCCACCGAAACGCCGATCCCGGCGCGCTCCAGCGCCGCATAACCGCGTCCTGAAACCGCGGGATTGGGATCTTCCATCGCGCCGAATACCTGCTTCACCTTCGCGGAAATCAGCGCGGCAGTGCACGGACCCGTCCGCCCCGTCGTGCAACACGGCTCGAGATTTACGTAGAGCGTGGCTCCCCAGGCTTTCTGGCCGGCTTGGCGTAATGCGACGACTTCGGCATGATCGCGGTCATCGTACTTATGAAATCCCTCGCCGATGATCACGCCGTTTTTCACCAGCACGGCTCCGACCATGGGATTGGGGTGAGCGAGCGCGACCCCGAGTTGCGCCAACTCGAGCGCCCGCGCCATCGGCCGTTCGTCCTGATCTGAAAATTTCCTCGGGAGCTTAATCGAAGAGCGAGTCGACATAGGTTTGCGCGTCAAAGGGCACGAGATCGTCGATCTGCTCCCCGGTTCCTACATAACGAATCGGCAGATTGAGCTCGCGCGCAATGGCGACAACAATACCGCCCTTTGCGGTTCCGTCAAGCTTCGTCAATACAATTCCCGTAACTCCGGCGGTGTTCCAGAACTCGCGCGCCTGATTCAGGCCGTTCTGGCCTGTGGTCGCGTCGAGCACGAGAAGCACATCATGAGGCGCCCCGGGCACCACTTTAGACGCGGTGCGCTTCATCTTATCGAGTTCGGCCATCAGATTCGATTTCGTGTGCAAGCGGCCGGCGGTATCGACAATCACGAGGTCAGCCGAGCGTGCGCGCGCCGCGGATAGCGCGTCGAAAATCACCGCCGAAGGATCGGCGCCGGACTTTTGTTTGATCACTTCCACGCCGGAGCGCTGTCCCCACACCTCCAGCTGCTCGATAGCCGCTGCCCGAAATGTATCCGCCGCGCACAACATGACGCTCGCGCCCTCCCTTTTCAGCCGGTTCGCCAGCTTGCCGATGGTTGTTGTTTTCCCGGTGCCGTTCACTCCTACGACGAACATCACGCGCGGCGCGGGTGCGGCTGCCGCGGCGGCAGCATTGCCATTTGAATGAGCTGCAGGCCCGACGAGAATGGCACGAATCTGATCTTTCAGGGCTTTTTTGAGAGCGGCGGAGCCTTCGAGTTTGTGCTCCGTCACTTGTTGGCGCATCGCGGTGATCACTTCGCGCGTCGTTCGCGTACCGATGTCCGCACTGAGCAACGCCGTTTCGAGCTGCCTTAGCAGTTCGGGATCGACGGGCCTGTCGCCCGTAAGGAGTTGCTCCACGCGCGCGGCAAGTTCTGTGCGTGTCTTAGTAACCGATTGCTTCAGCCGCTCGAGTAGCGTCGGCTCCTTTTTCTCATTTCCGAAAAGGGTAATCATCCTGATGTGCCGCTCTAGGACGCGGAAGAGTTCATTTTAACAGAGAGTCCCGCGATCTATGGCGGAGTAAAGGATGCGATTAAGCGGAGATCACGACGCGATTCAGACCTCAACCAGCGCGGTATTCAGCCGCAAACGGCCGGATTTGACCACGGTGACGAGGGCGGTAACGACGCGAGCGTCGAATTTCGAAACCGCGAGTGTCTGGATGCGCTCGAGCGCATATTCCAAATCCATCGCGGATTGATACGGACGATTGGTGGTAATCGCGTCGAGCGTGTCAGCCACAGCGATGATGCGCGCCATCATGGGAATCTGGTCGCCCTGCAGGCCATAGGGATATCCATTGCCGTCC
>DATJOL010000004.1:0-9394 GCA_035507075.1 Candidatus Aquilonibacter sp. | reverse complement strand
CTGGCGCTCGCCGCCTGGGGCACATCAGCCGGACTTTCCATTCTTCCAAGCACGTTGCCGCGGGCCGGCGATGTCCGCATTGATCCCCGAGTGCTCGCATTCACGCTCGCGGTCTCTCTGCTTTCCGGAATTGTCTTTGGCCTCGCCCCGGCGCTGAAGACTTTTCAGCCGGATGTCCACGGCACTCTTAAGGAAGCCGGCCGCACCTCGAGCGGCGCGCGTTACCGCGTGCAGGGCGTTTTCGTCGTCGTGGAAACCGCGCTCGCCGTCGTCCTGCTCATCGGCGCCGGACTCTCCATTCGCACGCTCGTGGGCCTTTGGCGCGTCAATCCCGGCTTCGATCCCCACAATGTGCTCAGCTTCAACGTTGGCCTGCCTCCCTCCATCGCCGGGGAGAGCGCGGCGCAAGTCCGCGCCAGCACGCTCCAGCTCACCGCCAAAATCGCCGAGGTTCCCGGCGTTCGCGCCGTTTCCTTGATGAACGGGGCCTTCCCCCTGTACGGCGAATCCGATCTGCCGTTTTGGATCGAAGGCGAGCCCAGGCCCCTCAACGAAAACGGCATGCAAGACGCCATCTGGTACATCGCCGGTCCCGGCTACCTCGACGTTATGCACATTCCGCTCCTGCGTGGCCGCTTTTTCACCGATCAGGACAACGCCGATTCCCCCGGCGTCTGCGTGATTGACGAAAATCTCGCGCGCAGGTATTTCGGCAACCAAGACCCCATCGGCAAGCACCTTAACTTCGACCTCGTATACAAGCAGCTCGAAATCGTCGGGGTCGTCGGCCATGTGAAGCAGTTCGGTCTCGACGAAAATTATCATTCGCCGATTCTCGTCCAGTTCTACACGTCTCAGATGCAACTCCCGGATGACCTGAAACAGACCTTCGGCAGCGCTGTAGGTTTTGTCGTGCGCACCGATGGCCCGCCGGATGCGTTCCTCGCTTCCATTCGCAAGGCCGTTGCCGAATTCAACAGCCAGGCCACCGTGTACGATACCGACACGGTAGACCACATCGCCTCCGAATCTCTGGCCTCGCGGCGCTTCGCCATGATTCTTCTCTCCGCGTTTGCGGCGCTGGCGTTGGTGCTCGCGAGCATCGGCATCTACGGCGTCATCTCCTACATCGTCGGACAGCGCACGCAGGAAATCGGCATTCGCATGGCGCTCGGCGCGCAGCGTCGCGACGTGCTGCGCCTTGTGCTGGGTGAGGGGGCAAGGATGGCGTTGGCCGGAGTGGGCATCGGCCTGCTCGGTGCGCTGGCGCTCACGCGTCTGATGGCGTCGGTTCTCTACGGCGTCAGCACCACCGACCCCGCCACGTTCGCCGCCACGGCGCTGCTGCTCGCCGCCGTCGCGCTCCTCGCTTGCTTCATCCCCGCGCGCCGCGCCACCCGCGTCGATCCCATGGTCGCCCTCCGCTACGAGTGACCCCGCCGCGCCGGTGTACCGTGCTTGCCCAGAGGAATTGCCAGTGGCAATTTTGAAGGGAGCCTGTGTTCCAGCGAGTTCGAACGAGCGTCCCGCCTTTGTAGCGGCGCCCTTTACGGGCGGCGCCTTTTGGAGCCTGCCTGCCGCGCGGTAGCTGTGTTCCAGCGGCGGCTGGCTCAACGCAGTGCGGTGCATACATCACTCGATTGACGTTGGCAGACCGCGCGAGCAAAAACATTTGTACGAAGGCGCAGATTTTGAAGGACGGTTATAGAACTGTCCTTTCCTCTACAGCAATTGAGAGACGGAGTTGTGCATCACAGCCGAAAGCACTCGAACGGGAACAAAAACGTCGTATCGGCCCTCGGCGTGACAGGCCACCGAATAAGGGTCGAAAAAGAAACGCACGCCCCCCGTTCCAGAAGAAACCTCTTGAAGTTCTCTTCCTCCGCACCTGCCCCCCGCCGAATCCAGTCGCTTGGCTCCGTGGAGACTGACTTCAGGAATTCAGGTTTTTGCTCATTGAGAGAAAAGATGCAGTACCGTGAAATCGTTTCCAAACAGGTCTTCCTGCTCAAATAGAGAAATACGTCCCAAAATCCAAGTTGCCTCACCGGATTCAGTAAGTAGTTTATCGTTCTCGTCGTATATCTTGAGTGCATGGCCCCAGCCCCGTATTCGGCAAACTGGAAATCAAGACTGAAGAAGTTAGCCGTGAATCCGCCAATAGCATGGCTAATCGAGAGCCGATCCAGCACATTCCTTCAGGAAGACGTTTCATCATATCTTCTTCTTTGAACTTTGACGCCCCGATCGCTCCAGCTCGGAATTTCTGGAGTTCTCTTACTATATAGGCCGCGAGTGTCAGGTTAATTTCACTGGAATCCGCTGATTCGTCGGGAAAGAGTTGAGGATATTCGGCTTCGAATGAATACTTGTTCTTATCGTCTTTCTCGGATAACTTCATGAAGCGAGGGGTGACCGCCTTGCCTTCGAATTTTGCTTCGAGGGGGCCGGCAGACAGGTCTTGTGTACGTAACAAATCATTCTTGCGACGGCCACTTTCTACTATTCGGTACCAGTCGTCACGATAAAGCACGATCTGCTCCGCGTTGAGTCTTCGTCCGAACCCGCCTTTGATCTGTGTTTGGCCATGGCAGTCAAAGCAAAGCACCGCAAAATTCTGTTCACTCCCGTTGCTTGGGTCATCGTCAACATGATGAATTTGAACTTGTTTTTGGGAGACACGACAAACGCAGCAAGTTCGATGGGAGCGAAATAGAACTCGGGCGGCTATCTCCGCAGGGATCTCGCTTCTATGCCTTGATGTCATACGATCTTCATCCCGCGCTCGGTTAAAGCTTTGGTCCTCGCAGGCTCTCCTCATCCGATGAGGACCCTTCCTATCGGGCTTTTTCGATTGCGTAAATTAGCGAGATTAGGCCCATTATCGTGCCGATTAGGCCAGTTACTGGCACGACAACGCGAGTTACATATCGCATCCGGTAATCAAGCAGGTCCGATTTTTCTTTTCGAACATGCCTGAATAAGTCGGCGTACGCCTTGTCTGTTAAGAAGCAGTTTCCCGTCGCGTCGTTCAGATACCATTTTTCATCATCATAATCGCTGAGCGCCGAGAAGCTAGGTTTGGTGGGAACTTCGATTCCTAGCTTTCGGGCTTCCTTGATTAGAACCCGCGATCGCATGTCGTCTGCGTCGTCGTTCAACTTGCTTTCAGTCCACCACTCCTCCTCCAGCTCTTGTGCCAATTCAGCGTCCTTGTTCCTCTTGGCGGACTCAATTAGTGGTTTGAATTTCTTTTTGAGCTGCACTGATCGTTTTGCTTGGCGCCTTTCAGCGCGCCATAGGTTGTCGAAGAGCATAAATCGAGCACCTCGAACAAAGGATGTGGTCTTGTTGAAACGAACTCTATTGTTGGATCAGACCTTTGGCCTCGTAGACTTGAATAGAGCAAGGCATGAAATGTGTCGAAGACTTTTTTGAGTAGCGCACATGAGCGGCTCCGCTTTATCTTGTGTCGTTGTACTCCGGACAGTTGTTGAATCCGCCGTTCGCGGGCGTGTAAGTGGGGTCGAACCTCCAACACGCATGGGTCCAGTAATGGGCGTTCGTTCGAACATCCGTATATTCGATTCTTACGTAAACTCGAAACGGCAATTCGCCGGAAGTAAGCGACTTCATTAGCTCATCCGATATGGGACTCATTGCACCGCCATCTTTCCAGGAGGCCTCGCCAGCTTGGCCAGGGACAATAAGGGTCGTGCTCGGCGTCGTCTCAAAGGGCTTATACACCGGATTTGCCCCATAGTCGTGGGGAACTGACATCGTTTGAGTAAGCGTGATTCTCGCAGGGCGCTTCCCACTGTTCGTGAATACAACGGAGTAGGTAGGCGTCTTCCCAAGAGCAAAGTCACTTACTTGTAAAAAGACCCCTATCCACGGCCTGTCCGCTTCCAGCGTATTTGCATTGGCAATCTTGGCGGCTGAGGCGAGATTCTGGTTTGCAGAGGCCTGAACCTTCAATTTGTCGACGGCTTCCGAAATCCCCTTGCTAATCTGCTCTGCGGTGTCAGCAAAGCTCTTGGCCGCGTCTGCGCTCTTTCGGGCCGCAGCAGCCTGTTTCTCCGCTGCGGTCACAAGTCGGCTAGTATCTCTGCCGCCTAGAATGACGAGAATTATGCCAACGAGCCCCGTCAAGGCGATAACAGCCGTAAGGAAGACCATCCTTCCGTCTGCGTCATCCAAAGCAATTTTTCTCAGAATGCGGTAACGGAGAGTCGGCTGCCCCGGCATCTTATCTGGTTCTCCGACCTTATCTGCCACGCTAATAAACCCTCAAGTACCTGCAATCTAGCACAAACCGGGGCGTCGGGTGTCAGGTCTTGGAAGCCCCTGCCGAAACAAAAGGTTCGGGACCGCTCCACGGCGGGTGGCAGGGCCTAGCTTCGTCAAATGTCACTGAAGGTGGTCGCGATCGGTCCACACCCCAAACTCACTTGCTCCTCAGCTTACCCTTTCGCGTGCCGCACTGCTTTGCATGCTTCCGACGGACGAGGGTGGCTCTCGTTTAGAGATTTACCACTCATAAATCACCACCTCCGGGTTCGAACCAAGAATCGGCACACCAATCACGCCCCCTCTTGAAAGTCCACACCTACGGTGATTTGCATTCCCTCCCTCAATCTGCTAGCTTGAATTTTGTGAACATGCAGTAGTTCACGACCCCTCTTTTAACCACCCGGTCACCCCACAAAAAAATCTCACCATCCCGAAAGGAGTGCCTATGTCCGCTCGCAGAATCGCCAAGCTTTCTCCCCTCGCTATCGAGGCCGCCACTGCGTCCCGGTTCGCAACACACGTAAAAACCGGAATCGCCGTAACTCAAAGAAAACAAACAGTCGCGCTCATTCCGGTTCGCAACATTTTCCGGGGTATCGACCCGCGACTTTTTCCGCTTTTCAACCGGGACCCGCGCGCCCTTACCAGCGTCTCTGCCTTCGGAAGCTCTTTTGATACTATGAGCGCAACATGAGCGAAGCCATTGAACGCGAGACTCTCGAAGCAGATGTGCTGATTATCGGCGCGGGGCCGGGCGGGCTTTCCTGCGCGCTGCACCTCGCCAACCTGATCGAGCAGCACAACGCCGCCAAAAAACAGCCCACGCTTTCGGCCGAAAACATCTACGTCCTCGAAAAGGCGCGGGAAATCGGCGCGCACCAGCTCTCCGGCGCGATTCTCGATCCGCGCGCGGTGCGCGAATTGGTTCCCGACTTCGAAAAATCCGCACCGCTCGATACGCCGGTGACGGGCGACGCCGCCTATTTCTTCACGGAAACCGCCGCGCACAAGCTGCCCATCACTCCGCCGTTGCTTGAAAATCACGGCAACTACGTCATCTCGCTCAACAAATTCGTGAAATGGCTCGGCGGGCTGGTGGAGAAAAAAAGCGTGAACCTCTTCACGCAATTTGCCGGCAGGGAACTCCTCTACGACAAAAACGGCATCGCCGGCGTGCTGACCGAAGACAAAGGCGTCGACAAAAACGGGAAGCACAAGGACAACTTCACGCCCGGCTACGAGCTGCGCGCAAAAGTGACGGTGCTGGCCGAAGGACCGCGCGGCTCATTGACGAAAGATGTTGTCGCGAAATTGAAGCTCGACGGGCTGAACCCGCAGGTCTACGGGCTGGGCATCAAGGAATTGTGGGAAGTTCCGGCGGGGCGCATCGACACGGGCTACGTGGCGCACACGCTGGGCTGGCCGCTCACGTCCGACCTGTATGGGGGCTTCTGGGTCTATGGGATGAGTGGCGCGCAGAACGCGCCGGGAATGAAAGACAACCGCGTGTCGCTCGGGATGATCGTCTCGCTGGAATACAAAGATCCGCTGTTCGATCCGCACGCGACGTTTCAAAAATTCAAGACGCATCCCTGGGTGCGGAAAATTCTGGAGGGCGGCAAGCTGGTTCGCTACGGCGCGAAGACGGTGCCTTACGGCGGATGGTATTCCATGCCGCGCGCATACATGGACGGCGGGCTGATCATCGGCGATTCCGCCAGCCTGCTGAATTCGCAGCGGCTGAAAGGCATTCACACAGCGATGAAGAGCGGCATGCTCGCCGCCGAAACGATTTACGAAGCGCTGTGCGCAGGAGATTTTTCGGCGACGAAGCTCGAAGCTTACAAGAAGAAAATCGATGCCAGTTGGCTGAGGGAAGAGCTCTATCCCGTGCGCAATTTTCATCAGGCGTTTCACGGCGGGCTGTGGCAAGGGCTGTTTTTGAGCGGCATTCAATTCGTCACGGGCGGGCGCGGGCTGGTGGACCCGATGCGCACCGGGCCCGGCTACAAAAATTACGAAAATCTCCATCGCGAGCGCGTGCTGGTCGATCAATCGACGCGCTTCAAGGGCGACGGCAAGCTCACCTTCGACCGCCTGACGGACGTCTATCACTCCGGCACGCGCCATGAAGAGGACCAGCCGTGCCATCTGATCGTGCTTGACCCGAATATCTGCGGCGACCGCTGCGTGCGCGAGTACGGCAACCCCTGCCAGTATTTTTGTCCCGCGGCGGTGTATGAAATGGTCAACGACAAGGACGGCCCGAAGCTGAAAATCAACGCGGCGAACTGCGTTCACTGCAAGACGTGCGACATCGCCGATCCATATCAGATTATTCAATGGGTAACGCCGGAAGGCGGCGGCGGCCCCAACTATGAGGGAATGTGACGATGCGACCAGCATCGTCACCCTGAGCGACTAACAGGAGTCGAAGGGTCTGATCAGGATTGTCGTGGCGAGCGACCAACGGAAGTCGAGCCATCTCTCTTCGAGACTCACACGTGAAAGCTGGGAATTGGGAATGAAAATGACGACCGACCGCGACCAACTCAAATTCGAACCATTGCTTTCGGGCTCAGTCCGCTCAGAAAGGGTGGAACAAGCGGTGCCAGAAACCGCCTTTTTTCTTTTGCGGAGCGACCTCCGGCGCGCCTGTCGTGGCTCCTGTGGTGGCCGCACCCGAGCCTGCTGATTTTTCTCCCAGCGCGTTCTGCATCTCTGCGGCAAAATCCGGCGCCACAACTCCGCGAAATTCGTATTCCGGCTGGACGCGCGCCTGCGTCACCAGCATGAGCGTTTCGACGGAAGGCTGCGTCGGCGCGAGCCCCGTCGGAGCTGTGAAGCTGAGCGCAGGCTTCGAGACGCTGTAAACGGGCGAGGAATTCGCGGCCGCGCTTGCCGTCGCAGGTGCGGGTGCCGCCGCGCGATGCGCGTTGGCTGACTCCGCCGGCTTCGGCGGCGTCGCAGGCGTCTCCACCGGCACAGCGTAGGTTGCGGGCGGAGCGTCGATCGCCGGCGCATCCGGCTGCGCGGAGGATGCGAACTGTCCCGGCTTCGGTGGCGGCAGCGGAATCGGCTTCGTGCTCACCGCGGCAACAGCGGGAGGCACGGGCGGGGGCGTCGCCGCCGCTTCCGCCGCTACGCATTGGCAGCTTCCCGGCGTTCCCGCGACGGGCAGGAGCCTTCCTCCCGCGAGAAAGAATTCAGAGTTTTCCGGCACGATGATTTTCTCGCCGCTGAACTGGCTTTCGAGCTGCAGCGCTCCGGTGGCCGGATGCACGCAAAGCGAATCCTGCAGATCGAGACCGATGGTGACGTCGCGCGCGCCGCCGCCGATTTCAAGAGGCGTGGCGATGATGGTCGGCGTGTAGATGCGCAGCGACGTCGCGCCCGGCGGTTGAATGTGCATCTTTCCGAAATTGAGCGCCAGCGTCACGGCGCCGCCCGATTCGAGCACCGTGAACTTCGCCGGGCCGCAGATGTCGATGTGCCCGCCGCTGAAAAATTTCATCTGCGCCTGGCCGGAGTGAACGGTCACCACGCTGCCGGGAAGCACGAATATCGACGGCGCGGACGACGGCAGGCTGCTTCCGGCGGCCGAGCCGCTGTCGACCGTCAAGTCCGGCCCCGTGACTTGGCCGATGGCGTTCGGCGGCGCTTCCTGTGCGCGCGCGTTCAGCGGCGAAAGCAATATCGCCACAGCGAAAGCGGCGAGCGCGAAATACGCCGTCCGTGCTGCGGGACGCGCGTTGCGACAATCGCATTGGGCGGGATGTGACATCGCGGCGTTCGCCTATACTATACCGCAGTGAATCCGCCCACCACATCACCAGGCGTCGCTTACCCAAAGCTGTCTTGGTTTCGCCGCATGCAAATTCCAGTGATCGCCGGTATCGTCTACGGAGTCATTCGCCTGATCGGCCCCACGCTGCGCCTGGAAATCCTCGGGATTCAAAACGCGATTCAAATTCCGCAGGGAGGCGAACCGGGCATCGGCGCCTTCTGGCACCGCTGCATTTTTCCGGCGGCGTGGGTGTGGCGCGATCGCGGCATCGTCGTGCTCAACACGGTGAATTTCGACGGTCAGTGGACGCGCCGCGTGATCGAGCGGCTGGGATTCGGCACCGCGCAGGGCAGCTCGTCGCGCGGCGGCGTCGAAGGCCTGACGGTGATGGCCGAATGCCTGGAACGCGGCCGGCACGTGGGATTCACCATCGACGGGCCGCGCGGCCCGCGCTACGTCGCCAAGCCTGGTCCGGTGATTTTGGCGCGGCGCACGGGACGCGCGATTTCCGTGTTTCATATCGGAGTGGAGCGCGGATATACGTTCGAGAAATCGTGGGATTTGTTCCGCGTGCCGTTCCCGTTTTCGCGCACGGTGATGTTTGTGGCGCCCCCGATTCGCGTCCCCGCTCGCGCCGATGCCGACACGATGAAGGCGAAGCAGGAGGAAATGCAGCGCGCTCTAGAACGCGTGCGCGATTGCGCCGAAGCGTGGTTCAGCCTCAGCGAAACGGAAAAAGACCGGCTGCGCGAAGAATGGAGCGAGAGGGGTTCCGGAGGCACATCGGACGCGGCGATGCCGGGATTTGCTGAAGGCAAAGACTTACGCGGAGGCGCCGAAGGTGGGACTGGTGCGCTTCGCGAGTAAGGCTAATTTCTGTTCGTGGGTCATCGGTTCCCACGGGACGAGCTTTTCGGCGAGGACGTCCATGCGGCGGAGAAGAGTCAGCTCACGAAAGAGGCCGATAAAATCGAGGTCGCGGAAGACGAGCGAGCCGGACTCGCGCATCTGGCCGCGAATTCCTTCCATATGCGAGGGCATTTCCGTCCAGTGCAGTCCGGAACGGTGATGATGGCAGAGATGATAGCCCTCGTTCATGAAATTCCAGTCGTCACAGACGGTGACGGTGTGCGCGAAATAATCGTCGGGGCGTTCGGCGTTGTAGAAGGCGTGTTGCACCCACGCGGTGAGCGCGGTGATGAAATTCATGCAAAGCAGAGGCACGAGTGCGTAGAGAATTCCAATGCGCCAACTGTATAGAAAAATCGCGATGAAGTAGGCGTAGTAGAGCGCCATTCCACGCAAAAGGCGCCG
>DATJOL010000003.1:0-22325 GCA_035507075.1 Candidatus Aquilonibacter sp. | reverse complement strand
GGGCATGGTGCAGCAGCGCGTGCTGGAAACGGCCAAGGGGCGGTTCCTCTTCCGCGTGACCCCTGCAGCGCGCGAGTTCCTGCTGCGCGAAGGCACGGACCTGAAGTACGGCGCCCGGCACCTGAAACGAGCAATTGAGCGACACGTGGTTTATCCGCTGGCGAGCCTGCTGGCGACCGAGCAAGTGACGCTTGGCGACGTGATTTCGATCGATTGGGACGGCAGCACCGACGGGCTGCAATTCGCGAAGGACGCGGAAGGCGCGTTGATTGCTCCAATCGCTCCCGACGAACGCCTTGCAGAAGCGGCGGCAGCCAGCTCGGATGGTCGCAGGCTTTCGTTCCCGGCACCAGCCATAGCGGCGGCGGAGTACGCGACCGGTGCGAAGATCATTCCCGCGGCGGCGCAGCGGCCGATTCCAACCGAAGAAGGGAAGAAGAAGTAATCGGTTTGGGAGACACTCAGAGACAGAGATAGGGCCGAAAAATAGAAAACGTCGCACGCTGGCATTTAAGGCGCGCGGCGTTTTGCTTTTTAGCTACGGTTTCCAGCGGAGGATGGGCTTGCGGGCCGCCGTGGTTTCGTCGAGGCGGCCGATGCGCGTATTGTGCGGCGCGGTCTTCACCAGCTCGGGACTGGATTCGGCTTCGGCCGCGATCGAGCGCATTGCCTGGATAAAAAGGTCGCACTCTTCCTTCGATTCCGATTCGGTCGGCTCGATCATCATGGCGCCGGGAACGATAAGCGGGAACGCGGTCGTATATGGATGAAAGCCGTAGTCGATCAGGCGCTTGGCGATGTCCATAGTATTCACACCGTGTCTCCGCTGACGCGCATCGCTGAAAACAACCTCGTGCATTGACGGCAGGTCGTAAGGCAAATCGAACAGATCCTCGAGATTCTTACGGATGTAATTCGCGTTGAGGACAGCGTCTTCGGTCGCCTGTCGAATGCCAGGTCCGTAGGCGAGGGTATAAGCCAGTGCGCGAAGGAGGACGCCGAAGTTTCCGCAGTAGGCGCGCACGCGGCCCACGGATTGCGGGCGGTTCGAATCGAGGACGAAGCGGCCCTCCTTTTGCAGCACAACCGGGATGGGCAAAAACGGTTCCAGTTCCTTCTTGACCAGCACCGGACCCGCGCCCGGCCCGCCTCCGCCATGAGGCGTCGAGAACGTCTTGTGTAAATTGAGGTGCATTACGTCGACGCCAAAGTCGCCGGGGCGCGCGACGCCGGCAAGCGCGTTCATATTGGCGCCGTCCATATAGACGAAGGTGCCGCGCTCATGGCAGATCGCCGAAATCTCGGCGATGCGGTCTTCAAAGACGCCGAGCGTATTGGGGTTGGTGAGCATGATCGCGGCAACTTCTTCGGAAACCATACCGCGAAGGTGGTCGGTATCAATCTGGCCGCGCTCGTTGGACTTAATGTTTTGGACTTCGTAGCCCGCGACCACGGCTGAAGAAGGATTGGTGCCGTGCGCCGAATCGGGAATGAGGACGCGCTTGCGGGCGTCGCCGCGGCTTTCGAGGCACGCGCGGATCATCAGCAGCCCGGTCGTCTCGCCTTGCGCGCCGGCAGCGGGCTGGAGGGTGGCTGCGTCCATGCCTGTGATGGCGAGCAGGCACTTCTGCAAATCCCACAGAATGCGCAGGCAGCCCTGGGAGACCTGGTCAGACTGGAGTGGATGCTCCCCGGCGATGCCGTCGAGCCGCGCGACGAATTCATTCACGCGCGGATTGTATTTCATGGTGCAGGACCCGAGCGGGTACATGCCGAGGTCGATGGCGTAATTCCAGGTAGAAAGACGGGTGAAGTGCCGGATCACCTCGATTTCGCTGGTTTCTGGGAAGCCTTCGATCGGTTGGCGCACGAGCGCCGGTCCGAGGGCTTCCGCGGCATCGACCGCCGGCACATCCAGCGGCGGCAGTTCCATGCCGCGTTTGCCTGGCGCGGAGCGCTCAAAAATCAATCCCTCGTTTTGGCTCACGTGGCGGCTGGCCTTCGTGATGCCGGTAATCGTTTCGGTCTCGACAGTTTTATCCATGTCTAAGGCGAAGTCTCCAGAACCTTGCGCACGGCGGCGGCGAAACGCTCGATTTCCGCGCGCGCTATGGTCTCGGTCACGCAGACGAGCCCGCGCTTGGTCAGTTCGTTGTACTGCTGGCCGAGCGGCAGCGGGCCGACAATTTTTTCGCGCAGCAGCGCGGCATTGATTAGTTTTGCCGAGCGCGGAAACTCGACCGCAAATTCGTTGAAGAACGGTGCGGAAAAAACGCGCCGCACGCCGGGAATCTTTTCCAGTTCGGCAAGCGCGAATCGCGCTTTCGCCAGATTTTGCAACGCGAGTTCGCGGATGCCTTCTTTGCCGAGCAGGCATAGGTGAACCGTCGCCATCAGCGCCGTGAGCGCCTCGTTGGTGCAAATATTCGAAGTGGCCCGTTCGCGCCGGATGTGCTGCTCGCGCGTCGCCAGGGTGAGGACGTACCCGCGCCGTCCAGCCGTGTCCGTAGTTTGCCCCGCCAGCCGGCCCGGCATTTGCCGAACGAATTTCTCGCGCGACGCGATCACTCCAACATATGGTCCGCCATAACTTGGCGCCACGCCAAACGATTGCCCCTCCATCGCGACAATATCCGCCTCGGCCGGCGGGCGAACGATCCCGAGCGACACTGCTTCGGTGATGCAATCAACGAGCAGCGCACCGCCCGCGTGAGCCGCATCGGCGAGCGCGGGCACCTCTTCGATTGCGCCAAAAAAATTGGGCGATTGGACCACGACGGCAGCAGCTTTCGACAAGCCAGCTTGCTTAAGCGCGGACCGGTCGAACTCGCCGCTCGGCGTATAGCCAATTTCCTCGATTTCGAGCCCCAGGTCCTTCGCGTAAGTTTTGAGCACTTGGCGATATTCAGGATGGACCGAGCGCGCGATGATCACGCCGCGGCGGCCGGTGAGCCGCGTTGCCATCAGAATAGCTTCGGTCAGTGCGGTCGAGCCGTCGTACATCGAAGCGTTGGCGACTTCCTGGCCGGTCAGCTGGCACATCAGCGTCTGAAATTCGAAAATCCACGTGAGGGTGCCCTGCGAAATTTCGGCTTGATACGGCGTATATGAAGTGAGGAATTCGCCGCGCTGGACGAGAGCGTCCGTCACGACGGAACGCAAATGCTGATAAACGCCCGCGCCCAAGAAAGACGTGTATCCGCGCGAATTCTCGGCCGCGCGATCCTGAAAATACTTGATGATCTCCGCTTCGGAAAACGGCCCGGGGAGAGGAAGGGGCTCGCGCAGGCGGAACTGCTCCGGAATCGAATGGAAAAGCTCCTCGACTGTTTCCACGCCAGCGCCGCGAAGCATTTCTTCGCGTTCCGACGAACTTTTAGGCAAATAACGCATGCTCAGGCGTGTTCCTTGTCTTTTTCGGCCACATAGGCCTGATACGCGACAGAATCCATCAGGCTCGCGGTTTCCTTCGGATCGTCGAGCCGCATCTTCACTAGCCATGCCGCGCCGTGAGGATCCGAATTGATTTTCTCGGGCGAGTCGACGAGCGTCGAATTGATTTCGATTACTTCGCCCGAAACAGGGGAATAGATGTCGCTGACGGCCTTCACGGATTCCACGGTGCCGAACGATGACCCGGCCTTCAGCTTCGCACCCACTTTCGGCAGTTCGACGAAAACCACATCGCCGAGCTGCTGTTGCGCGTAATCGGTGATGCCGATCGTCGCGGAGGCGCCGTCAGCCCTGATCCACTCATGATCTTTCGTATATCGATATTCACTGGGATACATTTAGCTCTCCCGAGTCTAGCGGTAGTAAAGCGGCTCAGCGGCTGCATTTACGGCGTTTGGCGGCTGCGTTTATAAAAAGGCAACGGTGTAATGCGCCCCGGCGCAAGGCCGCCGCGAATCGAGATCTCGATCGGCGTTCCGGCCGCGGCTGACGCAGCGGGTACATAAGCCATGCCGATATTCTTCTTCAAAAACGGCGCCGGGCCACCGCTCGTCACCCGCCCCGTCTCCTCGCCTGCGACCATGACGGGGTAACCATCACGGCCGATGCGCCTATCGAGCATCTCAAACCCGACCAGTTTTCGCCGAACGCCCGCTTTCTTTTGCTCTGCGATCACTTCGTTGCCCAGAAACGGCCCCTTGCCCAGCTTGCAGATCCAGCCTAGCCCAGCCTCAAGCGGCGTCGTGGTCTCGTCGATTTCATGCCCGTAAAGGCACATTCCGGCTTCGAGCCGCAGCGTGTTTCGCGCACCCAAGCCGCAAGGAATCAGCCCAAACGATTTGCCCGCCGCCAAAATCTCGTCCCACAATTTTTCGGAATACCGCGGCTCGAAATAAATCTCGAAACCGTCCTCACCAGTGTAACCCGTCCGCGCAATCAGGCAATCGACGCCGCAAAGTTTCCCGAACGAAAAATAGTAGTAGAGAATCGGCGCGATGGGGACCGATGCGAGCGGCTGCAGGATTTCGAGCGCTCGAGGGCCCTGAATCGCCAGTTGCGAATAACGCCCGCCGGCGTTTTCAAGAACGGCGCCAAAGCGGTTATGCTCGACGATGTGCTCGAAATCCCTGTCCTGATTGGATGCGTTGACGCACAGAAAGTAGCGGTCGTCGGAGATCTTGTGGACGAGCAGGTCGTCGACAAACGCGCCGCGGTCCGTCATCAGCCCGGAATAATGCGCCTGCCCGATGGCAAGGTTCGAAGCATCATTGCACGAAACCCACTGGACTAGATCGAGCGCTTCGCGGCCGCTGATTTCGATCTCGCCCATGTGGCTGACGTCGAAAATGCCGGCGCGCGTGCGGACTGCGTCGTGTTCCGCGAGAATGCCTGAATACTCGAGCGGCATATCCCATCCGCCAAAATCGACCATCTTCGCGCCCATGCGCCGATGTACGTGATTCAGGGCTGTCTTTTTCAGGTGCGCGGCGGCCGTGGTCACTGACTGGTTCTCACCTTGCAGAAAATCGAACGTAGCACGCGCATTTTCCAGGTGTCAAGAAAGCATGAGTGATCCGCGCCAGGTGGAACTATCGAGTGCGGTCGGGGCAGCAGCGGCCTGGGGGAATGGGGTTGCCGTGGGGGCAAGTCTGGGGATGGTTGAGGAAGGTGCAGATTTTCTGGTCGAGCTCGGGGCTGATGATGTGTTCGAACTTGCAGGCGTGGGAATCGGCTTCGGAGTCGGCGACGGAAAACGTGTCCGTGAGCAGGCGTTCGGCGAGGCGGCGGCGACGCACGATATCGCGGGCGCGGCTCTCGCCCTGTTGGGTGAGCGCAACTTCCTGATTTTTCAACTGAAGCAGGCCCAACTCCTTTAAGCGCTTGATCACGGTGGCAGCGTCTTTTACGTCCGACTGGCGCATGCGGTCGAGCTCGGGCGTGACTCCCTCTTCACCGAAAATATAGACCTGCTCGAGCATGTGGTCGTGCTGCGCTTCGTCTTCGGCGGAAATGGCGCTGATCTGGATGAGGCGGCCGTGAGCGAGATCGATGCGGCGGTCAGCAAGTTCGCCGAGTGCGTTCGAGTGAGTGACCATGAGGATCGTGTGGCCTTCCGCGTGAAGTTCGCGCAGAAGTTTCACGACGGTTTGCTCGTTGGCCTCGTCGAGATTGCCAGTGGGTTCGTCGGCGAGGATGAGTTTCGGTTGGTTGATCAGCGCGCGGGCGACGGCGACGCGCTGCTGTTCGCCGCCGGAAAGTTCGGAGGGCAGGTGCATAGCGCGGTCGCCTAAGCCGACGCGCTGGAGCGCGCGGAGGGCTTCGGATTCGTCAGTGGTGCTGTGAAAATACTGCGCGAGCATCACATTCTCGAGGGCGGTGAGATACGGCACCAGATGAAATTGCTGGAAGATGAAGCCGATTTTTTCGGCGCGAAAGCGAGTGAGGCCGGCTTCGTCGAGACGGGCGACGTCTGTGCCGTCAACAACGGCGCGGCCAGAGGTGGGCGAATCGAGGCCGCCGAGAATATTGATCAGGGTGGTCTTGCCCGAGCCGGAGGGGCCCATGATGGCGATCCATTCGCCGGATTCGACGGAGAAGGAAACGCCGTCGAGCGCGCGGACGTTGCCGAATTCTTTGCGAAGGTCTTCGATTTGGACGAGTGGCGGCATTTTATTTAGAGCGTCTTGGCCACGGAGGCACAGAGACGCAAAGAAAACATTAGAGCAAGGCCAATGCGCCCGACTGAAAAGCGGGCGGGCCGCTACAAAGGCAACACCACGACAACGGCAATTGCGCCGACCGAGAAGAGCGCGCAAAAGGCGCTCGCAACGGTGGCCGCTGCGAAAACCAACTGCAGATTCCTCGCTGCGGTCGGAATGACAAGTCTTTCTCCGGGCGCAAAGACCCGTTCACCAGCGGGAACCCCTAGTCGCCGCGGAGGATTACGGCGGGCTTTACGCGTCCCAGCATGCGCAGCGGGAGCGCGCCCGCGAGCGCCGCGGCGATCATCATGCCGACCGTTAGCGGCACTGCGTCCCAACGCGGAGTGATGGACGTGCCGAAAACGCGTTCGCCCATCCAACGCGAGAGAGCAAAGCCCACGATACAGCCTGCCACACCACCGGCCGCGCCCAATACGCCGACTTCGGTGAGAAAAAGAGCGACGATGCGCGTGATCGAGCCGCCGAGCGCCTTCATCAAGCCTACGTCAGCGCGGCGCTCCATGGCCAGCGCGGCCATGGTGGCGAGCACGCAAAGCGCGGTAAGCACGAGGATCAGCACGACCATCGAAACGATGAGCAAGTGGATGCGAGAGAGCAACGCGCCTTCGCCGGCGGCGATGTCGCGAATGGGATGCACGTCATCATTGGGCAGCGCGGCGCCGAGACGCGAGGCGTATTGCGCGATTTCGTCGGGCGTGCCGCGGACGTTCAGTTGCACCACGGCGATTTGGCCGTTGATGTCGGTGAGCTGTTCGGCGCGTTTTTCATCGATGAAAATTTGATTGTCTTCCGTGCCGCCCGAGTCAGCGATACCGGAGACGGTGAAAGATGCATTGCGGCCTTCGTAGAAGAGGTCGATTTTGCGGCCGGGAGCGAGCGAAAGCTGTTGAGCGACGTTGTGGCCAACGACGCAGAGCGACTGATCGGCGCGCGCAAAAATCCAACTGCCGGTGATTTGCCAGGAAGGGTTCAGTTCGCGCAGCTGATCGAGCCATGTGCCGGCGACCACGACTTCGGTCTTGCCGACGTTCGCGACGAAATAAAGAAACGGGGCGGCGGCTTCGAGTTCGCCGGTGCGGTTTTTATCGACGGCGGCGAGCGCGGCATCTTCGTCGATGAGCGAGGGAGTGTCGATGGCGCCGTCGGTGGCAGTGGTGGCAGGGCGGGCGTCATGCGCGGGGGCGATGATGACGTTGGCGCCGAGCACGCGAAATTCCTGCGTCAGCTTGCGTTCGATATCGAATTGCAGGTTGAGCATCGCCGAAATTACGGCAGCGCCGCTGACGACGGCGACCAGCGCGACCGTGAGGCGCCCGCGATTGCCGACCATCATTTGCCAGAGAAGGCGGCGGAACATCATTCGCCTCGCAGAATCGGCGCCGGGCGGAAATGCGCCGCGCGACGCAAGGGAATGAGGCTGCCGGCAATCGCAACGGTCGCAGCGATGCCGAGAACCACGGGAAGAACGACGAAACGCGGCGGCGCGGGCGATCCAAAAACGCTTGCACCCAACTCGCGCGCGATGATCAGGCCGAACGCGAATCCGATGCTGCCGCCGACGATTGCCAGCAGAAGTTGTTCAGTAAGGAAAATTCCGGTGACCACGAAATTCGTGGCGCCAATGGCCTTCATGATGCCGATTTCGGCGCGGCGTTCGAGCACGGTTGTGGCCGAGGTAGCGGCGACGGCGAGTCCGGCGGCGATGAGCGCAGCGATGGTGACGATCCAGAGAAGGGAGCTGATGCGCGAAAGCACGCGGCCTTCGGTTTCGGCGACTTTGCGAATGGCGCGGACGCTCGTGCCAGGGATGACGGTTTCGATCTGGTAGCTGATCGAGGAGATGTAAGGCGAGCAGTACCACTTGTCGTACTCGGCGCCGGTCATGGTGGCGGGATCGCGCATGGCGAGCGCGTCGGCGGGCTTGGTGAGCGCGCTGACGAGAAGCTGGCGGTATTCCCCTGGGCGGCCAGCAAAGCCTTGCGCGACAGCGAGCGGAACGAGGATCGCGTTGTCTTCCGCTTCGCCGGTGGTGACGACGCCGGTGATCGTGAGCGGCTGTGGTGAGAGAGAATTCGCGGTCTTAGCGACGTCGATGGTCTTGCCGACCGCGAAATCGGTTGGGTCGCTCGCGGCGAGCGAAACGCCGACGACCGCCTCTTCCGCGCCGTCAGCGAACCAGCGGCCCTGAATTTTCCACCCGGATTGCGTGTCTTTCAGGCCAGTGCGGAAGGTGGTGCCGTCGCCGACGGGAACGTCATGCTGATACCATGTGCCGATGAGAGTTTCGCTTTTGCCGTTGGCGAAGGCGGGCACATCGAGGAAGGGCGTGAAGCCGAGGATATTGTTGCGCCAAAAGATCATCTTCAGCTTGCCGAGGTCGGCTTCTTTCAAGTAGGAGCCTTCGTCAACGGGCCGGTAATCGACGCCGCCGATTTCGAGCGGCAAGGTGTCTGATTTCGGAGTGACGACAAGATTCGCGCCTAGGGTGCTGAACTCGCGCGCGAGGCGGTCGCCGGCCTCGAGCGCAACCGTAAGCGTCGAAGTGGCAACGGCCATGCCGACCATCAATGCCGCCGCGGTCAAAATTTTTCGGCGTGGATTCTTAACGAAAGATTCGCGAACGAGCCGGGCGAACATTGCGTCAGGAGTGAATCGTCTTTACGGACGCAAGCAAGTCCTGCAGATTGACGATCACCTCTCCCCCCTCCACTCGCGATTTTACAGGAATTGGGTTGCAACCGCCCTTTTGGCCGATCGAAGGGATGTAAATTACGGCACCACAATTGCGGCACACGACGTTTTGGCCTTCCTGCTTGTAACCTTTCGAACCGCAGATCTCGCAGGCGTCGAGCGCGGTGACGTAGCTGCCGTCCGGTTTGTGGACGACCATGAAGCGGACGGTCGTGTTGTCCACGGTTGCCGAGTAAAAGCGCAGAGTTGCGTTGGCGAGCTGCGACGTGGGAATTTCGACTTCGCCGTTTTGCGCCGCGAGGCCCTCCGCGGGGGAGGGAGCGTTCATGGCCTGCGCGTAAACGAATTCCGCGCCCAACATCAGCACCACCGCGACGTAAAGCATCGCAGCGAGAAAGCTCCATCTGCGCTGGCGCTTATACTCATACTCTCTCAGACGGCGCTCGGCGGGATTCAGGTCAGCGCCATTCGCCGGACGCTTGGCGGATTGCCATTGGCGCAAGACGGCGAGCGCGGCCGCGCCGAGAATCACGGCGAAGAAAAAGAACTCGTTTGCGACGATGGGGCCAACGGTGGCCATTTCCCATTTGCTGGACCATATCCATTCGGCTTCGCTGAGTTCGTGGACGCCGGTGAGGGCGAGTTGGAAAGCGACGACGATCAGGATGACGCTGGTGACGGCGAAGAAGCGGTGCAGCGGAATTTTCAGCGTGCCCTGGAAGAAGAAGAAGCCGACGGCGACCGCGATCGCGATGCCTATTCCGGTGCCGATCCACACCATGATGCCTTGCGTGGATAGCTCGACGGCGCGCAGGATCAGCACCAGTTCGGCGCCTTCCCGCACGACCATCATGAAGACGAACGCGCCGATGGCCCATCCTGCCGCGCGCGTGGATTTCTGCGCGTACGTTTCGATGCGTTTCTCGATTTCCTTACGCAGGGTGCGGGCGACGTGGTTCATCCAGATGATCATGGTGACCACGAGGGCCGAGGCGACGAGCATCATCAGGCCCTCGAAGCCGTCTTCGCTGATATCGAGCTGCTGGAGGGCAATGGCCGCTCCGATGCTGGTTAGGCAGGCCAGGGCGACGCCGGTCCAGGCATAGCCTTTAAGGGCGCTGCGGCCAGTCCGGTTCAAATAGACCAGAACTATGCCGACCACGAGGGCGGCTTCCAGGCCTTCACGGAGAGCTACTAAGATAGCGGATATCAAGGGCTTACCTGCTGTTGCAACAATTTAACAACTGAAATAGTTTAGTGCGCGGCGCGGGCAAATGCAATTGGGCGAATTGTCATATTTTTGTAAGGAGCCGCGGTGGGTTTGCCGGTATTACAGCTCAGGGTGACGGACGAGTGGAAGCCCATTGCCCACTATTGTCTGAATAATTTTCGTTGCGGCGTTTATGCGTCGCACTCGATTATTGGCCAGGTCGGCAAAGATTAAATTTCCCATCGAATCGACCACCAGGCCCGAAGGCCCATTGAGCAAAGCTCCGGACGCAGGGCCGCCGTCGCCGCTGAAACCAGTGTCCCCGTGGCCGGCGATCACTGAAGCTTGGCCTGAGCCTTCGCTGAAACGCTCTACCATGTTCCAGGCGGTTATGCTGAACGCAATGCCTCCGTCAGGATCGATCGCGACGAAGTCCGGACCTCGCATGGGCCAGTTGTGGCGGGCTTCTTCCGCGCAGTCCTGTGAGGCTTCCGTCAGCAGAATCGTATTGATTATGCCAGTCTTGAGGTCGATGCGGCGGAGCCGACAATTCACGCGGTCCGCTACGACAAGGTTTCCGCTCTTATCAAACGCGATACCTTCCGGCGAGTTGAAGCTTGCGGTTAACGCGGAACCGCCGTCGCCGCTGAAACCAGCACGTCCATCTCCCGCGACAACGGATACCTTTCCGCTCGACCGACCTGCGGCGTCGACTTTGAATATCTGATTTTGCCCGACGTCCGAAATGAAAAGATTGCCGCGAGCATCGACGGCCAAACCCCAGATCATGCTGAAGTTAGCGGAGGTTGCGAGCAGCCCATCCTCCGTCTTTCCGGAATCTTCGCTGCCTTCCCCTGCGAAATTTGAGATCAGCCCTGTTGCGGAGTCGACTTTGCGGACCTGTGAGCCTTCACTGATAAAAAGATCGCCATAGGAATTAACGGCCAAGGCCCAGACGCCGTCACTCAAGCTCACGTCGGTAGCCTTTGCGCCCTCGGTGTAGCAGCAATCCTTACCGTTTCCCGCGACCGCTTCGGTTGCTCCCGTCTTCAAGTCAACCCGGCGGACGACATCCTCGTATAGGCTTGAGACGAACAGGTGTCCGCTATCATCGAGGGCAAGGGAGTTGGGCCCATCAATCGGGGTATTTATCGCAAGGGCTTGCCGACTGAAGGACGCCGGCAGGCAACATATGCTCGCGCACAGTACTGCGGCGGCTTGTAAGAGAGTCGATCGCACGTGTGTCACACCGGGATTGACCGAGTTTATTTTACTCGTTCAACTGCTTATCCACGTGCCGAAGGAACTCTTAGGTAGTCAAAATGCAAAGGCGAAGGGGCGGAGAAGCTCGCGGCCTAGATCCATTGATCCTTCAATGCGCCGAAGACAGCAAATCGCATACGCGAACTGCGGTATAGTGCGGCGTGGCTTTGTTAATTTTCGGGGTCTTGCTCGATGAAACGGTTCGCTCGTATGGCTCTGCTGATTTTCTGCGGCGCAGTCCTTTGCGCGACGGTGGCGCGTGCGGCCGACGATTCGTTTATCGCTACGAATGATGTGACGTGGACGACGCTGGGCCAGAACGAAAACGACTCGATGCCGATTGGGAATGGCGACTTGGCCGCGAATGTCTGGACCGAGCAGAACGGCGACATCGTGCTGCTCGTGGCCAAATCGGACGCGTGGTCGGAACTGGGCAAACTCGACAAGCTCGGGCGCGTTCGGATTCAATTGACGCCGAATCCTTTTACGGCCGACGGAAATTTCACGCAGGTTTTGCGGTTGGAAGATGCGACGATCGAAATCAAGAGCGGCGCGAATGTGGTTTTGATCTGGGCGGACGCGAATCATCCGGTGATTCACGTGGAGGCGAAACTCGCGCATCCGGCGACGATGCGGGCAAAGCTGGAGCTTTGGCGCACAACACATCCTTACGATCAGCCTTCGCCGGACGGAGGCGGCATGTTCGCGTTTGGCGATCATTCGGTCCCGATGGATTTCGAGGCAGATACGGTGATGCCGGCCGACGCGCATCAGGTGACGTGGTATCACTTCAATGCGGCGAGCGTTTATCCGCTGGTCTTGCAGCAGGAGCATTTGGAATCGCTGCTGACGAAATATCCGGACCCGCTGTTGCACCGCTGCTTCGGCGGCGCGCTCACCGCCTCTGGATTGAAAAGCGTCGACGATCACACGCTTGAATCGGCGGCGCCCTCGCGCAATCTGCGGCTCGATCTGGTTGCGCTTACGACGGCGCAAACGGATTCGCCGACTGCCTGGCGCGCGCAGCTCGATTCGCTGACGACTGAGGTAAATGCGGTTTCGCTGAATGCGGCTCGTGCCGCGCACGAAAAATGGTGGCGCGAGTTTTGGAATCGAAGCTGGATTCACGTGACGGGATCGGAGGATGCGGAGGAAGTGTCGCAGAGCTACGCGATGCAGCGTTACATGATGGCGACATCGTCGCGCGGCGCTTTCCCGACAAAATTTAATGGCGGGCTGTTTACCGTTGGGCACGATGTGCCGGCGGACGCGGAGTCAACCCCTGCGAATCACGACCCGGATTATCGAAAGTGGGGAAGCAATTATTGGAACCAGAACAACCGGCTCCTCTATTGGCCGTTGATCGCGACGGGCGATTTCGATCTGCTGAAGCCGTGGTTCGATATGTATCTGAACGCGCTGCCGCTCGCGAAGGACCGGACGGAAATTTATTTTCATCATGCGGGCGCGGCGTTCATCGAGACGCTGTATTTCTGGGGGCTCACGAACATCAGCGACTTCGGCTGGGACAATCCCACGGACGAAGTCGAGAGTCGATACATGCGTTATCACGTGCAGGGCGCACTCGAAGTGATCGCGCAAATGCTGGATGAGTATGACGTAACGCAGGATCAGGATTTCGCGCGCAAGGATCTGGTTCCGTTTGCCGATGCGATCGTGACTTATTATGGCGAACAGTGGACGCGCGGCGCGGACGGGAAAATTTTGATGTCGCCGGTACAGTCGCTAGAGACGTATCAATTGACCGCGGTGAATCCTACGCCGGATATTGCCGGGCTTGAAGACGTGATTCCGCGGTTGCTCGCGTTGCCTGCGGAGTTGGCGACGCCGGAACAGCGCGTGGCGTGGAAGAAAACGCTCGACGATTTGCCGCCGATTGCGTTGGGGAAAACGGCAAACGGGAAATTGCCGCCGTTTGGCAAAGGCGATCCTGACGGCACGCCGACGATTTTGCCTGCGCAGGAATATCCCAAGACGAGCAACGCAGAAAACCCGGAACTGTACACCACGTTTCCGTACCGGATTTATGGCGTGGGCAAACCGGATTTGCAATTGGCGCGCAACGCGTTTGCGGCGCGGCTATTCCCACAGGATACGTGCTGGGGGCAGGACGGCACCGAGTCCGCGGTGCTGGGGTTAACCGACGTGGCGAAAAAGGCTGCGATTGCGGAGTTCACCAATTACGGCGATCAGCGGTTTCAGTGGTTCTGGAAACCGGCGCACGATTGGATTCCTGATCTGGACAATGGCGGCTCGGGAATGATAACGCTCGAGTTGATGCTGATGCAGACTGACGGAAAGCGCATTCAACTGCTGCCCGCGTGGCCGAAGGATTGGACGGCCGATTTCAAATTACACGCGCCGTATGGCACGGTCGTCGAAGGCCATGTGGCGAACGGCAAATTGACCCATCTGAAGGTGACGCCGGAAACGAGGACCAAGGATGTGGTCGTCGTTTCCGGCGCGGAGAACCTGCGCTAGGCTGCGAGATTTCAGCCCGCGAACTGGTGAATGGTGTGCAGCAGTGACGCCGCGGCTTCGGGAGCCGGTACTTCGCCGTGAATCAGCGCGTCACGAGTGACGCTGCTGCCGTACATGGCGTCGTCTGCGCTTTTGTCTGTTCGCACGACCGCGCCGGAGAGCGAGACGCCCGCAAAAATGCCCTTCGCGCGCGAATAGGACAGAATTTCGGCGTTCAACTTGAGATCGGTATCGGCTGCCGCCGTCCTCCCCACGGGACCGGCGGCGACGGACGCATCAGCGCCAAGTTTGAAGCGGTCGCTGAGCAGGCTGTGCAACGCGTGCTCGTTCATGAAGAGCAGCACGAGATCGGTGGAGGATCCGCCGATCTGGTAGCCCACGCTGCCGCCGCTAATCGCGATGAAAAGCGGCGCAGTCCATTTGCCGCTCGACGTGCGGCACGTGGCGATACCGCGGCCGTAATTGCCGCCGAAAATGAATGCGAATTTGACATCGCCTGGAATGATGGCGATGCAGTCCGCTTTGTCGAGTAGATTGCCAGGGATACCCTGGTCGGGCGCGTTCATGATTTCGTTGAAGACCTGATCCGCGTGGTGGATACGGTCGATATCGTCGTCGCGGTCCGAGGCCGTGGCAGTTAGAGTCGCAACCAGAGCCACAATCACAAGAATAGAAACCCGTTTCAGCATGTACCTGCCTCCTCTTGAGTAATTAAGCCACTTCAGTTTATACGCCGAAAAACGCACGGTCGTACATTTGATTCCGAAAGCGGCTTTAGCGTCTACTTCGCGGATGGTTTTGGCGTTTGAGCCATATCTTGAGAGCGGCCGAACATCTTTCTCCTTAAGTGTGGAAGCGAGCGCCGCCACGAGACAATACAAAAATCCCCCGATTTATGCGGGCCAACGGACCTTCGGGGAAAAACTGCATCTTACCCGACGCGCGGAGCCTTTTTCGTGCGGCGAGAGCTGCGCGGCGGCTATAATCGTCGGCGGCCATGCGCATAGCGAAACTTATACTCCGCGAGATTCACATGAACCTCGTTTCGCCGTTCGAAACGAGTTTTGGCAAGACCACGCTGCGCCGGATGGTTCTGGTCGAGGTTGAAATCAACGGGACTTCCGGGTGGGGAGAATCGACGGCGGGCGAAGGTCCCTACTATAGCTACGAAGATGTGGAAACGTCGTGGCACGTTTTGCGGGATCACCTCTGGCCAATCATGAAGGGGATGGAATTCGACTCGGCGGCGGAGGTTTTGGGAATCCTTGCGCGCGTGAGGGGCCACAACATGGCGAAGGCCGCGTTGGAAACGGCCGTCTGGGACGCGGAGGCCAAGTACAGCAACCTTCCGCTATGGAGATTGCTGGGGGGCACGCAGACCGAGATTGCCTGCGGAGTATCGATCGGCATCCAACCGACGATCCCGGAATTGATTGCCAAAGTCGAGAAGGAACTTGCCGCGGGATACCAGCGCATCAAAATCAAGATCAAACCGGGGAAGGAACTGGAGCCGGTGCGTGCGCTGCGCGAACGATTTCCGCGTATCCGGTTGATGGTGGATGCGAATTCGGCTTATACGCTGGCAGACGCGCCACTGCTGAAACAGCTTGACCCTTTTCATCTGATGATGATCGAGCAGCCGCTCGGCTATGACGACATCTATTCGCACGCGGCACTGCAAGCGAAGTTAGATACGCCAATTTGCCTGGATGAGTGCATCCACGATGTGGAAAATGCGCGGGCGGCGATCGAATTGAAGGCTTGCGGGATCATCAATATGAAGCTGGGCCGGGTGGGCGGACATACGTCGGCACGGCAGATTCACGATTTGTGCCAGTCGCGAAATATCCCCGTATGGTGCGGAGGCATGCTGGAATCTGGCATCGGGCGGGCGCACAACATCGCGATGTCGACATTGCCCAACTTCGTGTTGCCCGGTGATGTCTCGGCAAGCAAGCGATACTGGGTCCAGGACATTATCGAACCGGAGGTCGAGGTGAGCGGCAAAGGAACCATTCGCGTGCCGGACGAACCGGGTATCGGCTATGAGCCGCGGCGAGATCGCATCGAAGAACTTACAAAAAGGCGCGAAATTCTAGACTGAGTGGACTTCGCGGGCTGGGTGCGAGCGAACCGTTCCAAGCGCTTTAAGAGATTTTCTGCGCTTCTTGATTATACGTTTGCTTGCCGGCTTCCACTGCGGCAGCGATAGCGCTCTTCTGCCTATTGATGGCTTCCTTGCCGAGATCGACAGCTTCTCTGCCGCGGTCAACCACATCGTTAGCCCTATCGCGCAGCTGCGAAGCCTTGTCTGTGGCCATATCACGAAAATCCCGTGCGCGTTCTTCCGCTATTCGACGCGCTTCTTTCGCCTTGTCTGAAATCATCTGGCGTGTCTCAGGGCCGGAGCGCGGCGCGAAGAGCATAGCAATGGCGGCCCCGGCGCCCATGCCGATCACGAACGAAGTAACTCTCATAAGTCACCTCCGGACTCAGACTATCACCAGTGCAGTGCGTGCACTATTGGGTACATCCTGTACGGCGAGTGCCTGACACGAGTTACATTTTCTATCGGCGCGAGCCAGGCGGTCACAGTCTTACGAACAGAAATCGGATCAGTAGCCCGGCGATTGCCGCCCCGATGGATGGTCCAACGATGGGTACGAACGCGTAGCCCCAATCCGAGTCGCCCTTGCCGGCAATGGGCAGGAGGGCATGAGCGATGCGTGGGCCGAGATCGCGCGCCGGGTTGATTGCGTATCCGGTCGTGCCGCCGAGCGACAATCCAATGCCCCAGATCAGGCTGGCCACAAGATATGCTCCGAGACCGGGCGGAAGCGCGTCGGGCGATGCCACGGCTTTCGAGACGATTGCGCCGGCGACGAACACGAGCACGACCGTCGCAATGATCTCGCTGATTAGGTTCGCGGCGCGATTACGAATCGCTGGAATCGTGCAGAAGACCGCGAGTTTTGAAGACGGGTCCGGAGTTTCTTTCCAGTGCGGCAGAAAGTGCAGCCAAACAAGCACAGCTCCAGCAAATGCGCCCAAAAGCTCGGCGATGGTAAACGAGAAAATCTTCGAATAGTTGCCGCTGGCGACAGCGAAACCAATAGTGACCGCGGGATTCAAGTAAGCGTCGCTGCTGCCACAGGCGACAGCCGTGAAAATTCCCGCCATCACCGCGAAGCACCAGCCCGCGGTGATCACAATCCAACCCGCGCCTTCGGCTTTCGAACGTTTTAGCAGCACGTTGGCGACAACGCCGTCGCCGAGAAGGATTAACACGAGAGTCCCCATAAACTCGCCGACGAATGGCGAAGACAAGATTGCCTCCTGTGATTTGCGATTTACGGGGTGAGATTCTTATCGGGTTAGGTGCAAAAAGCAACTTGAAGCGATGGAACACCGCCGGACTGATTTCTGGCGGTGGTCTTTGCGAGGGCGGGGATTAGGAAGGTCGCGGGGCTGGAATGTCGCTGCCCATGTTGCGGGCGCCTCTGCCGCTCAGTTCGTCAATCCAGGCGTGAATTACCGAGTTTTGGTCAGCAGGCATTTCGCTGAAAAGAACGCCCATGCCTGCCACACCGAGACCGCCACCTGAATGTTTGTAGATTACCTTGCCGGGCAGCTCGCAAGTGCCGATGCCATCGAAGACAGAAAGGTGCAGTTCAGTGCCGACAGGAAGAGGCTCAAGCGAGTCGACATAGCAGCCACGCAGGCTCAATTCGCTGAGTTGGCCGTGAATCCAGCGTCCGTCCTTGAGCATAATCTCTGCGTCCGCCGAAACGGGGAAGCGCGGATTGACACGCCTCAGCGAGTAGAGTGATTTAGCCATACGGTTCTCCTCGGCCCCGGGAAACGCTAGGTCTATTGTATTCGAGCGCGCGCCGCGGATAGATACGCTGCCGCTGGCGATGCCGTAAGAGGCAACTGGACCCGCGTACTACTCTGGATAGCGCGCCGCTCGGGGGTATTTCGGCGACCCCGACGCAATGCGCGTACAACATCCCGCTCAACGTCGGTTGACGCGCCCTCGCGGCCTGTGATAACCATTGTTCGGGTTCTCTTAGGAACGGCGCGCAACGCCTGTGGCTACTACACAAAGTCTCGAGGTCACGCTCGAAACGCTGATCGAGAGCATCGACCTCGCTGAAAACATTGTGAAACGCGTCGCCGAAGCCAGCGGCTTCGACGAAGACGACATTCACAAAATCGGCATGGCCGTGCGCGAGGGCGTAATCAACGCCTACAACTATGGGAACTCGCAAGAGCGGGAAAAGAAGATTGTGCTTACGGTCGAATTCGAAGGGGAAAAGATGGTGGTTCACATCAGCGACGAAGGTCCGGGATTCGACCTTTCGCAAGTGCCCGACCCTTTGGCGGAAGAGAATCTCCTGCGGACTTCCGGCCGCGGAATTTTTTTGATCAAAGCTTTTATGGACGAATTTTCAGTTCAGCGCGGCTCCAAAGGCGGCGCTGAAATCGTGATGGCGAAGAAGTTGCCGCAAAGCGTTTCGACACCCGGGGCGCGCTCAGATTAAAAAAGAAGGTTTCCAATGGTCCTTCGCGGTACGTGCCGGCAAGTGGGGGATGTTTCCGTGGTCGATTTCAGCGGGCGGATCACGCTCGGAGAAGGAAGCGCCATTTTGCGGCGAATGGTAAAGGACCTTGTGGAGAACGGGCACGCGAAGATCATTCTGAATCTCGAGGACGTGGATTATATCGATAGTTCGGGAATCGGCGAACTTGTGGTGGCGCACAGTGCCGTCGAGAGCGCGAAGGGGGAATTGAAGCTGCTGAATTTGACGCGCCGCGTGCGGGACATTGTACAGATCACCCGTCTTTTCACGATTTTCGATGTGCAGACTGACGAGGCCTCAGCGCTGCGCAGCTTTAACTGAGACGGTCGTCCTGGCGGCAAGTTGGGCCGAAGCCGCTCGATTGTATTAAAATCCTCGCATGCCTCCGCAATTGGGCCCGACGCTCTGGGAATCGATCAAAATCGCGCTGCGCGTGATTTGGCGCGTTGTGCGCCAGGTGTTTCATGAGACCACAGGAGTGTTTTTTGCGCTTTTCGCAGTATATGGGGCGATCGCGGCGTGGCGCGAGTGGAAATACCACCCGACCTACTGGATCATCGGATTTGCCCTGGTTTATGCCATGATGATGGCACTGTTTGCCTTTTTCGCGTTTCGCCGTGCGCGGCGTATCCGGTAAGCGCGAATGTCGGACGCCAAGTCAGGACCCTCCGCCGCGCGGGAAGATATGGGCCAAAAGCGGGCTGTTCCATCCGGGCTGCCGCTCCCACCCGTGGTGACGCCCGAAGACTTGAAAGGGTTCGACCCCGAGCGAGAGCTTGGCCGGCCGGGCGAATTTCCCTATACGCGCGGCCTTTATCCTACGATGTACCGGGGACGGCTCTGGACGATGCGCCAGTATGCCGGATTCGGCACGGCCCTCGAGTCGAATCGCCGCTTTCGATATTTGCTCGAGCGGGGACAAACCGGGCTCTCGGTGGCCTTCGATCTTCCTACCCAAATCGGAATGGATTCGGATTCGCCGCTGGCACTTGGCGAAGTGGGCAAAGTTGGCGTGGCGATTGATTCGCTTGAAGATATGCAACTCCTCTTCAAGGAAATTCCGCTCGATCGTGTCTCGACCTCGATGACGATCAACGCGACGGCGCCGATTTTGCTGGCGCTCTACGTCGCCGTCGCAAAAAAGCAGGGAATCGCGCTCGCGAAAATCTCCGGCACGGTCCAAAACGACATTTTGAAGGAATACATCGCGCGCGGGACCTATATCTATCCTCCACGGCCGGCTATGCGGATCGTGACGGACATGTTTGCGTGGTGCCGGCAGGAAATTCCGCATTGGAATGCGATTTCCGTCTCTGGCTATCACATTCGAGAGGCGGGCTCGACGGAAGTGCAGGAAGTGGCGTTCACGCTGGCTAATGCGATCGCATATTGTGAGGCCGCGATTGCTTCTGGATTGGGTGTGGACGATTTCGCGCCGCAGATTTCCTTCTTTTTCAATGCGCATAACGAATTTCTGATGCAGGTGGCGAAATATCGCGCTGCACGGCGGCTTTGGGCGCGGCTGATGCGCGAACGGTTTGGCGCAAAAGACTCGCGGTCGATGATGCTGCGATTCCACGCACAGACAGGGGGTTCGGCTCTGACCGCGCAGCAACCGCAAAACAATGTGGTGCGCGTTGCCTTGCAATGCCTGGCTGCGGTGCTCGGCGGATGCCAATCGCTACACGCCAACGCGCTTGACGAGGCCCTCGCGCTACCCACCGAGGATTCGGCACTGCTCGCGCTGCGCACGCAGCAAATCATCGCCTGCGAGACAGGGGTAACCAACACAGCCGACCCCTTGGGCGGTTCCTACACGATCGAGAGCCTAACGAATGAGATCGAAGAAAGTGCGCGCGCCTATATTGCCAGAATTGACGCGATGGGTGGCATGTTGCGCGCGATCGAGAACGGCTATATCCAGCAGGAGATCCAGCGCGCGGCTTACGAGTATCAGCGGGCCGTCGAAGACGGGGAACAGGTCGTGGTCGGCGTCAATCGTTTTCTGGCCGAGCGCGAAAGCCCGATTCCAACGTTGCGAATCGATCCGGAGATCGAACGCTCGCAAGTGGCGCGTCTCCAGGCGCTGCGCGCAAAACGCGATGCTGGGCGCACGCAGAGCGCGCTTGCGGCGGTGGAGAATTCTGCGCGAGGGACGCAAAACTTAATGCCGGCGATTCTCGATGCAGTCGAAGCCTTTGCCACGGTGGGAGAGATTTCCGACGCGCTGCGGCGCGCGTTTGGCGAATACCGCGAGCGCGTGACGATCTGATGGCCCGTCAATCCCCGCAACACCTTAGTACTTCGAGGCTTAAGAGCCGATTTCGCGGCAAGAAATTGCTTGCATTGAAACCCGCGCGGGCGTAAAAGTCGCTCTGTAGGAGCTAAGTCACGGAGGGAGGATGACTCCACCGGACATAGCAGCATAAACGAGCTAAGCACACCGCTTTTGCGGTGCGTGCCGCGCAAGACGCTTCGACGTCGGCGTGGCGGTAAACCGGAAAACGAAACGGGGAGCTGCCAGGCTCCCCGTTTTGATTTTGGCGGCGGTTAGGCGCGCGGCCATGAGGCGTGTTTTGGATCACATCTGCACGGCGCAACGGGATTAGAATAATCTAATGACAGCGTCCAAGGCTGACAGTTTGGGCGTCGCCGGGGAGACCTTGCTGTCGCTGGTGATCGGCAGTTCGCTCACCCTGGTTCTTGCGATCCTGCGGGCGCAGCAGATTATGCCCGAGATCGCGGATGTGCTTTTGCGGCCGGGGCCCTACATCACGAACAAGCTCGGACTGACGGGCGCAGGCGGCATTTTGCTTTCTGTGGTTGGGGACGGGCTCGTCTTCGGGGCGGCGGCTTTTGCGCTGATGCGGCTGAGGTCGGCGCGGCGCAAGCCGCGGAGCAATCTGGCGCTGCACATCGAGAGACGGCGGGCGCTGCGGCTGCCGCTGAAACGGACGGTGTTCGTTTACGGCTGGAGCAGCCACGAGCCGTTCTCGGAAATTACTGAAACGCTTAACGTTAGCGCCACGGGTGGACTGATCGTCCTTTCGGCCAAAGTGATTCCTGCACAGAAACTTATCCTGATCAACGCGGATTCGAACGAGGAGATGGCTTGCCGCGTTGCCCGCTCGGTGAGCACCGACGAGGGCAAGAACATTATCGGTTTCGAGTTCCCCGAAGTGGCGACTCGCTTCTGGCAGGCGCAGGAGCAGACTGCACCCGATTTGGCTGATGCCACAGCGCAAACCGGCGGCTAAGGCGCGCACGCTAGGCGGGCTGCGAATTTTATGCATTTCTAATCGCAACGCTCGTTTACCCCCCTTCCTGACCGCGATTAGAAATTTCTTCGGTCTTTGTTTTCAGCGACTTAGGTCGATTTCTAATTTTATTCATTTGCGATTAGAATTTTCGGGATTTTATGCATTTTGTTTTGCGCCTTCGCCAGAGTCCGGCTTACGGCGCGACATGCCCCCCTCTGCGGAAGACCGGCTGCCGTCGATGGCTGGCGCCTCGCGCGCATCATCGCTTTCGCCTTTTGTGCGCTTTTGCTCCTTTCAGAGGGGCTGTTTTTCTATCGATTAGAAATTTTCAAGTTGCTCGAAATACGGGAGTTGCGGCGATTTCTAATCGTAATTACTATCGATTAGAAATTAGGCCCCCCGCAGCGTCGTTGCGCCCCGTGACATACCCTCCAAGCTGCTATGCAAGACGGCTCGATCATTGTGAAACCCTCGGGAAGAAGTTTATCACAGCGTGTACTCATTTGTCAACAACCATATCGGTACCAGAACCGCCTTTCCCGATTTGGGAATGGTTTGGGACGCGGTGCGCTGTGGAGTGGCGTGAAATTGTGCGCTTAAAAGTGGCCTTAAAGTCGCGTTTTGCACGCTAAATGGGCCT
>DATJOL010000002.1:0-9173 GCA_035507075.1 Candidatus Aquilonibacter sp. | reverse complement strand
GCGCGCGGGCGGGAACCCCGCCGCACTGGTACACGCGGTAACCGATCTGATCCGCTCAGTGGATCGTTCCGTGAAGATCGAGTCCATCGAGACCATGCGGCAGATGGTGAACGAATCTCTCCACGAAGATCGTCTGATCGGTGTGCTTTGCGGAATATTCGCAGTACTAGCCCTTGTGCTCACCTGTGTTGGAATATATGGAGTGCTTTCATTCCAGACGGCGCGCCGCACAAATGAGATTGGGATCCGCGTGGCTCTCGGGGCGGATCGCCGCGACCTCTTCGCGCTGATCTTGCTCCAAGGGATGCGAATCCTTGTTGCGGGCCTCGCGCTGGGCGTCGCTGGGGCGTTCGCCGTCACCCGAGTAATGGCCCACATGCTGTTCGGAGTCTCACCGTCCGATCTCTTGACGTACTCAGCCGCCGCGCTTTTGATGCTTCTTGCTGCGCTTGCCGCGCTTTATTTTCCAGCTCGCCGTGCCATGCGCGTCGATCCTATGGTCGCTTTGCGCCACGAATAGAGGAGGAAACCGCGCGCTCCGCCACTAGCTAACCATCACCAATCCTTTGGCGTCTCTTCTTCCCGCTCCGCCAGCGTCAACTCCGCAATAAATCTCGTCGGATTCCCCTCGATCAATTTCCGGCAAAGCTTCCTCAACGTGTTCTGCTCGCGTCCGTTCAACGCCGCCATCTGCGCCCGCACCACCCTGGTTTGTTTCGGCATGAGTTTCGCGATGAACGCGTGCCCCTGCGGCGAAAGGTGAACCATCCGTTGCCGCTTGTCCGCCTCGTGTCCCCGCCGCACGATCAATCCCCGCCGTTCTAGAATCGCCAGCGTCGAGCTTGCATTCGCCTCGGTCCGAAAATGTCTCTCGAATAGCCCCTGTTGCGTCTGTGGCCCCGCTTTCAGCAAGGTCGAAAGCACCCGGAACTGCCCGAGAGTCACCTTGTTGTGTATCAACGGTCGGCTGATCAACGAGTCCACGGTCGTCGCCGCATCGATCAGGTCCAGATACGCCTCCATCGACCGCTCCTTCCTGACCTCGAATTGTCCCCGCGCCATGTCTCCCTCCCAAACCGATCAAGGCCCCGCATTCCCGAAATGGGAATTTTTGCCCCCGGCGGTCAAGCCAGTCCGCCTCCAGGCCCGGAACCGCGCAAATAGGCCGTTTTAGCGTGCAAATAACGGCAAAATACGCGATTTAAGGCCCATTTAACGTGCCAATTTTGTATCTGCTTGGTATACGAAGAACTTAAGTCCTTAAGGATCTCAAGCACGCATCTCTACATAGGGCCGCGAAACTCCGGCGAAGAGATGTCGGGGCGTTGCCTTCGTCGCGGGCTAGACGCCGTCGGATTTCAGGAGCAGTTCTTTGGCGCGCTGCGCGGCCCTTACGACGGCTTTGATCAACGTCACGCGCAGGCCGCCTTCCTCGAGTTCGAGGATCCCGTCGATCGTGCAGCCGGCAGGCGTCGTAACCATGTCTTTCAACAGCGCCGGATGACTGCCCGTTTCCAGCGCTACTTTGGCCGCGCCCAGCGCGGTTTGTGCCGCGAGCATCGTCGCGAGATCGCGCGAGAGGCCGGCTTTCACGCCGCCTTCCGCAAGCGATTCGAGAATGATGTAAATGAACGCGGGCCCGCTCGCGGAAAGTCCCGTGATCGCGTCCATATTTTTTTCATCGACCACAACCGTTTTTCCTACGGCGCCGAAAAGTTTGCGCGCCGTTTCCACATCTTTTTCCGAAGCGAATTTTCCTTTCGTGAGCGCGGTCACTCCTTCGCCCACCATCGCGGGTGTATTGGGCATCGCGCGAATCACTGGAACTTTTTTCTTCAAATGCGATTCGATGAATTCCGTGGGGACGGAAGCCGCGACCGAAATGAGCAGCTTCTTTTCGTCGAGATCCGGCGCGATCTCGTCCACCACGCTGCCCACGGTCTGCGGCTTGACGCAGAGGAGAATTACGTCGGCCTTCCGCACGGCAGCGCGGTTGTCCGTGCCGACGGAAACGCTCGATTTTGCCGTGTTTTTTTGCGCCAGATCGCTGTAGTGAACCGTGGCAAAAATACTTTTCGCAGGCGCCAGCTTCTGCTTCACGAAGGCTTCGATCAGAATGCCTCCCATTTTGCCCGCGCCCAGCACAGCCAGCCGCATCCGGCCGGAAGAAGTTGCCATTCCTCGCCCCTTTCACTCCCCTTCAGTCCCGCAGAGATAACGAATCATACAGGATGACGCATGAAACGAACAGGCGTGGAACCAAGCGCTGGAACCGCGGGAACTCGCCGTGCGTCCAACGGGAATAAGAGGAGCGGCGAAGCGGAAAATCGGGGCTTCCCCGCAATCCAGCTCCAGCGAAGGCCATGCACGCGGCTCGAATGATTCTTGCGTGAAGAGGTTTTTTTGCGCGAGCGGAGGGACCATTTTGCGCAAGCTGATTCGGAACCGGGCGATGTGGCTTCTGCTCGCCAGCTTCACCATTCTCGTTACTTGTTTTGCGCAGCAGCCTGCCGGATCTTCCAGCGCACAGACAAGCCCGCCCGCCGCGCCGGCTGGCGCCGATGTGACCGCGTCAGACCAGAACGTCTCCTTCAGCGGATACGTGCGCACCATAGCCGGAGTCGGGATTCCAGGTGCATCCGTCCGCATCACCAATACCGACATGGGAAAATCCTGGGCCACCTGGACGGATGCGCAGGGGAAATTCAGCTTGCCCGCGTTGCCGCCGGGACATTACCACATCGAAGCGACCCAGATCGGATTCGTCGAGGCTGCCAGCGACTTCACGCTTTCCAGCTATAACCAGAAACCGGCCCTCATCACGCTGGACGTGGCGACGCTCGCGCAGTTGAACGCACCGGCGAAAAACGGTTCACAAACCGCGAATAACGGCGCCGCAAACGGCGAAACAGGACGCGGCCGCGGCGGATTTGGCGGAGGAAATGGCCGCGCGTTTGGTGGCTACGGCGGCGGTGCTCGCGGCGGCAATGGGCAGTACGGCCGCGGCGCCAGCCGTGGCGGACAAGGCGCGGCGAACGCAGGGAACCAGTCCGGACAGAACGGTCAGAACTCGACGGGCGATACCTTCGCGCAAACAGACCTCACGGGCGTCACGAATCCTGACGATCAAGCGCAGCAGGTCGGTAGCGGTGACCAATTCGGCGCAGACGCCTCCCTCGCAAACACAGGTGGCGCAGGCAACACCGCCGACTCCATGGTCTTGCAGGGCACCATGGGCCAGGGCGCAAGTCTTGACGGATTTGGAGGATTTGGTCCTGGCGGTCCTGGAGGATTTGATCCCGCTGGCCCCGGCGGTGACATCGCCTTCGGCCCCCCCAGCGACAACGCTGCGTTTACGGGCGTGGGAGGAGGACCGGCGGGCGCGGGTTTTGGAGGAGGACCGGGCAGCGGGCCGGGTGGTGGCCCCGGTGGGGGCGGATTCGGGGGCGGACGTGGAGGTGGCGGTTTTGGGGGAGGAAGAGGCGGAGCTGGCGGCGGAGGATTTGGAGGTGGCCGCGGTGGGCGCGGAGGCCGTGGTGCATTCGGTGGTGGTGCGGGAAGATTGTTCCGGCAGCAGGCGAATCGCTACAGATTCGCGTTCTACGACACGTACAGCAACTCGGCTCTCGATGCCGCTCCATTTTCATTTGGAAAGGTGGAGGAATCAGCGCCTGGCGTGAAGACTAAGCCGTGGACCTATAACGAGAATTTCGGCGGTGACGTCCAGGGCCCACTAAAAATTCCTCATCTTTATGATGGAACCGGACGCACCAACCTATTCCTCAACTTCGAGCACCGCACCGCCTATAGTGCGGCCAACAATTACTCAATCGTTCCCACGCTCGACGAACGCGCGGGAAATTTTTGCGGCGCCGGCGTCGCGAGCTTCTACAACCCCTACAATCCGACCGGACCGACGTTGCCGTGCAACCTCGCGTCTACGGACACATTCGTTGAAGACCAGGTCGCCTCGAATATTTTCGCCGTACCAACGAGCGGCAGTCCTTACATCCCACTCCCCAACATCTCTCCGAGTGGCAATAGTGAGGGCTACAACTATCTGTTTCAGTTGGCGACGCCAGCGAACACCAATATCGTGAACGCACGTCTGATGCACACGATCAATTCGAAGTTCAACATTACTGGCGTATACGCGGCCAACATCGGAAGCTCGAAATCCGTCGGCAATTTCCCGGATACGGTCGGCCAGACATCATCGCTTGGCCAGAGCATCTCGCTCACGCTCAATCACAACTGGTCCGCGCGAACCGTCGAGCGGACCAGCGCTAGCTGGAGCCGTCAGCGATCGCAGCTTTCGAGCCCGACGCAATACGGGACCGACCTCGAAAGTGAATTCGGCATCGAAGGTGCCTCGCCGCTCCCCGTCAACTTCGGCCTCCCTGGAATCTCTTTTGCGAGCGGCGGCTCGCTTAGTGAACCGGTTCCTTCGCTCACACGCAACCAAACGCTGCTTCTCACGGATGCTGTCAGCTTTTACAAGTCGAAGCACACCTTCGTGCTCGGCGGGCAAGTGCGTGACATCGATTTAAACAACGTAAACAGCCCGAATCCGCGCGGCACGTTCGCGTTCAGGGGCACGTTCACCTGCGGCTCGGCCTTTGGATCGGAGGTGACTCCGTGCAGCACCAACAGCGGGGCGAATTTGGCTGCGGATAACGACTTGGCGGCTGCTTACGACTTTGCGGATTTCGAACTCGGCTTGCCCTACTCGGTGGCGGCCCAATACAGCAATCCGGAGAATATTTACTTGCGCAGTTGGGGCTTCGCCCTTTTCGGCCAGGACGATTGGCGTGTCGGCAAGACTTTTACCGTCCAATACGGCCTCCGCTGGGATGCGACCAAACCGACGGTTGAGAAGTATAACCATCTTTCGAATCTCATCCCGTCGTTTGGCGCCAATGGGGTCTTGAACAGCGTCAGTGTCGTTACACCAGGCACGCCCGGGGAGCCGCGCTCCCTCGTCAACGGCGCGTATGCGAACTTCGGCCCTCGCACCGGCTTCGCATGGGTGACGCCATTGAAAAAGCACCGGACCGTCATCCGCGGCGGCTACTCGGTGTTTTACAACGTGAACGTGTTCACCACGCTCGTACGCAATTTCACGTTCCAGGCGCCGTTCGCCAACTCGCTGTCGGTCAACAACTCGTCGGCTGATTACTTCACGACGGAAAGCGGATTGCTTTCCGCGTCGAATTCAGGGCTCATTCCAAACACCTTCGCCGTCGATCCCAATTACAAACCTTACCGTGCGCAGACATGGAACTTCACCACCGAAACTAACATCTCGCCTAACTGGATTCTCGATTTGACGTATACCGGCACGGCCGGATCGAATCTCGATATTCTTCGCAACCCCAATCGAGCGCCTTTGGGAACGAATCCGGCTCAGTCCGCGACCAGCCTCGTTGTGCCCAATGCCACCCAGTTCACCTATGAGCAATCAGGCGCGACCTCTCTATACAACGGCTTCCAGATGCGCATCCTGCACCGCTACACGCACGGAATTTCCCTGCAAGGCCAGTGGACCTACTCCAAAGCGATCGATGACGCCAGCGACGTCGGCGGCGCGGGCAGCGGCTTGATTGAGCAGATCGACGGCAATACCCGCAGCCTGCGCGGCCTCTCTTCGTTCGATCAGCGCCACAGCGTTCGCGGAACGATCACATACGAGCTTCCTTTCGGCCAGCGCTACCGATTCGCGAACCATGGTTGGACGAATAAACTTTTTGGCGATTGGCGGCTGCTCAACACGGTCACGTGGCATACTGGCACCCCGCTCGCTATCATTTCCCCCACCGATGAGTCCGGCACGGGCCTCAAGACTCCTTTCGCGGAACAGCTTGGAAACGCGAGCTTCGGGATTTGCGGCGGCGGGGCAGAGGAGTTCTTTAATACTGCGGTGTTTGGCCTGCCCAATCCCGGCACCTTCGGCAATGCCCGCAAGGACGCCATCGAGGGACCGTGCTCCTTCAGTTGGAGCGCATCCATGAACAAAGCCTTCCGCATCGGCAATACAGACAATCAGCGGCGTGGCGAGATCGAATGGAACGTCACTAACGTCAGCAATCACGTGAACTTCGGGGGTATCGGAACCACGGTCGAAACATCGCAGTTCGGCCAGGTCACCAATGCGGGTGGCATGCGCACGATGAATCTGACGCTTAGGTTTAATTTCTAACGGACACAAGGCGGGCGTAATCAAATCGCAGAGCGTCGAATGAATAGAGCGGAGAAACGAATGAGCGAGGCAAAGGGGCTGAGAATGCTAGGCTTGGTGCGCGAGGGCGCACGGTCCGGGCTTGTGTGGGCGATGATCACCGGGTTATGCGCGGCACCCGCGCTCGTTGCACAAACCTCTGTGTCCGCACAGTCGAGCGCAGCCGCGGCTGCGCAAACGACCGAGCCGAACGGAAACAACCAGGGCGAAACGCAGGTGCAGATTCCGCCGCCTCCGCCGCAGGCTACCTCGGGAACTGTACTGCAATCCACTTCCGAAGTGGTGCGCATCGATATTCAGGTGGCTGACAAAAGCGGAAAGACGATCAAGGGGCTGAAGGCCGATCAGTTCACGATTACCGACGACGGCAAGCCGCAGAAGATTTCCAATTTTTCGTTTGAAGATATCGAGGCCATACAGACCGCCGCGAATAGCGAGGATTCGCAACCGGTCGTGGTGGCGGTCGATACGCCGCGCGGCACGAACCCGGATACGGTTGCGACGGAAACGCGCGACCGGCGGCTGCTGGTGCTCTATTTCGATTTGAGCTCGATGGAGCCGGACGACATACTTCGCGCCCGCGACGCGGCGACGAAGTTCATCAACACGCAGATGCAGAAGGCAGACCTGGTTTCCGTGGTCGCGTACGGAACGGAGCTTTCGATCTGGTCGGATTTTACGAACAACCACCAGACGCTTCTGAAGGCGATCGACCGGCTGAACCCGAACGTGAATTCCGAGCTGGCTGCAAACGATACCGACTCGGTCGCGACCGATACGCAGGCTGCATTCACCGCCGACGACACTGAGTTCAACACATTCAACACCGACGCGAAACTGGAAGCCATCGAGGGGCTTGCCAATGTGCTTTCCGGCATTCCCGGGCGCAAATCGGTGATTCATTTCACGGGCGGAATCACGCAGACGGGCGAAGAAAACAGGACCGAATTGCGCGCTGCGACGGACGCCGCGAATCGCGCAGACACTTCGATCTATGAGATCGATGCGCGCGGACTTTTTGCCACCCCTCCGGGTGGCGATGTTACGTCGAGCGCCGCGACAGGAAGTTCGCTCTTTTCCGGCGCGGCGGTTTACGCGCAAACAGACGCGCGCAACGATTCGCGTGACACGCTTTCGACGCTCGCCACCGATACGGGCGGCAAAGCATTTTACGATTTGGGCGATTTGGCCGCAGCTTTGCCCGAGATTCAAGCGGACAACATGGGGTATTACCTGGCGAGCTATGTTTTGCCTCCGAATACGAAGCACGACGGTTCGTGGCATCAGATTCGCGTGAAGGTGAGCGGCGTCCCGGGCGCGCACGTAAAATCGCGCGACGGTTACTATGCGCCGCGCGACTTCCAACATCTGATGAAGCAGGACAAAGAAGACCAGCTCGAGGAGGCTCTCGAATCGGACGATCCGATCGTCGAGCTGCCGATCGCAGTTGAGACGGCGGCATTTCGAGTGAGCCCAGAGGAAGTTTACGTGCCGATCTCGGCGAAGATTTCATCGAGTGCGCTGGAATTTGCCGAGAAACACGATGAGCATCAGGTGGGTTTCGATTTCGCGTATGAGGTGCGCGTGCTGTTTCAGGGAAATCCTACCGGGATTCCCGTGGTCGACCGGCGCGACACAATCAACGTGAAGCTTGATGCGTCCAATTTCGAGCAGGTGAAGAGCAGCAACATTGAATACCAGGGAGGCGTCCTGCTTTCGCCGGGCAGAACCTACCGGCTGAAGTTTATCGCGCGCGAGAATGAGACGGGGAAGCTGGGCACTTTTGAGCAGAATATTTCCATTCCCGCCGAACCGCCGGACAGGATGACGCTTAGCTCCGTGCTGCTTTCCAGCCAGATCGTGCCGGTGCAAAAGCAAGCTTCGGTAACGACGAAAAGCATCGGGGATAAGGCGAAAAAGGATGCGGTTTCTCCGCTGGAGACAAACGGCGAAGAAATTGTGCCCAGCGTGACGCGATTCTTCAATACGCAGCAGACGCTTTATGTTTTCTTCCAGGCATATTATCCGGATAAAGGCCAGGACGTGAGTTCGCTTTCGGCTGACTCGATTCGCGGTGCATTGATTTTCTTTCACAACGGAATTCAGGTGAACCAGACGCCGCTGGTCGAGCCAACTGCGTTCGACAAAGCGACGCGCACCGCGACATTCCGCATCAGCTTGCCGCTCGCGAAGCTGGCGACCGGCACATACACCGTGCAGGCTGTCGCGATTGCTCCCGGCACGCAGCAGTCGGCGTTTGGCCGGGCATATCTGGCCCTCGAGCAGCCCCTTGCTCCGCCATCTACTCCGCCTGCTGGCGCCGTCGCACCTGCGGACGACGCGCCGGCCACGCAATCAGCCACGCCCTGATCCCTTCGTCCTGATGCAAATTACTTCAGCGCGACTGGGTGTGCAAGCGGGCCGCCGACGCTCCAAAGGATGCGGCCGTTATTGCTGATAATTTGGATAATTTCATTGCCGCGGACTTGGCGGGCGATGAATGTGGCCAGGGACTGGTCCTTGTTGTCGACGAGCACGAATTCCTGGGCGCGAATTTCTCGCGGCGCTATTCGAAGAACTTGCGCCTCAACCGGTGCGACGAGCGCAAAGTGCGACGCCAGTCCGCCGATCAACCCTGCCGCGAGACAAAGAATCCAGTTTGCTTTCATGGCCGCCATCCTTCCGAGCGCCGAACATCGGCGCGAGTAGTAGATTTCCAGCGCTGCTTTGCGCCGGCTAGATTCTTTGGAAGTGTGGAAGGCCTGGCTGGTTGCCGGGGCTATCTGTTGCGTGTGCGGTAAAGTCTGGTGGGCGGTTAGTGATTTGAACACTAGACCTTCCGGGTGTAAACCGGATGCTCTAACCGCTGAGCTAACCGCCCCTGAAGCACGGATCGGCATCTACGTTAGCATAGATTATCGACAGTTTTCGCAGA
>DATJOL010000001.1:0-4393 GCA_035507075.1 Candidatus Aquilonibacter sp. | reverse complement strand
GAGCCAAGGGTCACTTAGCCGGAAATGCAACTATTCGGCCAGGCGACGAGAGGCCCGTTCTAACTAAGCCTCCGCCGCCAGCCTTGCCTGTATCTCGCGCATGACGATCATCAAAACTTCAACTTCTTATTTCGCCTGCGCTAGCCCCGCTACAACTGCGGCAAGCTTATCGAGTTGCTGATTCCAGCCCTCGAGTTGTCCGCTGTCTTTCGCGCTCTCCATGGGCTCATTTCCAATCAAGGTGACTTTCGTCTGGCCGTTTCCAAAATCTTCAAAAATAACCACGTCGTGCGCGTCGTCTATGGCCTCATGTTCTATTCCATAGTGCTCAGGCTCAACCTTGTTTCCCTTCGAGTCGGAAAAGTACATGGAGTAAACGATCTTCTCGTGCAGAACAATCTCGTGGTATTCCCCGCCATTCCAGAACTCCTGGCCATCCGGCGTTCTCATGCAGCAGCGAAATTTTCCTCCTACGCGAAAATCCATCTCGCAAGCGGGCGCGGTAAAACCGTTCGGCCCCCACCACTGCATCACATATTTCGGGTTTGTCCACGCTTCCCAAACCAATGCGCGCGGGGCATCAAAAACTCTAGTGATAACCATCCGCTCTTTCTCGTTAACCGTGCTTTTTGTCATCACTGACCTCCTCTTTTTTCATTTGATTCAGAACCGCATTCAACTTGTCGAAACTCTCTTCCCAGAATCGGCGATAGCTAATCGCCCAGTCGCTGACTGTCTTTATCGCCTCTGGCCTAAGCGTGCAAACGCTCTCTCTTCCACGCTTCGTCTTGATCACGATCCGCGCCCGCACCAGGTAGGCAATATGTTTTGAAATCATCTGCTGCGAGAGCGCAAACGGTTCCGTCAATCCATGCACTGAGGCAGGCCCATGGGAGAGTCGTTCGATCATCGCCCGGCGGGTTGGATCAGACAGAGCCGCAAATGTTGTATCCAACTTATCCACAACCATATGGTAGTGAATTACTAGTGGATGTCAAGTGTGGATTTTGGAGTTCCCGATTTCTGTTTCTTGATCTCTGAACACTGACACCTGCGCCAATTTTTGCTTCCCCATGCGCCGCGTATCGCAGCTGGGTGCATAATTTAACAAATAGGCTTTCTTGAGCAATTACTGATTAATCCGACGATTAGAGTGCTACGCAACCTGCGCAGGAGCGCGAGCCGTCACGGCGGAGGCCCTGGCATCAGGGGCCGGGGGATGAGGATTGCCGTTGGAACCTGTTCTCGATGTATTGCCGGCTCGTTGGGCAAGTGATCTTTGCCACTTGGCTTGCTACGATCTCCGCGATGAGTGGCAAATCGCTAATCCACTCATCGAGGACATTACTACCGGGAAATCCGCTTTGTAGGAAGTGATTTCCGCGCTTGGCATCGATTCTGAACGGATCACGAGCTATGCGGAAGTAATTCCAGGAAACGCGATCGCGCCATTACTTCCGGCTTGCCGACCACCCATCCGGAACCGTCGGAAGAGCTGGAATGAAGCCTGTTTCTTGCGATACGATCACTCCAGCGTGCTCGTGGCGCAGAGAACGGAGGCAGCATGGGGAGGCTGATTCAGGACTTGCGTTATGGCCTCCGTATGCTTCGCAAATCCTCCGCCTTCACGCTCGTCGCCGTTTCCACACTCGCGCTCGGCATCGCTTCGGCCGTCGCCATTTTTGGTTTCGTGGACTGCGCGCTGCTCCGTCCATTGCCCTATTCAAATTCCTTGCGCCTCGTGGCAGTCGGTGAGACCCATCTCCGAGGCAGCGGCAAACTGGACGGCTACTCTTACCTCAATTACCTCGACGTTGCGCGCACCAATCGCTCCTTTGCTGCGAGCGCCGCTTACGATGGCCCCAGAAACTTCACCCTCACCGACGCAGCCGGCGTGCATCTGATCCCCGCAACCGCGGTGACACCGAATTTCTTTCGTACTCTTGGCGTCACGCCCATTCTTGGGAAGGATTTCGACTACGCGCCGCCCAGCGGAGATTTGCAGTCAGTCCCTGCGATGGTCATTCTCAGTTACGCGGCGTGGAGGAACTGGTTTGGCGGCAGGCCTGACGTTCTGGGGAAAACGGTGGACCTGGGGGTAAAGCGCGAACCCTACACCGTCATCGGCGTACTTCCGCGCAACTTCGAATTCGCCCCCGCCATGGCCACCGATTGGTGGACGACGCTTCGACCTTATGCCGATTCTTCTTGCTACGCGAGCCGCGGCTGCGAAGAGCTCGGCGCGATCGCTCGTTTGAAAGAGGGCGTCACTCTGTCGCAGGCACTGTCCGACGTGCAAGCAATCGCCGCGCACGAATCGGGCCTGCATCCTGATCCCGACAAGTACCGAAGCGCGACCATCCTTCCTCTCAGCCAATATATTTTCGGCGATATCGAGCCGATTCTCCTCGCGCTGCTCGGCGCGGCAATGCTGCTTCTCTTGATCGCCTACGTCAACGTGGCCGCTCTTCTGCTCGTTCGCTCGCAAAATCGCCGCCATGAATTCTCCGTCCGCCGCATGCTCGGCGCGGGACGCGCCCGCCTCACGCAGCAATTTGCCATCGAAGGATTTGTCGTCGTGGCGCTCGGCAGCGCGCTCGGACTCGCCGCCGCAATACTCGCGCGCCGTGTTCTCCTCAAACTAATTCCCGCGGACACGCTAAACACCATGCCCTACCTTGGCGCTGAATGGCATTGGCACGTCGCCGCGTTCGTGGTTGCGCTCGCGCTCGTCGCGCTGATTCTTTTCGGCGCCACTCCCGCGCTGCAGCTTCCGTTCGCTGGACTGCGCGCCGGTTTGGCGTGTGGCGCGACCGCGAGCACAGGTACTTCCTGGCGCTCGCTCGGCGCGAAACTGGTGGTACTCGAGCTCGCCACAACAATGGTTCTGCTCGCGGGCGCGGGCCTGCTCGGCAAAAGCCTGTACAAACTGCTCGACGTCGACGTCGGATTCACGCCGAGCCATTTAGCCACACTTTGGATGGCTGCGCGGGCGCCGAAGTATTTGCAGAACGATCAAGATCTCGCGTTGCAGCGCGAAGTCGTGAACCGCCTCCAGAATTTGCCCGGCGTTCGCGCCGTCGGCATCACGAACGACTTGCCTCTCGGCGGCGACGGCGGCACGCAGATCGGATTCGTCGACAGACCCGCTCTCGGGTTCAACAACGAAGTCGGCCACGTTCAAATCGGCGTCGGATACTTAGCCGCTTTAAAAGCGCGCTTGCTACAGGGCCGCTACTTCAATGAAAACGACGGCCTCAACGCGCCTCTCGTCGCCATCATCAATCAAACTTTGGCGCGCCGCTATTTCGCAAATGAGAATCCCATCGGCAAGCAAATTTTCTATCACGCGCACGACATCGCCTTAGAGGCATCGCAGCCGCCGATACAAATTGTCGGCGTAATTGCAGACATCAAGCAGAACTCGCTCGATGAATCGGGCCGCGCCGACGTCTACACTCCTTTTGCGCAATCGCCTGAAGCTGGTTTCGCCATCGCAGTTCGCACGTCGCAAGATGCCGCATCTGAACTGCCGCTGCTCATCTCCACTCTGCGCAAGATAGACTCAACCATCATCGTCACCGATGCGAGCACGATGACCGAAATTATTCAGCATTCATGGGCGGCCTATATGCATCGCGCGTCGGCGTGGCTGGCGGCAGGCTTCGCTGGACTCGCTCTGCTGCTGAGCGCGGTCGGCCTGTACGGCGTCATCACCTATTCCGTTAGTCGCAGAACACGCGAAATTGGAGTCCGAATGGCTCTCGGGGCGCAGCGCAAGGACGTGCTCCGTCTCGTCCTCGAGGAGGGCGCGTACCTCGCTCTGACGGGACTCTCCATTGGGACCATTGCTTCGCTCCTCGCGGCGCGATGGATGGCGAGTTTGCTTTTCGGCGTCGAACCCGCGGACCCGCTTACGTTCGTCACCGTGGCCGTCGTTCTGTCGGTGGTCACGCTTGTCGCCTGCTACATTCCCGCGGTGCGCGCCATGCGTGTCGATCCCATGATCGCTTTGAGGTACGAATAGTCTTTCACGCACGCAAGTCACAACTGCCTCGTATGACCACCTTATAAGCATGCGGTACTTATGGGCACTTCTGGCGATTGTTCCCGAGTGACGGGCTACCCGGAAGTTATTCCGGTCCAGAAGTCCGCTTGTGAGAAGTTGGGGCGTGCAAACTCCTGTGAAGTCGCGAAATCGGAAACTTGTTCTTGGGCGAGGTCCAGTTTTCCGAGTACGGCATGTGGGTGGTTTCCGAGTGCGCCATGATCTATGCCCGACTGAGAGGCGCTTCTCGTTTGCCGACAAGAAATGTCTTCAACGCTCCAAAACCTGCGTGACCACGGGCGTCACCCCAATAGGATCGGCAGTAAGACTCCGAGCCCAAGCGCG